>CAVJCT010000060.1:0-5416 GCA_963648205.1 Flexilinea sp.
AATCTGGTAAAGAATAGAGTCTGGCTTATAATCCACCATCTCAAATTCTCCAGTTACCGGATTATACTTATTATATTGGATCTCCTTAATTTCAGATTTATCATCGAAAACCACTTCGTTGTAGCAGGCGATGTCGTTTTTGATACTCTGCTTCACTGGAGTTCTCTTCAAAGTGAATCGGTCTGTCGTTTCAGTACACTTGTTGCCTGAACTAATCAAGTTCTTGTCTTTGTCGTTAGAAGACATTGTAACAGAATATTCTTGTCCCTCGACAACGTTAGCCGTATCGATAGTAGCAACATTGCTGTTCGTTCCATCTTGAGTCAATCCGCTTGACCAAGTATAGTTGTCAAAGCCTTCAGGAGCAGTCAATGTGATTACACCGCTTCCACAGTTCTTGATGTTGGTCTCAAACTTCTTCGTCTCCGCTGTGAAGTAACCGTAGGTGCGGTGAGAACCGGCCAAGTAATTGACTTTGACTTTATCGGATTTCCCTTGGTATTTACACCCAGAGTGAGTACAATTACTGCTTGAAGTGGGGTATCCACATTCGGAACACATATTGACTTTTTCCAAACAATCGTGGTTTATGACTTCAAAAGTTATTTCCTGACCGATATACTTTCTGAGGTCAACAGAAATCGTTGTCCAGTCTTTGAAGTAGGTGGTGGCTAATTCACTCTGTGACAAATAAGACTGGAGACAGGCTGTGTTTGTGTATGATGTATTGGCTTCTTCGCATGTACCCCCCTTGTCTACACAGTTATATGCAATGTTATTGTCTTCCGAAGAGTTGCCTTCTGCTCCAAATTTGATTGTTCGTTCTGCTAACTCTCTCCACTCGCAATCGGTACAAACGGCGTAGATTGTATCGTGTGTGGTATCTCCGTGTGTTATGCATTTTTCAACCTGTTTCTCAACGACATCCCAAAAGTACCAAAAGTCCCACCATTGGTCTTTTTGGAATCGTACGTCTGCTCCATTGTCGTCTTTGTATTGGTCTTCGGCATCAACTGTAATTGTCTTCCAATTCCACTCCTTACAGCTGAACCCTCTCCACTTCTTGCATTCCTTCTCTGAACGGGTTAGTTTTGTACAATTCCCGTTTGCATCGGTTTCTTCGCAATTATACCAGTTGCTCTCTCTACTATTGCCTCTGACCCAAGTTGTTACCATCCCTTTCTGATAACATGTATCATGTGTAACCTTTCCTTTGTATTTCGCGTAACTGTTACACTTGAATCCTACTTGAGACTCTGCATTGGCGCAAGTTGAACAATAGTCAAGTGTGTTTACGGTCTCTGGCTTGTTTCCACAAGAACCAGTTTTGTCCACATATTTGTCTTTTATCTTACATATTAGACAACCATCTTGCTTCATTTGCTTTGTGCTTGCAGCTTGCATTCCGGTTGCACCATATACTTTGGAAGAGGCACATAACTCATTTCCATTTGCATCTTTAATCAGAATTGCGAATGGGGCTTGCGCATCCGAAGGCATGGTATGCTTGTCAGTCTCTGATACTCCAGTCATAACAACCGCATACTTATAGGTGAGCAATGAAGAATTCTCGTCAACGACAAACTTGTAGGTCATTCGCTCTGCCATTGCACGTTTGTATCGGTTATTGGCTTCATCGTATTGACATTCTACTGCATCTTCAGATCCAATCTTTACAGAATATTGCGCTCCTGATGGTATCTGCGTCAAGTTGTTACAAGCCACGTTGTGGTCGTTAGCAGCAGATGACATAATCTCAAATGATCCATGGATGGTGTTCGTTTGGGTCGTGTTTGTCGTCGTCCAAGAATCTTTGTCTCCTGTTGGTGATTGCGCTCCCGTCATTAAACTTGAAAATACAAATTTGGAAGAACCAGAAGATCCGATATTAGCCATTCCAAAGTATGCATATTCCCTCGTCCAGTTGTCGAAATTTCCATTTTCGAAACTCATGTTCGGTGTGCTAACATTGCTGTCGGCTGCTGAAACAGAGGCGCACAGAGTTAAAAGCCCTGAGAATAATATGAGTATGTGTCGCATAGTTTTAAGTATACGTTTGCGCATAATATAATTGTCTTTATTTTGATCTGCTATACAAATTTTCCAATTTGCAAAAGTACTAATAAAATAGAAAGTGGCAAAGTGGCAAAGTGGGAAAAATACGGAATTTTAAACGTGAGAATGTAATCTTCAGTCTTGATGGGGCAAAGTGTAAAATGCGACAAGAAAAACAAAAATTAAGTCGTTGAGGATTAATGAGTTATCAATTAATTATAAAAATTTTGTAAAAAAAGTGAAAGAAAAGTTTGGCGGTAACGAAAAAGGCTGTATCTTTGCAACGTCAAAAAGAAAACGACACGCTGATAAGGCGAGTGAGTTCTAAAGACAAATGAAATGGCGGATTAGTGTAGGGGTCCAGCACGTAGCTCTCTCACGGCTTAGACCCGGGTTCGAATCCCGGATCCGCTACTGAAAAGGAGGTTGAAAAACCTCCTTTTTTTGTTTCTGATTATTGGTTTGTTTATGAAAATCATACAGTCTGCAATAGTATTTTTATTGGCAATGGGACTTCCGTCTTGTGGCTCAAATAAGAGTGAGAATAATTCAATATCGAGTGTGGTCGACACAACGGAATCTGCAAAACCATCGATTGGGCATCCTGCATTTGATGCCGATAGTGCAATGTCATTTCTAAAAAAACAGTGCGATTTTGGCTGTCGAACACCTATGTCGGAGGCTCATAAACAATGTGCGGCTTACTTGCAACAGCAACTGAATTTGTATTGCGATACGGTTATTGCGCAGAATTTTGAGGCCGTCAATTACGCTGGAGAAACGTGGAGTGGTGTTAATTTGATTGGTCAGATTCACCCCGAGATAATGCGAAGGGTGGCACTGTTTGCCCATTGGGATTGCCGCCCAGTTTCGGACAATGACGAGAAGGAGAATTGGCGGCAACCTGTGATGGGAGCGAATGACGGTGCCAGTGGAGTGGCAGTGTTGTTAGAGGTGGCTCGCCAGTTGCAATTAGAAAATGATTCTTTAGGTGTGGACATTGTTTTCTTAGATTTAGAAGATGGTGGTCAGCCTTCGTTTGAAGTGGGCGAGAAAGAGGACACTTGGTGTTTGGGTTCACAATATTTGTCTAAAAATCCATATTATAAGAGTGGAAAACCCGAATGGGGAATTCTATTGGATATGGTGGGAGGCAAAACACCGTTTTTCGGATTCGACGAGGTGTCGCTTTATTTCGCAGAGGCGCGTTTGCGTCAGGTTTGGCAAAATGCGCAGCAGTTAGGTTATAGCAACGCCTTCGTTCCGCAAAAGTCTGGCTCGATTATGGATGATCACTATTACATCAACCTTTTCGCAAGAATCCCGACCATCGACATCATCGACTATCATTCCGAGCGTGGTTTCCCGGATACATGGCACACCCAGCAAGATACGCCCGAAAATATAGATCCTACCACCTTAAAGATGGTAGGTGAAGTCGTACTGAAAACGCTTAGAGAACAATAATAAAGTATGAAAGACTCGACGAAGGTATATTTGTATACGGGGGGATGGATTTTGTATTATTTGCAGAGTCTGTTCCATCTCGAAGGGTCTTTGGTGTCAACATTGTGGGTAGCCGGACTGATATTGGTTTCTTTGTTTTATGTCATACTCTGTCATGTGCCAGAAGCGAGCATACAGAAAAACAAGATTTCAATGTTTATTCTTTCTTTAGATGCTTTAATATTGCTTTTGACAATTTATGGGGTGATTTTTTTGTTCGATGATTCTTTGTACATAGAGGAGGCTCGATACAATTATTTAAAACGTATTTATTGTACATTGCTACCAGTCTATTTTTTTTATTACTATGCCATAAAAGGTGTTTTGACTTCTTCTGTGATGCGAAGACTCACAATCGCTTTTTCTGTTTATGTCATCGTAAATTTTGTGTTGTTTCTTTTTCAAAATGATTCTATTGTGATGACAAACAACGGAGGGTATCTTTGTGTGGCTATGATTCCTCTAATGTTGTTGTTTGAGGATAGAAAAGGGTTACAGAATGGTATGGTTTTGTTTTTTTCTTTGTTAACCATTATGTCGATGAAAAGAGGAGCCATTTTGGTTATGTTCGTTTTGCTTGTCGTGTATTTTTTATGGAGTTACAAAAGAGGAAGAAACAAATTAAAGACGATTTTGCTTGTAATTTCCTCGATTTCGATAATTACTTTGTTGTTCATTTATTTGGAAAATACCAATTATTATTTTCAAAATCGTCTCTATAAGACGATGAATGGGTACACTTCAGGAAGAGACGAACTGTATTCAACCTTGATATGGGCTTTCTTTGAAGATACAACGGACTTGCAATTTATATTCGGGAGGGGAGCTTTAGCAACGATGGTTGTTACAAGAAAAAATATGGCTCATTGCGATTGGTTGGAATTGGCTACAAATCAGGGAATTATAGGTGTCGTAGTCTATTTTGTTTACATTTGTTCAATAATAAAGACTTATATAAATAGAAAAGTGTGGAATGACCAGGTCTATATTTTATTTATGGTTTCTATTGTAATTATAATGAAGTCGTTGTTCTCAATGTCGTATTCCTCTATGGATGTGATAACATTTTCTGCTTTGGGATACATCCTTGGTTGTTTGAGAAGAGACGATTGCGTGATAAAAAAATAAATATATGAATAAGATAAAAAGATTATTATATCATCTGTGGAATTCTCCAGAGGTAGTTGCTATCTATATTTTAGTCAATTTTGGTGGATGGATTCCGGATTCTTGGTATGTTCGAATGATATATCGCCTGAGCGTTGGAGTATGGCCCGACTTAAATAATCCGAAGACTTTGGGCGAAAAATTACAATGGTTGAAACTCAACGATCATAGGCCGGAATATTGTGTGATGGCTGATAAGGTTGAAGTGAAAGAATATGCTGCGAAGATAATAGGTGAGAAATACATAGTGCCTACTTTGGGTGTTTGGAACAACCCCGATGACATTGATTTTGATGCTCTCCCTGACCAATTCGTTTTGAAGTGTAATCACAATTCAGGCACAGGTATGTATATTTGTGAGGATAAGTCTCAGATGAATGTTGAAAGGGTAAAAGAAGGACTTAGAAAAGGTCTTAAAGAAGATTATTACAAAATTTGGCGTGAGTGGTCGTATAAGAATATAAAAAGAAAAATTATAGGTGAGGTTCTTTTAAAGACCGAAAGGGTCGATGGAGAGTTGCTGAACTATAAGTTTTGGTGTTGTGATGGTACTCCTTTCTTTTGTCACATATCATCTAATAAAACACATGAAGTGAGTGTGTATGATATGAAATGGGAAAGAGTCAAAGGTTTGCTTATTATAAATAGGATATATTCGATATATAGAGAGAAGGAAATTGAAAAGCCT
>CAVJCT010000061.1:0-14995 GCA_963648205.1 Flexilinea sp.
ACCAACGACCCCGAGATTACAAATCACGTGCTCTGGCCAACTGAGCTAAAGAGGCAAAATTTACGCACCACTCAAAAAGCGTTCTTCCGAAATGGTGCGCAAATGTAGGCATTATTTTTTATCTGACAAAATATTCAGACATTTTTTTGCTTATTTTTTTGATTCGTTGGCTTTCTCCTTTGCTTTTTGGATAGAACGGATCATAGCGTCCATAGCATTATCGAATGCCTCCTCGAAAGAATCAGCCGTTTTGGTTACTACTAACTCGTTGCCTGGGACCAAGACCTTCAAGAGCACCTCTTTATTGTTAGAAGTCTCTGGCTTAACCACTTGCAAGTTCACGTCGACAGTAGTGATCTTGTCTGAGTATTGCTCCAACTTAGCAACTTTCTTCTGAATAAACTCCTCCAAACTAGCCTTTACATCAAAATGAATAGCCTTTACTGTAACCTTCATAATCTTTCCCTCCATAATTTTATGCTCGAGGATGAGCTTGTTTATAAATCTTTTGCAACTGCTCGAAAGTCAAATGGGTGTATATCTCTGTCGCAGCTAAATTAGAATGTCCGAGTAACTCTTTTACCGCGTTGATTTCGGCGCCATTGTTTAGCATAGAAGTAGCGAACGTATGACGAAGCACGTGCGGACTTTTCTTTTTTTGCGCACTCACTAAAGCCAGACTTTGATGAACGATACGGTAGACAAGCATTGGATAGAGTTGCTCCCCATTTTCACGTCGGAAAAAGAAACCTTTTTCGTCGGTGAGCATCACTTCCTTCCGTTTTTGAAGGTAGACCTCGAATGATTTTTTTAATGTGTCGCCAAAGGGTATTAAACGCTGTTTCTTTCCTTTTCCAAACACCTTTACCACCATCTCCGAAAAATCCACATCCTCATCCTTCATCCCTATCAGTTCTGCGCAACGAATGCCCAAAGTGTAGAAAGTTTCGATAATAACACGATTACGAACACCTTCGAAATCATCTGGGAAGACGTTGGAAGCCTCGCCGTCTAAAAGGTCGTCCATTTCACTATCTTTAATGAAGACGGGCAAGCGTTTCTCACGTTTCGGAGGAACAATGCCTTTCATTGGAGAGACCTTCACAAGACCTTGTCTTGAGAGGTACTGGTAGAAAGAGCGAAGAGCAGAAAGTTTTCTACAGACGCTGCTCGACTTTTCTCCTTTCTTCATCAAACTGACGATCCAAGAACGAATATCATTGGTAGAGACCTCTTTATAATCGAAAACGTCGCCGAACAAGCCCTTCATATAGTCATCAAACTGGAGCAAATCCGTTTGATAAGAAAGGCAGGTATGTTCAGAAAGACATCTTTCATACCTAATATATTGGAGAAATTTTTCGATTAACATCTTGAGTACTTCGTTCCAACAGAATACCGATAATTAAAAGACCACTTGCGTTTAAGTGCATTACGAAAATAGGACTATTTTATAAACAAAGCAAACTTAACCTATTTTTTTTCTAAAAAATGTGAAAAAAAAGAAAAGGGCGTGATAGAAATCACACCCTTAACAGACTTCAAAAGAAATATATTATTCTTCAGCTCTTCTTAATTGTTGAACATAGATTGCGTGAATCTTTTGTTGACGTTTAAGAACAGATGGTTTTTCGAATTGCTGTCTTGCTCTCAATTCCTTGATGACACCTGTTTTCTCAAACTTTCTTTTGAATTTTTTTAAGGCTTTTTCTATGTTCTCGCCTTCTTTTACTGGAACTACGATCATAATCTTATTTAATTACTTTGTTATTTACAAAACTATCGTCTTCAGAATAAAGTACGACTATATTCCAAAAGCGACCGCAAAAATAGAAATTGTTTTTTACACTACAAAAAAAAGAGTGAATTTTGTGTGGATTTTTCTAATTTTGCAAGAAAAGACAGAAGATATGGCACAAAGCACACCCATAGAACGGATCAAAGAGGTAAAAACGTTGATGAAGGAAAAAGGCATCAACGTCTATTTGTTGCCCCATAACGACCCACATTTCAGCGAGTATCCAGCAGAACACTGGCGATATATAAAATATGTATCGGGATTTAGCGGATCGAATGCATTTTTGATGTTGTCAGACCGAGGAGACTATTTGTGGACGGACTCGCGGTATTACCTTCAGGCGGAGAAAGAGTTGAAGGGAACGGGCATCCAAATGATGAAAGAGGAATCTGACATCACTTGGGAAGACCTTATTAAAAAGAATTATGGAGAGACAAAACCATACATTGTTTTTGACCCTTTGTTGTTCTCTATCAATGATTTAAAGAAGATTGAAAGCTTATCCAAAGAGATTAAAATAGAACTTACAGAAAGTTTTATCTCTACGGAAGGAATGGAGGAATTGCCTGACAGTGAGATATTTCTGTATGAGGACAAACTTTCGGGAGAAGATTTTCAGTCGAAGAGAAAAAGAATTTTCGAGCAGACCGAAGCAGACTATCTTTTCCTTTCGTCGTTGGAGGAGATTGCGTGGACGTTTAATTTGCGAGGAGCGGACACGCCTTATACGCCAGTAGCGATTGCCTACGCATTGTTGGGAAGAAAAGATTCATACTTATTTATAAAAGAGAAAAAAGTATCTGCAAACGTAAAAGCATATCTCAAGAAAGAAAATATCACCGTTGTAGATTACGATAATATTGATAAATTTCTATTGAGCGAAGTTGCATTTAGTAAAAAGAAGATTTCAATTGATTTAAATCTGACGAATGCACATATTTTCCTTTGCATCCTTGGAGATAATTATGAGGGAGAGGAGAAATTGCCTGAGACGATTATCAATGAAGTATCGCCAGTGCAGGCGTTGAAAGCGGTGAAGAATGACGTTGAGACGCAGAATTTGAGAAACGCACAAGTAAAAGATGGTGTGGCGTTGGTCAAAGCATTCTATGAATTGACGGGAAAAGTAGAAGAAAATCAGCGAGTTACGGAAGTTGACGTGGCAGAGATTTTGAAGCGACATAGAAGTGAGCAAGCGGACTTTTTCTGTGAAAGTTTTTCGACGATAGCGGGATACGGAGCGAACGGAGCAATTGTGCATTATTCGGCGACGGAGGAAAATTGCAGTGAGATAGGCAAAGATGGGTTGTTGTTGGTAGATTCGGGAGCCAGTTATTTAGACGGCACGACAGATATCACACGCGTATTCTGTTTTGGAGAACCAACGGAAGAGCAGAAGCACGATTACACTGCCGTTTTGAAGGGACATATCGCTTTGGCAACCGTGAAATTCCCTTACGGAACAAGCGGACATCAGTTGGATGCCATTGCCCATGCGCAGTTGTGGAATGAAGGAATGAATTACGGACATGGCACAGGCCACGGCATTGGACATTTCTTGTGCGTCCATGAAGGTCCGCAGAGAATCAGTGCGAGAGGAACGAATATTCCGTTGGAAATCAACATGATACTTTCGGATGAGCCAGGCGTTTATCGGACGGGGAAACACGGCATAAGAATCGAGAATATGATGATTGTCCGTCCGTTTGAGGAGAATGAGTTTGGCAAGTTTTTGCAGTTTGAAACCGTAACCCTCTTCCCATACAACAGGAAACTCATCAACGTTAAGATGTTGACAGAGAAAGAGATAGCGTGGGTAAATCAATACAATCAGCGAGTATATGAGAAAATTTCACCCTATATAAAAGAGGAGAAAATTTTGAATTGGCTGAAAGAGGAGACAAAAAAGGTGTGAAAACGCGAGTGATAGCACTTTTATATGGTAAGATTTAACTATTTTCGCAAAACATACGTTATAGAAAATAGGAAAAGAAAAAACGATATAGTAAAACGATAGAAATGAGAAAAGTTTTAGTTTCATTACTTGCCGTGTTCACTACCCTATCGATGATGGGAGCAGATGGATACACGGGAGCGACGGCATCATCAAAGACATCGACAAAAACGACTACAACCAAGAAGACGACCACAGCCAAGAAAACGACTGCGAAGAGTGGGAATCATGATGGCTACAACATTCAGATTTCGGTCAGCAAGATGCAGAACGACACTGTATTTTTGGCCTATTATATGAATGGAAAGACCTATTCGTGCGACACGACCGTGTTGAATGCGAAGGGAATGGGAGCATTCTCGAAGCCAGAGAAATTAGACGAAGGACTCTACATTGTCTATTTCAATGCCAACAAATATTTCGACCTTTTGATTGGTAAAGACCAGAACATCAAATTGACTGTCGACACAGCAAAGATCAACGAATACAAAGTAGAAGGAGCGTCAGAAAGTGTTGATTTTCAGGGCTATTTCAGTTTCTTAGGAGACATGAACAAGCAGCGTAGAGAATTGACAAACAAGTACCATAAAATGAAGATTGACTCAGCGGAGTTTTATGGCACGATTGACAAGATGACGGAGGAGGTGCAAGCCCATCAGAAGAGCGTTTTGGATGCACACCAGAACGACTTTTTAGGCGCATATATCAAAGGAACGATGCCAGTGGAGACCCCATTGATGGAAAATTTGCCCGACTCAGTAAGAGGAAGAGCAAGATACCAATACTTCAAGCATCACTATTTTGACAATATCAATATGAGTGATAGAAGATTCTTGCGCACCCCATACTATCCAAACATGGTGGACGAGTATATCAGTCATCATATTTTGCAAGACCCAGACACGTTGGTAGACGCCGCCTTCAATATGATTGAGAAGAGCCGTGGCGACAGTTTGACTTTCCAGGTTATGACCAGCAAGATGATCAACTATGGAATTTCGAGCAAGATGATGGGAATGGATAAGATGTGGTATATGATCGCCGAGAAGTATTATTTCTCAGGCTTAGCCACATGGGCAGACACCGCATGGGTGAACACTTTGAGGAAAGAGGCGAAGAAGATACGTTATTGCATGGTAGGAATGCCAGCCAGAGACTTGTTGGTAAGAGATTCGACCGATGCATTCTCGAAATTGAGCAAGCAGACAGCAGAAGTTGTGTTGGTTTATTTCTTCGAGCCAAGCTGCGGACACTGCCGTCACACCACCCCAATCTTGCACGACACCGTCTATTCAAAATACAAGAACTTAGGCTTTGAAGTGTTTGCCGTTTACACGCAGACCGATCGTCAGGAGTGGATGGACTTCGTACACAAGCATCATTTGGAAGATTGGGTGAATGTATGGGATCCATACAGAGAATCATGGTTCTGGGAGTATTACGACACCTCAGCGACCCCAGGCTTGTATTTGTTGGATAAAGACAGAAAGATTATCGCTAAGAAAATTGACACGAACACGCTCGATATGATTTTGAACGAGGAGTTGATTGTGCGCAAAGGATTAGACCAGAAGACGGTTAATAAATTGCGAGGAATAAGCGATGATTCGGATAACAATTCGAAGTCGGCGAAAGCGTCGAAGTCTGGCAAGGATAAAAAGAAGAAATAAAGAAGAGAGATAAAGATAGTTAGCCGCTGTACGAGAGCGTTCGTATAGCGGCTAAACCATAAAATAAGGCTAATAAAAGCGAGAGAAGATGGCATTAATAAAGAGTATCAAAGGAATGGAGCCGAAGATTGCGGAGAATGTATATTTGGCAGAAAATGCGACGATAATCGGTGAGGTTGAGATAGAAGAGAACAGTAGCGTGTGGTTTGGAGCGATATTGCGAGGCGATGTCGGTTTGATCCATATCGGCAAGAATTCGAACATACAAGACGGATGTGTATTGCACGCCTCGTATGGCAGTTCGACGGTGCAGATTGGCGACAATGTTACGGTGGGGCACAATGCCATCGTGCATGGAGCGAAAATCGGCAATAACTGTCTGATTGGCATGGGCTCGGTGGTTTTGGACAATGCCGAGATTGGCGAGAACACCATTATCGCCGCAGGGGCGGTGGTAACCAAAAACACGATTGTAGAACCCAATAGCATCTACGCAGGCATTCCGGCGAAGAAGATCAAGGAGTTATCGCCCGAGCAAGCCCATGCGATGATGCAGAAATCGGCAGACGGCTACCAGATGTACGCCGGTTGGTATCAAGAAGAAAAATAACGAAACGAAGCAACGTAGCCCATGAAAAACAAGAAACGCAGTCTGATCGGAGTGAGCATTGTCTTTGTGTTGGCGATGCTTGCCCTGCTTATCTTTGTGAAGCGAGAAGCGATAGTAGAGTCGGCACTCTACAAGGAGTTCACACGATTTGAAGAGAAAACAGGAGGAAAAATTTCCTTTCAGGATCTCAAAGTAGATGGACTTTCGATTATCACGTTGCATGGGATGTCGCTCATATCGCCAGAGAACGACACGTTGCTGAATGTTGAGATGTTGAGAGTGAGACTGAATCCGGTGTATCTGTTGCACGGAGAGGTGAAAATAACCGGCACGGAAGCACAAGGCATCAGCCTCAACGTAACACATAAAAAAGAGTATAAGAACTACCAGTTTTTGCTATGGAAAAACGAAAACCCAGAGAAAAAAAGCGAAGCAGAACAACAGCATGCGAAGGTAGTGCGCAAGACTGACAAATTAGCCAAGATATATGGTCTGATCACACGGAAAGCACCCAAAGAGATACGATTCAATGAGTGGAAGACGACACTGGCGACCGATAGCATGATCCTATCCGTTTACATGCCCGAAGCCACTTTAGAGGAACGAGAATTTAAGGCGACCCTTCATTTAGACGAAAAATTTTCAGAAGAAGA
The DNA here is from genome assembly GCA_963648205.1 of Flexilinea sp. Lineage (GTDB taxonomy): Bacteria > Bacteroidota > Bacteroidia > Bacteroidales > Paludibacteraceae > UBA1181. The sequence continues at coordinate 6,686 of CAVJCT010000061.1, forward strand.
AAATGCGAATGCCGTCGATAGCGTAAAAGAAGAGAAAGAAAACTATTACATTTTAGAAGGAAAATTAGGCAAAAAGCCATCCGACTTGACGAAATTTCAGTTTTACGCATTGCAAGACAGCATCACCTTCGCCTATATCAAGAAAAAATTCGACACGGACATAGCCTTCGACACCCTAAAAATGGCCATTTCGGTGGATAAAGACGATGAGAAAGTGAAAGTAGAAGGACACGCAGCGGTGTTCAATTCGCAGTTGAACAACAAAAAGATTTGCAGTGAAACCATCCATTGCCAACAGTTTTCGCTTGATTTTGAGAGTTTTGTCTCTGCCAACCACATTGAGATTGACAGCAGTAGCACGATGACCATCAACCATTTTTCCCTTCACCCCTATTTAGACTGGCAAACCAAAGACTCCGTGCAGAAGATAGAGTTCAATCTGAGCAGAAAAGATTTTGACGCACAAGAGCTGTTCGATGCCATTCCCGAAGGGTTGTGTAATAATCTGAAAGGAATAAAAACCGAGGGGAAACTCAGTTACCAGTTTCATTTCAAGGTGGAGAGCGACCAGATCGACAGTTTGGAATTTTCATCATCTCTGACACCTAACCAGTTCAAAATCACGCAGTTTGGCAAGACCGACTTTCGCAGAGCCAATGCGCCGTTTATGTATCACTACTATGAAAAAGGCGTGTTGGTAGACACCTTCACGATTGGCGAAAGCAATCCGAATTTTGTGAAGATAGACGATGTGTCGCCCTACCTGACCCATTCCATTTTGTACTCGGAAGACGGGCAATTCTTCCATCACAAAGGATTTTTAGAATTCGCGCTGAGAGAATCCATCATTAAGAATATCAAAACTAAGAAATTCGCACGAGGCGGAAGCACTATTTCGATGCAACTCGTTAAGAATCTGTGGCTTAGCAGAGAAAAAACATTAGCAAGAAAATTGGAAGAATCGCTCATTGTGTGGTTGATTGAAAATAACAGACTGCTCAGCAAGGAGCGAATGTTTGAGATATACCTCAACATCATCGAATGGGGACCACACGTGTATGGAGCGAAACAAGCCGCTAAATATTTCTTCAATAAAACTCCTAAAGAACTGACCATTGCGGAATCTATTTACATGGCGAGCATCATTCCGAAACCGAAAAAGTTCATGTGGTATTTCGATGAAAATCAGAATCTTAAGCCATTTTTGGAAGGATATTACAATCTAATTTCAAGCAAACTGTTGCGCCACGAAATCATCACGGAGCAAGACACAGCATCGCTTGTTCCCAACGTGCGCATCACAGGTCCAGCCAAGGCGCTGCTGAAAGGAAATCCGACTGACAGCACGGAGATAGATTCAGAAATCGAATTGTTTAACGACTTTGACGAAGACGAAGAATAAAATCAAAAAAAACAACAATGAAAAGAATTTACAAAGCCGAGCAAGTCAAGCAGATAGATGCGTTGACGATAAAGTACGAGCCCATTAAATCATTTGATTTGATGAAACGTGCGACGAGAGAGCTCTATTCACGAATGGAGTACGATTTGGAATATGAGGTAGAAAATATCGTCATAGCAGGAACTGGCAATAATGGTGGAGATGCCTTGTGTGTAGCATACGATTTGGTAGGACACGAACAGAGTTGCACCATCTACCTCGTCAACCCCGACAATAAAAAATTGTCACCCGACTGTACGAAAGCCTACAAGCGACTCATCAAGGATGAGGAGGAGATACAAATTGTTACCACTGCCGATGAGATCAAGATTCCAGAAGGCTGCAACATCATTGATGGACTGTTTGGCAGTGGACTGAACCGTCCGTTGGAGGGAGTGTATGCCGACATTGTGAAGAAAATCAATCAACACGACAAGAATACGAAAGTCTACTCTATCGACCTACCCTCAGGACTGTTCGGCGAAGGCAATGGTGCGAATAACGAAGAAACGATTGTCAAAGCAGACTATTCGTATGTATTAGGCGTAACGAAACCCTGTTGCTATCTTGCTGAGAATCAGAAATTTTTAGGAAATTGGGTTGAAGTAAAATTCGGACTAAACACGCACGCATTAGAAGAGACAGAAACTCCTTTCATACTTGTAGAGAAAGATGACATAAGAAAGTGTATACAACCCCGCAAACGTTTTTCGCATAAAGGTACATATGGGCATGCGTTGATCGTTGCAGGGCAGTATGGCATGATGGGAGCAGCCGTTTTGAGCAGCAAAGCAGCATTGAAGAGCGGTTGCGGACTCGTAACGGCGCATGTACCACGCAAAGGGTGCGATATTCTGCAGATTTCCATTCCAGAGGTGATTCTTTCGTTGGACAAAGACGAGGAACATTTCACAGGAATAGACTCGATAGAGAAATATTCGGCAGTGGGAGTTGGTCCTGGATTAGGGCAAAACGAAGAGAGTGCGGCAGCGTTGCTTGATTTGTTGAAGAAGAAGCCTAAGAATTTGGTGATGGATGCAGACGCGCTCAATATTCTGTCGCAACACCCCGAATATTGGGAGTTCATCCCCAAGTACACCATCTTAACGCCACATCCAAAGGAGTTTGAGCGTTTAGTAGGCAGAAAAATATCAGGTTATGAGGCTTGGATGGAGCAAATGCGAATTTCGCAAGAGAAGGAAGTCATCATCGTGTTGAAAGGCGCGTATAGCAGTGTTTCCCTTCCGAATGGCCAACTGTTCATCAACAGTTCAGGCAATTCGGGTATGGCGACGGCAGGCAGTGGCGACGTGCTGACAGGAATCCTCACCTCGTTGTTGGCACAGAATTACCAGCCCCATGTGGCAGCCGTGGTGGGTGTCTTCATCCATGGCGACGCTGCAGACATAGCAGTAGAGCAAGAAGAGTCGGAAGAGACACTGATTGCCAGCAACATCATCAGTTATCTGCGCTACTGCTTCTAAAAGCACTACCCTACCGGTTGGAGAGAGACCTTAGCGGTTTTTCTCCAACCAATCCAAAACAGACTGCCAGACGGTCTGTTTTTCTTTTTCGTTCAAGATTTCGTGGCGCATACCCGGGAAGAGGCGCGAATCGACTGTCTTGTAGCCCACATTGCGCATTGTCTGCACGGCATCAGCGAAGTTTTCTGCTCCGTCAATGCACGGGTCCTCCGTTCCGCCGATGAAATAGATCGGCATATCCGCATTTACCTTTCTACCGAAATGCGAGTTCCAACTGAGGCGGTTGTAGGTGCGCCACATCAGCAAGAAAGAGGAGCGGTTGCCACAGAGCGAGAAGCTGAAACCGCAGAGAGGGTCAGCATCATAGGCTTCGACAACAGAATCATCGGTGCAGAGCCACGAATGCTGCGATTTTGCATCGGGAATATGGTCTAAATAATGACCGAAAGTGAGTTTCTTCACAAATTCGCTCTTGTAGCGCATACCCAAGAACAGCCCCATCACGTTGACCAGCACGATAGCGAAAGGACAGCCGAAACGGTAACTTGGACTACCACAGACGATGAGACCAGAGAGGTTGTTGTCATATTTGCGAACATAGTTGCGCACCACCATCGAACCCATGCTATGACCCAACAAGAAGATTTTCTTTCCAGGATAATGCTGTACGATGTAGTCGTTCACCAATTTCACATCCTCGACGAGGGCTTTGGCGCCGCCCGAGTACATATAGCCATAGTCGGAAGGCGATTTGACACTCTCGCCATGGCCGCGATGGTCGTGGATGACGCACAGATAGCCGTTGGAGGCCATAAATTCCATGAAAGGGATATAACGTTCCTTATGCTCGCACATACCATGCACGAGTTGGAAGACGGCTTTCGGCTCGCCAGACGGCTCGATGAGGAGTGCGTGGAGGGTGAGAGCATCGTATTGGGAGGTTAGAGTAAAATGTTTCATACACAATAGTTTATCTTAACGAGAAATTTCGTCAAGACAAATGTAAGGACTTGGATTCAATTTTGAAGAATTTTTGCACTTAAAATTTGTAAAATTTGAACATTACTTTCTTCACTTACACCGACCATTCAATCATGTATGTTTTTTCTCCGAAGGAAAGAAACGATGATTTTTGTCCAAGAACACAGGATAGAAGGTTGAACCAATAATGTAGCCTGCCAATCTTGGTTTTTGACCGCCAACACGTTGGATAGTACCCCACACAACATCGCCCTCAATATGAGAAGGAACTTTAAATTCACTATTTGAAGGGAACTCCCCATAGATTTTCAACAGTTGCAACTGTTCTGCCTCAACCCTATTATAGGAACATACATCAATGAATTTATTCACCAAAACAGATAGTTTACCTTCAGTTTGCCACTCCTCTAACGTTTGACCTGGCGGACATTGGTTGAAATCAAAGTCTTTGAAATTCAATGACAACTTAGGCAAATCATCTTTTATGCATCTTTCCGTCCTAATATTCGCAATGCGACTATCAATTGGAGATGAACTTTTATATTTTTCTTCAAATTTACTCTTCTTTTTTGTTACCATAGTCCATAATAAACTTATCCAAATTTCCAAAATACGGGATTGCGCCATATCGTCCCAACAGATAGTCTTTTGAGAAAGATGCGTCATTGCGAACGCTATTAGCTTGATTTACTTTATATTCCACCAAAGAATATAAATCCGAAAAGCCTTTCTCATTCTTTTCAGAGAACCAAATTTGGTCACGACGCAAGAGGTCGCGACGCAAGAGGTTGGTGTCGTGTGTTGTAACGATCAACTGTGCACCGTTCATGTTCATTGTACTATAAAACAGTTTGAGCAGTTCCATTGACAGCTGCGTATGCATACTAGCGCCAAACTCGTCTACAAGTAGAACCCCACCATGTAAAATAGTCGTCAGAAACGGACCCAAAAGAGCAAACAATTTTGTCGTTCCCAACGATTCAAATTTGAAATCCAAAGATTCAGAGCCAATAACATTGTCTTTCTCAAACATCTCATGCGTTGCACGGATCTCGAACGGTAGATTTTGCGTAGCCACTCCATCCAATCGTTCAACATTAACCTCTTTTATGCAACTGTCCACAATATTAATGAGACGAAGAATTTGATTTCGTATTTGAGTGTTTTGCATGAAAGTCTCCGCAGTATACGCCAAAGTGTCGTCCAAACCCGAGAGTATAGTCAAGTGGTTGGAGAACCAATTCTTGATTGACAGTGCCACCTCAACATTGAATTGAGCCGCAGTAGACAAAAACAGTGCATCCGTTCTTGTTCTTGACGAAACGCCCCCAGCCCCCTTCAGAACCTTACTATTTACCTTGATATCCTGGCCATCGCGCTTAAAGCAATAACTTTCCTTATTACTCCCATTGAGAAGCACATAAAGCCATTCAGAACGCACGACACCCTGCACAACCTCAAATCCTAACCTATACCGTAGACCATTGTGCAAGAAAATCATTTGCATCGAAACAGGTTCGCTTGCACATCCAACCGCAAAACGATAATAGCGACATGACAGGTCTTTCACGATCTTCTCGTCAACAAAAGAAGAAAGCACCATCTGTTTGAAGATAGCAATAGCCATAATGATGGAGCTCTTGCCCGATCCATTTGCACCATAGATGGCTGCACTACGAAGATACCGTTTTCCATTGCCCAAAACAGAAACATTGGAAGAACCCTCACTGCTCTCGCACTCCTTAACAGTAGCACTAGCAACCATGCTCAATGTAACCTCGTCTTTATAAGACATAAAATTACGCATTGTGAACTCAACCAGCATAGACTTATCTTTTATCGTCTTGCAAATATAAGATTATCATTTCATATTTTCGCAGATTTTGAGTTTTTTTCACAAAATTTGGCAATACACGTCAAATCTATGGCAAATTCGTTCACGAAACAGTAAATCTCATTTCATCACCCATACCTTACAAACTTCACATTTTCGCTAATTTTATCACTTATAGATTAGAAAAGTCATATTTTTGCAGTGTTTATCACTTATAGATTACAAAACCGGCAGATATGGAGACTATCATAAGACAGAGTTATATCAACAAAATAGAGAAAAGTCTTGGAAAAGAGCAAGTTATCGTACTCGTGGGGCAACGGCGAGTGGGCAAAAGTTATATGCTGAAACAGATACGGCAACTCAAGGCGGAAGACCCATCGAACAATGTCATCTTCATAGACAAAGAGCGGAGGGAGTTTGACGCAATCCGCAACTACCAGGATTTGAATGCTTACCTCGGCGAGAAGTTGGAAACGAACAAGCACAACTACATCTTGATAGACGAGGTGCAGGACATTGCGGAGTTCGAGCGTTCCTTGCGAAGTTTCCGAACGGAACCAAACACCGACGTGATCGTTACGGGTAGCAACGCCCATATTCTTAGCAGTGATTTAAGCACCCTTTTGGCAGGGCGGCACAAGGAGATTTACATTCAGTCGCTCAGTTATTTAGAGTTTCTGCAGTTTCACTCGCTGAACGACGGAGAAGAGGCTTTGAAACAATACATTCAGTATGGCGGAATGCCCGGATTGCGCAGAATCGGGTTGGAAGAGGAGGAAGCGAGCGAGTATCTGAAAGACATCTACCACACGGTTTTATTGAAAGATGTGATTATGCGAAATGAGATACGCAACGTGCCGTTTTTGGAGAATCTCGTCTTTTTCCTTGCCGACAACACAGGCAAGCCCATCTCAGCCAACAACATCTCGAAGTATATGCGAGGACAAGGGCAAACCATTAGTTCACAAGCGATTATCAACTATATCTCGTATCTCTGCGATGCGTTTGTAATGCAGAAAGTGAGCCGTTACGACATTCATGGGAAGCGACTGTTCGAGAGTCAGGAGAAATACTATTTTGAAGACCATGGGTTGCGCAATGCCATTGTAGGAGGCACACGAGAGGGCGACATTGAGAAGGTGATTGAGAGCATCATCTATCAGCATCTCGTGCGGTTGGGCTACGAGGTGAGGGTTGGTCAGTTGCAAGTGGGCGAGATAGACTTTGTGTGCAACAAACCGAATGGCGAGCGTGCGTATGTGCAAGCCAGCTATGTCATTGCCGACGAGGCGACACGAGAGCGCGAGTTTGGCAATCTGCGAGCCATCCGCGACGATTATCCGAAGTACGTCATTTCGCTGACACCCTTCTTGACACGAGCCGACGCTGACGGCATCACCCACCTCCACCTATTAGAGTTTTTGAGGAAGGGATTGTAGACATTCAACTCGTTCATCATTAGAAATTTTCCCATAAAAATGTTATATTTGTATAAAACTGTTTGTTTATGAAAGAATGGCAGGTCGACACGCATTTGGCTGGACTTGATACTGAGAAATCGGCTGAAACGATGCGTTGATTGGAGTCAGATAAACAAGAACGACTATCTCGATGCGATGAGACGCAGTGTAGCAGATGCCAGTCCGATTAAAGGCCTTATTGCCGGAGCGTTAACTGACAAAATCAATGACCGAGAGATTTTCATGAAGGGAATAGACTACTCGTATTATTACGAGCAGGAGGATGAAGATTAGAAATTCATTCTTATCCTCAAAAACACATCCCTACAAACTCCCCTCTATCCGCTCCAACTCCCGAAACACCTCCCCTATCTTCGCTACTATACGGCGCTGCTCGGAGAGAGGGGGAAGAGGCACAAACGTGTCTTCCAAAACTCCAATGTACAATTCTTTCTGATTAGTACTGCCAGCCAAATTTTCTTCCAAATGCCTATGTGCAATGTCAGAAATCAAATATGAATAAATATATTCTGATACGATTTCATTGTAAGTCCGTACAACCGACACATGAGAGTCTGGAACGACAAAAGGATAGTTTCCGAGATAATCTTCATGAAACAACCTTGTTCTACACACAGTTCCGGTTCCCGTTGAATTTATCAACACATCTCCTGTCCTTAATTTATACTCATCACCCCATCTACTAATAGTTTGAGGGTCTAAAAATCTGGCTTGATCTAAAGAAATTCCACCATCTTTAAGGTTGCATTTTTGCGCAAATACAGGGTAAGTTCCATCATCATCTTTATAAACTGGAGATTTTCCTCTTGACAAAAAAATGCAAATATCTTTCAACCTACACCAGCACCACCCCTCCGGCACTTCAAACGGCACCTCATCCTCCTTTATTGGAGTAGACTCTGTTTTTTTGCGTTTCGGGTCTTTGTTTCGTTCTTCTTGGATTCTCTTCACCACCTCCGCTGCGTTCTCCTCCTCAGGGAGTTGAGGCACGAGTTTACCGTGGATGGCGAGGTCGAGCACTTTGGCTTTCGCACGCTGCACTAAGGTGCGGAGCGTCGCTTTCGCCTCGTCAATCTTGTCGATCTG
>CAVJCT010000062.1:0-14438 GCA_963648205.1 Flexilinea sp.
TCTTGAAAACCGCCGTACAGCAATGTACCGGGGGTTCGAATCCCTCCCTCTCCGCAACTCTAAAGCGATTAGCTTCGGTTAGTCGCTTTTTTTGTGTCTATACTTAAATATATTTCTCGCTTTTTACCGGTTATTTAGTAATAAATGTTAATTTTGAGAAATTAACATTTTACGAAAACGTAATATTACATAGTATGAATATGAGAGTAATGAAATCATTGATTGTTTGCTTGCTTTTGAGCGTAACTTCGTGTGCTTTCGCTGCTGACAACAAGAACAGTAATTCAGGTAAGGTGCTTCATCCTACTTACGAGGAGTTCAATAAGAAAATCGTCAACGTTGATAAGGCTTGGAAATATTTGGGCGACAAGCCATGTGTGATCGATTTTTTCGCAACTTGGTGTGGTCCTTGCCGTATGATTTCTCCTTATTTGGATGAGTTGGCAGAAGAGTACAAAAATGATATCTATATTTATAAGGTGGATGTAAACAAGGAGCCTGAGTTGGCTAGACTTTTCGGCGCAACTTCTATTCCTCTCTTGGTGTTCGTTCCTATGACGGGGTCTCCAGAGATGAGTCGTGGTGCAATGTCAAAGGCAGAGTTGAAGTACGCCATCGAGACAGTTGTTTTGAAACATAAGAAGTCAAAGTAATCCTCGTTTACTATGAAAGGTATCATTTTGGCGGGGGGAAGTGCGACTCGTTTGTATCCTCTTTCGAAGGCGATTTCAAAGCAAATCATGCCGGTGTATGACAAGCCAATGATTTACTATCCTTTGTCGACACTGATGTTGGCAGGTATTCGTGAGGTGCTGATAATTTCGACGCCTCGTGATTTGCCGATGTTCCGTCAGTTGTTGGGTGATGGCAAGGATTTGGGTATGTCGTTCTCCTATAAAGTACAGGAGACACCTAATGGATTGGCTCAAGCGTTTGTTTTGGGTGCGGAATTCTTGAATGGTGAGGCAGGTTGCTTGATTTTGGGCGATAATCTTTTTCACGGACAGAATTTCTCTGCGATGCTGAAACGTGCGGCTGAAAAGAGTGTTGGTGCAACTATCTTTGGATATTATGTGAAAGATCCAACAGCATACGGCGTGGCTGAGTTTGATGAGAAAGGAAAAGTGATTTCGTTGGAGGAAAAACCGAAAAATCCGAAGTCTAACTACGCTGTTCCTGGCCTTTATTTCTATGATAAGACGGTTACGGAGAAGGCAGCTAAAATAAAGCCATCTGCAAGAGGTGAGTATGAGATAACTGATTTGAATAAGGTGTATTTGGAAGAGGGTACTTTGAGTGTGGAACTCTTTGGTCGTGGCTTCGCATGGTTGGATACGGGAAACAGCGACTCTTTGTTGGAGGCTGGTAATTTCGTGGCAACCATTCAGAAACGACAAGGCTATTATGTGGCTTGTATTGAGGAGATTGCTTGGCGAAACAAGTGGATTGATGATCGGCAATTGCGTACGTTGGGAGAGCAACTTTCGAAGACTCAATATGGTCAATATATTTTGTCTTTATTAGATGAAAAGAGATAGTTTTCTTGTCGCAAGAAAATAAAGGAAATAATATTTAGAAAAGATATAGCAATGAATTTCATTGAGCAGAAGATAAAAGGTGTTTGGGTGATTGAACCAAAAGTTTTTGCTGATAGTCGTGGATATTTTTTTGAGGCTTTCAAGCAGAACGAGTTTGAGGAGCATGTTGGAAAAGTGAACTTTGTGCAAGATAATGAGTCAAAGTCCTCTTTTGGTGTACTTCGTGGTTTACACTACCAAAAAGGAGAGTGGTCGCAAGCCAAGTTGGTGCGTGTGATCAAAGGCGAGGTTTTGGATGTTGCCGTGGATATTCGCAAGAGTAGTTCTACTTTTGGTCAGCACGTTGCTGTTGTGTTGAGCGAGGAGAATAAAAGACAGTTGTTCATTCCAAGAGGCTTTGCGCATGGATTTTTGGTGAGAAGTGAGGAGGCTATCTTTACATACAAAGTTGATAATGTGTATGCGCCTCAGGCAGATGCTGGAATTATGTACAATGATCCTCAAATCAATATTCAATGGGATATTGATTTCTCGAAAGTGCTTCTTTCAGACAAAGATCAGAAACATCCACTTTTGAAGGATGCGGTAGTGTTCGATTAATGTGTTTTGTGTGATATGAATATATTGGTTACAGGAGCTAACGGTCAGTTGGGTAGTTCCATTAGAAAGATATCTGGTAATTACAAAAACAATAATTTCCTTTTCACTGATATGCCAGAGGTCGACATTACGAATGTTGACTTATTGCGTGATTTGGTGAAGAAAAATAACATCAATGCCATCATTAACTGCGCTGCTTTCACTGCGGTCGACAAGGCTGAGAGTTGTGAGGATTTGGCTGCTAAAATTAATGTAGATGGTCCAAAGAACTTAGCCATTGTTGCAAAAGAAGTAGGCGCAAAGTTGGTACATATTTCAACCGACTATGTGTTTGGCGGAAAGTCTTGTTTGCCATTGAAGGAGACAGACAAGCCTGCTCCGATTGGTGTTTACGGACGTACGAAACGTTTGGGTGAGACTGAGGTTGAAATGTCTGGATGTGACGCCATTGTGATCAGAACAGCCTGGTTGTACAGTGAGTTTGGAGCGAACTATGTGAAGACGATGCTTCGTTTGGGTAAGGAGAAAGATCACCTGAATGTTGTGTTCGACCAAGTGGGTACGCCTACATACGCAACGGATTTGGCTGTTGCTATTATGACGTTGTTAGAGAAAGGCTTCTCTGGTTTTGAACTTTATCATTTCTCAAATGAGGGAGTGATTAGCTGGTTCGATTTCACGAAGGCTATTTTTGAGATTGCTGGAATCAAGACTCCTGTTGGTGCGATTGAGAGTTACGAGTATCCAACGGCTGCCGAGAGACCTGCATATAGCGTCTTGAACAAGCGTAAAATCAAGGATGCTGGTGTTGAAGTGCCTTATTGGAGAGACTCTTTGAAGAAATGTTTGGAGATTCTGTTGGCTCAGTAACATCTTGAATAATAATATTTTAGAATGAAATAAGGAAGGCTTGCATTATTTGTTAAGCCTTCTTTTTTTGATATGACAGACAAGGAGAAATACATAGAATTTTGTGAGAAGCACCCTGAGATTCCTTTGTTTCAACAGGCATGGTGGCAAGCGTGTGTTGCAGGTGAAAGAGCGTGGAATGTGATTCTGATTGAAGAGAATCAAGAAATCGTTGCTTTTATGCCCTATATGCTTGTGAAAAAGCTGTGGTTTAGGATGATATTGCAACCATTATTGTCGCAGTGTAATGGAATATGGATAAAAGATGGGTTGTCGAATGCGCAGATAGAGACAATCGTTGAACGAGTTTATCAGAAGGTAGAAGAACTGAATGTTGCATGGTTTCAACAATTTTTTCCAAAGAATTTTAAAATATTGTCTTCTTTTGAAAAAAATGGATATGAGTGTGTAAACCGAAGAACCTTTGTCTTGTCTGATTTACAAAGAGAAGAATCTGAACTATTTAAAAGTTTTTCATCGGCAAAGCAACGGCAGATTAGAAAGGCTCAGCGGAATGGAATTATGGTGCGTGAAGGGGCGATGGCTGCGAAATCATTTCTCTACTTCCATAATTTTTGTTTAGCGCAAAAAGGCGAGCGGAATATGAATCGACAGTCGGTTGAGTTGACTCTTTGCCGAGAAGCGGTGAAGCGTGGTCAGGGTACGATATTGTGGGCAGTGGATGAAGAGGGTAAAGCGCAGGCTGTACTCTTCCTTGTCTGGGATAGTCAGTCTGCATATTATCTCATACCGACTTATCGGCAGGATGGCAAAACCACAGGAGCGTCGTCATTACTGGTCTGGGAAGCCATCCGCTACGCACGCAATTTAGGCTTGCAGGTTTTTGATTTTGAAGGAGGAAATCAAGAAAATATCGCACGTTCATACGCTCAGTTTGGAACGACATCAGTTGAGTATCCGATGGTAGAGCGTATGAAAAGTGGGGTTTTGAGAGTGGGGAGGAGAGTACTTCAATCTGTATGTCGTACTCATAAAAAATAAATCTATCTCGTTTAATTGTTTTCTTTCTTAACTGGTTCTGGCACATACCCCAATATCGCTACCAAGCAACTCATCAGCGGACTGATGATGCAGAAGAAGCAGAAGGGAAGGTAGGTGACTGTGGCAATGCCGAGAACTGTACTTTGGGTCATTCCACAGGCTGTCCAGGGAACAAGGACTGAGGTGACTGTGGCAGAGTCTTCTGTGGAGCGACTCAACAATTCGGGTCTATAGCCTCGCTCTTCGTATTCTTCTTTGTAGATGGAGCAGTTCATGATGATGGACAAGAACTGGTCTCCCATGATGAGGTTGAGCAGGCATCCGCTTGCCACCGTCGAACATACTAATGAGGCTGTGTTGCGAATGGCTTTCAGCATGACGTGCGTCAGACTCTTCAACATACCACTTGCCACCATGCACGAACCGAAACACATAGCGCACAAAATCAGCCATATCGTGTTCAACATTCCTGCCATTCCTCGGGTTGATACCAAATCGTTGATCTCAGCATAGCCAGTGTCTACGTTTGTTGAGGTGTAACAAGTGGTCATCAGTCCCATAAAAATGCTCTTGATGGAGGTCCCTGATTCCCCTGAAATACTGACAAGCACATCGGGTTGTAAAATGACGGCACAGACGCATGCCGAGAGGGCTGAAAGCAATAGGGTGATGAGCGATGGCGTTTTCTTGTAAATCAACCAGGCGGTGAAGAGGGGTACGAGCATTGTCCAAAGGGAGATGTTGAATCCTCGTTCCAATCCGTCGGTGTACATTGAAATCTCCATCGGTTTGCTGTCATACCACAAGCCCAAGACAAGGTACATCAGCAAGGAGAGGGTGATGCTGGGTACTGTGGTGTAGAGCATGTAGCGAATGTGCGAGAAAAGGTCTGCACCTGCCATTGTGGAGGCTAAAACGGTGGTGTCGCTCATCGGTGATAGTTTATCTCCGAAATAGGCTCCTGAAATGATGGCACCTGCCGTGTAGGGTGCGGGTATGCCGAGTGCCGTGCCGATACCCATCAATGCCATACCAATCGTGGCGATGGTAGTCCACGAGGTTCCTGTCATGACGGAGATGATGGACGAGATGATGCATGCGCAGGGAAGGAAGAATGTCGGCGACATAATCTGTACGCCATAGTAGATGAGTGTAGGAACGATGCCACTGATCATCCAAGTGGCAGACATCATTCCGATGAGCAAAAGAATGAGGATGGAAACACCAGCGTCTCCAACGGTCTTCTTGATCATCTCCTCGAAAACGCTCCATTTCGTTTTGTAGATAGCCATAGACAATGCCACGCATACGGCGGTCGCTATCATCAACGACACTTGAGATGCGCCAGCAAGGGCATCGTCAGGAAATAGGGTTAATGCGCATATAATCAATGCGATAAGGGAGAGAAGTGGCAAAAGAGCCACTAATGGATGTGGATGCGTATTTTGCTCCATCGTGTTTTGTAAAGGTTATAGTTTTTTTATTTCACTTGACTTTTTACATTAGAAACCACAATACTGCGGTGTGGCATAGGCATCCTATTAGAATGAAAATATGCCATATAGCATGGTTGTAGGTGCGTTTTTCGTCTTTCCAAAAGAAGACTGTTCCGAGCGAGAATGCGATTCCCTCCGCTAAAAGAAGCCAGAGACTGACGGCTGGAAATGCCTCGAAAACGGGTTTGGCTATGAAGACAACCATCCACCCCATTGCCAAATAGAGGGCTAATGAGAGTCTGGGATGTTTGCCTAACGCAAATATTTTGTAGAAAATGCCTGCTACGGTTAATGTCCAAATAATGATGAAAAAGACGATGCCCAACGTGCCTCCGACCGACCATAACAGAATCGGAGAATACGAACCTGCAATGGAGACGTAGATGGCACTGTGGTCTAAATATCGAAGGTTATGTTTCTGCCCAGGATCTTTTGCGAAATGGTAGAGCGTGGACGATCCAAACATCAGAATTTCTGCAAAATAGAAGAGTATCAGTCCGATGAGCAGTGGCGTTGAATGGTGAGGCACTGCCTTTATAAATAGGAATACAGACAACATACAGAAAATCAACAATGAAAGTCCGTGTGTGATTGTATTGGCTAATTCTGCTTTGTTTTGATTGAACATAATGTTATGCGTCTATATTTAGATTTTAGTCGAAGTAGAACATAAGTTCAGTGCGAACTTCTTCGATAACTTTCTGTACACCAGCACTTTTGTTTGCTTCTAAGGTGTCAATAAATTGCTTTACACGTTCTGCATCTCTGCGTGTGTAGACTCGTAGAAATCGTGCAGCCATGGCGTAAATGTTGTAGGACTCAGAATAAACGTCATTCTGCAAAATCTCAAAAACTCTATCGATTGTCTGAAAAGTGTAGTCGGGGTATCTGACAACAAGATTGCAGTAGTTGATATAACCCAATGCCACTTCAAATTCTTTTCTATCTTCTTTATTATCAATTAGTTGCAATGAAATTTCTTCAGTTTTTTTATCGTTTGGATTGATAAGAGAAAGAAAGTTTTTTGAAAATTGTTCGCAGAGTTCGATGTTGAAGAGTTGCGCTGTCCACTCGTGTAAATCGGAAATCTCAGCGTATGCTTTTTCAGCCTGTTTGCCTAAAAGTAGGGTGGAGAGAATCATCAGTTCACGGATATCCGACCACCAAGTGCGTTGGGCCAACAGTGAATTGTACTCAAAACGATTGGCAATTTCCTTTATTCGAGGTAGTCCGACACCGAAATTCACTTTGTAGCCCATTCCTTTCATACTCTCGGCGGTTACTCCGCTCATTGAAGCATGAAATAGTCTTTTCGCTAATTTGAACTGTGTATCAACTTCTTCGTCGTAAGGAAAAATCTTTTTTGCCATTCTGCTTGTTTGTTTTTAAGTCCTTCTCTACAAAGGTAATAATTATGCTATCTTTGTGAAGTGAAAATATGTAAAAATCTTGCAAAATATGAAGATAGGAGTTTTGACGGCCATGTCGTCCGAGCATGACAGAATCGTTTCTTTGATGGAGCAGGTGTCGGAAGAGACGCACGGTTCGTTCAAGTATACGAAAGGAGTTTTAGGCGGTAACACGTTGATTTTGCAACAATGTGGCATTGGTAAGGTGAACGCAGCGTTGGGTTCAGCAGCGTTGATCAATGCCTATTCTCCTGACTGTGTCATCTCTACGGGAGTGGCAGGTGGAATTGATAAATCGCTAAACGTGATGGATGTGGTTGTCTCTCAGAATGTTGTGTATCACGATGTGTGGTGTGGCGAGGGCAATGAATATGGTCAAGTGCAAGGACTTCCTGCTCAGTATGAGGGAGCGAAGGCTTTGTGTGAGGTCGCTTTGAAATTGAATGAGAAGCAAAATACGAAGATTCACGCTGGTTTGATTTGTACAGGTGATCAGTTTATCACTGCGCGAAAGGAGTTGGATGTTATCAAGTCTCATTTCCCAAAGGGATTGGCAGTTGATATGGAGTCGGCTGCGATTGCTCAAACGTGTTACATTTACAATGTGCCATTCGTTTCCTTCCGAATTATCAGTGATACTCCAGGAAATACGGAGGATCATGCGACCCAATACGCTGATTTCTGGGGCGAAATGGCTACTCGTTCATTTGAGGTGACGAGACAGTTTTTGGCTTCTGTTAATGCTGATTTGTATAAGAAATAACTAATGAATATAATGGAAAAATAATTTCTGTTATATTGTTTTTAGGTCAATTAAGAAATAAAAATATGGATAAAATACCTTCATTTACCATAAACCATTTGGTGTTGAAACGTGGTGTGTATGTAAGTCGAATCGACGAAGTGGGTGGCGATTATGTTACAACTTTCGATGTTCGTATGAAAGAGCCAAACCGTGAGCCAGCGTTGTCGCCATCTGCGATTCACTGTATGGAACATTTGGCGGCGACTTTCCTTCGCAACCATCCAGTTTGGAAAGATAGAATTGTTTATTGGGGACCAATGGGCTGTCTGACAGGTAATTATCTCTTGATGAAAGGCTTGTTGTCTTCAAAGGAGATTTTGCCATTACTCATTGAATGTTTTCAGTTTGTGGCTAATTTCATGGGTGATGTGCCAGGTCAGAGTCCGAAAGATTGTGGAAATTATCTTTTGATGAATTTGCCAGAGGCTCGTTGGGAGGCTGCCAAATATTTGCACGAGGTTTTGGAAGTGGCAACGGAAGAAAATCTTGTTTACCCTAGTCTATAGTCACTCATAGTGGAAAAGTAGTGGAGTGTCTTGCGACCTGATTCAGCAAATCACGAATAGCCTACTCAAATCGAATGGCTTTTGTTGGTGAGATTTTTGTTGTGATGTAGGTGGAAAGTCGCAACACCAACGCTGAGACAGCAAAGACACCGATGTTAATAAGAAGAACATTGAACCATGAAAGTTCAATAGGCACAGCGTCGACATAGTAAATGTCGGCGTTTAATTTTATGATACTGAATTGTTTCTGAAGATAGCAAAGAATCAGCCCTAAACAGTTGCCAATAATCATTCCTTTCCCCACGATAAACAAGGCGATGTAGAGGAACATTCGTTGCACACTGCCATTATTCGCTCCCATCGCTTTTAAGATTCCAATCATATTGGTGCGGTCGAGAACGAGAATCAGCAACCCAGAAATCATCGTGAAGCAAGCCACGGCAATCATCAAGATAAAGATAATCACCACGTTCATATCCAATAGGTCTAACCAACTGAAAATCTGCGGATTAATATCTTTAATGCTCTTGATCATGTAGTAATTACCCTTGTTGTCAAACCTATTTCCGACAATAGGGTAGATACTGCTGATGGCTTCGTCTAAAGCATTGAAATCTTTGATTTCGATTTCTAAATCGCTGCACTGGTCGGATTCCCAACCATTTAGTTTGCGGATGTGTTGAATGTCACCTAAAATGAGAAGATTGTCATAGTCTGAGAAACCAGTGGCATAGAATCCCTTCACGGTCATTGGTCTGACGCGCACTTTTCGGTCTATCACAAAATAGACGTGAACTTTGTCATCCAATTTCAGTTGCAACAAATCTGCCACTTTCTGCGAAATGAGAATTTCATTGCAGGTGGCAGTGTCTGTGATATTAGGAATCGTTCCCTCTTTGATGTTTTTCTTGAAAAATTCCCAATCATAGTTCTTGTCGATACCCTTTAACACGATGCCGTGAAAATTGTCATTGACTTTGAGAATGCCCGGTTGCATGCCCACTTGCTGAACATGGTGAACGTACGGATCTCTCTGTAGTGTACTGATGAGGGTAGAGTCGAACTGAATAGGGTGGGTTTCGTAGGTTTGGTTGGCAAACGAGGCAGAAATCTGTATGTGAGAACCAAAGCCGATGATTTTGTTTCGCACCTCTTGTTTGAAGCCGATAACAACACCAACGGCTATGATCATTACCACCAGACTGACGGCTATGCCACCGACAGAGAGGCGAGTGATCGAGTTGGTCATCTTCCGTCCTTCTTGCTTTTCACCTTTCTCTTTGCTGAAAAACAATTTCCGGGCGATGAACAACTCGTAATTCATTATAAGATAATTTAATTATGGATTTACACGACCAGGGTATGCTTCCAATGCCTTTTGGAGTACGAACAATGCTTTCGCAAGTTCTTCTTTCTCAAGCACATACGCCAAACGAACTTCGTTCCTGCCAATTCCTTTACCCGTATAGAATCCTGAGGCAGGAGCCATCATCACGGTTTGACCTTCGTAGTTGAACTCTTCCAAGCACCAAGCGCAGAATTTGTCAGAGTCGTCGATTGGCAAACGAGCCACTGTGTAGAAAGCACCCATCGGAATAGGAGAGTAAACGCCTGGGATACGGTTTAATCCATCGATGAGGTATTTCCTTCTTTCAACGTACTCGTTGTACATCTCCAACATATACTCTTCTGGAGTGTCGATTGAAGCCTCTGCTACGAGTTGACCGATCAAAGGAGGAGAAAGACGAGCCTGACAGAATTTCATCACGCTCTTTCTAACCTCTTCGTTTTTGGTAACCAATGCACCCACACGAATACCACACTCGCTGTATCTCTTTGATACTGAGTCGAATAGGATAACGTTCTCTTCGATTCCCTTCAAGTGGAAAGCAGAGATGTAAGGCGCACCTGTATAACAGAACTCGCGGTAAACCTCGTCCGAGAAAAGGTATAAGTCGTATTTCTTGACCAAGTCGCGAATCTTGTTCATTTCCTTTTGGTTATAAAGATAACCGGTAGGATTGTTAGGATTGCAGATCAGGATACCCTTTGTGCGAGGGGTGATCATCTCCTCGAATTTCTCAATATGAGGCAATGCGAAACCCTCTTCGATAGTAGAGAGAACTGGTTTGATGGTTGCGCCCGCTGCGATGGCAAATGCGGTGTAGTTGGCATACGCAGGCTCAGGAACGATGATTTCGTCGCCTGGATCCAAGCAAGCCATAAAAGCGAAGTTCACCGCTTCCGAACCACCGCAGGTAATGATAATGTCCTTAGCGGTAACGTTGATATCAAATTTTTGGTAGTAACCAGCGAGTTTTTCGCGCAATGTTTTGATACCGTCACTCGGACTATACTCCAAGATTTTGCGGTCGATCTTTTTGAGAGCGTCTAATGCACACTTAGGCGTCAGAAGGTCTGGTTGACCGATATTGAGATGGTACACCTTGATGCCACGTTCTTTAGCTTTATCAGCCAGAGGAACGAGTTTCCTGATAGGAGACTGTGGCATCTGTTGTCCACGATTCGATGTCTGAGGCATATTTTGTTATTTATGTTTTTCTTCAATAGAATTTCTTGCAAATATACAAAATATAACTTTCAAACTTGTATTCTAACATTCATTTGTCGGTGGGGATGTGTTTTCTCTTCAAACGCACGATGAACCTCTTGGTAATTTTTGACTTGACTACTTTGTGGATTTAGAGCGTTGAATTTTTCTTTCAGTCGAACTTTCTTTTCTTCTTCGGATTCTAACTCAGACTCAAGTGCAGCAAGGCGTTTTGCTGCTCTTTCTTTTTGATCAAATATGCCTCGAATGTCAGTGAAATCCTTTAACAGCATATCTTCTGACACATTCCCTGCTTGAATAAGTAAGCGAGCGATGTCGTCTTTTGTCTCTTGAATCTTATCTTCTAATTCCTTTAAGTCAGATTTGAGTTTCTCTTCTAAATTGAGACGGTCTTTTATTTCGTCTTTGATTCCTGCAATTTTGGCTTCCTCATTACCACTCAGACGAATGCTGAGGGTGTGAATTTCTTCTGTATATTCGCCTGAAAAGAGTTTTTTTTTCTCAAGTGATTCTATTTCTCGCTTAGATTTGGCTTCTTCAGCAATGTGTTTTTTGTAGTCATTGAGTTTTGACATCATAAAATTGAATGCTTCAGAACCTTCAGGAGCAGGTCTTCCACAAACTTTGCAGACATGGTCGTGAATCATTTCCTCCATCGTCTCCTGATTAGGAAGATACCATGGAAGCATAGTTGCACCACCTTCCAGTGTGCTGCAGATTTCATCGATGGCTTTTATTTTCCCAATTTGTTCAGATCTTTGTTTTATGAAATCCTCGTTTTGTTTGCGTTTTTCTTTGCTGAAAGAGGAAATTTTTGACATGAAACTGTTGAGAATATCAGGGAAAGCGCACAATATCCAGTATTTGTCAAGCAAAGCATAGCTTTTGTTTACGGCTGAAATCTGTCCTTTCAATCTGGATGCCTTCTCATTGAGATTTTTCAGCCTATCGCTCATCTCTTTGTATTTTTCAGAGTTTTCCTGGTTTTTTTCTAATTCATCTAATCTTGAAGAATATGTGTCAATAGAGATTTGCTTTTCTGCAATTTCCTTTTTTATGTTGTTGATTTTCTCAGTAACGTTTTTTAGTTGAATCTCCAAGTCTTTTGCCTCGGTGGCAATCTTTTTGTCAGAACGACATTCTTTCAACCAAGCCTCATTAGCGTCTTTCTCCATCTCGGAAGAAATACTAACTAATTCGTCAAATTTGCGGACATCGGAGAATTTGTCGACCAACTCCTTGAGTGCTGCTCGATTGTCAAACACATTAAGTGTAGACTCTCCTTTGAACATGCTGAAACGTTGAATAAAGGCATCAAAGCATCTGTCCATCAAATTCTTACCGCTTACTACCTCTCGTTCAGATTTGTTTTTCTCATATCCTCTGAATGAAAAGTCATACGCTTTGTAATTAGTTTCATCTGTACGTTCAAATGAAAATTTTTTCTCAACAAATTTTTCTCCATCATGATCGAAAAGCATTGAAACTGACAGCTCGTTGCATTTTCCTATTTCAAGTTCAGATTTGCTCATTTCTGATACATTGTCAATTTTTGGTTTTTCATCTGGTGTGTTGTTGAATAACCACTGTAATGCATCAAAAAAAGTTGTCTTTCCATCTCCATTATCTCCGACGATGAGTGTCAGTCCGTCAGAGAAAACGAATTTGTTTTCCCCATAGTAACTTCGGAAGTTCTTTATGGTAATTTCTTTGATAATCATACGTTAAACGTTTTTCTTTAAGTATTCAGTAACTTCTTTGTAAATCTCTTTTTTTGTCGCACCTTCGGAAGAGCGTTTGATGATTTGTGCGACTGCACTTATCACATAGTTGTCAGATCCGATTGCTTGATAAATGTTTGTTATCTCTGCAACGGTGTATTTGCCAAACTTCATGAGGTTTGGGTCTGTTAGTACAGCTTCTAACATTTTGTCGTCATTCGATGTGTATGCCATATTTTAGAAAATTGATAAATTGTAATATGATAAGATGTCTTTTAGTTCATTCAGTGTAGCATCTGCGTTTTCTGAAAGGGTGGCGAAATCGTGTACCCTCTTCAGTTCGTTGGCGAGTAGTCTTCGTTCCATATTGAAACATTCGGATGCACTGTTTACTAGTGGCGCAACCACCAAGTCGTGTATTATTGCGCAATGTTTATCTTTATGCAAGCGTAAAATACGCCCTCTTCGTTGAATGAATTGGCGTGGATTGCCAGTGCTTGCACAAAAAATCGCCAATTCACTTCGTGGTACGTCTACGCCTTCGTCCAAACATTTCATTGAGGTGAGAACTTCCAAATCTCCGCTTGCAAAGTCTGACAGCATTTTGTTGCGTTCTTTCGTGTCGGATGTGAATTTTCTAACAGTTGTCGTTCGACTCACTTCGCTCACAATTTGAGTATATCTGTCGATGAGGTGTTCTGCATCATCGTCTATACCGATTGATTCTTTTTGGTCGAATACGTCTGCTTTGTCGTCTGGAAGATTTCCTTCAGGAACGTAAACTAAAGTGTATTTCAAGTTTCCTTTTTCTCTGTATCTTTTTTCTATTATGTCTTTGAAAATGAGTTCTTTATTTTCGGCTTTGTGAATAATTCTTTTCCTTTTTAGCAACAATGCGGTAAGAACGTCGTCTCCATTAGCAAAAGTGTTACTATCACAGTTGAACATTTTTGATAGTTTCTTGCTTATCTCCATATATTGGTTCATTTCCTCGTCGGTTAGGTGAACTAAGTGGGGATAGTAGTAATATCGACAAAGGAAGCCGTTGTCAATAGCCTCTTTCATGGAATATTCAAATGTATAGTGGTCTGTTATGCCAAAAAAATCATTTAGCCTTTTGTTTCCAATATCGTCAAATTGCCTTTCTGGTGTAGCAGATAACCCGATACGTCGCTGAAATTTGATTCCCTCTAATCTGTCAAGTATTCTGCCAGACCCCATGTTGTGGGCTTCGTCTGCTATCAAAAGTGTCCTGGGCGAGAATTTATTTAGAGTGGTAAATACGTTATCTCTTGCAAAAGAGGCGTAAGTGGATATGATAATGAAAGAATTCTGTTTGTCAGGTGGATTAGAATCCTCGTTTATTTGCAAAGTTTCAATTTCATTCCTCCAGTTGATGTTTTTGGAGCATACTTTGTGGATATTCGAAAAGTTGAACTTTTTACATTCTTCTACCCATTGATCAACCAAAGTAAGTGTTGGTACGAGTACTACCGCTTTGTAATAACCGACTCTCTTGTAAATTTCTAATAAACAATTGAGAGATGTGAGCGTTTTTCCTGTGCCTGTAGCCATTGCGAAAAGTCCACGCTGTGGTTTTCTCCAGTTCTCAAATGCTAATTTTTGATATTCTCGGGGTCCAGATGAATAAGGAAATTGGGGTTCTTGGGTTGTCTCTAATGATTGTTCATTTTCCTTCTTTATCAGACTAATCACCTCTGTAATCTTTGATTTTGCTCTTGCAAGATAGCCTTTGACTGTTTGTGAAAGTTCTTGTTCTGAGTGCTGATTTATTAGATTGCATTCGTCTTCAAGTAGTTCCTTTCCTGTTTTCGTCACTGGGACACCCAAAATTTTATTTTTCTCCGTTTACAAGTTTG
>CAVJCT010000063.1:0-40673 GCA_963648205.1 Flexilinea sp.
AGAGTCCGCCATTATATCCTGATTCGACACAAAATCATTAGTATCACTTGCCACCAATGTCGGATAGATTTTTGAAGAAGGTAAAAAGATTCGATTTATCCCATTTAAACCAGTGCTAATCTTAGTGTTTTTGAAGTCATACCTCATCTCAGAGCAACGCACAATTCCCTGCTCTTCCAAGCGATACAACGTCTCCATCACACCAATCTTTCTCTTCTTGAATTCCTTGTCAATCTTCAGTTTGTCAACCATCAGAATGTTGTTCTCATGATGTTGCAACAAGAATCTATCATCTTCCGACAAGCCAGTCCACTGCTCAGAACAAACCTCATAATAATATGGACTATGTTTGAGTATATTACACTCCACCAATTCTTCTAATTCCTCTAAAGAAATAGAAGAATCAATACCTTGAAAATGCTTGACAGACAAGGCATTACCATCTAAAATTCCATATATACTCTTTCTTCTGTTTTTCAGTAGAAGTCCGCAGATATACTTCTGGCGATCCGTCGTCGGCTGGATATCCCATGAATGAATTGTTGTCGGACCATTTCTCAAATCGTTAAACAAGAAATAATCATTGAACCCCTGTTCATTGCACGACAGACTCCATCTCGCCTTTTTCGTACATTCTCGTTTTTCCTCTTTATTATCATAATCATCCAGGACATCTCCTAATTGAACCGAACCAGGATTAGGTGTCGGAAGACAGAATCTGTCAAAATATTTCTTTTCAGAGAATCCGACAATATAAACACGAACTCTATTTTGAGGAACACCATAATCGTACGCATTTAGGAGATATTTTTCTGCATAATAGCCAGCTTGTTTAATTCGATCGAGAATATAATCAATCGCCTTCTTATTTCTTGGGTCAACCAAACCCTTTACATTTTCAAACAAGAAAACCTTCGGACGAACCTCATTCAAAAGGAACAGAGTATCATTCCACAGTTGACCTCTATCATCATCAAATCCTAATTTTTTTCCTGCGATTGACCAACTTTGGCAAGGCACACCAGCCGTCATAAAATCATGCGACGGAAGCGTTTTCAATTTTGTGATATCGCCCAGATTTTCCTCTGCCGTCATGTTCAGATTCGCACAATACGCACTAATTGCATCTGGAGCGATTTCACTGAAAGCAAGACATTCTCCACCCACACTATGCAAGGCATTATGAAACCCTCCAATGCCAGCAAATAGATCAACAAAGGTAAACTTTTTCATAAGCACGTCTTCTATTAGATTCTATGTAAAATTACGGAAATTTCATCAAACAAACATCGTCATATAAACTGGAATGTAATCGACGCCACCCTCTCGCTTCAAGTCTTTTGTGTAAATCAAATACCTGTTTTGGATCCGTTCAGAATATTTTTCACAAAAGAAATCCAACGATTTGTGCGTTTTATAGCCTGACGATTTCACCTCTATGGGCGACACCTTATGCTTGTCTGCAATCACAAAATCTACCTCGTAATATTTCTTACCATCCGCGTATGGCATAGTGTGATAGAAGAGATTTTTACCC
This sequence comes from Flexilinea sp., assembly GCA_963648205.1. Lineage (GTDB taxonomy): Bacteria > Bacteroidota > Bacteroidia > Bacteroidales > Paludibacteraceae > UBA1181. The sequence continues at coordinate 1,538 of CAVJCT010000063.1, forward strand.
GACGCTCTAAGCATCTGCGCAATCACATTTTCATAGACATAACCCAGATTCGCACTTAGTTTGTCGCTCAGCAACTTCTCATAAATAATATTCTCCGTAATCGCTTGATCCTTAAACGCCAACGTTACAAACAAGCCCGTATCCGACGCATACATTTTAAAGCACTCAATATCTTTTGTCAGCGCCAACCCTGCATTTGGGTCTTCCGAACGATAGACAATATTCGCCGTCATCGAGTCTTCTATGTCTTTCACGATGTTCAAAACCCTATCCACTCGCTCATTCTCCAAAGCCACCCCCACTTGATAACGAGACGTGTTATTGCTCAACTGCGCAGGAATTGCATCAAACATCGCCTTTGCTTTTCCCGTCTCATCAATCTTCTCAAAATCCTCCTCATAAAGAGATATGATATCACGTTTTACAGCATCTACCGCTGAGAGATTATTCGTCTTCAAATAAGCCTCAACAGCCTGAGGCATACCACCGACAAGCATGTACAATCGGAAATCCCGCATCATCTTACGGTGTGCAGCATCTCCCAGAGGCATTCTCTTCTCAAACGCTGTACGCAACAACGGAATTGTAACCGTGTCGCCTAAAGCCCACCGAAACTCCTCATAATCCATCGGAAACATATCCACCTTTGTCTCTTCACTCGGAATCAAAATTCCCTTACTTTTAGAGCGAACGGAAATCATCGACCCAGTTTCAATGTAATCATATCGGTGATCTTTCACTAAATGCTTGATGGCTTGTCGGGCTAATGGTTGCAACTGCACCTCGTCAAAAATTATAACAGACTCTCTTTCAAACAACTGCTGCTGGCATATGAACTGCAGTCTCATAAAAAGGTAATCTAAATTTGATATGTCTGAAAACAAATCACTTACCTCTTTCGACACATTCGAAAAATCTATCAGCAAATACGATTTATATTCGCGTTTTGCAAACTCCTCTGCCACAGTCGACTTTCCAATACGTCTTGCTCCCTGAATCAACAACGCAGTTGCACCTTGCCGTTCAGACTTCCATTTCAGCATCGTATCGTAAATCTTCCTCTTGAAGTACATATTTTTTTCACCCATATCCCCATTCTTTTGTCGGTAAAAATACGACGCCTCAAAATCCCCACCAAATTTTTTACCCCCATTTTGTCATTTTCCACCAAATTTGAAATGGCTGTTTTGTCATTTTCCACCAAATTTACGGTAGCAAAAGTACATTTTGCAGTTTTATTGCACATTTTTAGAGTATTCGAACGGACAAATATAAATGCGCAAACACCCTGTCTTTTCAATACACAACAAACTCTTCTATACTATTCAGATTCAGGTTTCCATAGTTGGCATTATTGAACAACGTAACGTGTGATCCAACCGTATTGACGTACAGCTTGTCGTATAACTCACGCAAACTCATCTTCGGATTCTTCTTCACACAATCCTGGAAATTCATAGAAAACATATTCGTCAACAAAGTTCCCATTGTTTTGTCATATTTCGCCCCAGAGGAGGTCTCATTTGCACGAGCCGCCGTGAAAGCAAGCATTCCTGGATAGCCTTCTATACCATCAAAAACGCCACCCGAATAGCAAGCCTCCACCATACAAAGCAATTTCCTATAACACTTTTTTTGATACATAGATTGAAACACCTCAGCAACCATATCCCGACTGAATCCTTTCCCAATTCCTGCTGAATTGCCCCACTGCAACTCATACTGCAATTGTCTGTCATCCAAACGAAACCTATTACCATGACCACTCCAAAAGAAAAAGACATTATCATCTTCATCCGCCTCTATCACTTTCTGCAATCGGTTACTTCGCTCACCACACAATATAGATTTCAGATCTGTTGGACTCAATTCGGAAATTTTGTAGTCAACATCAACATTCGTGTGGACATTCTCTCCTTCCGGATCCAAGTATATTGTTCCAGAAAGTTTATTTGAAGGATTATAGGCAATGTCGTCTTCCGTTACCAGAATGATATGGTCGTCATCATACCCATTTTTTTTCAGATATTGGTAAATTCCAAAAACATCTGCTTGAAATCGATAATATTCCCACGCTCCGGAAGGTCCTGCCACCAATAATGCCCATTTCTCGTCTAATTCAGGATAGGTCAACGTATCTACAGGATTTCCGCCCAAATCTTGGGCATATCTAATTTTCAACTGCCAGGTCGTCATATACGAGTTCTCCTCGTTGGAATCACTTAAATAGTCCACAATAAGGTATTTCCCTTGGTATATCTTATAATGATAATAGGTGCTCGTCAACACATTAGTGTACACATACGAATCAAAATCTAAGTCACCCGAGGTCCCTTGTAAATTAGGATTTTTCCCTGATGCCATCATTGATACAAAATCGTGCATACTCTCTATCGTCGGAGAATAATTATATTCATCTCGTCCATCAACCAATACTTTTATCGCTTCATTTAAGGTTTTAATATTCCTTTTATGCTGGAGAAAAGAAGCATAGCCTATCATCATAGCAGCATCATAAAATTGTGCTTCGCCCTCTAATGGCAACTCTCCGTATGACACTTCATACCTTGTGTCAAAACCACTGTTAGGGTCTGCACCCACCGTGATTCCTTCTATTCCTTCCACTATCCCTACATCCAGACTACTAAGCAGTTCTTTTGAATAAGCCATATCAGAATACAAGCATTTGAGTTCGCAGTCGCTACTAACTTTCAATTGAGAAAGCGTCTTTCCTATGGTTAGCACGTCATCCACATTCGACGGAACGCAAATCACACACTCCGCATCTGACTCTGCCACCTGTTTTATACAATCATCTACTTTCCCACTCTCATACGCATATACTCCAGATGATTCCAAACCGAAATCTTCATATTTTTTGACATACCACTCGTTAAATGTGGCTCCATATTTTGAATCTTCTCCTACCAAAAGTGCCACCTTCTTCGCTCCATAGAAAGACGCCAAGTAGAGTAACATTTCACACTGCTTAATATCCACAGTCACCAAAGCCCAAACACACTGAGGGGACATCGAATCCGCATATTTTCTAATAAGTTCTTGAGTCGTCGCAACAGTGAAAAACGGTTTTTTAACAGAACTCTTACTGAATTTTTCTGCCATAGAAAGCGCGTTTTCAGAATACAACCCTCCAATGACAGCAACCACGTCACTCCTCTGAGAAAGCGTTTCCGACAAAGCACTTACCTCTTCTTTATCTTCATCATACCACTCATATTCCAACTTGATTCCTATCTCTTGCCCATAAAACGCCTCTTCTAAATCTTCTGCACACTGATTCAAGGTTCGTTTCCAATATACGTCCTGACCATTCCCCATCGGAAGAACCACAGCGACCTTCTTCGTTATCCAAGTCGTTGATTCCGAAGAAGTTGTTTGATCCAAGTGGTCTTCACACGAAACGGACAAAAACACAGCAACTACAACTATGAAAAACTTAACGGCTACTCTCATATTCTTCCTCTTTTTTCATAGCAATATCCTTCAATTCGTCACTAACCTTATTGACTACTGTTGACGACTCCAACCAATAAACATATCCACTTTGCATATCAAATGTGGCTTTTTTCGGCAAAGGATCTCCCGCTCCCCATCTTTTTAGATAGTCTACCAAAACCACATCTACGCTCTTTATCATATTACCTATTACCCTGCAATATTCATTCTGGTCAGAGTCTACACCAACCGTCAAATACCCATAATCATACTCTCGAAGATAACGATAAACGCCACTTACAGAACGACCAATAATCGGGAAAACAAAGTTAGACAGCTTAGTCCACTCATACATCATAACGTATGCAGAGTCTTCCATATTATAGCCATTCTCCGAATCAGATAGATAGTCATAGACAAAGTCGAATGACTCCGATCCATTATAATAATCTTCATATCCATCCTTAAATCCTTTTTCATAACTTGTAATAGAATCCGAACAAAACGCTTTCGCTATAAGTGGAACCATTCTGTGCTCTCCTACCCAAGCACCAGCAATATAGGAAACTCCATACATACAGAAGCTGAACGTGGAAACTCCCTCTATATCAACTTCATCACTCTCAAACAAAAGTATGTTCCTGCTTTTAGTATTTAATGTGTCATCACCGAACTTCCTCAGTAACAACTCTTTATATAACGGACTTGCCAATACAAGCAACCGTTGCTTGCTCGTCAAAGTGTCTAATTTCCATTCTTCAACCATCTTCTCTGCCACTTCCATTGAAGCTGGATTGTAATAATTCACTTTAACATCAGATGGTTTTCCTTTTATGTAATTAAGTAATCCTTTATAAATCAAATCATTATAGCCATCATCTCCCCATGAATCAGGCTCGAATAACACCAAAACCTTTTTGTATTCTGGGGTCAATACAATATCCTCTTCCGAAGATTCTTTGCACGACCCCAAAACACACAAACCTATAAGGATAGACAATATTTTAATCAAATATTGCATCTGCCCTTTTTATGTCTCTTTATTTCATTCATCGACCAGCCCGAACGAACGCACAAAAAGATAATATTTAGTACAGTCAAACAGCCGTGCGCCCTCTCCAGTAGACAACTTTATGTGATAAGTCCAAAATTTCCAGCTGATTTCACGAGTACGATAGAATACATCAGATCTCAAATTCATTCCTGCATCTGCAAAAAAAGCACTATAAGTGTCCCAGTCTGATCTTAACACTGTAGAGACTGTCTTTGCCTCAGACTCACCAGCTAATCTGAATGATATTTTACGGGCAACCTCATCTTCACTCATTAATTCGTAAAGACACATAATCAAACCTGTCCGTCCAGGTTTCGCTTCTCTAATGCAAACCCATGTGGAACCTTTATAATTCACAACCTCTCCAAGAGAATACTTAGTCATCTCAGTATTTTCAGGCCATGCACTTACTTTCATAAATACAATCCTTGAAATATGCTTGATAACATCACCATTTTTAAACGTAACTTCTGCGACATTCTCTCCGCCATCCGTGATTTGATTAAAATAGACAGTTTCCTTCACCACACCACTTTCATCGGCAAGATCCGCCTTCATATTTACTTCGGAAGGTGCCACCTCTTCTACTTTTGTATCTGGAGACATCCACTCTTTGAAGAGGTCAATAGCCTCTTCCAAACTATCCACTGAGACATAAAGTTCAGTAGAATCTGCCGAATTTAACTTACTTCCATACAATCTTTGAAGAACATTTCCAACAGAATCTATCTCTACAATGTTATTTTGGAAGAACTTCACCTGATCATACGAAGTTACCATAATCGGCTCTTTATCCTGCTCAGACTTTGTATCATCATCATCCTTCGAACAAGCAAGAAACGACACCATACTAATAAACGTAGATGCCAATATTATAAAAAGATTTACTTTCCTCATAAGAACATATATTAATAGTTAACTACAGCCTTTAAGATATCAATTGTTTTTTGAATGCCTGCAGCTCCGTCTGTATGCAAAACACCCACCGTTTTACCTCCAACAGTAAATGAGTTCACATATTCTTCATCCTCACAAGCTTCAGCATAATTTTCCAACTCCTCCAATTTTTCCTTAAGCTTGTCAGAAGATATCGCAACCACTTTCGGGATGAATCGTTGAGCAAATATGAATGTACGTCCACCAGACTGGAATCTGACAGTCACCAATACTACAAAATCTGGAATCTGACCATTTTTAATTTCGCTCTTTGTGTCTGTCACACTATATGGGAAATAGACCTGAGGCGATACAATAAAGGCTCTACCATCAGAATTCATTTTTCTACCATAATAGTAATAATCAGCTCCATTTTGCTTTACGACCTCACAGACACCCTGTGTCTCCGTCTTTATATCTTCCGCTCCTGCTACCTCTCCCATTAACTCAGACATAAAGTCGGTGTGAGGCAACCTCATATACTTCGTTTTATTAGAAGAATTAGAAGATCTGTAGATAGACATAGTTTCGCTACTCTTCACAATATCAACCGTAGGACGACTGAACCCGAGAAGACTAACATAATCAGAGGTGTGTCCTGCCTCAACATCTGGATAAACTCCGTAGTCGCAAGTTACAGACACATTAGACACGTCATTGAAAACATTCGTATTTATCGCCAATTTTACACTCGTTGGGTCAAGGAAAGAAACCATACGAAGATGATAGTCTTCTACCTCATTGTTACTATAGGTTCCACCACCTTTATTCACCAAGTTTATACTTTTCGCATCTCCCAAAATCAGGTCATCAACCACATAGATAACAGGATCTGCTGTGAGATTCCATACTCCTTCTCCAAAATGGGAGTCACTATCAAATAAATCCGAACCGATAGTCAATGAAGGAACACTATTGGAAGCAAAACCAGCCATATAACCAGACAAATTTATTTTCCCAGTCAAATTCATCTTTATTTTTCCAGGCATAGAGTCCACAGGACGTTCAAGATGTTCATCTAAAATCATAGCTGCAACGTTACATCCCGCAGCAAGAAAGTGAACGTATGGGACAACCGCAGTTTTTCTCTCTAATGATTCTATTCCCTTAACGAAATAACTTCCTGCCATTTTACCGCCAAATTGCGTTAATAACTTACTGATACCCGAAGATGAAGAAGTCTGCTGTTGCTCTGCTGAAGAATATTTTCCATCGATATTGGCAGTAAGAGAACCCGACAAACTTAAGTCTTTATACTCTGTCGTTTTGCAATAAACATTCATCTGATCTATATTAGCAGATTTCCAGTTTTCCGAAGTCGAACAATAAGCCGTCATATCTATGTCGAAAGCAGTCCATCCAATAGATAGAGCCGGAGACGAGGCTGTTGAGTGGGGCTCATAAATGGATTTGAACGTATTAGGTTGCTTACAACCGCCTAACAAATCCGCATCACTCCTAACTTTGTGATTGGCTGGAATTGCATACGCCAACGAATGATAGAAAGCAGACTTGAAAGCCGACGTATTATCAGAAGATCCTAAATCAACCTCAAACGAATAATTTGAACCTGTTGTGGATGCGTCAGACACATAATAGAAAACTCTCAATATTCCAAGATAGCGGTTGTACAACATAAAATAATTACAATCTCGCAATCCAATCTTATTCAATGAGCAGAAAGCCATCTCCCATCCATCTGCCTTCTTGACATCAATTCGAATGTTCCGAGGTATAGTCGTCGAAGCTTGATCTGCCCACGGCAAATTTACCGTATCCTGTCCATTTTTCGTGAGAACACAAGTACTCTCAAAATTTTCCCAATTTGTATAAAAGTCGTTGTCACTTGACGTGTCATCAGAATTCTCACCTATTAACGACAGTTTCAAAATCAAGATTACTTTGTCCTCATTCTCTGTCGTCATAAGAACCGTTCCTCTATAATTCTCATCTATTTCACTTAACGTTACAGACAAACAGACTATCGGGTGTCCATTCGACATACTATCCAACACCATAACAGATACCCAATCAGGATAGTTAACAACTGACTTTATTTTCGTAGTTACACTATCCAAAACGACATACACGACATCGTCGGCATTTGGAACATCTACTTGATAATAATAGGTCGAATGATGTACCTCCTTTGTTTCATCCTTGTCTTTACACGAGGATACAAACAAAAGAAAAATCGATGATAAAATCACACCAATTGCTAAGCTAATTTTTTTTCCCATGATTTATTTTTGATATGTTCGATTTAAAATCCAAGCGCAAAGGTAGCGTTTTTTTTCCATTTTTCAGCCCCTATCCTCTAATATAATCAACGAAATCATAATCGAAATCGTTTTTCTCGTCGGCGTGCATCTTCTCCGTGGCGATGGCTTTCCACTCCGAAGGGTCTAACGATGGGAAAGTAGTGTCGCCTTCAACTGTGGTATGCACATGCGTCAGGCAGACTTTATCCGCCAACGGCAAAAAGGCTCTGTAGATTTTTCCGCCTCCGATCACATAGACTTCCTCGTCTTTCGCTACACTCTTCTGAAATTCTTCTATCGTGGCAAAAACCTCCACATTCTCAATGTCGCCCGTTTTCATTGTTGTCGACAAAACGACATTGCGACGATTTGGCAACGCTTTCCCAATCGAAAGGAACGTGTTACGCCCCATCACGATCGTATGTCCCGTTGTCAATGCCTTAAAACGCTTCATATCGCCATTCAAATGCCACAGCAGACGGTTGTCTTTACCAATCACTCCGTTATCCGACACTGCCACTATTATCGTATATCCCATATTCTTTATTTTGGTCTTTTTACAATTCACAAAAAAAGGACGCACCTATTCAAGCGCGCCCTTCTTCTATCTTTCTCAATGAAAAATTTCAAATTAGATATTCTCACTCTCCTCAGGGTGATTTGCGTAGTACACGCGAAGTGGAGTAGAAAGAACCTTGATGAAGCCCTTAGCGTCATCTGAAGTCCATCCCTTGTTGATCTCGCCGTACTCGCCAAACTTAGACTTAACCAAGTCGTCTGGTGAATCAACACCTACTGTTGAGAATGAAAGTGGACGAAGTTCCAAAGAAACCTCACCGTTCACGTTACGCTGTGAGCTCTCGAGCATTGCCTCAATATCACGCATAACTGGCTCCAAATACTGAGACTCGTGCAAGAACATTCCATACCAGTTGGCAACTTGGTCTTTCCAGTATTGCTGCCACTTAGAAAGGGTGAACTTCTCCAAGAACTTATGCGCACCGATGATCAACATTGGAGCAGCAGCCTCGAAACCTACACGTCCCTTGATACCGATGATTGTATCTCCAACGTGCATATCACGACCGATACCGTATGCGGCACCAATCTTCTCGATGGCTTGGATACACTCGATCTTGTCTGAATATTCTTTTCCGTTAACCGAGCAAACCTCACCGTTCTTGAAACCAATCTTGAGGATCTCGCTACCGCTCTTAGTTACTTGCTTCAAGTAAGCAGACTCTGGCAAACCTTGCTTTGAATCCAAAATCTCACCACCGCAGATTGAAGTTCCCCAGATACCTACGTTGTAAGAATACTTCAACTTAGCGAAATCTGCAGAGAAACCGTGTTGGTTCAAATAATCAATCTCATACTGACGAGTGAGCGTCATATCACGTGTCAAAGTGATGATTTCAACACCTGGAGCCATCACCAAGAAGGTCATATCAAAACGAACCTGGTCGTTTCCTGCACCTGTTGATCCGTGAGCGATTGCGTCTGCACCGATCTCCTTAGCATAGCGAGCAATTGCCATACCTTGGAAAATACGCTCTGAAGATACAGAGATAGGGTATGTTCCGTTACGAAGCACATTTCCGTAGACCATGTACTTCAAACTCTTATCATAATACTCCTTTGTTACGTCTAGTGTTACATACTTAACAGCACCCAACTTGTAGGCATTCTCCTCGTTTGTCTTCAACTGCTCCTCGCTGAAACCTCCAGTGTTGGCGCATGCTGCATAGACATCATAACCCTTTTCTTTTGCAAGATACATCACAGTGAATGAGGTGTCCAAACCTCCACTGAATGCAACAACCACTTTTTTATTAGCCATCTCTGTTATTGTTATAAAATGATCTTTTATTTCTTATCCAACTTATCCAAGTCTAAACCTCTCTTGACGATATCCATCACCTTGGTGTCTTTCGACATCTCACGCTCCGACATCTCCACGCAGAGAGGATCATGAGGATCGAAAAGCATACCTGTGCAGATACAGTAACGTCTGCCCGTACGTTGCAAAACATCGTAGTTGATGCAACCTTTGCAACCCTTCCAGAACGACTCGTCTTCTGTCAAATCGGCGAAGGTTACTGGCAAATATCCCAATCGAGTGTTCAACTTCATCACTGCCGCACCAGAAGTCAGACTGAAGATTTTAGCCTCTGGCCATCTTAAACGCGCCAATGTGAACGTAACGTGCTTAATACGTCGCGCCAAACCATGACCTCTATATTTTTCAGGAACAATCAAACCTGAGGTGGTTACATATTTCTTGTTTTCCCACGTCTCAATATAACTGAATCCTGCAAAATCATCGCCGCATAAAGCAATAACGGCTTTACCTTCTCTCATTTTCTGCTTCACGTATTCTGGGTCTCTCTTTGCAATACCAGTACCGCGAACCTTGGCAGCCGACGCTATCGTCTCTAAGATAGTGTCTACGTATGGAATATGTCGCTCATCTGCAACATATATCTCAATCTCTTGATCCATAGTTATTTATGACAAATTAGCACGAACAAATAAATATCTATAATATTTCTACATTTCTACTTCAAACAAAGGAGGAATGATTCTTCTCAACGCAGTCTTCACCTCATTTTGTGTTACATCCTCCTTCTTGACAGCGATGATTGTATCATCACCAGCTACAGTTCCGAGAATGTACTCTTTTCCATTCTCATCCAATTCGGATGCCAAACTGCTGGCGTATCCAGGGCGAGTGTGGATAACGATGATGTTTCCTGAGAAATCCACCTTCGTAGCGACACGCTTGAAACCGTCCTCCATCTGCTGTTGCTTCATCATCAACTGAGTGTAACTCGTTGGTTGTTGAAGATTCTGCACTTTCTGTGATGGCGGCTCGTCCAAATCAATGATCGGACGGTATTCCATACCATATCCTACTGGATAACGATAGGTGTACTCGCCATCGGCACCCACCGTCTTCACTACCTTCATTCTCTTTAAATATCGAGACAATGTGGCTTGAGTGATGTTCACACCTCTCTCTGCCATCATCTTCGTCAACTGCTCTTGGCTACTTGCTGACGATGTCTCCAATATCTCGCGCAATATCGCTAATCTTTCTTTTCTGCTTTTCACGTCTCTAATTATAATTCATTCGTAATTGGAATAAATATTCCATAACGAGTGCAAATCTATGTATATTTTTTCAAACAGCCATACTCTATAAGGAAAATATTACAATGCAAGCTGTTTTTTTCTTTTCACACTCGACTTTGAAAATTTATTCTGTTTTTATTCACTCTAAGGCACTGGGTCATAGCCACTCCCCCCCCACGGATGACAACGCATTATCCGCTTAAAAGCCAACCAACCGCCTTTCAACACACCATATTTTCGTATTGCGATCATTGCATACTCAGAACAGGTCGGTGTGTAACGGCAACTTGGAGGCAACAAAGGCGATATACACAATTTGTAAAACTTTATCGGAAGCAAGAAAACCTCCACCATCAGTTTACAAAATCTTGCCCATACGTCTCTCATCATCTCATCAAACTTCAACGGCACGCTCATTCCCTCCTCCTTTTATTTCTTTAACGGAAGAAAGGAACTTAAATTCTTTTTGCTCCACCTTTTTTTTCACCTTATCGAGCAACAGCACCATTTTCTTCTCTAAGAATGCCGTTGTTTCCAATTTTTCTCCTACATAGTGGATGGCAATATAAAGGTGTAGACCCTGCTCTGTGAGATAATCCCTCAACGCATGTTTGTTCAAACGATAGACCTCACGGATTTGTCGTCTTCCTCGATTGCGATCCACCGCATGTTTGAATCTCTTTTTGGGTACATTCACCAAGATACGCAACGCTTCACGCTCCTTCTCTCTTGCCAAACAAACAACAACCTTATAGGGGAAACAAAATAGATACTCGCCCTCGCGGTACACTTTCTCTATCTCCATTTCTCCCGACAAATGTTCTTTCTTCGGAAAAGTATTCTTACGCTCCTGCATTTTGTTTCTGATAAATGCTTATCTCACATCTCTAATTTATATCAAAATGGAGAGTAAACCGATATAACATTATGGCTCACTCTCCATCCTTATATCTTTCGATTTTTACTTCTTCTTGGCTTGATTCTTCAAGAACAAATCAAGTGCGGCAGGCATTGATGGTGCTTCTGGCGTTGGTGCTTGCACATCAACTCTCAAACCAGCCTCTTGTGCCACCTTCAACGTTGTGGAACCCATACAACCGATGCAAATATCGCCTTGCTCGAAATCAGGGAAGTTCTTGAACAATGAACTAATTCCTGTTGGGCTAAAGAAGACGAACATATCGTAGTTGAAATCTGGCTCCTGGGTGAAGTCCGTGCAAACAGTCTTATACATCACCGCCTTGGTATAGTCTGCTTTGGCTTGCTCCATCAAAGTGATGATGTCTGCCTTGCCATCGACTGCAGCCACAGAGTTCACATCATGAACGTCGGACACTGCAACAAGGAACTTGTCGTCTAAGTGCTTGTTGACACTGACCATCAAATCTTCGATCTTTCCCGTAGTGCTGAAGAAGACCTTTCTCTTTCTATATTGAATATAGGTCTGCAAATAGTTGGCAACCAACTGAGAGACGCAGAAATATTTCATAGTCTCGGGGATGGTAATACGCAGCTCCTTGCAAAGTCTGAAGAAATGGTCAACTGCCGTTCTTGCCGTGAAGACTACCGCAGTATAGTCTAAAATATTGACCTTCTGCTGGCGAAACTCCTTCGCTAAAACCGGCTCAACCTTTATAAATGGCTTAAAATCAATCTTGACCCCGTACTTCTCTTCTAAATCAAAATACGGAGATTTCTCCGCTGTAGGCCTTGGTTGTGACACCAAAATCCGCTTTATCTTCACCATTATAACTGCTTATATTTTAATATTTTAAACAAACTCTAAAAGCATTGCTACAAGCACTGCCGTAGGCATAATTTCGAGCGTGCAAAGATACAAAATAATATAAAAAACAGACCCAAATCCTGAGAAAAAAAGCGTCAACAGTTTCAACAGATAGGTAAGAACTGCCAACCCACAAACAACAAAACCGACCATCATCATTCCATTCCCCATTGGTGAATAGGCAAGGAACAAGTCTACGATCAACAAAACCAACGATAAACCAAAGAATATCAGCATGATACCCGATTTTACCGTCTCATACATCTCTCGTTCAAAGAAAACGTACGTCAATATTTTTGCGACTGCCAACTTGAACAAGACGTAGATCGAAATGCTTGCCAACGCAATCAGAAAGGCTATGATATAAGTCGATGACAAATGCCCCGAAATGTTCAATTTCGCGAAATTGCAGAACAATGCCACCGGCACCACCGAAATTGCGTAGACAATCGTACGCATCTGCGATATCTCCGTTGCATTTCCTTTGCTATACGAGTTTGAATTTCCGACAAAGAAAGCCTTCAAGTCTCGCAAAATCATCTTCGCATAGCCAATGCAGACTTTTGCATAGACGAAGGTTAGCACCAACATCAACGGGGTGAACCACACCTGCTGTTGCAGGCTATCAGGCAAGGCGATGCCCTCCTTCATCGGCAACGTCTTTTCCAAATGAACCTCGTTATCGACATGATGATAGGCTGCCTTCAAAGTACTGTCTGCCGAGCAAAATTCAACCACCTCTGTGGCTGCAGGCAAATAGAACTGCACATTCTCCTCTATAGTCAGCGGTTTCTCCTCTTGAAAGCACGAAGAATCCAGACGCAAGACCAAACAAGGCGCTTGCGTCTGAATTATGCTGTCAGTCTCCAATAAAGCAGGAGGATGTGCCATTTTTATCTCTGATTAATACTTCACGTTCTCGCTGATCTTAGCAGCCACTTCCTTCATCTCCTCTGGCGAGAAACTTTTCTTTGCAGCAAAGTTGATATCGCCCTCACTTGAGATTGGAATCAGATGGATGTGAACGTGAGGCACTTCCAAACCTAAGACGGCAACTGCGACACGCTTGCAAGGAACTGCCTTCTCGATAGCGAGAGCCACTTTCTTAGCAAAGATGTTCAAGTCTGCCAACGTCTTATCGTCTAAGTGGAAGATATAATCGTCTTCGATCTTTGGAACGACCAATGTGTGTCCTTTCTGAACTGGATTGATATCCAAGAAAGCGTAGAAACGATCGTCTTCTGCTACTTTGTAACTTGGGATCTCACCCTTGATGATCTTTGTGAATAATGTTGCCATATTTCTTACAACTTTTACAAACCGATGTTAGAATGAAATCTCTACAATCTCGAATGGGATTTTGCCAGCTGGGACAGTAACCTCAACAACCTCACCCTTCTTGTGGCCTAACAAAGCCTTTGCGATTGGCGTGTTGACAGAGAGTTTACCCTCCTTCAGATTGGCCTCATGCTCAGAAACCAAAGTGTAAGTCATCTCAGCACCGTTCTTGGTGTTTTTGATTTTCACCTTATTCAAGATTTGAACCACTTCAGCGTTCAAACGAGAAGTATCGATAATCTTAGCAAACAAGATCTTCTCTTTGAGCAACGAAATCTTACTCTCGAGCAAACCTTGAGCCTCCTTGGCTGCGTCATACTCAGCATTCTCGGACAAGTCTCCTTTATCGCGAGCCTCGGCAATTTGCTTGGAAATGTTTGGTCTATCCACAGTTTCCATTTGCTTCAACTCTTCCAACATTTTGTTGTAACCCTCTTCTGTTACATACGAAACAACTGCCATAATTTTTCTTCTATTTTTTATTGAATAAAACTCTTTTTTCTATCTCTAACTAATTGTTTTTCTTCTGTTTATCTTTCACAGAAAAAGATAAAACAATGAATAGAATCCTAGCCATCAGACGAGAATTCTATTCATAATCTATCTTTAGATATCAGATTTTTCTGTGGCAAAGATAGGTAAAATTTAATCCTTGCACAAAAAATAATCTTCCGTTTTCCCCTCTAAATTATTTTTCCTTTTGTTTTTCCAACTCCGCCTTTGCCGCCTTTACGACATTGTCCGTCTCGTTGAGCACCTCGTAGAAGGCTTCGTCGCCTAAAACGTCTCTGACAATATATTCTTTCACTCTTCTGGTGATAAGTTTCTTATTATCAGCGGTTAAAGATTGTTTTGTCTCGATTTTCTTGCTCTTTCCATACTCCATCATCTTCTCCAAGAGCGGTTGCTTGTCGAGATAGGCAACAAGTGTAGCCTTGTCCATTGCAGACATCGTTGCTCGGTGTTCATCTACATAACGGAAAGCATACTCATATATTGCGCCTGTGTTCCACAATCTGACGTAGTATGGACAACGACCCGTCGTATCGCGCGCCGCAAAAACGTCTGGCATGATTCCGCCTCCGCCATAGACTACTCGTCCGCCAGTGGTGTAATATTTAACCGAGTCGGCTGAGGTCTTCACACTGTCTGCACTGAGCAATTCGCCACTCTCATAGCGAGTGAGCACCTCTTTCTCGTACTCATCTTTATTGGCATACGGCTTTTGAATGCATCGTCCTGAAGGGGTGTAATAGCGAGCAATCGTCAAACGCACGGCTGAACCGTCACGCAAAGGAATCTGCTGCTGCACCAGTCCTTTTCCGAAAGAACGTACACCCACAACGACACCTCGGTCATTGTCTTGAATAGCTCCGGCAAAAATCTCACTTGCCGAAGCCGACCACTCGTCGATCAAGACTGCCAAAGGGGCATCCTGGAACTCGCCAGAACCATCGGCAACCGCATCCTCACGTTTCTGAGCCTTGCCCTTCGTGTAGACAATCATATCGCCTGCGTGCAAGAACTCATTAATCATCGCAATGGCAGACTCTAAATAACCACCCGAATTTTCTCTCAAATCAACGATATAGGATGTTGCTCCTTGCATTTTCAGTTTTTGCAAAGACTCGTAAAATTCCTCGTAGGTAGCAGAACCGAACTTGCTAACTTTCACATAACCAGTCTTTTCGTCAAGCATATAACTTGCATCAACACTGTTGGTAGGCACGTCGCCACGCGTGATCGTGTAGTGCAACATCTCATCCGTACCGAAACGAACAATACCGACCTTCACCTTCGTTCCCTTCGGTCCGCGGAGTTTCTTCACCACCATATCCGAATTGATGTCCTTGCCAACGAAAGCAGTGTCGTTCACCTCAACGATACGGTCGCCTGGCATCAAGCCCAAACGCTCGGATGGTCCGCCGTGAACGACAGCGATTACCATAATGGTATCTCTTTGAATGTTGAATTGCACACCAATACCCGAGAAACTTGCGCCTAAATCGTCGTTGACCATCTGCAACTCATCCGCAGGGATATAAACAGAGTGAGGGTCTAAGTTGGACAAGATTTCAGGGATAACTTTTTCCGTCAATTCATCTCTATCTATAGTGTCAACATACTGAATATCAATAAGATTCATCAGCATATCAAGTTTTCCTGTAGAAGAAGATGATCGTTCGTTCACACTCTTTCCTTCAAGCGCATTATTTGCCAAGATATTACCAATCAGCACACCGACAACCACTGCGCAAGCAAAAGCGATTGGCAATAATATTTTCAGATAAGACTTCGATTTCTCGCTTTGTATCTCTTCCATTATCTTCTATACCTTTATATATAAGTAAGTATGTAACAAAATTATTTGTTCTCGTCTTTGTTCTCGTCTAAGATTTCCACACGGATGCCAGCGCGTTCCAACAGTTCGATGCCGTCCAAGATACGGTATCGTTCACCGCACACGACACGTTGGATGCCTGCTTGGATGATCAGCTTAGCGCACTCGATGCAAGGAGAAGCCGTAACATAGAGCGTTGCGCCGTCGCTGCTGTTAGAAGAGCGAGCAACTTTAGTGATTGCATTTGCCTCAGCGTGAAGCACATACGCCTTCGTTTGGTTGTTGTCGTCCTCGCAAATATTTTCGAATCCCGAAGGCGTACCGTTGTAGCCGTCGGAGATGATCATTTTGTTTTTCACGAGGAGCGCGCCCACCTTACGTCGTTCGCAGTAAGAATTTTCAGCCCAGATACGAGCCATGCGCATATAGCGAAGGTCCAAAAGGGACTGTTTTTTAGATTTATCTTGCGTTTCGTTTTGAATATCGCTCATAGCAGACAGTTAACCTGTAGAAGTTAGACAATGTAAAGCGCAAATTTACAAAAAGATATGAAAAAAGGCGAACCAAAACTGATTCGCCTTTTGTTTACCAAATTTCTCCAAGAATTACTTACGAAGATTCAAAGCCTTAACGAGGCTACGGTATCTTTCAAGGTCTTGAGACTTCAAGTAGTCGAGCATACGACGACGCTTTCCTACCAATTTCTTCAAAGAACGTTGAGTTGCGTAATCCTTCTTATTTGACTTAAGATGTTCAGTCAAATGGTCAATGCGGTATGAAAACAACGCTACCTGAGACTCAGCAGATCCGGTATCGGTGTTAGACTTTCCGTATTGTCCGAAGATCTCTTGCTTTTTAGCAGAATCTAAATACATAACTTTTACTTTTTTATTTTGTTACAATAAAACGTGGGCAAAGATAGAGGAATTTTTTGAAACAATGAAAAAATTTTATGTTTTTTGTTTTTCTAACCTCACTACCGATAAACGAAACGCCTTTTGCTATATTTTTGCCCCCACAAAATCAGAGAAAGGAAGCACAAGAAATGGCTATTTTCAACCCTACAGAACAGGATGAGGTCTCTTATATGAAGAGCGTCATCAAACGATTGGAAAAAATCATCACCAAGTTGGACGAGATCATCGTCAACAACGACAAAGACCTTCGCGAATACAAAAATTTCCTTTGGGAGAATCAGTCGGAACTCGACCGCGCCGAGAAAAGTGCTGTGCGCCACAATGTTACGCAAGCTGTTATGTCGAGCGAGGCGATCGTTGAGAAGAAGAAACGTATCCGCAAGATGATAGAAATTCCTTATTTCGGTCGTATCGACTTTCAATCGGACAAAGCCTCGGAGCCACTTCCTCTCTACATCGGCATCCACTCGTTCTACGACAACGAGAAGAACGAGAATGTGATACACGACTGGCGTGCGCCTATTTCGACTATGTTCTACGATTTCGAGACGGGTCCAGCGCACTACGAAGCGCCTCAGGGCGTCGAAAGTGGCAAGATCTTACTGAAAAGACAATACAGAATACGTCGCTCAGTCATGGAGTTTATGCTCGAGAGTTCCGTCAATATCCAAGATGATATTCTTCAGAAGGAACTGAGCAGCACGTCGGACGAGCGTATGAAGAACATCGTTGCCACCATCCAACGTGAGCAGAACCAAATCATCCGTAACGAGGAGGCGAAAACACTTATTATACAAGGTGTGGCTGGATCGGGTAAAACTTCCATCGCCCTGCACCGCGTCGCCTACCTTCTCTACCGTCACAAGGGTGAAATCACATCCAAGGATATTTTGATTATCTCCCCTAACAAAGTGTTTGCCGACTATATCTCGAACGTCCTTCCTGAATTGGGAGAGGAGACTATCGAGGAGTGCGGTTTCGAGGAGTTGATGGCGAAACAGTTGGGCGAGAAAGTTGCCTTTCAAAATTTCTTCGAGCAGGTTACGGAGGTGATTGAGAATCACGATGAAAAATATATTGAGCGAATCCGTTTCAAATCGTCTGTCGAGTTTATTGATTTGATGGACAAATTCGTGTTGCATGTGGAGAACACCCTCTTCGAGGCAGCGGACTTGAAAATTGGCAGAATCCCTGTTCCGAAAGAGTATCTCGAAGAGCGTTTCAAATCCTACCACCGTCTGCCGTTGCGTTCTCGTTTCGACGCCATTGCCAAGGATGTGATTCGTGAGGCGCAGATTGCCATGCCGAATATGGAAATCACTTCTGCCGACAAAACGAAACTGAAGAACGAGATTAAGAAAATGTTCAAAGGCAACAACGATATGACGCTCTATCAGTCGTTCTACGAGTGGATCGGTCGCCCAGAACTCTTCAAGAAAGCGAAAAACAGACGATTGGAGTACGCTGATGTCGCACCGCTTCTCTACCTCAAACTGAAAATGGAGGGCATCAAGGAGAAATCGCCTGTCAAACACCTGTTGGTGGACGAGATGCAGGACTACACGCCTATTCAATATAAAGTGATTTCACTGTTGTTCCCTTGCAATAAAACGATTTTGGGAGATGCCTTGCAATCGGTAAATCCTTATAGTTCAACTAATTATATGGATATACAACGAGTGTTGCACGGTTCAGAGGTGATGAAACTTTGCAAGAGTTACCGTTCATCCTACGAGATCACGGAGTTTGCGCAACACATCCGCAAGAGTGAGGATTTGCAAGCCGTTGAACGTCATGGCGAAGCGCCGACTGTGCAATGCTTTAAGAATGAGGAAGACGAGAACGAATATCTCCACAAATATGTCAGTGAGATAGAGAAGACACCTCATTCGCTCGGTATCATCTGCAAGACGGAGAAAGAGGCTGAAGCCCTGCACGCACTGCTCTCGACACGCACAGACCAAGTGTGCTTGCTCTCGAGCGAGAGTGCCGCCTTCACCAACGGAATCATCGTTACCACCGTCCACACTGCCAAGGGATTGGAGTTTGACGAGGTGATCGTGCCTCACTGCACTGCCAAAGAGTACAACAACGAGATGGACCGCAGTTTGCTCTACATCGCCTGCACGAGAGCCATGCACAAACTGACCATCACGGGAAGTGGCAAGTTGAGCGAGTTCGTACTATAAGACTTATAAATTGACTTTATTGAGAAGAAAATCCTCTAAACAAACGACATAGATACCATCCTGGGTGAACCAAGGTTTGCAGTAAGCACGTTGGATAATCACCTTACGGAAGGAGTCGCCTATCCGCAAAAAAGACTGTTGTTCTTGCTGCATCTTTTCTGGTGCAGCAAGCGACAGAGCGGACTGCACATAGATACGTTCACTTCCTCTGTTTGCCACAAAATCGACTTCCAACTGGGTTTTCGATTTCTTATCGCCCTTTTCCGTCAAACATTCTACCATACCGACATCTACAGAGAATCCTCTGATAATCAATTCGTTATAGATAACATTCTCCATCAAATGAGTTTCTTCATTTTGACGGAAATTGAGTCGAGCATTACGGATTCCAGTATCAACAAAATAATATTTCAACGGTGTGTTGATATACTTATTTCCCTTAATATCAAATCGATACGCCTTTTCTATGATAAAAGAATCGACGAAGAAATCCAAATAATTAGAGATAGTGTTGGCAGAAAGTGGAAGATGCTTTGTCGAAGAGAAGGTGTTGGAAAGTCGAGTTGGGTTTGTCAACGCTCCGATATTTGAAGCGACCACATTGAGCAACTCGTCAATCTCCTCTTTCCCTTTTAGATTATGACGATTGATAATGTCCGTCAAATAGAGTTGATCCACCAGATTCTTCAGATAGCGAGCCTTCGCCGCGTCTGTGGTTTGAGTCAAGACCAATGGCATTCCACCGTAAATGAGATAGTCCTGCCACACTTTATCAAATTCTCCAGAAACGACACTGTGATACTCAGAAAATGAGAGCGGATAAACACGCAACTCATCACCACGCCCGCGAAATTCCGTGATAATGTCCGACGACAAAAACTTAGAATTACTACCCGTCACATAAACATCCAAATTGGGAACCCTAAGAAATCCATTCAAGACACTCTCAAATTTATTCACCAACTGAATCTCATCCAACAAAACATAGTAGGTCTGATCATCCTTAATCCTCTGCTTTACAAACGAATACAAAGTCTTGGCATCCGTATATTCCTCATTTTCAATATCATCCAAAGCCAATGAGATGATATGATCTTCGTCCACGCCCTCACTTATCAAATGCTGACGAAAGAGGGTGAAAAGCAAATAGGACTTACCACAACGGCGTATTCCTGTGATGATTTTTATCAACCCATTGCCCTTCTTCGCAATGAGTTCGTTTAAATAAGTATCTCGCTTTATTTGCATCGCTACTGAGAATTTTCGCAAATATACACTAAAATTCTCAGTAGGATCTTATAAACTGCTAATGTTCAACTGTTTTCGCAGTGTGTTTTATTTCACCTTACCGGCTTCTTTCAGTTTCTGAAAGTCTAATTCAAAATTGGGAGTGAAAACGTTCTTTCCTAAATTGGCTTCTATGTCTGCGATTTTCCAGAACTTGCCATCCACCACTTCGGAGTGGTCGGGGTGAGGCTCTTTATCGGTTACGATTGAGTGAACGTAAATCATTTCACGTTCTACAGGACTTTCCCAGATATAGTTGAAAAGTCGCTCAGGCTCAATATCTTGCAAACCGAGTTCTTCCCTTGCCTCACGATGAAGTGCGATTTCGACACTCTCGCCAAAGTCGATGTGGCCACCCACTGCCGTGTCCCATTTGCCTGGCTGGATATCCTTCCAATCGGCTCTCTTCTGCAAATAGAGGTCGCCGTTGGAATTGAAAATATGCAAGTGAACAGCAGCGTGCAGAATCTTCGAGCCACTGTGGCACTCTTTGCGAGTGGCTTTTCCAATCACGTTTCCTTCTTCGTCAATCACTGGGAAAAACTCGTCCATCTTCGTCTTCTTTTTATTCGATTACACAATTCTCATTGGGATGCCTTCACCCTTCAAATATTGCTTCAAATCAGGGATAGCGATTTCGTGGAAGTGGAATATCGACGCTGCCAAAGCCGCATCCGCCTTTCCCTTCTCAAAAACATCTTTGAAATGCTCCATCTTGCCTGCACCACCTGAGGCAATGACAGGAATAGAGAGCGATTCAGACAACACCGCAAGTGCCTCATTGGCAAAGCCTTGCTTCACGCCGTCGTGATTCATACTGGTAAACAGGATTTCACCTGCACCTCTCTCTTGCGCCTCTTTCGCCCAAGAGAAAAGTTTCTTGTCCGTGGCTACTCGTCCGCCATTCAGATAGCACGTCCACTCGCCACTCTCATCCAATTTAGCGTCGATGGCAACGGTGCAAACCTGCGAACCGAAGTTCTTTGCCACCTCCGTAATCAAGTCTGGATTTTTGATAGAAGCAGAGTTGATAGAAACCTTATCTGCGCCTGCACTCAAAAGTCGGTCGACATCAGACAACTCATGGATTCCACCACCCACCGTAAACGGAATGCTGATATTCTCGGCGATTCGTTTCACCAAATCGACAAAGGTTTTTCTGCCTTCGTGCGATGCCGTGATGTCCAAGAACACCAGTTCGTCAGCTCCTTGTCGGCTATACTCAGCACCCAACTCGACAGGATCACCCACATTGCGGATGTTGACGAAGTTGATGCCTTTCACCGTCTGACCATCTTTGATATCCAAACAAGGTATGATTCGTTTTGCTAACATGAGCCTACTTTTCTATAAGTTTAAGAAATTACGGAGAACGATCTCGCCCATCGCTCCACTCTTCTCGGGGTGGAACTGCACCGCATAGAAATTGTCTTTGTGCAACGCCGCACTGTAAGGATGTATGTAGTCGGTCTGTGCGATTGTCTCCTCACCCAACGTCGCATAATAACTATGCACATAGTAGAAATACGCCTCATCGGGCAAACCTACGAAAAGAGGTGATTTCCGATCAGTTACCGTATTCCATCCCATGTGAGGCACTTTGACATTCGGCTGAGCAGGTGCGAAACGCTTCACCTGCTCGGGGAAAATACCCAAGCAAGGCACAAGTCCAGAAGCCGCCTCTTCAGACGACTGGCACATCAGCTGCATACCGATGCAGATGCCTAACGTTGGCTGTTTCAACGACTTAATCACCTCGTCCAACTTGTGTTCTTTGAGGTAGTTCATCGTCGTCTCCGCCTCACCGACACCAGGGAAAATCACCTTGTCGGCAGATTGGATTTTGGCAATATCTCCCGTTATCTCAGCCTCAACGCCCAAACGACGCAAAGCATAATCCACCGAGAAGATATTACCAGCATTGTATTTTATGATTACAACTTTCATTCTTTCTGATGTCTTTGTTATCAGACTACTGTTTCATAAGGAATGATTTGAAGTCGGCAAAATCTTTCGTCATTGCCACACTCTTCTTCTCACCCTTCATAAAGGCTTGCAATTTGGCTGGAATCTCCACTTTGTCGCCAATGATCTTCTCAACCGTATCTTTGAATTTTGCAGGATGAGCGGTCTCCAAGAAAACACCCACCTCGTCGGGTTGCAGATACTCTGACAAAGCACGATAGCCCACTGCACCGTGAGGATCCAAGAGGTAATGGTTCTTCTTGTAGCAGTCGTGCAACGTTTCGCTGATCTGCTCATCGGTGTAGGTGCAACCAGAAATCTCGGCAGCAATCGCATCGTGAGAGTTTCCGTAGAGATCTAAGATACGAGCGAAGTTGCTTGGGTCTCCCACATCCATTGCATTTGCAATCGTTTGGATAGATGGTTTTGGAGAATAGACACCCGTCTTCAAATATTGATAGAAGATATCATTGCGGTTGTTGGCAGCGATGAATCTCTTCACTGGCAATCCCATCTTCTTTCCGAAGAGACCAGCCGTGATGTTTCCGAAGTTTCCAGAAGGGACACAAACCACGACGTTCTTGTTCAATCCCTTCTTCTGCAACTGAGCCACAGCGTAGAAGTAGTAGAAGGCTTGAGGCAAGAAACGAGCCACGTTGATAGAGTTGGCAGAAGTCAGTTTCAAATGAGCGTTGAGGTCGGCATCCATGAAAGCAGACTTTACCAATGCTTGGCAGTCGTCGAACACGCCATCCACCTCCAAGGCAGTGATGTTCTGACCTAAGGTAGTGAACTGGCACTCTTGGATCGGACTCACCTTTCCTTTAGGATAGAGAACGAAAACGCGAATACCCTTCACGCCCAAGAATCCGTTGGCTACGGCAGAACCCGTATCACCAGAGGTTGCCACCAAAACGTTGACCTCCTTCTGACCCTCTTTCTTGATGAAATAGCCCAACAAACGAGACATAAAACGAGCACCAACATCTTTGAACGCCAATGTTGGTCCATGGAACAACTCCAAACTGTAGATATTGTCGTTGACATGCACCAAAGGCACATCAAAACTCAACGTATCATAAACGATCTCTTTCAATGAGGCTGCGTCTACATCCTCGCCAAAGAAAGCATCAGCCACTGTATAGGCGATTTCTTGGAATGAAAGATCCTTCATCTTCTCGAAGAAATCGGAAGGAAGATGCTTGATTACCTCTGGCATATATAAACCACGGTCGGAAGCCAATCCTTTGACAACAGCCTCTTGTAATGAGGCACGTGCGGCCTTCTTGTTGGTGCTATAGTACATCATAATTTTCGTACACTTTATGGTTTTCTGAACTGCGCAAAGATACAACAAAAACTTTGCATTTCTTACCTCTATTATATTATCTTTGCAAGATTAATAGTAGCGCAAACACTGCGCTCGTAACGCGAAAATTATGCTTATCAGAATTTATCCAGAGAACCCCAATCAACGCGAGATTGACAAGGTGGTGCAATTTCTGCGCGACGGCGGATTGATTGTCTACCCCACCGACACCATCTATGGTTTGGGTTGTGATATCTTCAACACAAAGGCAGTTGAGAAAATTTGCCGATACAAGAAAATTGATGTCCGCAAAGCCAACCTTTCGTTCATCTGCCACGACCTCAGCAATATCAGCCAATACGCCAAAGTGGACAATGACACATTCAAGTTGATGAAGAAAAACCTGCCTGGTCCGTTCACTTTCATCCTCAACGGTAATAATAGTCTGCCGAAACTTTTTCGCAACAAGAAAACAGTCGGAATCCGTGTGCCAGACAATAACATCATCCTCGAATTGGTTAAGGGATTGGGCAACCCCATCCTCTCAACTTCCGTGCGCGACGAGAATGACGAGATTCTTGAATATTTCACAGACCCCGAACTGATTCACGAGCGTTACGAGGGTATCGCAGATGTCGTTATCAACGGTGGATATGGCGCACTCGACCCTTCTACGGTTGTTGACTGCACGGGCGACGAACCAGTCATCGTTCGTCAAGGCAAAGGCGAGTTGATTTGGTAAAACGTTGAGACAGATTTTGTTATGTGGGTTCTTTTAGCACTATTATCTGCCCTTTTGTTGGGCATTTATGATGTTTTCAAGAAAATTTCTTTAAAAGAGAATGCGGTGATTCCAGTTTTGACCTCTTCGGTGGTCATTTCTGCGGTTATCTTCCTCATTCCTATTTTCATATCAAAAGTTTCGCCAGAGACGATGACCGTTGCGCATTTCTATGTGCCTTCGATCGACTGGCGCACCCACTTTTTCATCTTCATAAAAGCGGTGTTGGTGTTAGGGTCGTGGACATGCGCCTATTTCGGTATGAAAAACATACCCATCACCATCTACTCGCCCATCCGAGCCACGCAACCCGTGTGGACGGTCGTCGGCGCACTCATCATCTTCTCCGAATCTCTGACTCCTTTGCAGTTTTTAGGAATTGCCATCACCATCACCTCTTTCTATCTTTTCTCACTTGCAGGGCACAAGGAAGGAGTGTCGTGGAAACGCAATCACTGGATCTGGCTCATCATCCTGGCTACCCTTTTAGGAGCCGCCAGCGGACTCTACGACAAGCACCTGATGCACCAATACGACCGCATCGCTGTGCAAGTCTATAGTTCTATCTATCAAGCATTTGTGATGGGAGCAGTCTTCTTCCTCGTTTGGTATCCACTCCGCAAAACGTCGCCTTTCACTTGGCGATGGAGCATTGTCGGCATATCACTCTTCCTGATGTTGGCAGATTATGTCTACTACTGGGCATTATCCGACCAGAACGCACTCATCTCCATTGTCTCAACGATTCGCAGATCAGGAGCCGTCGTGCCATTCCTCTACGGGGCTATTCTATTGAAAGAGAAGAATTTAAAGGTCAAAGGAGTGCTTCTCTGCGGAATATTGATCGGTGTCGCACTTCTAACATTCGGAGCCTTGCGAGGTTGATACAAATTGGACCAATTTTTGAATATATTTTTGTAAATTCGCTTTTTGAACCTCGCCATAAACGAGTGAGTGTTCATTTTACGGATTATTCTCAAAAATTCTAAAAGAAAGTGCATGAAGAAATTCATTATCATAATTTCCCTTATACTATCGTGTGTTTGCCCCCTGCAAGCCCAGTTGACTATGGAGCAGTTTTTTGTTCAGCAGTTGAAACAGCAACTACAGATCAACACAGAAACAAGGGCTGCACTTTTGGAGAAATACATTTCTGGCAAAGGTAACACACTGACACTCAAAGGAGGAGCAACCGTCAGCGTGTTGGAATACGAAGAAGATAGTTATCTGAAAATACAAACCTCAAAGCAAGGAACATTCACATTGAAACGTTGGTCTGGAGAAAAAGGATCCTACTTTGCGATGTGTTGGAATATCTGCGCTCCCCTCTGCGATGCCGTCGTTAAAGTAGTGCGAGAAGACACTACAACGAAGCCTTACAAGTATTACAACGTACCCGTTCCAGAGATTAAAATCACCGATTTCGTGATTGCAGATTCACTCAAAGAAGATGGACTGACACCTGAGGAATTTGCCAATAAATTAGAAATGGAACTGATCAACTACGAACTGCCCAATGGCGTGAAATTCGTGGTCAGCAATAACACTCCTCAGTTTTTGGATGAGCAGAGAGCAAAGAAATATAAAAAGTATTGGAAGAAAAACGACATTGTCATTCTCTTCATGGATGGTGAATTTCTAACAGCCGTTCCACAAAATTAGGATTGCTAATCTTCTGATACTGAACAAAATAAAAACATAAAATAGATACAAGATATGGCAAATGAAGGAAGAACCGAAATTTCGACATTAGGAGAGTTCGGACTTATCAAGCACTTGACAAAAGACATTGAATTGAAGAATGCATCCACCCTCAAAGGCGTGGGCGACGATGCAGCCATCTTAGAATACAAAGACAAGCAGGTGTTGGTTACGACCGACTTACTGCTCGAGGGCGTACATTTCGACCTCACCTACGCACCGCTCATGCACTTGGGCTACAAAGCCGCAATTGTCAATTTCTCAGACATTTACGCAATGAACGGTCAGCCAAAACAGATCACCGTCTCATTAGGTATCTCGAAGCGTTTCTGTTTGGAAGACATAGACGAACTCTATGCAGGAATCAAGTTGGCTTGCGATAAATACGGCGTTGACCTTGTAGGAGGCGACACTTGCTCGTCAATGACAGGATTGACCATCAGCATCACCTGCATCGGAGAGGGAGAGAAGGGCAAAATCGCTTGCCGAAACGGTGCGAAAGCCAACGACCTCTTCTGTGTAACCGGCGATTTGGGAGCCGCTTACATGGGCTTTTTGCTGCTCGACCGCGAACGTAAAGTGTTCGATGGCAATGAGTTTCAGCAACCCGACTTGGCTGGCAAAGAGTACATTCTCGAGAGACAGTTGAAGCCAGAAGCCCGCAAAGACATCATCGCAGAGTTTGCAAAACAAAATATTGTTCCTAACGCAATGATGGACATTTCAGACGGTTTGTCTTCCGAATTGCTTCACATCTGCAAACAAAGTGGCGTAGGCTGCCGTGTCTACGAAGACCGTATTCCAATCGATTACGAAACATCGATGATGGCAGAAGAGTTTAATATCAGTCCGACGACCGCCGCCCTCAACGGAGGAGAAGACTACGAACTGCTCTTCACCGTGCCTTTGGAGATGAACGACGTGATGCAGAAGATGCCAGGCGTTCATGTTATCGGACATACGACAGACGAGTCGCTCGGTTGCCGTTTGATCACCCACCAAGGCGACGAGGTAGACCTCAAGGCACAAGGTTGGAATCCATTGGCGGAGAAAGAAGAAACCACAGAAAATGACGAAGAGGCTGAGTAACACTACAAAACGGCTCTACAACATACTAATTTCGCAAAAATTCCGTTTTATACAATCAAATATAGGTTGAAAGTAAGACAGAAGATTTCTAATAAATGAAGAAATTGAAATATAGCATACACAACATTGTCAGACTCGTTCTGCTACTATCTCTTGCATTCGGATTTTTGAGTTGCTCCACCAAACAACGACTCAAGAAAGCCGACAAGAAATATGAGGTGGGCGAATACTACAATGCCTCCCTTCTCTACAATCGAATCTATCCAAAGGTGAAACTCAAGGAGAAACCTCTCAAAGCCTACAGTGCCTACCAGTTAGGAAACTGCTATCGTCTTATCAATCAAGCAGATAAGGCTGAGAGAGCATACGCGAATGCCATCCGCAACAACTACAAAGACTCCACCGTCTACCTCTATTATGCCAATATTCTGAGGCAGAACAAGAAGAGCAAGGAGGCCATCGCACAGTATGACATCTACCTTGAGAAATACCCCGACGACGTGCGAGCCATCAACGGTAAACAGTCGGCTATCGACATTGAAGAGTGGCGCAAAAATCCGACTCGCTACAAGGTGGCAAAGGCGGACT
This sequence comes from Flexilinea sp., assembly GCA_963648205.1. GTDB lineage: Bacteria > Bacteroidota > Bacteroidia > Bacteroidales > Paludibacteraceae > UBA1181. Next base: position 29,671 of record CAVJCT010000063.1, read on the forward strand.
TTTTCTCATCGAAGCGCACTGAGTTCTGCCCTTCATTTCCTGGAGGCGACCCTGACGTTGTCTATTTCAACTCTACCCGAGAAAACAAAGAGGTGGGAGGAAGCAACAGTAAGATCACAGGTGTGAGAAACAACAGTATCTACTGGGCAAAACGCAACTCTTTAGGAGAGTGGGACAATCTGGAATTAGTGGAAGGCGAGATGACCTCCGACTTCGATGAGGGAACGGTGTCGTTCAGCGAAGATGGCAAGCAGATGTTCTTCACCCGTTGCTACTCCGAGAAGGGAGAAAGTCGCGGCGCACAGATCTGCACCTGCACACGCTCTGGCGGAAAATGGGGAAAGGTAACCGAGGTGAAACTCTACCCCGACAGTTCCGTCACCTTTGCACACCCTACCCTTTCGCCCGACGGCAAATTCCTCTATTATGTGTCAGACCTTCCCGGAGGATATGGCGGAAAAGATATCTGGAGAAGTGAGAAGAACGGAAGCCAATATGGTGCGCCTGTCAACTTAGGACCAGAAATCAACACCCCTGGCGACGAGATGTTCCCTTACATGCGAGACGACGGAACACTCTATTTCTCATCCAACGGACATCCAGGATTCGGAGGTTTGGATATCTTCTATGCCAACGAGATGGACGATGGCACATGGGTGGTGAGCAATATGATGTACCCCATCAACTCGAACGGAGACGATTTCGGAATTTCGTTCATTGCCGGATTAGAGAAAGGAATGTTCTCGTCCAACCGTGGCGAAAAGAAAGGATACGACAAAATCTACGAATTTGAATTGCCTGCCATCGAGTTCATCATCGACGGAAAGGTAACCGATATGAGTGGAGAACCAATTTCAGACGCCACCGTGCGCATCGTCGGCGATGACGGAACGAACACGAAGTTGAAATCCAAGAAAGACGGTTCGTTCAAGTGTAGCCTCAACAAGAATGTTCACTATGTGATGTTGGGCAACTGCCGAGGTTTCTTAAATCAGAAACAAGAGGCAGAAACCATCGATTTGGAAGACTCTAAAACCTTCCCTATTCACTTCACCCTCGCATCTCTTAGCAAGCCAGTCGGATTGGACAATATCTTCTTCGAGTTTGCCAAGGCGACCCTCACCCCAGAATCGTCTACCGCACTCGACAAATTGGTGAAGATTCTGACCGACAATCCGAACATCACCATCGAGATTGGAGCCCACACCGACCGTATCGGTTCGGCAGACGGCAACCTTCAACTCTCGGGCAAACGTGCGCAGTCCGTTGTCGACTATCTCATCAAGAAAGGCATTGAGGCAGAGCGACTTACAGCCAAAGGTTACGGAAAATCGCAGCCTGTAACCGTCGACAAGACACTTCAGAAGAAATACAACTGGCTGAAGGTAGGCGAGGTGTTGGATGAAGACTACGTCAACCTCTTGTTGGACGATTCGAAGAAAGAGATTGTCGACTCAATCAACCGACGCACGGAATTCCGCGTGCTGAAAACCACCTATAAAATGTATTAACACCATGGCAACAAAGAAAATAGACTATAACACAGCCGTTGACGAGTTGGAAGAGATACTCAGACAGTTGGAAGCCAACGAGTTAGGAGTAGACGAACTCACAACGAAAGCCAAGAGAGCCACCGAACTCATCAAATATTGCAAAGAGCAACTTTACAAGACCGACGAGGCGGTGAAATCCATTTTGAACGACGATCAAAACGAAACAGCCTAATGTCACTTTACCCCAATACTCCAGGTCCGATTGGACTGTTCGACTCTGGTTACGGAGGATTGACCATTCTCGAAAAAGTCAGAGAGCATCTACCCCAATACGACTACATCTATTTGGGAGACAATGCCCGTGCGCCTTACGGGAACCGTTCGTTCGACGTGGTGTATGAGTTTACGAGACAAGCCACCGAGCGACTCTTTGCCATGGGTTGCCCGTTGGTTATCTACGCCTGCAACACCGCCTCAGCCAAAGCGTTGAAGAGCGTGCAGACCAACGACCTGCCCTTGTGGAATCCCGACAGACGCGTGTTGGGCATCATTCGCCCGACCGCAGAATATCTTGGCGATATCAGCAAAACCAAGCACATCGGCATCTTCGCCACCATCGGAACGGTGCAATCCAACTCCTATCCCCTTGAGATTCAGAAACTTTACCCCGAGATGACGGTTACCTGTCAAGCCTGTCCACTTTGGGTACCCCTCATCGAGAACGAGGAGTACGATGGCGAAGGAGCAGACTATTTCGTGCAGAAATACACGCACCAACTCTTTGAAAAAGACCCACTTATCGACACGGTCATTTTAGGTTGCACCCACTATCCGTTGCTGTTCAAGAAAATCAAAAAATACCTACCCGAAAACGTTACGCCGATACTACAAGGCGACATTGTCGCAGACAGTCTGAAAAACTATCTACAACGACACACCACCTTAGAACAGTTGCTCACCCGAAACGGCAGCTGCCAGTTCTACACCACCGAATCCGCAGAAAAATTCCAACACAGTGCAACTATCTTCTTACACCAACATGTGGCAGCGCAACACATAAAACTGTAGGAACGCAACAACAAATTATCATTTGTCAATTTATTTTAAATACAATAGTTGTAATGCTACCCAAAAATACAAAATGAAATGCCCCAAAAATGCAAAACGATTTGCCTCAAAAACACAAAACGGCTTGCATATAATGCTAATTATCAGTAGTTTTGCAGAAATAAAAAAAATGGCAAAATGGACTATTTATTTAGAGAGCAAGACGACCTTTTGCAAGAGCATTTAGCATCAAGTGGGGCGGTACTGATAGAAGGACCCAAATGGTGTGGAAAAACGACTACTGCGGCACAACAAGCAGCGAGCGTTTTACGGTTACAAGACCCTGATACAAGAGAAGGGTTATTAGCGACAGCACAAGTAAAACCTTCATTACTTCTGAAAGGGGAAACCCCTCGATTGATAGATGAGTGGCAAGTAGCCCCTCAACTATGGGATGCAGTGCGTGTGGCAGTAGACGACCGTCAAGAGATGGGGCAGTTCATTCTGACAGGGTCTAACAGCATCGATACGAATGGAATCATGCACACAGGCACAGGACGCATCTCTCGCTTGAAAATGTATCCAATGAGTCTGTTCGAGTCAAAAGAGTCAACAGGAGAAATATCTCTAAAGGAATTATTTGAACATCCAGAAATGGATATCGATGGGATACAATCAAAATTGACGATTGAAAAACTCATCTTTGCTGCTTGCCGTGGAGGTTGGCCTGCCGCCGTTATTGCCAAGTCCGAGTTCGCTCAACTCAACGTGGCAAAAAACTACTTAGACGGAGTCTGTAGCAATGATGTCTCGACCATCGATGGCACTCGCAGAGACGAGAAACTTACACGAGCCATACTCCGTTCCTACGCGCGAAATATCTCCACCCTTGCCAAAACAAGCAACATACAAAAAGACATTGTCGCAAACTACACCTCCGTGTCAATGCCCACCGTCGACTCTTACCTTCGTTCCTTAGAACGACTTTTCGTGATAGAAGACATACCAGCCTGGTGTCCTGCCATTCGATCCTCCACCACCATCAGAAGTGGAATGAAACGAGAATTTTGCGACCCTTCAATTGCAGTTGCAGCCTTAGACATAACCCCCGACATGCTCCAAATAGACTTAAAAACATTCGGGTTTATTTTTGAGACATTAGTGATTCGCGACTTACGCGTTTATTCGCAAAGACTAAGGGGCAACCTTGCCTACTATCACGACAGATACGACTTAGAAGCAGACGCGGTTCTTCACATCGCAAATGGGAAATTCGCTTTAATCGAAATCAAATTAGGCAGTAGGGAGATTGAAGAAGGAGCAAAGCACCTCATCACGATTCGAGACCTTATTCGAGAACGCAACCAAACTGAAAAGCAGATGCCAATTCGCGAGCCAGACCTAATGATGGTCATCACCGGTGGCACGATGGCTTATACTCGTCCCGACGGCGTTAAAATCGTACCAATAGGATGCCTCCGAGATTAGCAAAAAAGTTCATCTTCATTTGTTGATATCGCTATTTTTGCCCCCAAAAATTATACCACCTTTTTCATAAAAAAAGCGTAAATTTGCACTTGCTTATAGTGAGCCATGTTTTTTCATAAAACTCATTAAAAGAAGAATATTTAAGTAGGAAATATATGTCGTTCAATAACAAAGAACTGTACCGTATCGGACTGGACGCTGGCTCCACAACCTTGAAGTTGGTGGCTACCGACGAAAAAGGCGATGTCGTCTACACTGACTATACCCGCCACCACGCCGATATTTCGGGAACTCTTCTCTCCTCTCTCGAACGAATGATGAACAAACTGGGCAATGTGTTGACTTCTATCTGCACCACAGGCTCAGCCGGAATGGGTATCTCAGAACGTTACCACCTTCCATTCGTTCAGGAAGTGGTCGCTGCCACAAAAGTGATCGAAGAGAAATATCCCGACACAAAGACGCTCATCGACATAGGTGGAGAAGACAGCAAGATGATCTTCTTCAACAAAGACTTACATCCCGACATCCGTATGAACGGAAACTGCGCTGGCGGTACGGGTGCTTTCATCGACCAGATGGCTGCCATCCTTAACGTCAACGTCGCAGAATTGAGCAATCTGGCTCAGAAAGCCACAACCATTCACCCGATCGCCTCACGTTGCGGAGTGTTCTCAAAGACTGATATTCAGAACCTTATCGCCCTCAACGTGTGTCGTGAAGACATCGCAGCATCTATTTTCAATGCGGTGGTTACTCAGGTTGTTTCGGCTCTTTCGCATGGTTGCGACATTCTGCCAAAATTGTTCCTGTGCGGTGGACCATTCGCTTTCATTCCAGCGCTTAAAAAGCTGTTGATGAAGAAGTTGTCTATGAATGAGGAGGATGTGATTCTCGACCCTAATGCCTCTGTCGTTCCTGCGTGGGGAGCATCTCTTTCTGTCGATTTAAAGAAAGCAGAATCATCCACTTTGGAGGATTTGTTGAAGAGATTCTCACAACAAGGAGAGAAAATCACCATCCGCCAATCAGGCTTGCAACCGCTCTTCAAAGACGAAGCGGATTTCAAGCAATGGGCAGACGAAAAGTCTCACAACAAGATCGAGAAGGTCGATATGACTCAACTCTCCGACGAGAAGTGCTTTATCGGCATCGACTCTGGTTCGACCACCACGAAGGTAGTCGCCATGGACGAGCAAGAGCGTATCTTCTTCACTTTCTATAAGAAGAATGGCGGTCGTCCGTTAGAGACTGTAAAAGAGGGACTTACACAGTTACTCCAAGAAGCAAAAGAGAAAGGGAAAAACTTGATTGTACAATCGGGCTGTTCAACAGGATATGGTGAGGAGTTGATTAAAACCGCTTTCGGATTGGATTTCGGAATGGTCGAAACCATCGCACACTACACCGCAGCCTATAAGTTAGACCCGAAAGTCTCTTTCATCCTCGACATTGGCGGACAAGACATGAAAGCCATCTTCGTAGAGAAAGGGGCTATCAACCGCTTGGAAATCAACGAAGCTTGTTCATCAGGATGTGGCTCGTTCATCGATAGTTTTGCCAAGTCGTTAGACTGTCCTATCGCAGAGTTCGTAGAGCGTGCTTGCAAGAGCAAGAACCCATCCGACCTCGGTACGCGATGCACCGTCTTCATGAACTCGAAGGTGAAACAATGTCTTCGTGAAGGTGCGCCATTAGATGATATCTCAGCAGGTTTGGCTTATTCAGTAATCAAGAACTGTCTTTATAAAGTGTTGAAACTGAAGAACATGGACGAATTGGGCGAGCATATCGTACTCCAGGGAGGAACGATGCGCAACAAGGCTGTCGTCCGTGCATTCGAACTTTCAACAAACAGAACAGTGTCCGTCTCCAACTACCCCGAACTGATGGGAGCCTACGGAGCGGCTCTCTTTGCGAAACGCCGTGTGGAGAGTCCAACCTACGACGGTCAGTGCCAGAACACGCCACTCGAAAGTCTCGTAGACCTTAAAGAGTACACTACCGAGCAGATGCGTTGTGTGGGTTGTGAGAATAACTGTCAGATTCTAAAGAATATTTTCGCCAACGGAAAGACCTACTACTCAGGTAATAAGTGCGAAAAAATCTATACCAACAAAGGCGAACGTGGACGTAACGCCTTCAATCTCAGCCTCAACAAGGCAGAGTTGGCGTTCAAGGGAAATCCAAAATCGATTGTGCAACAGCCAGTCGTTACGTTGGGTATTCCACGCGTGCTGAATATGTACGAGAACTTCCCATTCTGGCAGGCTCTCTTCACATCATGTGGCATAGCAGTCAAGAAATCAGCACGTTCCACCTTTAAGATTTACGAACGTGGACTCAGTTCGGTGATGGCAGACAACATTTGCTTCCCAGCCAAATTAGTTCACGGTCATATACTCGACTTGGTCGACAAGAAGGTAGACCGTATTTTCTACCCTTACGTCGTCTATGAATCAATGGAGCCAAACGCCAACAACAGTTACAACTGCCCTGTCGTTTCAGGCTACTCGGATGTCATCAAGAGTGCCATCAATCCGAAAGCGAAATACAACATTCCGTTGGATGCGCCAATCATCAACTTCAAAGATCAAAAGTTGTTGATGAAAGGCTGCCGTCTTTACATTTCTCAATTATTAAAAGAGAAATATGACGAAGTCGTATTCCAAAATGCTTTCGAGGCCGCCTTGAAGGCCAAAGCGGAGTTCTCGCAGACGTTACACGACAAAGCCGTTCACACCTTGCAGAAAGCCAAGGAGGAGAACCGCTTCGTCATTCTGTTGGCAGGTCGTCCTTATCACAACGATCCACTCGTACAACATAAAGTGTCTGAAATCATCACCTCTTTCGGTGTCGATGTCATCACGGAGGACATTATCCGTGGAGATTCAGAAGAGGTGAAAGACGCTCACATCATTCCACAGTGGTCGTACATGAACCGAATCATGCGCGCCGCGCACTGGGTGGCAACCACCGACGAGCCAGTACATTTCGTGCAGCTCACCTCATTCGGTTGCGGTCCAGATGCCTTCGTGGTTGATGAAGTCAGTGATCTGCTGAAACGAGGCGGAAAGAATCTGACCCTGTTGAAAGTCGATGATGTGAACAATGCGGGATCATTGCGTTTGCGCATCCGTTCGCTTATCGAGTCACTCAAATTCAAGTCGGATGTCAATGGCGAGAATGTCAAATTCGAGTTTAAGACAACGCCTGCCTACACCGAGGCAGACCGAGGCAGGAAGATTCTCTGCACCTACTTCTCGGAGTTCCATTCACCGTTCATTCCACCATTGTTTAAATTGATGGGCTATGAAGTGGAGAACTTACCACCAAGCAATGCAGACTCAGCCAAGTACGGTTTGACCTACGCCAACAATGAGGTGTGCTACCCTGCCACTTTGGTTGTGGGCGATTGCATCCGTGCGTTGCAGTCGGGCAAATACGACCGCAACAAGATCACTTTCGCCATCACGCAGACGGGAGGCCAATGTCGAGCCACCAACTATATCGCTCTCATCAAAAAAGCATTGTTGGCAGCTGGCTATGGAGATATTCCAGTCATCTCCGTCTCCATCATGAACACCATCAATGACCAGCCAGGTTTCAAACCCGATCTGAAGAAGGCTTTCAAAGTAACACTCTATATGCTCTTCTACGCAGATGCCATTGCGAAGATGTATTACGCTTCGGCAGTGCGTGAGAAAGAGGCAGGAGCGGCAACAGCGTTGAAGGAAGAATATCTGAAACGAGGGGTTGAAGCCATCGAGCAGAAGAAAACCAAAGAGATGCTGAGACTGTTGGAAGAGGCAGCCAAACGATTCGACGAGATCACACTGACAAAGGCTGTGCCTCGCATCGGTATCGTAGGCGAGATTTTCATCAAATACAACTCATTCGGACATCAGCATATTGTCGATTGGCTGGTGAAAGAGGGCATCGAACCTGTCATTCCATCGCTCAACGAGTTCTTCACGCAGTTCTTCCCGAACGCGAAATTCAACGAGAAGAACTACTTGGACGAGAAGCGTTCTTTCTTCGTGAAAGCAATGACAATGTTAGGTAAAGCCTATATCACCCACTTGGAGAAGAAGATTGACAAGGCAGCATCAAAATTCCGTTATTACGAGAAGATAACCAATATCGACGAGGAGGCAAAACGAGCATCCAAGATCGTCAGTCTGGCTGCCCAGTTTGGTGAGGGATGGTTGATACCAGCGGAGTTAGCGTCATTTGCGGAGCGAGGCATCAACGCAGCCGTCAGTCTGCAGCCATTCGGATGTATCGCCAACCACATCATCTCGAAAGGAATTGAGAAGAAGGTGAAGGACATCTATCCGAACCTCAACATTCTCTTCCTCGACTTTGACGGTGGTGTCAGTGAGGTGAACGTTCTCAACCGACTCCATTTCATTGCGAAAGCAGCCAAATCGAGTATCTGATTCTAACGGCAAATCAATATCATTATAAAAGAATCGGGGGTGCACCTTTTGTGGTTCACCCCCGATTTCGTTTAGATTATGTCTTCAATCTTTCGTAACTTTGTCGAGATACAAAATGTAGGTCGTTATGAAATACCCTATCGGAATACAGACATTTGAACACATCATCAACGAAGGTTATGTCTATGTAGACAAGACTGCGATGGTGTACTCGCTTGCAAATAACGGTAAAATCTATTTTCTGAGTCGCCCTCGACGATTTGGGAAGAGCCTTCTTATCTCTACGCTTGAGAACTATTTCTCTGGAAACAAGGAAATTTTCAAGGGGCTTGCTATTGAGAAGTTAGAGAAGGAATGGAAGAAATATCCGATTTTCCACATCGATTTTAATGGAGAAGAGTTTTTGAGAGCTAAGGCTTTAGAAAACAAAATCATAAGTTTACTAAAAGGTTGGGAAAAGGAGTATAACGTTGAAGTGGAGGCCGAGTATAGTTTGGGTACACGTTTTACGAATGTTCTCAAAACGGCATACGAACGAACAGGATTAGGGTGCGTTGTGTTAGTGGACGAATATGACAAACCTATGTTGGACGTGTTGGACAGCGGTTTCATGACTGAAATGGATGGCAACAAAATCAGTTTGGAGGACAAAAACCGCGAAACGTTAAAGGCATTCTATTCCACTTTCAAGCAGGCAGATAAGTATTTACGATTCGTATTCTTGACGGGGGTGACGAAATTTTCACAAGTCAGCGTTTTCAGTGGTTTCAACCAACCCAAAGACATCAGTATGTCCGAAAAATACGATACGCTTTGCGGAATCACAGACGAGGAGATTGACACCTATTTTGGGGAAGCAGTTGAAGAAATGGCAGAAAAGAGGAAAAAAACAGTCGAAGAGATGCGCCAACTGCTTCGCAAACAGTTTGACGGTTACCATTTCAGCACTCGTATGAAAGGTGTACACAACCCATTCAGCCTACTGAATACATTTGACAATCAAAGAATTGAAGACTATTGGTTTAGGACAGGTACTCCAACTTACTTGATTCGCTTGCTCAATCATTCTAATGAAAACTTGGATGAGTTGACTAACAAGTACTACACTCAAAGTCAATTTATTGACTACAAAGCAGATAAAGAAGAACCCCTTCCAATGATATATCAGAGTGGATACTTGACGATAAAGGGTGTTGACGAAGATGACGATGATACGTTATTCTTACTTGATTTTCCAAACAACGAAGTCAAACGAGGTTTTGTGTCATTGGTCGGAAACAACTATCTAAAGCAGAAAGAGGATATTGAATGTACCTGTCAAGATGAAGCGTTGCAACAAATCAAAGACAAAGGCTATGCCACAGAATATCTCGCTGATGGTCGCCCAATCCGTTTGATTGGTTGCAGTTTCTCCTCGGAGACTGGAACAGTTGGAGAGTGGAAAGTAGAGAAATAGACAAAGTGGGGGATAACATGTTTTTATCCCCTATCCACCTTGATGCCGCGACGATGCTTCCAAAGTTGGTATGAGTTGACCAAATTCTGCCATAGAACGTAGGTGGCAGGAGCAACAGCAATGATTGGGTTGAAAAATGTCTGGGCCATCCAAATAGCCAAAATCGTGTTTTTCTGACCCAAAGCCTGACCAGAAGAGACACGGTTATGATATTTGCCACCCCACCAGCGACCGAATGTGAATTGGAACAGACACATCAGCAGAGCCATCAAAGCCACGTTAACAGAAGCCAACAAATGAGAGTTGTCCATCTTCAAAAGATCCGTTGTCGTACGAGCCATCAGAAGCACCAATGCCAGAGTCCAAAGCCAAAAAGAGATTCCCTGACGCTGTTTGAAGAAAGTGTAGACAGAAGGCACTAAAAAGCGTAGAATCATAGCAACTACGAACGGTCCGAAAATCAAAGGGAAAGCCTTTCCACAGATAGTGGTGAAAGCGTCGAGGAACGTCAAATCGACAGCACCTGTTCCATGCGCCCCAATCAAAGAGAAATAGAATGGTGCGAAGAAAGCCACCAAAAGGTTGCTCGACACACTGTAGGTAATCAATCCAGCAACACTACCACCCAAAAGTCCCGTGATAACAGGAGCAGACGTAGCAGTCGGAGCGATCAAACAGACCAGAGCAGCCTCTGCCATATCCTCGTCGAAAAGACGGAAGAGGTAGTAAAAACCGATGCAGAAAGTAAACTGGAACAACAGCATGTAGATATGCCATTTCTTCAAGCGGAAAGACTTGAAATCCACCTTACAGTAGACGATGAAGAGCATAACGAAGAGCATATACTTCGTGATGAAAGTAATGTCTTGAAGCGGTTCATCCATAAAATACTTAGTGATATAAGAGACGTCCGTGATGAACGAGTGAAACACGATGCCGATCATCATCGAGATGAACAGTGCGTACGTTTTTAAGAAGTTAACCATTTCTTTGTTAAACTAAAAATAACGGTGCAAAGTTAACAAAATTAGAGGTAAAACAGTCTTATCAGTTCCGAGTTCTTTGATATTTGAATAT
>CAVJCT010000064.1:0-6890 GCA_963648205.1 Flexilinea sp.
ATATCTCCTAAAATCGCACCTGTATATGCGGCTATCTTCTCAACAGTTTCAGAATCACCCTCTACAAACGTAACATTAGAACTGTAACAATTAGGGCATGTTTTATAACTCATAACTTAATTGTATTAAAATCCTTCAAGCCTCCAATTCAGGATTCAACAATAACCACGAAAGAGTAAGAGGCTTTTCCGATTCGCATCTTGAAAGACGCTTTCAGACTACCCTTTCAACCTTTGTAAATGAAGAATGAGGATTTCATTTTTCGTTTACATTTCTAAGATAGGTGGTTGGACTTTGGAAAGGGAGAATTTATTTTAGTTTTTAAACGCAAAAATCAAATTTGTAATTGTTTTGTAGTGGTTGACAAAACAGACACATATTCAACAATCTGTTACATACGAAGCAACACTAAATATTAAATTAAAAGAGGATGTATCGTTGTATGGAAACAAAGCATCATATTTGCGTTCAATTATGGAACTCAAGCCTTAGGCATTACAAGTGCCACCCTTGATTTGGGAATTGCAGGGAAAGTGGCATTGTGGTAAATGAAAGAGCCAATTCTGAGGGCAGAATTGGCTCTATTATCATACACTAAATCACCTTACATTAAATAGTTCTTCAACACTTGAATATCCTCTATTTGTTTGGCAATTTCACTCTTCTTCTGCTCCAACTCCGTCTTTTGAGCAGTTGCTGACTGAAGTTCTTTCTCACGGTCGGCTTTGTGATTGCGCACATCCTCAATCTGTTGCTGCATTGGAGTGATGAGTTTATCTACGAAATACTGACGAGCAAGGGAAACGAGGCGATCTTTATTTCCTGCAAACGCTGTCTGCAAATACTCTCCCGCATCAAAGTTTTTACGCAATTCATTAATCTTTGAATTGACAGAGGACTTGATGGTTTTATGCTCACTTGATCTACCATATAAATATGTACCTGCAACTCCGATTAAGCCAAAGGCGAAACCTACAGCACCACCAATTAGGGTATCAGTTACCGTTTTAGTCATAGAAGAATCATTACCATTCGAGTCATCATTTCCAACATAGATGTTGCCTTCCTGCACTTCCATAATCATTTTGGAAGCAACAGACTTTGTAATGTCTCGAACATCATCATCAGGAAAGAGTTTCGATATCACATCTGAAATGCTATCACAGAAATCTTCAATAATGCCCTTAAATTTACGTTCTGCAGTTCCTGCGATTTGCACACTACTACGTTTCAAATCAACCTCAAAGTTTGTAAATTCATTCTCTAAGCGTTGATTTAAATCATCTACAGAGTCTCGAAATCCCCAATTATCGACAATAGTTCTAAGTCTTCCACAGGTGGAGTCTACTATCTTCTCTAACTCTTTGGCGCCTGAATTCACTATACTTCGCGACTCCAAATCTATGTCTTCCTCAAACGAATCAATCTTCCTCTCAACTCTCCTGTTTGCCTTATTCAAACTCTCTTCTTTATCCTCCAACTCAGTATCTGGCATAGAAAGGATATCGATTTTTCCCTTTAAAGCGGTCAAAGCAGATTCATTGTCAGACTGAACCGACATTCCAGCCGCCATAATGGCATTCAATGGTTTGGCAATCAAAATCTTGCCTTTCTCATTGTTGATCATCTTCTTGACCTCTGACACAAAATTGTCAAGATGACTCTTTTGGTACATCTGTGGCTGAGAACTAATCTCAAATGTGTCGCAATGTTTTTTCCAAGCAAACGAGAAACGTTCTGTGTCACTTATTTTGCTCATCGGCATCTCAGCAAGCAACGCCATCTCAGCGGAAAGCGGAATTGGTTCTACCTCCTTGATGATGTTCTTCAAACTATCGTCTTGGCACTCCCGGCATGCTTTGTCGATTTCACCTTTGACGTATGCAACAATTTTGTCTTCCATCTCACCATTCTCGTACGGAATATCATACTTGTTGATTCCAACGATGATTTTACCGATACCACACTGTTGCACGTTTTTGAAAATGATATCTCTATCCGTAGCGTCGAACGGACGACCTGCGTAAAGCATCATCACAACGACATCCGCTTTCTTCAAAAATTCCTTCGTACGTTCCTCACGAGATACAATTGGGTCGTTGAATCCTGGAGTGTCCACGACCTCTACTCCTTTCAGATAATCCTTTGGATAATAGATCTTTACAGACTTTGTGATTGAGACATATTTCCCATCTGCACCAACATATTCAATCAGATTTTCAAAACTATCCTCCTGCGTTTTGCCAAGGTAGTTTTGCAACGATGAACCTAATTTTGAAGCCTTAGAAACCAACTCTTTAGCAGCCTTAATCTTCGACTGTTCAAGTGTATTACTTACAGCATTTTCATCCTTCGAGGCTTGCAACTGCTGTTCTGCCCACTCGTCTTGCGTATAGAACTCAGCCACGACACGCTCTTTTTCTCCGTATGTGATTATAGAGAGTGCAGCCGTCATAGGCGTTGTTGCAGCAGGAAGAATATCATCTTGGAAGACAAAAGCATTCAAGAAAGTGGACTTTCCACATTTCATCTGACCGATGACACCGATTGTCAGCGTATCTTTTTCCAACTTTTCTTTGATTTCCTCCAACGAAATGACACCCTTCAGTTTGTCTTTCGCATCCGATTTTTGCTTCGGAATCCAACCGAACTCCACCGCTTGAGTTGCAAGATCCGCCAATTTGCGTTTCTGCTCTTGCAAATCTTCAAAAATATTTTGCGCCATATTTAGAAATCTTTAAATATTTTATTAAACTCAGTTTGGCAATTTTTACATCCTTGGAGCACCGACTGAGAATCGCAGAAAAAAGAATAATTTGATTGAACATCACTCGCAGCACCAACAACCGAATTAAACAGATTTTTCAATTCTTCAGACTTATTACAAACCTCCGTCAAATAACTATCCATTCGATTAAACTCAGACACAGTCATTTTATACACATCATCGCCAAATCCCAACCATGTTTCATGCCTATGTGGTATGCGAGATGCAGATATACAAGAATTGCATACAGAATTAAGACAACCCTCGAAATTCTCCACAATTCCCCTTTGATTTGCTTTTGAATCAGATAAATTCTTCTGCGCTAAAGATACCTGATTATCAGATAATTTCACCAAATCAGATAAATCGTCTCTCAATGCCTGAACAAACGAATCACGAGAAGCGTCTCTACTCACCCCCTTCACAGCATTCATAATGTCAGACAACGGAGCCTTTTTAGAGAATCTAATGAATTGCTTTACAGAGATTCCTTCGTTCTGTAGAGTCTCCTTTATCAAGTTCTCAACCTTATCCACCTCCGATGGTGCTTTGTCATCCACTTTGTTAATCACCACATACAATGGCTTGTTCAATTTCTCTTTGATGATATTCAGAGAACTTTTGTTTACCGTACCAGCATTCACATCCATCACCCAGAACAAAGCATCGCACTCGTTGATAACCTCGATTGTACGTTCCTTATCCTCCTCGTCATTTGAATTGAATCCTGGTGTGTCAAGAATACTCAAACCATTCAAATTTGGATTTTTGTAGGTCATCACGAAGTATTTTATCAAAGAAGATACTCCAGGGACTTGATCCAACACCTCTTTTGAAACCATTTTGAAAGTTTCTTCAGAAATCGACTTGCGTTCTTCATCACCCGATATAAATGTGTAGGATGTCGCAAGCCCTCCTGAAATATAGGTCGGAATGGCAGTAGTCGCTTTCGTGCTAACTGGCAACAAAGGAATCTTTGGATTGTCTTGCGATAAGATTCTGTTCACAATTGAAGTTTTACCAGCAGAAAACTCTCCGACAAACGCAATTGTAGTCTTACCATCCAACCAATCTTTAGATTTCACTGCAGCCCATTGATCAGCCAAATGCGAATAATAATTCATCTTGTTATTTACAGCCTCCTGACCACTAACGCCTCCATATTGCCATCCGTTTTCCTTAAACAAAAAAGTATTTAGTTCGAAATACATTCCATACAAGAAACCTTCACACTTGTTGATTTTCTCGTGCAATGCATTGTAATCCGAATTTCCAAACTCCTGCGCAGAAAGAATCTTTTGGACAAAAGACAATGCCTCACCTTTAGTAGCTAATATTTTTTCTGCCTCGTCCAAACTTTGCTGAGTAGATGACAACTCTTTTTTCAGACCGTCACTTTCCTTCTTCAGTTGATCAAAAGAATTCTTTACCTCTTCCAATTCAGAATCTTTCCTCTTGCATTTTTTCTTCTCATCCTCAAGGTCATCCTTTGTTTCTTCAAGGTCTTCTTCAAGATTCTTTTGCTTCTTTTGCAACTCTTCTATCTGCTTTCTCAACCCACTAATTTCCGAACTGTCAGACTTTGATGAGTCTTTTACTTTTGAAAGAGCCTCCGACAATTGTTTTTCAATCTTCTCTTTTTCAGACTTTAAACTCTGAATCTGATTTTCAAGATTCTTGCACTTGTCGTTTACCTTCTGAATCTCAGACTTATACTTTTTCTCAAGTTTGGCAACGTCTTTCTTTTCACTTTCATCAGCATTGTCGTCTGGTCCAAAAAAAGAGCCCTCTTTCGGTTTGGTATCTTCTTCCTTTTTTTTACCAAACAAAAAACTAAACAATCCCATGCCTATCCGATTTTATTCTTCAGTTCCACAATCTCAGCCTCTTTTGCTGCCAAAGCATTCTCATACTCCTTCAGTTTAGAAGATAGGGTATCATACTGAATACGAAGGTCTCGCAAATCACGCTTCGCTTTGTCTCGCTCATCCTCCAAATCGTCGTGATCAGCGTCAGCATCTTTCGACTTTCTGCGAAGTTTGTTCACCTCCGCTGTCAAATCCTCCACTTGACGTTGCAACTCCTTGTTCTGCTTGCTGAATTTCTCATTCTCAGCATACAATGTGTTCAACTCTTGCTTGTTACTCTCTGACGCTTGCTTTGCTCCCGGCAACTTGTCTTTTAGCACATATAAAATAATTGCGCCAATGACAATTCCAATAACCAACTGCATAATTTTATAATTTAAATGTTTGATAATATTGATTTATATTCTTTATATCTCGCCATTTTCTGCTGGAAATCAGACTTTTTCTGACTCATTTCAGACTTCAACTGTTCCAACGCATCCGTCTTCTGACCTACCGTCTCCGAAGCTTCTTGCAACAACCTGTTGCGAACCTGACTAACCAAACCACTCGAGATAAGTTTCAGATTTTCCTTGAATGCAGGAGCCAATGTGGCGTTAATATAATTCCTTACCGCATGTTCCCTTTGAGGCTTCGACATCAAATTCTCAGTGGCGAAACTCACAACAAAAGCCGTGAATTTCGTAGCGATATCAGTAACCCCAGAAGTTCCTGTTGATTTTCCAATCAGATTAACAATAGTGTTCACCCCTGTCGTAATCGCTGAATCATATTCATGTCCAATATTCTCCAAATCCAAATCAAATCCATACTCCGAAGATTGCACTGACGACAAATCGATCGTCTGCAGCGAGTGAAGAGGCAAATCCTTATCAGAATTTCTACGATTTCTCGCATTGTCCAACAAAACGGCGTTAATCCTATCCTTATAATCACTCATCATAAGGGAAGCCACACTATTAACAGTTGCAGAAGCCTCTTCATTGAAATTTGAGCTCTTGTTGGCAAGCATCGTACACAAACTTGAATAGACCTTGTCTTCAAACGCTCTCGACGTGCTACGAGTCTGCGTATCAATGTCGTCCGAGACATCATTTGCCAAGCGATCGATATTGCGATTTAATCGATCCAATTCATATTTACTTTCACGAATTGCCTCCTCCAAATCTTCGTTAGAAGAAGATGCACGCATCAACTCATCAATAAACTTCGACAATGTCTGCGCAATATTCTTCATGCGCAAAGCATCCACTTGCTCGATAATCTTCTTTTTATCTTTCTGAACATTGTCCAGCAAAGAATAAAACTCGTCCAACTTTCCATCCCTTGCCGACACTGCAACCACCTGTTTCAGAGGAATTTTGCAATTCTCACCGATGTACTTTTTAGCAGCATCGACCTCACTCGGAGCCTTTCCGTCCGCCTTCGTCAATACCAAGTAAATCGGACGTTTAGACAACTTCATCAACTCAACAAAATCCGTCAACGAGCGAGTTATCTGTTGGTTGATGTCGATTATCAACAAAATGCCATCAGCCATAGGCAAGAAATCCACCAACGTCTTCTTGTGCTTAGGATCTGGCGAAGACAACCCTGGAGTATCCACTAAAATCGTAGAAGAAGGAACTTTCTTAGATGTATCGAAAACTGTAACGACCTTAGCATCTGTCAAAGCGTCATTCTTCAAATCCTCGATATTGGAGATTTCAGTAAACTTTCCAGCCTCATCCATCACCTGAGCATGACACGAGTCGCTACCAAAATGCACCTCATAAATGGTAGCCGTAGTTGGTTTGGTTGCCGTTTCCAACTTCTTGCTGTCCGTCAACGCATTAATCAATGTCGTTTTACCCGAACTGAACTCTCCCACCAAGGGCAGAATCAGATTGGCATTCTCTTGGTTGCTACGAGCCTCAATTCTCGAGATTTCAGTCACAATATCCTTGCAACCTAAATCTTCAGCGATTGTTTTTAGTTTATCATACATATCAAATAATCTATTTTTAAATAATTAAATACACAATATATTATTCACAAACACAAAACCTCCCCTATCGCAACGCTTTCTCACGCCACGACACAATAAATCCCTCCAATTCACCATAGAGCGAATCAGCAGATCACTCAATCTATTTACAACATTTATAAATGGGGGGGGGTAGAATTGACATCTATCATGCAAATATTATGCATAATAGGCAAAATGTAGTTGCTATCGTCAATTCTTAATGGTTTCATCAGCCTGTCTGTGTTTC
>CAVJCT010000065.1:0-108258 GCA_963648205.1 Flexilinea sp.
GCGAAAATTTCGTAACGCAAATATCGTAATAAAATCCTATTTTTATCATTGTGACACCCCAAAATTTCAGATCTATGGGTCAATTTGTTCAACCTATACAAACAAAAAAAAACAAGCATCAAATCTGATACTTGCTTCATCACGCGGAGAGGGAGGGATTCGAACCCCCGGTACATTGCTGTACGGCGGTTTTCAAGACCGCTGTAATCGACCACTCTACCACCTCTCCAAAATCTCTCTTCAAAAGAAGAAAGTGACCCAGCAGGGGATCGAACCCTGGACCCACAGATTAAGAGTCTGTTGCTCTACCAGCTGAGCTACTGAGTCAAACATTGTCAAATTCAAATTCTCATAAAAGAAATCTAATCTCTTGATTATCAGTCTTATTTGAGCGTCTTTTTAAGAGCCTTCGCTCTTTCTTTTTGACTTTGCAAAGATAGGGGACTTTTAAATTCTGACCAAATATTTCTTAATGTTTTTTCAAACTTTTTTTATCTTCTTCGATTTTACTTCTCAAACTTTGCTATCTTCTTGATTATGAAGAAGATAAGAAAATCTGGTAAGTGCTTTACTATTGGTACGAAGAAGTGATTCAATACTCCTGGTAGGTATTGCTTCTTCTTTTTGAACATTTTTTTCAGTGCTTTCTTTACCAAAACTTCTGGTCGCATCGAAACGCCTATCTTCACGGCCACCTTCCTCCAGTAACTGCTGAGTCCATAGAGTCCTGTGTCTACTGCTCCTGGACATACTGCGGTTACTCCAATGCCGTACGGATGTAACTCGTACCAAAGTGAACGAGAGAAATTTAAGATATAGGCTTTCGTGGCATTGTAAACACTGATTCCTGGCATCGACATCCACGCAGACATGGAAGACATGTTCAGTATATACCCGAAACCTCGTTCTTTCATATCGTTCCCAAAATACCAACACATCTTGCTCATCGTTTTCACATGCAGATTGAGCATTAACTCTATGCGTGGCAGACTGGTATTGTTAAATTCGTTGAAGAAGAAGACACCCGCATTATTCACCAATATGTCCACTTGATAGCCTTTCTCCTTGCAGTAGGTGTGCAGTTCTTCCGCGGCACTCTCTTGCGACAGATCTTTGTAGACTGCCTCAGTCTCCACTCCGAACTCACTACGCAATTTCTCGGCTGTCTCTTGTAATTCCTTCTCTTGGTTGCTTACCAGTAGTAAATCGTGCTTTTGTCGTGCTAATTCCGTGGCATATTGCAATCCAATTCCTGAACTTGCGCCTGTTACTAATGCTATCTTCTCCATGTCTCTTAAAATGCCTTTTTAATGTTTTGATTTTTGGGGTTGGTGTTTATTTTGGAAGTATTTGACTTAACACCTGATTAATCTGCGGAAGAAGGGCTTGCTGATTGTCATTCTCAATAACAAAGTCGGCTTTCGACCGTTTGCTCTCTTCATCCGATTGGTTTTTGATACGGGCTTGCACCTGCTCTAATGTGGCAGCATCGCGTAACATCACTCTTTTCACTCGAACTTCCAACGGAGCGTAGACTAAGAGTGTTTTGTCGAATTGCATATTGAGATTCGACTCGAAGAGAATGGCAGACTCCATCGCAACGATGTTTTTCGACTGTTGAGCCTGATTTTTCTCCCATCTCAAAAAATCCTTACCAACGGCAGGGTGAACCGTCTGGTTGACTTTCTGCAATAATGTTGGATTTGAAAATATTTTAGAGGCGACTTTCATTTTGTCCAATGTGCCATTTTCAAAATAGATGTCGTCTCCTAATAACTGCATCAACTGATGTCGCAACTCCTCATCTTCAACCATGAGTCGTTTCGCCTCGGTGTCTGCATTATATACGGGGATACCCTTTATTTTCAAAATCTCCGACACTACAGATTTTCCTGAACCAATTCCTCCTGTTATTCCTAATCGTATCATCCAATATTATTTTAAATTCATTTTGTAGACAAATGATTAGTCCACCGATTTCTCTTCGATGATGTAGTCGATCATATCTGGATCTAACTTCACACCGAAAGCGTCTGCTGGTGGGTTCTTTTGTTGTACTTTCAATTTCTTCACACCTGTTTGCGCCTCGTCGTAATCAACGTAGAAAGAGAACGAAGAGGCATCTAACCGCTCATAGTGACTGAGTGCCACTTTAAACTGAACGGAGATGTTGGATGGGAAAATCCTCAAAACTCTGTTCTCTGGCAGATTGGCAACTGAAACAGGTGCTTGAATGGTTTTCTCGGTGAATCGCTCCGTCTTAAAGCCCAGACTGATGATTGAATCGGAGAAGGTAACCAATGGAATATTGCACAATTTCACCTTTACCTCCATAGAGTCTTTTATGTCTGATACGACGGATTCTTCGGTGAATGCGAACTCCAAACTGTCTAACGCACTTTGTGGACCGTAGGCTATGACATTCGTCGGACTCACTGTCATAGTGTCTACACTGCAGTATTGCTGCGCTAAATCATACTGACCGCGCACCTTGACTGGAATCTCTTTCTCGGCTAAGCGTTCGACCTCGAAAACGATAGAATCCGGTCCGACTTTGGTGATTTCGACTTCAGAATGAACCTGTTTCTGCAAGATATTCAGAAGCGACTGCGACGTGATTGAACGTTTCCCATTGGCAATGGCAGACAAATCAATGGGGAGAGGATGAAATTCCCCTCCCCATCTGCATTTTATCAAATTAGTACCTTGTCCCACCAATGTAACATAGAGAGACTCAGGCAATTCATTCGAAATGACGTAGCCATCAGGCTTGTTCACATAGTTGATAGGTACGAACACCATCGTTTCATACTTTTTATTGAGGGCTTTCAAAACCCACAAAGAAGCGGAAACGAACAAGAAGAAAACGAAAATGAGTAAATCCTTGCTGAGCAAGAATTTTTTCATGTCATTTAGTTGCTTATGAAACTCATTTTCTAAATCTTCTGACAGCATGCCTCAAAAACTATGATTCCAAGGAAATTATTTCTGAACCTCAGCACTCTTTTCAGAAGTAGGGTCTGCGATGATAGCCTCCTTCATAACAGTAACGTTGACGTTGTTTGCAACTTCAACAACTACAGAAGCGTCTTTTACTTCTTTGATCTTGCCCTGGATTCCTCCGTTGATAAGCACTTTGTCTCCTACCATCAAAGAGTCACGGAAGTTTTGCAACTCCTTTTGTCTCTTCTGTTGTGGACGAATCATGAAGAAGTAGAACACAACGAAAATCAACACCATCATCAAGATAGACATCCATCCTGACTGACCACCTTGTGCAGGTGCTTGTAAGATTATAGCCTCAACCATGTTTAATCGTTTTTATTGTAATTACTAATATAAGCAACTTTAGTTAATTTATTTTCTGCTTGCAATTCTTTTACGACAGCGTCTAACACACCATTGACGAAATTGCTGCTTCGTGGCGTGCTGTATGCTTTAGCCAACTCGAGGTATTCGCTCATCGAAACATTCACTGGAATAGATGGGAACGTGCAAATCTCTGCCAACGCCATCTGCATAATGATAATGTCTAAGAAAGCGACACGCTCAACATCCCAGTTTTGGATGTGTTTGGTGATGAGCGCCTTGTATTCATTGGCATTGTAAATCGTATTCTTATAGAGTTTGAGGGCGAAACGCTCATCTTCCTTATCTCTGTACTTAGGCATAAGGTGTTGTTGCGCACCTGCAGCCTCTTCAAAGTTACGGATTGTCTTGCTGACGAAACTCAAAACGATTTCAGCGTCGTCGTTCCAGTAGATGCACATGTCTTCCAACTCCTTACCGAGCAATTCGCATTCGGAAATTTGTTTCTTGACAATGTTGCGCCACAACTCTTTGTCATCCTTATAAGTACGTTCAGACTCCATATATTCTTTCAGAGCGTCTGAAGCGATGATTTGCTTGAGAATCTCGTCTGTGGCATTGTTTTCTTCCTCAGACCAGTTCACTTCGTTCTCCTCTAAATATTTCTTTAAGTCCTCATTCTGCTCCAATTGAGCGACGAAACGGTTCTTTGCCAATGCAGCGTAGAGTTCACGCTCTGCGGCAGCAATCGACTTTCTTCCTTGACGTTTTTTTGCCAACTCTGTGATGTTGATAATCAGTTGGAAAAAATAGTGATACAACTCGTACGTCTTGTCTATGCTCAACATCAGTTCGTTCTGAGCAGCGGTAAAATCATTTTCCTCCTTGTTATTCTTATAATAAGAATAAAGGATTTGAATGATCTTAATTCTGAGTAGGTTTCTGTTTATCATCTCGTTTAATTCTACAAAAGCAAATGCAAAATTACGATTTTTTTCTCTTCTTAAACGGCTATACTCAAAGGAAATTATCTCTTTTACTCTTCTGTTTTGTTTTTTTAAGAACTTAATACAAATCTGCCTCTTCCCATCGTTTTCATTCGCAACTATGTTTCTTCTGACTAAAAGTCTCATAAAAGCCTGATTTTCTGCCATTTTGTCAGATTTTATATAAGGAAAAACGTGCCATTTTGTCGGATTTGTCTAAAATCAGGGCTTGGCATATCTTTTGTAGAAAGTAGGGTGTTGAACGATAACTAAGAGTCGTGAACAACGATGATGAGTGGTTCGTTCGATAATTGAGATAGACAACAAAATGTAAAACGCTAAAAAAGTAAGAGTATGAATTTTGATAAGTACACGATTAAAAGTCAGGAGGTCATTCAAGAGTCTGTGAATCTTGCGCAAAGTAAGAACCAACAGGCAATTGAACCTGTTCACTTGCTTCGGAGCGTCTTGAAGTTAGGTGAAAATGTTACGCAGTTCTTGTTCAACAAGACGGGCGTGAATGTATCGATGTTGAATACTGCTTCTGAAAAGATGCTGGAGTCGTTGCCAAGGGTTAGTGGAGGTGGTGAACCTTACTTGTCTAACGAGGCGAATGCAGTTCTTTTGAAAGCAGAGAACATTTCTAAAGAAGATGGCGATCAATTCGTTTCTTTGGAATATATTCTATTGGCTCTTTTGGTAGAGAAGAGTTCGGTTTCTACTTTATTGAAAGATGCTGGTATGACTGAAAAAGCCCTTCGTCAAGCTATTCAGGAGTTGAGAAAGGGTAATAAAGTTACTGATGCTTCGGCTGAGGGCAACTATGATTCGTTGAACCGTTATGCCATCAACTTGAACGAAAAAGCTCGTTCGGGTAAGTTGGACCCTGTGATAGGTCGTGATGAAGAAATCCGTAGGGTATTGCAGATTTTGAGTCGTCGTACCAAAAACAACCCAATCTTGATTGGTGAGCCTGGTACGGGTAAAACGGCTATCGCTGAGGGACTTGCACAGCGTATCGTGCGTGGTGATGTGCCTGAGAATCTGAAGAGCAAACAGATTTACTCTTTGGATATGGGTGCAATCATTGCTGGTGCGAAGTACAAAGGTGAGTTCGAGGAGCGTTTGAAAGCCGTAGTCAATGAGGTGATTAAAGCCAATGGCGAGATTATCTTGTTCATTGATGAGATTCATACCTTGGTGGGTGCGGGTAAAGGCGATGGCGCAATGGATGCGGCTAACATCTTGAAACCAGCCTTGGCGCGTGGCGAACTGAGGTCTATCGGTGCGACAACCCTCGACGAGTATCAGAAATACTTTGAGAAGGATAAGGCGTTGGAACGTCGTTTCCAAATCGTGATGGTCAACGAGCCTGACGAAGCCGACTCAATCTCAATCTTGCGTGGATTGAAGGAGCGTTATGAGAACCACCATCAAGTGCGAATCAAGGATGAGGCCATCATCGCTGCCGTTCAACTTTCAACAAGGTATATCACGGATCGTTTCTTGCCAGATAAAGCAATCGACTTGATTGATGAGGCTGCTGCTAAACTTCGTATGGAGATCAATTCTTCTCCTGAAGAGTTGGATAATAAGGAGCGTGAAATCAAACAGTTGGAGATCGAGCGTGAGGCTATCAAACGTGAGAATGATACTACCAAGTTGGAGCAGTTGGGCAAGGAAATCGCCGAGTTGAAGGAGCAGGCTCAACAGATCCGTGCTAAGTGGACATCAGAGAAATCATTGGTTGATCAACAGCAACAGTTGAAGAGCCAAATTGAGGACTTGCGCTTCCAAGCCGACCGTGCTGAGCGTGAGGGCAACTACGGAAAGGTGGCAGAGATCCGTTATGGTCGAATCAAAGAGGCTGAGGCTAAGATTGAGGAGATCAAGAAGCAATTGGCTGAGATTCAAACGAACTCCGCTTTGGTGAAAGAGGAGGTTTGCGCTGATGATATCGCCGATGTCGTTTCTAAATGGACAGGCATACCAGTCTCTAAGATGTTGCAGAGCGAGAAAGACAAACTGTTGCACTTGGAGGAGGAGTTGCACAAACGTGTGGTTGGTCAAGACGAGGCGATTACTGCCGTGGCTGATGCTGTTCGTCGTAGTCGTGCCGGATTGCAAGACCCTAAGCGACCAATCGGTTCGTTCATCTTTTTGGGTACGACGGGTGTCGGTAAGACCGAGTTGGCGAAGGCGTTGGCAGAGTTCTTGTTTGACGACGAGAGCATGATGACGAGAATCGATATGTCTGAGTATCAGGAAAAATTCTCCGTTACCCGACTCATCGGAGCGCCTCCGGGATACGTTGGTTATGATGAGGGAGGTCAGTTGACTGAAGCCATCCGACGTAAACCATACTCTGTAGTCTTGTTCGATGAAATAGAGAAAGCCCATCCAGACGTGTTCAACACTTTGTTGCAGGTTTTGGATGATGGCCGATTGACGGATAACAAGGGTAGGTTGGTCAACTTCAAGAACACGATTATCATCATGACCTCTAATTTGGGATCTGATATCATTCGTGAGAAGTTCGAGAAACTGACACCTGAGAATCACGATCAGGTGATCGAGGATGCTAAGAACACCGTCTTGAACATGTTGAAGCAAACCATCCGACCAGAGTTCTTGAACCGTATCGATGAGATTATCATGTTCACTCCATTGTCGAAGACTGAGACTCGTAGAATCGTTGACTTGCAGATTGATTCTATCTATAAGATGTTGAAAGACAATGGTGTGGAATTGAGAGTAACGGATGATGCTCGAAACTTCATCGCTGATGTTGGTTACGATCCACAGTTTGGAGCAAGACCAATCAAGCGTGTTATCCAAAGATACTTGCTCAACGACTTGTCAAAGGCTTTGTTGGCACAAACCGTCAACAGAGACAAACCAATCGTGGTAGACAAGAAGGGTGATGGTTTGACTTTCGATAATTAATCACTTGATAGTCAGCCGTTTGAAAGACAACAAAATGATATAATAGAGACAAAACGGAGAGAGGAAGGTTGAAAGACTTTTCGCTCTCCGTTTTATTTTTTAATTTTGAAGAAATAGATTGTAATGATGAATTTTTTCTTGGAACAGAGTATTGCGTATGGTCAGCAATGTAGCTATAAGTTTGACTTGGCAAAAGTTTATCCAACAATTTTGGAAAAATCGGACAAGAATGCAAAATCAGACAAAGAAATGTTTTGTCAATGGGTGAAGAATAAATCTTTCGGTTTCCCTTTGATGAACATGGATGAGTTTCCTCAGACTAAAGATGATGGTATTTTGTGTGCAAATTCTGATGAAATGACGAAGTTTGCAATCAATAACCTTGGCTATTTGCATGAAAACAAATTGGATTTTATTGCTCGTATATGTGGACAATACGTTATCTGTGTAGCCCATCTAATCACAAATAAAGCCCAAAGTGAGAAGTACAAAGATGCAATCAGTCTATTAGAGTCTAACGTAGATGCGGTGAAAATTGCGATTTTAGACGGCGTTTTGTACACTGATGAAAAATGTAAAATGTACAAAGAAACCACTACTATTTACGGTAACTACAATATTATGAGTGCGCTAATGCTTAGAACGTTTTTATTTTCGGTTCGATGATGGAGATGTTCTGATAAAAGTCACTTTAGACTCTAAACAAGTCCTCTAAAGTTATTATTCCATTCATCATACTTGTATACTCATTCCGCTTTGGTTCTGCTGTGGTAATAAGTGTTAAGAAAACGCCTTGCTTGCAATTTGTCTCTTCGATGAAGGCCGTTTGGCGGTTCTGAATCTTTTCATACTCCGATTTGGTCATCGTGTATTGACCGATAGAATATTTTACCTCACATAAATTTATCATTTTGTCTGATCTCTCTATGATAAGATCTATTTGGGCACCAGGTTGGTGGTCTTTGCTTCGCCACGAGTAATATTCTGTGTGGAGACCATTGATGCCTAAAGCGATTTTGATTTGTGGAATGTGAGCCATACACAAACGTTCGTATGCCAAGCCAAACCAAGTGTTCGTCTTGGGTGTGCCGAGTTTGTGGGTCCAATATTGCTCGTCTGAAGTTTTGTTTCTACAGAAATCATAATAAAACCGTGTATAAAAGTCTGTTAGATGGTAAATGCCCTCTGTCGCTTTTATGCCTCCTCTTGTGGCTCGAACAGCCATACGACTAATGAATCCGCATTGTAATAGGTCGTCAAGAATTTCTGTCAATCTGCCGTTGGTACTCAACTTTTGTATCAACTCTTTGCGTGTCATCCCTTGTTGGTTAGTTGCCAAAAGGTCAATTACTTTCAAGTATGACTCTGGGTTTTTAAAAAGTGAACCATACAGACGATGAAATTCTTCTTTCATCTTACCATCTGATGAAAAAAACAACCAGTCTATGTTTTGTGTCAGGCTTAAACGATTATCCAATAAACTTAGGTAATAGGGGATACCACCAAGTATCATATAACATTGTGCGATACTGTCTCGTGTCCATTTGAACCCCGCATTCTTCAAATAATCTTCCGTTTCTGCCAAGCAGAATTGCTTTAACCAAAGAGTTTGTGTCAGACGGTTATGCAATCCTCCCTTGCTATCTAAAAGATTATGTGTCATCCACGATGTGGCAGATCCGCAGACTATCAGTTTGATATTTCCTTGCCAAGCAGCCCAGTTATTCCAAAAATATCCTAAGGCATGAACAAAATTTGATCTCTGTGTATCGAAGCACGGCAATTCGTCAATAAAAATAATTAGCGGTTTCTCATTCTCCTTCCCTTTTGCTTCCAACAGATGTCGTAGTTTGTCAAAACCCTCCATCCAGTCTGAAAACGTGCAATCTTTACAACCATATTCTTTTAAGGAGGTGATGAAACTTTTCTTTTGTTCGGATGCATTTCCTTCTAAAATGCCTGTCGCAGCAAAAGCAAATCTGTTGCCAAAAAGATTTCGTATTAGAAAGGTTTTTCCCACACGTCTTCTTCCGTACAGGGCGATGAACTCTGACTGCTCGGAATCAATGTACCTCTCCAAGTCTTGTATTTCTTTTTGTCTGCCAATTATTTTCATGTCAGTTCCTATTATTGTCGTATTCCGTTTGCATAGTTACGCTTTTTATTTGACTTTACAAAATGAGTTGGTGCCAAACTCTGCAAAATTTGCAAACTTTGGCACCAACTCGTTGATTCTATGGTGATGGTCTGACTACATAAAACAAAGAGAGCGAGGCATTTAACCTCGCTCTCTCCTTTGCTATTGTCGTTTTGTCGATTAGAACCAACGTACGTAGCAGAAGTCTTGACGGTGAGCCAAGTCCTTGCTCTTAGGGAACATACGGAATGCGTACTTGAAGATACCTGTGCTTGATACACGATCCTCGAAGTGGAAGTACAACTTAGAACCTTCAGCCTTAACGAGGGTCATCTCCTTAGCATCGTCGAGCTTCTCTTGGTTGTCTACCTTTTGGATTGATACGAAATCAACGCCAACGCTTTCTCCAAGACCCTTAGTATCTATAACAACGTCTGCTGTGTAGTTGTCGCCAACTTCAGCGTTGTTAGTCAACTTGTCTGATACTACTGCAGAGACGATTTCGATACCATCCCATCCTTCAGCAACTTTCTGCTTCCAAGCTGCGATCTCCTTAGCCTTAGCATATTTGTTTGCTGTAACGAATGCCTTTCTCTTCTCCAATGGAGCATAGAAACGCTCGATGTAGTCGTCCAACATACGCTTCATAGTGTAGTTAGGAGCGATTTGAGCGATTGAGTTCTTGATCGTCTGGATCCACTCTGGAGAGTAACCCTTGCTGTTTGTAGCGTAGTACATTGGCACGATCTCGTTCTCCAAAATCTTGTAGATGGTTGCAGCATCCAACTGATCCTGGTGTGGTTGGTAGTCGTAAGTACGCTTCTCGGTCAATGCCCATCCTGCGCCTTCGCGATATCCCTCATACCACCATCCGTCTTTTACTGAGAAGTTGACAACACCGTTCATCAAGGCTTTCTCTCCTGATGTTCCAGATGCCTCCAACGGACGAGTAGGGGTGTTCAACCAAATATCAACACCTGAAATCAAACGCTTAGCCAATGCGATATCGTAGTTCTCCAAGAAGATAATCTTACCGAGGAACTCAGGTTGTCTTGAAATCTCAATGATTCTCTTGATCAAACCCTTACCTCCACCATCTGCAGGGTGTGCCTTACCAGTGAAGATGAACTGTACTGGACGAGTAGGGTTGTTAACGATCTCTGCAAGTCTCTTCAAGTCGGTGAACAACAAGTGTGCACGCTTGTAAGTAGCGAAACGACGACCGAATCCGATAGTCAACGCATTAGGGTTGATGTTATCGAGGATTGACAAGATACGTTGTGGGTCGCCCTGGTTGCGCAACCAACTCTCGCGATATTTAACACGGATGAAGTCAATCAACTTGTTCTTCAAGAGTTTACGAGTCTCCCAGATCTTCTCGTCTGGAACATTGTAAATCTTCTCCCAAATCTTAGTGTTTGACTGGTCTCCGTAGAATTTGCTTCCGAAGTTTTCTTCAAACAATTGTCTCCAAGCAGGATCTGCCCATGATGGCATGTGAACACCATTGGTTACATATCCAACGTGAGACTCCTCCCAGAAGTAGCCCTTCCAAATTGGAGCGAACATCTTCTTTGAAACCTCACCGTGCAACCAGCTCACACCGTTAACCTCTTGGCAAAGGTTGCAAGCGAATACACTCATAGAGAACTTCTCGCCCTTGTCTCCTGGGTTTTCACGTCCAAGATCCATCAACTCATCAAATGAGATGCCGAGCTTCTCTGCGTAGTGCCACATGTACTTGCTGAACAATCCCTCGTCGAACTTATCGTGTCCTGCAGGAACTGGAGTGTGTACAGTGTAGAGTGATGAAGAACGTACAACCTCGAATGCCTCGCGGAATGAAAGTCCATCTTCGCGAATGTAATCATACAAACGTTGTACATTGATCAATGCTGCGTGTCCCTCGTTGCAGTGGTATGTGTCATGCTTGATGCCGAGCTTCTTCAACATGATGATACCTCCGATACCGAGCAAATACTCTTGTTTCAAACGGTTCTCCCAGTCTCCACCATACAAAGTGTGAGTGATTGAACGGTCAAACTCAGAGTTCTTGTCGATGTCTGTATCCATCAAGTAAAGGTTTACACGACCTACTGCTACTTTCCAAATATTAGCGTAGATGATACGGTCGTGGTATGGAACCTCCAAAAGGTCAGCGTTTCCGTTAGCGTCTTTTACCAACGTTACAGGGATGTTGTTGAAGTTCTGTGGCTCGTAGTTAGCGATCTGGTCGCCATCCATTGACAATGTCTGTGTAAAGTAACCGTAACGGTAGAGGAATCCGACTGCTGTCATGTTGATGTTGCAATCACTGGCCTCCTTTACATAGTCTCCTGCCAATACTCCAAGACCTCCAGAGTAGATCTTCAAAACATCTGTCAAACCATACTCCATTGAGAAGTAAGCTACAGATGGCTTCTTAGGATCCTTTGGAGTGTTTACGTATTTAGAGA
Organism: Flexilinea sp.; assembly: GCA_963648205.1. Lineage (GTDB taxonomy): Bacteria > Bacteroidota > Bacteroidia > Bacteroidales > Paludibacteraceae > UBA1181. The sequence goes on from CAVJCT010000065.1 coordinate 11,835, forward strand.
AGTTGGCGTATACCGCGTCAATCTTGGTTAACAATTCCTTGTCTTTCAAAACTGCGTCCATCTTCTCTGCGTCAATGCTGTTCAAGAACAACACTGGATTCTTTCCGCTCTTCTCCCAAAGGTCTGCATCGATCTCTTTGAAAAGATCTGTTGCCTCTGTGTCCCAAGACCAATACACATTGTATGCGATCTCTTGGAGCTTCTCCAACTTAGCCGGAATCTTGGCTTTAGTTGTAACTTCCTTCCATGTAGGATAGTTTGATTGATTAATCTTTAAACTCATATTTTTTTGCTGTTTAGAAGTTTCTTCTATTATTATTTAGACAAGGCGATTTTGAATGCTTCTTGATAGTAGTTGATGAAATCGTTCCACGAACATTTCTTGGCTATATCCGTCGCTTTCTTCTTCGCTTTATCGTATTCTTTTTTATCCATTGCTGCTACTTTGCCGATGTTCTCTTTGATGTTCTCGGCTAATGCTAAGTAGTTGCTGTCGTCGCGGTGCAACACTGCCACACCATTTGTAATGTCCACTTCTTGTTTCGACACCCAAAGTCCGAATCCTGCAAGGTCGGTCGTGATGGTCGGAATGCCAAATGCCGCACTCTCCAAAGGAGTGTAACCCCACGGCTCGTAGTAGGAGGCAAAGACTGTTAGGTCAAGTCCTGGTAACAACTCGTAGTAACTCTTGTTGAAGATTCCGTCGTCTCCGTTTAAGTAACTTGGTACGAGAATTACCTTCACTTTCTGGTCTTTGTTATTGTCAAAGTGGAACACGCGCATCGTGTGCAGAATCGAATCATCCAAGTAATTGTAAATTTCATGGGTGATGTTCTTCATATAGGCAGCAGTATCATCGACATTGCCTTTCAATCGTGCTTGCAAATCCTTTCTCGGGCCTAAGTTCCATCCGGGAACAAGCAAAAAGGCAACGATTTCTCGCTTGATATTTGAGTTTTCTGCCACTTTCTGCAACGAACTCAAGAAAAGATCGATTCCTTTGTTACGGAACTCATATCGTCCGCTTGTGGCAACGAACAAAGCATCGTCTGAAATAGGGTAGCCAAAGAGTGCTTCTGCCACTTTCTTCAAGGTTGCTTTTGCGTCTTTCCTCGCTTTCGTGTATTTCGCACCTCTCGGAATGAAATCATCTTCAAATCCGTTTGGTGTGATGATGTCTGGACGTTTGGTCAACAACTGCTCGCACTCTCTTCCGGTGATGTCACTCACGGTGGTGAAGCAATCGGCTTGCAACGCAGCGTTCTTCTCAATGAGGTGTTTCGCTGTTACGTTCAACTCGCCAGCCATCTGGTCTCCATTGTAATTTTCAAAATATTGGTAAAGATTCTTACCATTGAAACAAATGGAGCGACCTGTTGTGGTGGCATGCGTGGTGAAAAGTGTCTTCACCTTGAGTTGATGTATCTTGGTGTAGAGCAGTCCAGAACCTGTTGTCCATTCATGAAACTGTGCTACGACATTTTTTCCATCTAACTTGAAATAGTTGCAGTAACTCTCTACGACTCTCGCTGTTGCATATCCGAAGAGTACGGACTCGTTGTAGTCGCCATAGGCTTGCATTGAGTCGACTTTGAAGTGATCCCACAATTCGTAGAGGAAACTGTTCGTAACCTCTGCCAATTTTCTGTGGTCTACCAACACAACAATTGGACTTCCAGGAACCAACCAACGACCCACACGAATGTTGAGTTCATCTTTCTTTGCGGCTTTCACCCACGCAGAAAGTAGTTCCTTGTCTTCTTTGAAAAATAGGTTGGTATTGCCTTCAAAATCAGGACCGACGTATATCAAAGCATCTCCGTAGATTGTATTGAGAGCCTTAGCCTGCGTTGACAGCACCGTGTAAATTCCGCCAACTTTATTGCAGACCTCCCAACTGATCTCAAATACATAGTCTGGTATGGTTTTGCTTCCTTTCATATACATTCGCACTCAAGTTAAACAATTCAAGTTTGCTATCGCAAATTTATTTTTAACATTTGGTGTTTGCAACTTAAACACGCTTTTATTTTGTTATATATCGTTAAAAATAAATTGTTTTCCTCTCACAGGTGTGTCTAATGAACAATAAATCGTCTTTTTTATCGTTCGCTTACTCGCCTTTTTCTCGCCACGGCAAAGTCAAATAAAATTTGTCTCTGCTCGTCTGGCTTATCGAAAAGGTTCACTATTTTTCATACCATAATGGGTAATCGCTTGATGAGGTTCTCTTTTCATACTTGAGATCTTGCAACATGGATGATGTTACACCTATATGGAAATTGAATCCTTGGTTCGTTCCGAATGGGATGAAATCGAGCGAAGCCGACCAACAGTGCAGGTTTCTTCTTACACTGCATGAGGTGTATGACATTTCATGATTCAAGAAATCGTATCCTGAACTAATCGTAAAACTCCAGTTTTTGGAAAAATTGATGCTTCCTGAGAAGTTCAACGACTGTGTGAGTCGCCTGTCATATTCCAAAGTCTCTTTGTTGAACTGATAGTTCCCGTACGAAATAGAGTAACTGACATTGAGGTTCCATGGTAAAGAGAAATCTTCGTAACCATCTGCATCTTTCTCTTTCTCCTCCTGATTTTGTTCAACTTGCTTGTTGACAATGTCATCGAGCGTCTCGGTGCTTGGATCCCACTCGTCTTCCTCTTCTTCTATTTGTTGAGTGTCCTCTTCTTTCTTCTTTTTCTTGAAAGTGTTGTTGTTGAACGAATAGTTGAACGCAGAACGTACGTTTGTCAGTCTGAATATTCGTCCGTTTCTTTCCCATTCAGAAAGATTTGATTTATAGACGGCTCCACTTTCGTCTAATTTGTAGGTGTATGGACAGAATCCTGCTGATACGTTCAAATTGACTTTTGGGGTGATTTTCAGACGTAAACTGGCTGAAATATCATTCCAAGGTGCTTCATCCTCATCGTGGAAGAGGTTATAGCTGGTGTTTAACGTCAAATTATCAATCAGTGAAATTTTCTTATATCCTGATGTGTCTTTGTCTGAATGGACTTTCATTTCCAAGTTGTTTGTGAGGGTAAGGTTCAATACGCCTCCGCCCGAACTGGTTGGTCCACCGTAGTAGTTGGAAGAGAAGTAGTTATACTCGATGGTGTCCATACTTCCATCTTGCAATTTTCGGATGTAACTGTCGTAGTAGTTTTGGTGGAATGAAGGCCAAGGCTTCTCCATCTTTGGTGAGAACGACAAAGAGGCAGATGGTTGCACAACGTGACGTATCATACTGATTTTCTTGCCCCATATTGGTTGGTAAAATCCGTACAACTGCGTACTCATGTTCACACTCGCACTCATGTCGTTGATTCGATAGAAACCATTTTCATAGCTTTTCTCAACTTTCTGCTCCTGCTGATTCCAATATTGTTTCACCTTCTTGAAATACCACTTTTCGTTGTAACTCAAGGATGGCGTGAAAATCAAATATTTAAATAAGGTATAAGATGCTCCGGCTGAAACTTGGTTCTTGATACCGTTATTCCAATCGTTCAAAAGGTTTGAATCCCACAATTTATCGGTTTTTGTAGAGATGTAATTGTCGAAATTCATACCATAACTGAGGTAAATCTTCTCAAACCATTTGTCTTTCCCAACTTTTTCTTTTCGTTTGAAAGGGTAGACACGCGACATATTGAGGTTGATAGTTGGAAACTTCAACGAAATGGTAGAGTCGCTCTGTCTCTGGTTTAATGTGAAGTTGGTGGTCAGTGAGAATGGAGACTCTGGAAATCTATAGGTATAGTTGATACTTGATGATTTATTGTTCTCACCGTATGTTGATGGGTTATAATAAGAATTGACGTTGTTCTTATTATAAGAGGTAGACGTGTAGTTGACGGATGCCGAGAAGGTGCTGAAAGGGTTGGCTTTCGCATCTTGCGAGTGCGTCCAGATGATTTTCAAGTCGTTAGTCTGCGTGTAATCGGGCAAGGTCTTGTCGCTCGTTACAGTCGACTGATAGCCGAAATAGAAATTTCCATTGAACTTATACCTCTTTTTATAGCGAACGTTGGCATTGGCAGCCCACGAACCGTTGGTGTAGATATCACCGCGTAAAGCCATGTCGAAATATTGGTTGATGGCTAAATAATATCCTCCGTTGCGAAGATAAAATCCCCTGCTGGACTCTTCTCCGAAGGTTGGCATCAAGATACCCGAAGAGTATTTTGAAGTGAATGGGAAAAATCCGAATGGCAATGCTAACGGCAGTGGAACATCCTCAATCACCAAATAGGCGGGACCTGCAACAATATATTCTTTCGGCTTTACTTTCGCTTTAGTCAAATTGAGGTAGAAGTGAGGATGCTCATGGTCGTCACAGGTGGTGTATTTACCGTTGCGCATCAGGAAGGTGTTATCCTCTAATTTTTTTGCTTTCTCACTCGTTACATATCCTTCTCCTTGTTGGGTTACGACGTTGCGAATCAATCCTTTTCTCGTCTTGAAGTTGAAGTCTATGCTCTCCGACTCGTACTCTTCCGGACCATCTTTAAATATTGGTTTGTTGGACAGTGCACCTGCCGAGTCGACACCTGCTCTTGCGTGTACAAGGTTGCTGTCTGTGTTCAACACGATGTGGTCGGACGTGAGTTCCATGTCCTGATAAGTTACTTTCGCCTCTCCAAAAAGATAGGCTTGTCCACTTGCATAAAATACGATTGAGTCTTTGGCAGAATAGGTAACTATGTCTGTTATAGCGTCTTTAGAATAACGCTCGGTTTTCTCTTCTTTCTTCTCTTCTGACTTTTCTTGTGCTTGTAAATGGAAAATGCTCACTATGAAAAATAGCGAGAAAATTGATATAATCTTATATAAACGTCTCAGTTTCAAGAAGTTATCCAAAATTATTTTTGGTTTAATTCGGGTGCAAATTTACAAATAATTTTTCCTAAATTTGCCAACGTTCAGTTAAAAATAGGAGGAGATGTTTTTTTCTTTTGGAAAGAAGTTTTTTATCGGTAAGGTGGTCCAACTGCTAATGGTTGGATTATCAGCTTTTTGTATGTCTGTTTCTACAATTTTTGCATCCGAGAAAACTTTCGTTGTCGTCCTCGACGCTGGTCACGGCGGAAAAGACCCAGGTGCTATCGGTCATATCTTGAAGTTGCAAGAAAAGTCGGTCAACTTGAAAACCGTTCTCAAGTTGGGTAAACTTTTAGAGAAAGAGGATGGGGTAAAGGTTGTCTACACAAGGAAAAAGGATGTTTTTATAGAATTAGATAAACGTGCCGAGGTGGCAAATGAAAATATCAAAGATGGTCGTGGTATCTTTATTTCGATTCATGTGAATGCTGCCGAAAGTCGTTCTGCCAAGGGTACGGAGACTTACACCTACGCGGATATTAAGACGGACGTGTCTGAACGTGAGAACTCCGCTATCAAATATGAGTCGAACTACAAAAAGAAATATGAAAATGTAGACGATGTTACGGCGGCAATCATGGAGATGAACTACCAAGCGGCTTACTTGAAAAACAGTGAGAAATTCGCTTCTGGGGTTGAAAAACAGTTTGTTGCTGAAGATAGATATAGTAGAGGTCGCCGTCAAGCTGGATTTTATGTTTTGAAGTATTCAAAAACGCCTGCTGTCTTGATTGAGTTAGGCTTTATTACGAATAAAGAAGAAGAGAAATTTTTGAGCAAAGACGCTAATGTCGAAACGATGGCAGAAGCCATTCACAATGCTTTCGTTCGTTACAAAAAGGATTTTGATAAACGCAGTGGAGGAAGCAATGTTGATGATTCTCCTGCTAAAAATACTACTCCGATAGCAAAGAACGAACAAAAAAACAATTCAACTAAAACGTCATCTCAATCTTCTGAAAATGAGACTGATAAGTGTAGTTTTAATACAAATTATGATGATGTAGAAGGTATTCGCTATGCAGTTCAGATTTGCAGTATGGTAGAGCCTAAAAATGTCTATAGTCGTGATTTTAAGGGATTTACTCCTGTCCGTGAGTTCGTTGGAACTGGTAAATACAAATATCAGTATGCCTACGGAAATGAAAAATCGTTAGAGGAGGCAAATAAGCTAAGAGACGAAGTGCGCAAGAAACATCCTGATGCTCAGATGATTGTGGTGAAGGATGGTGTTAAACTGCCTGAGTCTGAAGCCCGCAAATATTGGAACTCCACAACGCCAGAGTACAAGGCAATCAATGATGATACGAACAATCATGTGGCAGATAAAAATGAGGTGTCATCGCAGAAAAGTTCTTCAACGAATAGTGTTCCATCAAGTTCCACCTCGTCTTCAGAGTGTGTTTTCAACACGAATTATGATGATGTGGATGGTATTCGATATGCCATTCAGATTTGTAGTATGGCAGAACCAAAAAATGTGAATAGTCGTGATTTCAAGGGATTTACGCCTGTTCGTGAGTTTATTGGTGAAGGAAAATACAAATATCAGTACGCTTACGGTAATGAAAAATCGTTGGAAACTGCCAACTTGATGCGTGATGAAGTGCGCAAGAAACATCCTGACGCTCAGATGATTGTGGTGAAAGATGGTGTGAAGCTTCCAATGGATCAGGCTCGTAAATATTGGAACTCCACAACGGCAGAATACAAGTCATTGCAGAGTGGTACTATATCTTCATCTACTGCGAATGGTTCGTCAGACAATACAAAATCGGTATCTTCGGATAATAGTTCGTGCCAGTTTAATACGAATTATGATGATATTGATGGCATTCGCTATGCAGTGCAGATTTGCAGTATGGCTGAGCCTAAAAGTGTGAATAGTCGTGATTTCAAAGGGTTTGTTCCTGTCCGTGAGTTTATTGGTACTGGAAAATACAAATATCAATATGCATACGGCAACGAGAAGACATTAGAAGATGCTTATCGTTTGCGAGACGAGGTGAAAAAGAAACATCCAGATGCTTATATGATTGTGGTGAAGGATGGAGTTATTTTGCCGATGGATCAAGCCAGAAAGTATTGGAATACAAGCAAATAAGAGTTTAATAAAGTAAATAAAAAAGAATAAAATATGAACTTTAAGATTACCAAAGAGTTTAAAGTAGGAGTTTGGGTGGTGATCGTCATTGCCCTGACCTATTTCGGTGTGAATTATTTGAAGGGTGTAAATATTTTTAATCCGACCAATTATTACTACCTGAAATTTAGCCATATCAATGGTTTGGTTGAAACAAATCCTGTTAATGTGAAAGGTTACAAAGTGGGTTTGGTTCAGAAAATTATATATGATTATGACAATCCAAGCAATGATGTTGTGGTTGTCCTTCAAGTGGATGATGATTTGAAGATTCCTGTAGGAACGAAGGCTGGTTTGGTTTCTGGCTTGCTCGGTAGCCCTACAATCGAACTTTATATGGATCAAAACAGTACGGTTTTCTATCAACGTGGCGATACACTTCCATCATACGTCGACGATGGCGTCGTAGAAGCTTTGACGGCTGAATTAATGCCTCGTATTCAATCGATTATCCCGCAGTTGGATTCGTTGTTGGTATCATTGCAGGTTATTGCCCAAGACAAGGCTATCGAAAAGTCTCTCGACAATATTCAGGTGATTACTACCAACTTGAAGGGTACTTCTTATAAGTTGGACAATCTGATGGCAAAAGACGTGCCTGCTGTTTTGAACAATGCTAATTCTATGATGACAAAGTTCGACAAAGTGGGCGATGGCTTATCGAAAGTGGACTTTCAAAAGACTGTCAATCAGTTGAATTCTACATTGGCGAGTGTGCAAGGTGTTACAGACAAAATCAACAAGGGCGAAGGCTCTTTAGGTCTTCTCTTAAACGACAAGGCTTTGTATAACAATTTGAACGCAACAGTCAATAGTGCGAACGATTTGCTCATCGATTTGAAGGCAAATCCAAAGCGTTATGTTCAGTTCTCTTTGATCAGCAAAAACAAGGACAAAGAGTAACAAAAAACTGCAAATCAAAAAAATAAAATAATTTTTTTAGCACATTTAAAGTGCGATAAATCAATGATTTAGGAAAGACAAATTCTGCAAATGCTTGAAAATTAGTTAGATGTGTAGGCGGTTGATTATCAAGTAGATAACGCAAATTTCACAAAACCAAATTTTAAAGCGTTTTTTTTGAAAGAAAAACTTTTGCAAATTTGTTGTTGCAAAGAAAAAAAACAGAGTATGAGCGAGTATCAAAATGTTCAAGAGGAAGCGGTGCCACAGCATGAACTGATTTGGCAGGAGTGCTTGAAGGTCATCAAGGATAATTTAGGTGAGGAGCAATATGAAACCTGGATTACACCGATTAAGTCGGTGTCGTGGGAGAATATGTACTTGACAGTCCTTGTACCAAGTCAATATTTTTTCGAGTACGTTGATGCACATTTTGCAAAATTGATTATTTCGACGCTTCGCCGTTTCATGGGCGAAAATGCCAATTTGTGGTATAACGTTGAAGCAGAGAGCGTTCAGAAGACGGTCATCCCTATGGCCCCATCTCAGCAGCCTACAATAGGGTATAATCCTTTTGCTTCGAGAATGAAGCCCGCTATCGACCCTCAATTGAATCCTAACTACACTTTTGATAATTTTGTTGAAGGTGCTTGTAACAAGTTGGCGAAAGAGGCTGGTTTGTCTGTTGCGAACAATCCTGTTAGAAATACATTCAATCCTTTGTTCATCTATGGTGGCTCTGGATTGGGAAAGACTCACGTTACACAAGCTATCGGATGGGAGGTTTTGAAACAACATCCAGAGAAGGTTGTTCTTTATGTTGATGCAAACCGGTTTCAACAGCAATACTCTGATGCTCACTTGAGTAACAAGGTGAACGATTTCCTTAACTTCTATCAGCAGATAGATGTTTTGATTGTCGATGATATTCAATTCTTTGCAGGAAAAACAGGTACTCAAAATATTTTCTTCCAGATATTCAATCACTTGCAACAATTAGGAAAGCAAATCATTTTGACTTCCGATTCTGCTCCTAAGACCTTGCAAGGCATGGACGAGCGTATGTTGACTCGTTTCCGTTGGGGATTGACTGTAGAGTTGGGTGCACCAAACTTAGACACTCGTGAGGCTATCCTTAAATATAAGGTGAACAGTGGTGGTTTGCTTATTCCAGACAATGTTGTAAGATACATTGCTGAGAATGTACAAGATAACGTTCGTGAGCTGGAGGGTGTTGTTGTTTCTCTCTTGGCTCAGTCTACTTTGACAAAAGACGAAATCAACATATCACTTGCAGAGCGTGTGGTTAGCCGTATCGTCAATGTTACAGAGCATACGATTTCAATCGAGTCGATTGAAAAATTGGTTTGTGACTACTATCGTTTGAATCCTCAAGATATTCATACGAAGTCTCGTCGAAGAGAAGTGGTTCAGGCACGCCAGATTGCGATGTATCTTTCAAGAAAATATACGAAGAACTCATTGTCAATGATTGGTCAATACATTGGAAAACGAGATCATGCGACAGTACTCTATGCTTGTAATGCGGTGAGTGACTTGTTGAAGTATGACAAGAATTTCCGTCAAAGTTTGGAAACCATCGAGAATTCGTTGAGATAATTAAGAAATAGGAAAAGTCTGAAAAAAGTCTAAAATATGGTTTATAAGTTTGTCGTTTTTTCTGAGGAGGTAGATGCTTTCCGAAGAGAGATTCTCATTGATGCGAGTGCGACATTTTTAGATTTGCACGATGCTATTTTAAGTTCTGTTGGCTATGCGAATGACCAAATGACTTCATTCTTCATCTGTGATGATGAGTGGGAGCGTGGCGCAGAAATTACTCAAATCGAGATGAATACTTCATCCGACGAGGATAGTTTCGTTATGGCAGATACCAAGTTGGAGGAGTTCGTCGAGGATGAAGGTCAGAAGTTGATGTTCGTCTTTGATATGATGAATGATAGAGCGTTCTTCTTGGAGTTGCGCGCTATCACAACAGGCAAAGACTTGGCAAAGGCTGAATGTACCGTTTCTAAAGGCAAGGCTCCTAAACAAGTTTTGGATGGTTTGTTTATGGACGACGCTGCTTTGGCAAAGAAGAATGGCTTAGACGATCCATTCTTGGATGACAATTTCAACGATTGCGGTGGCTTTGACGTTGATGAATTAGGCGATGGCTACAGTATTAACGACGAAACCGAGTTCTAAAATGCCCATTTCCATAGTCTTGTTGTAGAGACTGTAAGCAATATGTTTTAAAAAAAGAGGGGTTTAGTGTTAAAACTAAGCCCCCTTTTCGCATTTAAAGTTTATATTTGTCATTCACTGAAAAATTTTACCCAACGCGGTAAATGCAACTAAGTTTGAGATGTGAAAAAAACAAAATTCACACTGAGAATAGAAAGAAAAGTATAACGTTAAAACCATAAAAATAAGTACCATGAGAAGAACAATTATATCAATCGTAGCGCTCTTTTTGTCTCTCTCTACTGTGTCTGTTTATGCTCAGAAGAAGTTTGACGGAAAGGTTCTTAAAGAAGTGAACGAGTGGCGTATAGACGGAAAGAAGAAGTCTTTAGACCACAAAACTACTTATAAGGATGGAAAGAAAGTTGAGGAAATCGAGTATTCTTCAACAGGTGATCAAAAAGAGCGTGTTACCTATAAATATAACGAAGCAGGTAAATGTATCGAGGAGTCTGTCTACGACGAGTATAACAAGTTGGAGAAGACGATGAAGTATGAGTATCTTGAGAATGGTAAAAAGAAATCTCAGACTACTTTCTTGCCTAACGGAAAACAAAAAAACTATAAGGAGTTTGAGTATATAACTGAGTAAGCCTATGGATGAGCCAGTAAAAAAAATCGATGAGAAATTGGCGCAATTCGATCCTATCACGTTAGAGGAAATGAGTGGCATTCGATTGATGAATCGCATCGACACAAAGTTTCTGGTCAACGTGGCAGAACTTCCGACATTGTTGGAAATGGCAAAAAAGGATTATTATGTGCAGGAAATCGCCTCCAAACGAAGAGCCTATTACCGCACGCTCTACTTTGACACACCGACGGCTACGATGTTCACTGTTCATCAAAATGGAAAACTGAATCGACAGAAAATCAGAATCCGTGAGTATGTGGAGTCTAATATCGAGTTTTTGGAGGTGAAAAAGAAAAACAGCAAAGGACGAACTTCAAAGAAACGTATTGCTGTTACCAATGAAAACATTGCGGCCAATTCGGAGGCGGTAACTTTCTTAGACCAAAATTCGGCGTTCAAAATGAATGAGATTGCCAATCGTCTTCGTAACAGTTTCTTCCGTATCACGTTGGTTAACAGAGAGAAAAGTGAACGGTTGACCATTGACTTTGATATCAAATTTGAAAATTGTATCACTGGAATAAAAAATACGATTTCAAAATTGTGTATTGTTGAAGTAAAACAAGATGGAAACGCTCATTCTCATTTCAGAGACTATTTGATGGCTCTGCGTATCAAGCGTAGAAGTATCAGCAAATATTGTTTGGGAATGGTGTTGACAGATCCGAAAATCAAGTATAACAGATTCAAAGAAAAAGTACGTTATATAGAAAAATTGTAAGATATAGATTGAAAAATCTTATCATAAGTTGAGAATCATAATAAAATTGTAAACAAATAAAAATAACAATATGGAACTTTTGACAAGCATATTTGATTTAGAATTGTTCGGAAATTCGATAATCAATCTCGACGGACTTTTTGAGTTGGTTGCGCGTTTCGCATTGAACGTGGTCGTAACATCGTTGATCATTGTTTGGTTGTATTATAGTAAGTCGAAGAGACGTGACTATGTCTTCACTTTCACTTTGATCAGTACAACAGTGTTCTTGCTGATTTTCCTTTTGGGAAGCGAGAAATTGCAGATCGGTTTGGCATTAGGACTCTTTGCAATCTTCGGAATTATTCGTTATCGTACTGATACGGTGCCTATTCGCGAGATGACCTATTTGTTCTTGATTATCGGTTTGTCTGTTATCAATGCGTTGGCTGTCAGCGTTAGTTATGCAGAGTTACTTGTTACAAATGCATTATTCGTTTTGATGACATTTGTGATGGAGAAAACTCGAATTGTATCGAAGAGCGCGTGCAAATTGATTAAATATGAGAAGATTGACTTGATCAAACCAGAGAAATATGGAGAGATGCTCGAGGATATCAAAAATCGTACTGGATTGAAGGTTACGAAATGTGAGGTTGGTTATATTGATTTCTTGAAAGATATTGCTCTTGTGAAGGTTTACTATGAATCTGATTCAAAGGAGATTAACACGGTTGATCAGATTACACGTGCAAAAGATTTCAACGGATAAGTTCAGACAAAAAGAGAAAAGAAGCGAATGAAGCAGAATTTTCTTCGGATATTAGTATTAGTGGTTGTCTCTTTCGGCAGTTTCGCAAATGTCCTTGCCGAAAGGGACGATTGCGATTTCTCTACTCGGTATGATGTGGAGGTCTCAAAGAAATTTTTCAAAAGGCTGAATGTCGGTTTCACGGAGACGCTTGCGTTGGTGAACAATTCAACTGAAGTAGGAAAAGTCTCTTCGAAGGTGGATGTCTCGTATGCCATTGTGAGAAAAATATTTAAGGTGGGTGTTTCCTACTATGCCATTGCGAAAAACAGGGATGAAAATTATTTTTTCAATCAGAAATTCCAAGGTTATACGAATCTTAAATTTTCAGCAAGACGTTTTTCTTTCGCTTGGCGTTCTCGTTACCAAATGAGTTATCGTCCTGAAAAAGAAGAGAATAAACAGTGGAAAAACTACTGGCGCAATGCTATTTCTATTAGCTACAAAGTACCAAAAATTTCGTTATATCCTTCTGTTTCGGCAGAAATGTTCTATCAGACGAACAATTACAAAGGAAACGTGATTGATATGATGCGCTATGAGGTGGCTTTGAAATACGAGCTCAACAAAAAGAATGCTTTGAAGTTGTATTATTACTATGACGATGCCTTCAATGTGAAAAATCCGCAAGACGTTTCTACTTTAGGATTGGCTTATCAGATTTCATTATAGATAATGTACTGAAAGGAAAAAAATAAAAATGAGTTTTCTCTCGAAAATGTTTCACTCAGTCTGTAACTTGCTGAGTGATAGAAATATAAAAATAGGAATTTGGTATAGTTTACTGAATTCCTTTTTTGTGTTATTGATATCAACTAAATATTTCGCTATACTATTTGCTGAATCTGCAAACATTTTGCCGGTGTATAGTGTGTTGGCTTGCATTAGTCATTTCTCTGTATTGACTTTTCTGCCATTCATAATATTTTACCTTCCGATTTATTTATTAACGAAAAAAATCTCATTGGCAAGATGGGTAACCGTTGTGGTGGCAGTTTTATCCCTTGTCATCTTGACCATCGATTCGTATGTCTTCTCTCTTTATCGTTTCCACCTCAATTCGTATGTTTTGGAGCAGGTGTTCGGACCAGATTCTGGACAGGTCTTTGAGTTGTCGTGGGTTCTCTATTTGTTATTGGTCGTTGTGGCAACGGTCTTGATATTGTTGCAGAGAGGTGTATTTTTCTTGGCAGAAAAGATAACAGATAAAGTGTCGGCACTCTTTGAGAAGAGATTTTTGGTAGCACTGCTCATTATTTGGGCGTTCTCTTTTGTTTCAGTTCAGATATACCGAACTTACGCACTTTTCTCAGGTAGTAGAGTTGTCTTGGCAGTGGAGCGAAATTTTCCTTTGGTTGCTCCCGTCTATCCAGAAAGATTTTTTGGAATGAATGAAAAATATTGCGACTTGCATACCATTGGTCATACATACAACTATCCAAAGAACAAAATAGTCGGTAAAAGCAAGAAAAAGAATTTGTTGATTATTGGCTTGGATTCGTGGCGAGCATCAACGATGGATTCGGTATGTACGCCCAATATTTATCGTTTTGCAAAAAAAACAAGTCAGTATCAGAAACATTACAGCGGAAGTAACGGTACACGAACGGGAGTCTTTTCCCTGTTTTATGGACTTCCAGGTACTTATTTCAGAGATTTTCGTGCGCAGCAGATTGAGCCAGTTTTGATGCGTTTGTTAAGAGAAAATGAGTACGATGTTCGCCTTTATCCAAGTGCGTCGTTACGCAATCCACCTTTGGATGAGACTGTTTTTTGTTCCTATAAAAATCAATGTAATGCGAATGAGGGATTGAATGCTTGGCTCCGAGATGAAAATTTAGCAAAGAATTTTAGAAAATTTTTAGTTGAAAGAGACACCACTCAGAACTTTTTTGCATTTCTGTTTTTCGATTCTCTTCACAGTATGATCAAGCCAGATAATTTTGATGGACCGTTTCAGCCAGCGTGGAGTGCGGCACATTATGAGCGTTTGGGGGTAAATACGGATCCTACAGAGTTTTATAATCTTTACAAGAATATGGTCTACTATGTAGACAGTATTACAGGGTTGATTTTGGAAGAGGTTGAAGAGAGTGGACTTTTGGAGAATACGATTATTGTGATTACGGGTGATCATGCTCAGGAGTTCAACGATAATCATCATGGATTTTGGGGACATACTGGAAATTTCTCTGCTGCACAGTTGCAGGTGCCATTCCTTTATTATGTTCCTGGAGGTGAACCTAAAAAAGTTACTGAGTGGACTTCACACTATGATGTTGCGCCTACACTGTTGCGAGATATGTTTGATGTTCAGAATCCAGTGGAGGACTATACAATAGGAGAGTCGTTGGATAGCGTGAAAAATCGTGAATATTTAGTGGTTGATGCCTATACAGGAGTTGGCGTTATCGACAAAGAAGGAAACATCGCCAATTATTTTTACGACGACATGGTGCAGTTCACGAATGCACAGTTGGATGATGATTTCTCAAGAAATCGAGATTTACAGTGCGAAAAAATTTTAGAGCAGACATTGCGGACGTTCATTGACAAGTAAGATTTTGTTAATAATTTGTTGATATGTAAATCTGTTGAAAGAACTCAATTTTTCGTTATTGTCGTTAAAAAACGTAACTTTGTACAATTTTTGTCGGGTATTGTTTGTTGACATCGAAGACAAGAAACGATAGTATAGGATGGAAGAGTTTTTTAGTCTGATATTAAATCTGTTGAGACAGCACGCGTGCGTGATCGTTCCGGGCTTAGGAGGCTTCGTCGTCAATGAAGAGTCTGCCGTTTGCACGGTCGATGGTGGTAATTTTGTGCCTCCTATGCGACAGGTTTATTTCAACCAACTGCTTTCACATAATGATGGTTTGCTTGTTCAAGAGTATATGAAAAAGAACATGACTTTTGAAGAGGCAGATGAAAAAGTGAAGCAGGTTGTAGAAGAAATCAAGAAAGAAATTCGAGATAAAAAGAGCGTTCCTGTTGGTGATTGGGGTGTGTTTTCATTGTCAGGAAAGAAACTCACATTTAGTCAGTGTCGTTCAATTTTAGAAGATCGAAAGACATTTGGATTGTCGGAGTTTTATTTTCCACCTTTAATCTCTGAAAAGAAGGAGAAAGAAGAGTCGAAGATCGCAGTTCATCCCGAAACAAAAAAAGTCTCTTCATTTCGCTCGATTGCGGTGGGCGCAGTTGCTGCCGTTGCTCTTCTGATGATTTTTCAGCCTTTACAACATAAAGAATCGGTCAATTTGGCATCTTTCCAACCCACAACGATGTTGATGGCAAATCTGCAAAGTGAAGTAGATCAGCAGACAAAAAAGATTGGTGATTTGCAGAAACAGTTGGATTGTTATCAGCAGGCGACAGAAGGTTTTTATTGGGTGGTGGCAGATTTCTCATCGGAGAAAGAAGCACAACAGTATATCCTTGCTAATCAGGAAGATGGCTATGAAATGGAGTTGATTTCTCTGAAGGGGAAATATTACATTTCGCTTCTATCTGGTCTGACGAAAGAAGAATTGATGGCGAAGCGTGCCGAGTTAAATTTACAAGATGGAATGTATGAAGATGCTTATATTCTGTCTGTTTCACGAATGAAAGAATAGAAAATGATAAAAGTTTCAGATAAAGCATTACAAAAGGCTGCTAATGAGGGCGTTGACGAGTTTTTGGCTGTGTTTACGGATGCCTATTGGAAAGCGATGGGTGGAGAGTTGACGGCTGAATCGATGGCGTTGTTGAATGGTCACCAGAATGCGTTGTTGGGCTATTCACTTTTCAGAAATGAAATGAATGACGGTGGTTTTGTACAGTTGATTCAGAATGGGTATGGAGGATATTTCTTCGACAATCCATTTGCTAAAGCGATGAGACTGTTCGGGGCTAAGCCACTCTCGAAGTTGATATATGCAGCAAAAAAAATCTATGATGAGAATAAGGAAGTATTAGAGAGAGAGACTACCGATGAGGAGTTCCTTTCGATGTATGTTGACTTTGAAGTTTTTGATGATTTAGAGGAGGAGTTCTTTTTGATGGAGGAGGAAGCGACAAATACCATCGCTCATTTTGTAGATGAGAATCTTGAACTCTTTGCTGAAATTGAAAAGGATTAAGACTTTGGATTAATCTGATATTTTTTTTGATTTAAAATTATTAATAATATGGTTGTCATGGGTAAGAAAAGATTTTTTCTGAAATCACTATTGATGGTGATGGTTCTCGCATTGGTTACGGTTCAGTTCTCTTGTAATGATGATGACGATGATTCACAGAAGCAGGAGTCTGCAACACTTGAAGGCACATGGGAGTTTGTAGGAGGAGAGTATGAAGGTGTCTATGACACTAAAGAAGCTGGTTTGACAAGAAAAGAGTTTGCTTTGATAAGCGGAAAAAATTATCGCATAACTGTTTATGATTATGACGACGAGGAGAAAGTTTGGGAGAAAGAGGAGTCATGGAATTCAATTGTTACTGACTCAACCTTTCAAGATAACGAAGGAGATCTTGTCAAATACAGTTTTAAAGGTGGACATTTAATTGCCACATACGGCTCGTATATAGATGAGGAGACTGGAAAAGAGGTCTCAAATTACGATGAGTATAGAAGATTATAGTCTGATAATAGATTAAAATATAAAAGAAGTATGAAGAAATGGTTTTTTATGGTCATGGTTGTCTTGACAGCCTTGGCCACTGTTCAGTTATCTTGCAAGAAGGATGATGACGATTCTCAAGAAGAGTCTTTCTTAGTTGGAAAGTGGGAGCATGTCGGAGTCTACTCCGATGATGATGGAAAATATTCAATGCCAGAAGAGGAAAACTATTTGGATATCGCTTATGTTTCTGATAATATCTATACCGTTCGAGAGTCTTATTATGATGAGGTTGCTGATTCAATGGTGATATATGAGCCAGAGGAGGTTAAAATGTACTCAACCTATTTGGAGTGCACTAAGACTAATATAATTCAGAAGTATGCATTGTTTGGAGATACATTAAGAGCTTACTTTAGAACAAATAATGATGGCACGATTATTTCAGGTTATGATGATTATTTGAAGATGAGATAGTGCTTTTTTCCATAAAGAATTATCCATAAAAGATAAAAGGGGTGCATTGATTTGTACCCCTTTATTTTTGCCATATAGTAACAAAAATGTTATCTTTGCATTGTTAAAAACAAAATCTTTAACAATGAAGACATCTGAGTTGAAGAAGATTCTGATTGAAAATGGCTGTAAGTTTCTACGGGAGGGTGGTAACCATGAATATTGGATTGGTATAAACGGAAATCGTTTCGCTCTGCCGAGACATAAAGGTCAAGAAATGAAAAAAGGCACTGTCAATGGAATCTTGAAACAGGCGGGGTTGAAATAAACCCTGCCGATGTCTTCTATCATAGAATGCTTATGAAAAATTTAGCAATTATCGAAGTAGGAGGAGATGGAACTTATTCCGTTTACTCAAAAGAACCAGTTGGTAAGTATCTATTTGGTGGTTATGGTGATACAATAGAGGCAGCAAAAAAAGACTATCTCTTGTGTATTGATGATATGAGAAAAATGGCAAAAGAGGAGGGCGAGGATTTCCCAGAAAACATAGAGGTTGTATTTGAGTGTGATTTGGTTTCTTTCTTTGAGTCTTTCCCTTGGATAAATGTCTCTGCATTTGCCAGATTGGCAGGTATTAATGAAAGTCAGATGAGACAATATTGTATTGGAAAGAAATTGGCAGGGGAGAAAACTTTAAGGAAAATCACTGAAGCAGCGCAAAAAGCGGGGACAGATCTCTGCTCTGTCCGCCTCTGCTAATTGTCTATAAACCATTAGAATTTCCAAACCATCACGCATTTTGCTGTGCTGGAAATATTTCCTTCTATCATCTCGTAACTGCTTCCGCAGGTGGTACGCCCATCGGTGTATATGTATGTGGAGAAGTTGGCATAGAGTTGGAATGTTTTCTTGGCTTTCCACTTGAAATTCAGTCCGATACGATGACCTCTGCCATAGAGTAGGGGCATACTGAAGGTGTTGAGTACGTCTCTTTCGTAGATGTAGAAGCGGTTGTTGTAGGCTTCTGTCCAGAAATAGGCGTAGTGGAGGTTGAGACTGAGGTTGGGTTTGTGCCATTGGTGAAAGAAATCTTGAGCGAAAACCACACCGTGAGTGTTTTCTCCGTTTGTCGTGGCACGACTTGCTTCGATGAGCGATTGCCCTTGAATAGCCTTTGTATTCCAGTGGCATGCGTATCGCAACGTCTGTTTGCAATAGTCCTGCTCGATATACTGCTTATATTTGTATTTCACTTGCATATTCACTTTCCTGCTTGTGTTGTAGAGCAAGTGGACGAGGTACTCCTGACCGTATGAGGGTTGATGGATGGTGTATTTCTCCCACGGAAAACGAAAAACGTCAGCGTAGGCGGATAAGGTGATTCTTTTCATTGGAAGGATTTTGGTGCCGATATACAATCCGCTTTCGTTTTCAGTTCGTGAGTTTTCCCCGAAAGCACTTGAAAAATTGGCTTGATATTCAGGTTGATACATTCGCTGAATAGCCAGAAAAGAGACGCGTGAGTTGGGTCGTATGTGGATTCCATTGAGCGTGGCAATTCCTTTATTGGCATCTGTGGCAATTTCTCCGAATAGATTCATCCTCTGGAAGGTGAACTTATAGTTGATTCCTATGTTGAAATGTCTATCTATTCCTCTGAGTTTGAAATAGTTATAAGTAGCATTTGTTGGGTTAAGAAGGTTGGAATATCGATAGAATAGGCAGGTCGTTCCAATTTGAAAATGAGACTTTTTAAATGTGATGTTTCCTCCAATAACTGATTCTTTGATGTCAAATTTACGAGAAATCTCGAGTTCGGTACTGTGTAAACCGTCTGTTTTGAACGAGGCGATTTGCTCATCTGCAAGAGTGGCATCTTTTCTTCTGTGAGATACAAATGCTGAAACATCTATGCTTTTGTGATTAAAAGTGAGTCCACCACCTCGGAGTGCGCTAACCTCATTGGATGAAGTGTATTTATAGATCCCCTCTCGTTGAGCCAAAGGTTGTGTTACATTAGTTGATTTTCCAAACATTGTGCTTGTGCCGATAACCAAACCTTGTCCGAAGGATGCTTTATAGTCGCCCACGTTGATTCGCTTGAATTTCCAAATGTCGTTGAGCTGAGCGTAGGCAGAATGGTAGTCGCTTTGGTGGTGTTTCTTGTCCCAAAACGCTTCTCCAGGATCTTTCTCTAACAGGCAACCTGCAACAATCTTCTTGGAAGTCTGATATTGATATTTCAAATAATATCTCATCGGCTTCCCTTCGTAGACGATTTTCCCGGATTTGTTTGGTTTATATCCTGCTTTTGTTTGTATAACTTGCTGATAATTAGCCGTTAATGTTTGCTTTGCAAATGAAAATTCTTTCTTCCAACTAAATTTTTCTGCTTCTAAGTCAAGACTGATATATGGAAGAATTTTATCAATTTTTTCCTTATCTAAATTAGGAATATTTTTGAGTTCGTAGGGCGTTTGGAACTTACCGTAGCGTTGACGATGAACGACAATATTGTAGATATCCAACTCTGTTAAAAAAGGAATTTTAGATAGTTCCTCTGTTGACGCTGTGTTAATTGAGATTCTTTCAGACGGCACTAAGAGGTATTGGTCTTCTAATTCCTCATAGTCGATTTTGCTATTTTCGTCTTCCATCAAACTCTCGATAAAGTCGGTTACTTCCACTGTTTCATCTTGGGCGAATAGTGAGGTGGTGAATAGCAATGATATTACTAATATGATTGGGTAGATGATATTTTTCATACTTTTTAAAATTTATTATTTGTAATCTTTCCTATTTTGAATTGAATGTCGCAACAAAGTGAGTGACCAACGTTGATGAGCCAGTCTGCTGCAATGTTGATAGTCCATCGTCCTTTTGAAAAACCCAGTCCGAAGGTAGGGCGGATGGGGAGTCCGTAACCACCCACACGAAAGGCAAAGTATTTTACAAGATATTCAAATCCAAGGTGAATGGAAGGTCGTTGGAAGTCTACCGTTTTGACCTCTAAAATCCAACTGCTACTTAATGAGGCATGACTTTGTATTCCTATAAAAAACAAATTTCTTTCAGTATTTATGATATTTGAAAAATCATTTAATAAGAAGCAATGTTGAAATTTGGTATAGATAAAATCGTTATTGTGGATGTTGAAACTTGCATCCAAGCCAACAATGATTTTTTTGTAGTGTTCAGAACAGTTGGTGTAATGTAGTGTGTGAAGTTGTGTGATTACACCTAAGGCGACATTCTGTCCTAATCTTTTTGATAGAGCAATAGAGAATTGGTTTTCTCGATAGTGCTGATAACCGAATGTGGTGATGCCGATGGAGGTTATCAATGATGGAATGGGGAGTCGACAATCCAAAGAGAAAGAGTTTAGTTCTGAGGTGATAAACTGGTTGCTGTGATGCAGTCGGATCTCAGCAGAAGTGCTTGAAAAACAAGATTTTGAAGAAAAAACGCACAAACCGCCCGAAAAGGAAGTGTTTCCTAAGGCGACGCTTTCTGCGCTTTGTCGGTATTTCTGTGCGAGCAAGGAGTTGGTGCAAACGCAACAGAAACATAAAATCAAGAGGCGAATTTTAATTCTCATTGATATTAAATTGGTTAAAAAATGATAAAATCAGTCAACAAACAAAGAATGGCAAACAAAAAGCACTACTTTTGCAAAATGTAGTTCTTAATGTAGAAGATATGAGGAAGCAAATTGTATTGATTGGTATGTGTTTGGCTTTGTTTTCTGCCTCAGTCTCTGCCATAGATGTAGAGGTGGGTAGAAGAGTGCCTGCTTGTATCGATGTGGATGGCGACACGATACCGAGCATTATGCTCCCTCAAGTTTACGTCTTTCCTAAGTTGGTTTTTAAGAACGCAAAACAGGAAAAATTCTACTGGCGTACAGTTCGCGATGTTCGTAAAACCTTGCCTTACGCGAAACGTATTGGTCAGATGGTCAACGAGTTAGACAGTCTATTGGCTACGATGGACAATGACAAAGAGCGGAAGAAATATATGGAACTTTACGAAGATTCGTTGGTTGCCACATATAAGCCTGTCTTCTCAAGAATGACATTGTCGCAAGGTAAGATGATGATCCGATTGGTGGATCGTCAGTGTAACCGCACATCTTACTCGTTGGTGCAACAGTTCAGAGGTAGATTCCGCGCTTTCTGGTGGCAAGCCTTTGCAACGGTGTTGGGCGCAGACCTCAAAGTGGAATATGACCCTAATGATGAGAACGACAGAATCGTAGAACGCATTATCATTTTGGTCGAGGCAGGGCAGCTTTGATACCTTTCTGAATGTTTGCAAATAATTCTCTTGCGATGGCTGAACCTGTCAGGTAGCAGGTCGCGCAGTAGAAAATTGCTCCCACTGAGATTTGAATGACCAATTGAAATAACTTGCTGATTGGCAACCAGTTGATTGAATAGACCATCACTGCCATTATTACTGAAATCAGGAAGTAGGGCAGAATGTCTTTTATTTGTGCCATTGCTTTGTAGGAGATGACACGTCTCACAAACATCACGCCAACGAAATATGAAAGAATATTGGCGATAGAAAAACTCCATAGTAATAAATTTATATTGTGTATAAAAAATATAGGAACCAAAATCAATGCGTTTTTGATACTCTCAATGATAAAACTTCTTTTGGGATAGCCTTTTAATGTGAGCAGTCCTGAGTTGAGACTTTGAAAAGGCATCACTAAACCTGCAATGGCAAGTATTTGAAAATAGGGAACGATAGGCAACCATTTGTCTGTAAGAACAACGGAGACAATGTTGTCGAAACAAGCCATCGCGCCGAAAAGAACCGGGAAAATGCCGAATGCAGACATCCTCACCATCTTTCTCAAATAAAGCAATTGACGGTCTTCTTGATCGTTTAGTTTGGAGAGAACGGGGTAGGAAACTCCACTAATAGAGGAAGTTATGATCGAACTTGGTAAAAGGTAGAACTTGTAGGCTTCGGAATAGTAGCCCAAATGTTTTTCTCCTAATCGCCGACCGATGATGGGGTTGTAGACATAGCGTACAAAGGTGTTAACCAATGCGTTAACTAACAAAGGTGTGCTGAATGCAAAAAGTTCCTTAATGACGGCAAATTGTGGTTTCACCTTTGGTCGCCACGAACTGAAGCACCAAAGTAAGATACATTTTACAGCATTTTGAAGAAGTATCTGCCAAGCCAACGCCCAGTAGGTGTAGCCCAAAAGTATGAGAACGATAACGACAATTCCTGCGATAACGGCACTAATCAGACTGGCAAGTGATAGTTTCTTGAAGGCTAATTCCTTCGTCAAAATGATGTTTTGAACAATCGATAAAGCACTGAAAATGATGCTGAGGAAAAGAAACTTTGACAGGTCTTTCAACTCTGGCATCCCATAATACTGTGCAATTAAATCTGCGCAGAAAAAGAGTGCGAAATAGAAAACCAATGCTAATCCAATATGGAAAAATAGAATGGCGACATACTCTTCGTCCGTGTTATTAGGGCGTCTGACCATTGCCGATGTGAAACCGCTCTCTATGAAAATGCTCGAAAGGGCGGTGAAGATCGCCAATGCGCCAATCAGACCGAAATCGTTCGGTGACAGCAAGCGCAACGTAACCAGTCCGATGACGAAAGCGATGACTTGAAATCCCACCTTGTCAAAAGCATTCCACAGAAGGGACAAAATTGTATCATGTTTTAGGTTTTCAGAAGATTTTTCTCCGCAACCGTTAACTTTAGACTTACTCTCTTTTTCTACCACGTCCATTTTTATGTCATTTGAAATGTAAACAACAGCGTAGAACAAATTTTTTTGCAAAGGTATGGAAAAAAGAGAAAAAGAAGAATGACTTTAAGAAATTTTAGATGATTCTTTCAAAATGGAAAAATTTTCAAATTTTTTGTAAATTGGGCAGTGTTTATCAAAACTATTACTTACCATGAAACATTTATTCAAATTTTTGATTGGCGCATCATTTGCATTTGCGTCTTTGACGGTGTCAGCACGACCGTATGTTGGTGATACTCACCAAGTTAAGCAACCTAATGGTGATTTAGTTTCAGTTAAACTCTACGGTGATGAATTTTATATGGATGCAGAGAGTGTTGACGGTTACACGGTTGTTGTGGACGATTCTACGAAATATGTGTGCTATGCTTCTGTTACGGCAGATGAAAAGGAGTACACCTCTACGGGAATTGTCTATGATGGAAATAGTATTCCATCGCTTTTGAAACAAGTACTGAAACCGCATGTGAGAATCTCTGAGGAGAGTGCTTCGGAAAAGAAAAATGCTATGAAACAGCAGCTCTCTGTTCCAAAACAAACTACCTCTTTGCGTAGTGCGACGGCTCTTCCCGACACTGTCTATGGTGTTTGCGTTCTTATCGACTTCCCTGAAACTAAGTCGGATGTGTCAATAGATCAGATTGCTACATTCTTCAATTCAGACAACGAAGCCCTCTTTGGTAATACAATGTCTGTAAAGAAATATTTCCAATGGATTTCAGGAGGAAAACTTACCTATATTAATTATATCCCCAAAGATTTCTATACGGCAGAAAATAGTCTCTCTTACTATTCTCCAAGTACGGCAACTGAATATACCACGGAACTTTTCTACCCTGAAATAGAAAAGGCTCTCAAATCGTATACAAAGGAGAAAGATGGGTTTGATGTAACCGACCTCTCCACAAAAGATGGGGCTATACGAGCCATTAATGTCTATTACGCAGGAACGTGTACAAATGAATGGGCAACAGGACTTTGGCCTCACAAAGGAGGTTATCAGTTCGACCTTACTGAGTTTGGTTTCTATCGTTGGGCATACCATTCCTATCAAATGTCTGATATTGGAAAAGAACTCCTATTGGGAACTGTCGTTCATGAAAATGGACATCTTCTTTGTGACTGGCCAGACTTCTACACGTATGATGGACATTCCGATAACAATGCAAGTGTGTATAATATTGGTGATGCTTTTTCTATTTTCTCAGAAAAAGAACCTGCCTATCCGAATCCGTGGGCTCTCGACAAAATGGGTTGGTTGTCGAACAAAATTGATATAACGGATTATGATAATGGTAAACTCGTTACGTTGACGGAAGGTGTTGGCAATGTTGCAGTTTATCGTGGTGGAAATAATTCTAATCAAGAGAAATACTATTTGGAGATTAGAGACGGTTATCAAACGGACTATTGGAACAAAACGAGTGAGTACGGAATTTTTATATGGCATAGCAATGATGCTGGAGACAATAATTACGAAAACAATGCAGAGTTGCTCGATTGTAAACCTGCAACGACGAGTAATCCGTTTTGGACGAAATACAATGGTCCGGAAATATTTTGTGACTCTCTTCTCCCATACGCAACTTGGGTGAATGGCACTGCATCAGGGGCTTATCTCTGGGATTTCAGTGAACCAGGTCAGACGATGACCTTCAGATGTGGAAAAATGGCTTCGAATGTGTCTGTCGACGAGGTTGAGTCCAATCCATCTTTCTCCATTTATAAAATAGAAGATGCTTTTGAATTGACGACCCAAGAAGATCTTTCTGTGGCAGTTTTCAATGTTAATGGTACTATGATTGAGCAGTTTAAGGCAGATAGTGATGCTTCTGTTGCCTTTGGATCTGATTATGATAAAGGAGTTTATTTAGTTCGTTTGTCTAATGCTGATTTCTCTAAAACAGTCAAGTTGATAAAATAAAGTTGAAAGTACAATAATAAGAGATGCTCTGGAGAGATTTGTTCTTCAGAGCATCTTCTTTTACTGAATGTTTGCTTAGTAGATGAGGTGGGTGATTGCCATTCTGAAAATGCCTAAAAAATGCAACTCTCTGCCTTTTTTTTACAACTCTTGTTTGTTGCCTTTCTCTATTTTCGCTACCGTAAATCATTGAATGAACTATTATTAGACTGATATGAGAAAAATATTATCGATTATTGTACTTTCTTTATTTGCTTTGTACGCAAGTGCTTCGATCGTGGGTGTGCATGACCCGTCGATTGTTGTGGTTTATAAGGATGCTAATGGCAATTCTTACCCTGAAAATGATGCGGCGAAGTCACGTACGAAATACTATTATGTGTTTGGAACGCAGTTCGGGGCGGCGTATTCGTTGGATATGATTGATTGGACTTATTTCGAGCCTACATTCTTGGTGAATGGAGTGGAGTCGAAAGAGTATTTGGAGGCTTTCAAGATTCCTGCAACATGGTCTGGACATACTTCTAACGACAATGTTCGAGGAAACGCTTGGGCGGCGGATATGATATATAATAAGGAGATGAAAAAATGGTGTCTCTATTATTCTATGAATGGAGATTACTGGAAATCTTCTATCGTTCTTCATACTTCAGACAAAATTGAAGGTCCATACGAGTATGTTGGTGTCGCTGTTTGGGGTGGAATGGATAACACGACAAGTGGCGGTGGAAATGATGATTATAAGAAAGTAACAGGCAATTCGACTGTGGATTCTCGCTATTTTGTGGATGGCAAATGGGGTGGAACGTATGGTGTGAGTTGCATCGATCCGAATGTTTTCTATGATGAGGATGACAATCTGTGGTTGTTATATGGTTCTTGGTCGGGTGGAATTTTCATGGTGAAATTGGATAAAAAGACTGGCTTGAGAGACTATTCTTATTCATACGGAAATGCAGCTGTGTGGGATGGAACGACCTTGAAATCAGATCCTTATATGGGAATTCATGTGGCAGGTGGCTACTATGTGAGTGGTGAGGGTGCTTACATTGAATATATGAAAGACCCAGACGGAAATGGTTATTATTATATGTTCGTCTCGTATGGATTCTATTCTCCAGAGGGTGGTTACAACATGCGAATGTTCCGTTCAAAGAACGTTACTGGTCCTTACACGGATGTTACTGGCGATTCTCCTCTTTTCGCAAAATGGATTTTCAATTATGGGAATACGATAGATCGTGGTTTGCCAGTGATGCAGAACTATAAATGGTCGTGGTGGACTATCGGTCAGACTGCGCAAGGTCACAATTCTGCTTTGATGGATGAAGACGGAAAGTGTTATCTGGTTTACCATACGAAGGAAAACACAGGAACGGTATATCATAATGTAGAGGTACATCCTCTGCTTTTCAATCGAAATGGTTGGCCTATCGCGACACCGTTCGAGTATAGAGAAGGGGATGGACAACCTACGCAAGCGATTGATATTGTGGATGTTGCAGGAGAGTATGGTATGATTTATCATGGTACGGTCGACTATGCTAATCTGGTTTGCAATGAGGAACAGAAGCTCTATTTGAACGTTGATGGTACTTTGACGGGGGCTTACACAGGAACGTGGACCTACGATTATGCTAACGGACGTCATTTCATCACACTTAAGACGAGCAACGGCGACTTTGAAGGTGTGATGACGGAACAGTTGATGGATGGCGTATCGAAGAAAACTCTCGCTTTTACTTCTGTTAATGCGAAGGGAGAAAATCTATTGTGGGGTTACAAAAAGCCTTTCACGGAGATGGCTCAAACTACTATATATGATGAAAATAACTATAAAGTAGTTGGCTCGGATGCGTGCGACTTGGTATGGTTTGAGTATGATACTTTCCTGAAAGATACGTTTGAAACTGCTGATTTCGAGGTCGAATATGTGTTCCATAACATATCTAAGAACGAAAATCCTTGGGAAAACTGGGGTGTTTGCCTCTCAGATGGCTCTTCAGATTGGTATCTACGTGCCGATGCCTATTCAAATGTAACTCTCTCGGGTGCGACGGTTGGCTACAATGTAACTAACGCGGATTATAATTCTATCTACCAAGATAAGGATGTTACATTGAAGATTCGGAGAACAGGTACAAGTATTCACGCCTACGTTTATGTTGATGGTCAATATGTTTTCTCTGCCGTCTCTTCTAATAGTCCGACTGGAACAATGTACGTTCGTTTGGGTGGAGAGGCTTGCAAAGTTACTTTGAAACAAAAGACAATAACAACGTTGAAGGATAGAGAAACGGTTGGAGTATCTAATGCGGATGGCACATACACTTCTGGTTTCAATATCGAAAAAAATGCTTACGATCCTCTTTCTGGCGATTTCAAAGTGAAGTTTACTTTCAATAATTATGTAAACCATACGAGTACGGCAAACTGGAATAACTTCATTATCCGAGAGGTTCTCGACGACACAACTGTAACATTAATTCGTGCCGATGCCTACGCAATGGATGTGATTGGATCCATCAAATATGAATACGATTGGACAACATGGAAGGAGTTCGTTTCTTTGATGAAAGGCGCGAAGGTGGAAATGCGGATTGAGAGGGTAGACGACCAAATTACAATTACTACGGAGATACTTGCTAAATCAGGTAAAACCTACAAGTATAATATTGTACAAACGAACGCTACGAAGAAAGATCTCGCATTGGGATTCACTTGCGAGCAGAGTCTGGTCGAAATGCTTCGCTATGAAGTGATTACAGAGGTGAAAACCGAGACCGATCCTTCTTCAGAAACTGATATTTTAGTTGATAGTCCATCAAAGATTTTTGCTGTAGATGGTATTTTGTACATTGATAGTGAGGAAGATACAGAAATTAACGTAGTGGATATGTTAGGTCGAGTTCGCAAAATTCACCTTGTTGAGGGTAGAAACCAGATTAACGGATTAAAAGCTGGAGTATACGCAGTCGGAGGACACAAGGTGGTTGTCCGCTAACATCTCACATAGTTTAAAACTGACCTATATGCTGAGCGTGTAGGCCAGTTTTTCGTTTATTCCAAGCAAGTTCGGACTGCAAATAACGGAATGTTCTCCATCCAACCTTGGTCTTGAAATCCTTTCATTGAGAAACGCACCCCTTTAAGGTTTTCGTCAGCGTGGTCTTGATTGATAAACGTGGACAGCGATTTTGATTTTACATTTTCTTCTGCCTTCACCTCTATCGGAATGATTTTCGTTTCCGTTTGTATGATAAAATCTATTTCTTGGGTCGAGTTGTCTTTGCTAAAATAGTAAATGGGTATGTTTTGATAGGACTTAAGTTGCTGTAAGACAAAGTTTTCTGTAAATGCACCGCTGTATTCACAAAAAATATTGTCTCCGATCAGAACTTGAGCCGCCGAGGTCTCTGATATTGCACCTAACAAGCCAACATCTAACAAGTACAGTTTGAAGGCATCCATATCTGCATAGAATTTGAGAGGCATCTTGGCGCATTTCGTCCTTTCCACTTTGTAGACCAAGCCAGCGTCGATTAACCATTGAATTGCGACTTCAAAATCTTTCGCTCTTGCACCTTTTCTCACCGCTCCGTAAATGAACTTTTTATTTTCTCGAGCTAACTGCGATGGTATCGACTGCCATACCATTCTTACCCGTTGCGTTTCATTCCCTGTATGCTTGCTAATGTCTACTTCGTATGCGGATAAAATATCTTTTTGAATCCTCCTAACTGCCTGAATATTTTTCGTTTGTATAAACTCGTACACTGCTTCTGGCATTCCTCCAACATAGTAGTATTGACGAAGATATTCTATATATTTAGAGGAAAGAGCGTTCATTAAGGTTTTATCACCTTCTTTGAGAATTTTTACTAAATCATCTGCACCATTAGCCAACAAAAACTCTTCATAATTCATTGGGTATAAATGCATTATGTTCACTTTCCCAACTGGAAATGATTCTCCTTTCATATTCATCACTCCCAATAAAGAGCCTGCTACAATGATGTGCAGTTCGGGCATATTTTCGTAAAAGTATTTTAACGAAGATAATACCGGTGGAATTTCTTGTATTTCATCTAAAAAGAGAAGTGTCTTCCCAATTTCTATCTTTCTCTGCTCTATAGCTGAAAGTCCCAACAATAGCCTATTTACATCAGCGTCACCCTCAAACAACTTTCTTACATTGTCATTTTTGTAGCAGTTCACATAAACCATGTCGGCAAATTCTTTCTCTCCAAATTGTTGTATGAGATAAGTCTTGCCGACCTGTCTTGCTCCATATACAATCAGAGGTTTTCTGTTTTTTGCTAATTTCCAATCTATCAGTTGTTTATATGCCAATCTTTCCATTGCTAATACAATTTTATGAGGAAATGTTCAGACAAAATTACATTTTTATGAGGGAATAATCGTCCTATCACTACAATTTTATGAGGGAATAAATGTGAAAATCAACATTTTTATGAGGGAAAGAAAGGAAAACCCCACTGACAAAATGATTGTTAGTGGGGTCTAAATATTTTTTAGAATATGATTTTACAATACTCCTTTAGAAGAAGGTAATTCATATTTATAAATGTCTCTCTTGATTGCCATTTTGATGGCGCGAGCCAAGGCTTTGAAGATGCCCTCGATTTTATGGTG
Organism: Flexilinea sp.; assembly: GCA_963648205.1. Taxonomy (GTDB): domain Bacteria; phylum Bacteroidota; class Bacteroidia; order Bacteroidales; family Paludibacteraceae; genus UBA1181. The sequence continues at coordinate 41,607 of CAVJCT010000065.1, forward strand.
TTCGTTCGTACCTTCAGCCTTGATGTTGAGGTTCATTTTGGCAGAATCGCTCAGTGATTTGAAGAAGTGGAGGAACATCTCCGTCGGCATATCTCCTACAAATTCGCGGTGAAATTCAGCGTCCCAAACGAGCCATGGTCTGCCACCAAAGTCTAACGCAACGGAGCATAGACAATCGTCCATTGGCAAGCAGTAACCGTATCTTTCAATGCCTCGCTTGTCTCCCAATGCTTGATAGAGTGCCTCTCCTAAGGTGATGGCAGTGTCTTCGATGGTGTGGTGTTCGTCGACGTTCAAATCGCCGTCTACCTTTATAGTAAGGTCGCAGCCAGAATGTTTACCGATTTGCTCCAACATGTGGTTGAAGAAGCACAATCCAGTTGCGATTTTCGTTTGACCTGTTCCGTCAAGGTTCAACTGAACATAGATGTCGGTTTCTTTTGTTTTACGGTGAACGGTTGCAACTCGTTCTCCAGCAAAAAGAAAGGTTGCGATTTGCTCCCAAGAAGTAACTACTTTTGTTTCAACACCTTCGATTTTTTCTTCTGCCAACATTTTTTTGCCTTCCTCTTCAGAAAGGGCAATGAAAATAGCCTTTGTGCCTAAATTGGCAGCCAATTTCACATCAGTCAGACGGTCTCCAATCACATAGCAATTGGCCAAGTCGTATGAGCCGTCCATATATTCAGTGAGCATGGCGATTCCCGGTTTGCGAGTGGGTAGGTTGTCTTCAGGGAAAGACTTGTCGATGAAAATTTTATCAAATGTAACCCCTTCACCTTCAAACACTTCCAACATTTTGTTTTGTACTGTGTCAAAATTTTTCTGAGGATAGACATCAGTTCCTAAACCATCTTGATTGGTAACCATCACCAACTCATAGTGGGGTAGTTTCTCCTTTATAAAATGGAGATTGCGAAGGACACCAGGCAAAAAAGTCATCTGCTCTAACGTGTCTACTTGGTAGGTGATAGGTGGCTCTACAATTAATGTGCCGTCTCTATCTATAAAAAGGGCTCTTTTCATACGCTTTTTTCTTCGATTAAGAAATTTTTTTCTTGAAAGCAAAAATAACAAAACAAGAGACAAACTTCAAATGATGAATAGCAGTTTGTAAGAAAAATGTAAGTTCTACTTCTTAAAATTGTGCAAATCGCCACAAACAAGTTGACACAAACCTCAGTTTTGCAATAAAATGTCAATGTTTTTTAAGTCCATAATGTTAAACTTTCAAAATTTTTGCCTTACATTTGTAGTGTGCTGAAAAGTTTTTTTGTGATAAAATTTGTATGAAAAAATAACAAATCTATAATGTATGGATAACTTTATGGAAGCCCTCAAGCTAATGGGCATCGGTATGGTAACTGTATTGGCAGTTTTGATTTTCATCATTCAGATTGGAAATTTTCTGGTCTATTTGGTGAACAAGTATGCTCCTGCGGAAGAGAAACCTGTTAAAGCAGCAAGTCCCTCTAATGCGGTAGATGCTAATGTGGCAATGGCTATCAATTTGGCAATCAACAAGTTGACTAACGGAAAGAAAAAGGCAGACAAGATCGAAAGAGCATAGTCTGTTCGTGTTTCACTTAGTAAAATATTAAAAGGAAATATATCAAAAAATAATATGGCTAAAGAAGTAAAGTTTAGTCTCGTTTTCAGAGACATGTGGCAAGCAGCAGGAAAATATGTTCCTCGTGTAGACCAGTTGGTGAAGGTGGCTCCAGCCATTATCAAAATGGGTTGTTTCGACCGTGTTGAAACCAATGGTGGAGGTTTCGAGCAAGTGAACCTTCTCTACGGTGAGAACCCTAACAAGGCGGTTCGCGAATGGACAAAACCTTTCCACGAGGCTGGAATCCAAACACACATGCTCGACCGTGCTTTGAATGGTCTTCGTATGAGTCCAGTGCCTGCTGATGTTCGTAAACTGTTCTATGTCGTAAAAAAGAAACAAGGTACTGATATCGCTCGTACTTTCTGCGGATTGAACGATACTCGTAATATCATCCCTTCTATTAAATATGCTCACGATGGTGGAATGATTTCTCAGTGTTGCCTCTGCATCACTTATTCACCAATCCACACTGTAGAGTATTACACAAACTTGGCAAAAGAATTGATCAATGCTGGCTGTGACGAAATCTGTTTGAAAGATATGGCTGGAATTGGTCGTCCTGTTTTCTTAGGCGAGTTGACAAGAAAAATCAAAGAGATCAAACCTGATATCACAATTCAATATCATAGCCACGCTGGTCCTGGCTTCAACATGGCTTCTATCCTTGAGGTTTGTAAGGCTGGTTGCGACTATGTTGACGTTGGTATGGAACCTCTCTCTTGGGGTACTGGTCACGCTGATGTCCTTGCTGTTCAGGCAATGTTGAAGGACGCTGGTTTCAAGGTGAAGGAAATCAATATGGAGGCTTACATGGAGACTCGTTCTCTCATTCAAGAGATGATGGACGACTTCTTGGGCTACTACATTCCAAGTCGTAATCGTTTGATGAACTCCCTCTTGATCGGTCCAGGTCTTCCAGGCGGTATGATGGGTTCTTTGATGACAGACCTCGAGACAAACCTTGACTCTATCAACAAGTGGAAAGAGAAGAACGGCAAGCCTAAGATGACACAAGACGAGTTGCTCGTTAAACTCTTCAACGAGGTTTCATACGTTTGGCCTAAGATGGGTTACCCTTGTTTGGTTACTCCATTCTCTCAATATGTAAAGAACATGGCGTTGATGAACGTTATGCAGATGGAGAAGGGCAAAGAGCGTTGGTCTATGATCGCTGATGATATCTGGGATATGATGTTGGGCAAGTCTGGTAAGTTGCCAGGCGCACTTGCTCCTGAGTTGGTCGAGAAGGCTAAGGCTTTGGGCAAGGAGTTCCACACTGAGGATCCTCAATCAAACTACCCAGACGTTCTCGACACATTCCGTGAGGAGATGAAGAAAGAGGGTTGGGATTTCGGTCAAGACGACGAGGAACTCTTCGAGTTGGCTATGCACCCTCAACAATACCGTGCTTACAAGTCGGGTAAGGCTAAGGCAGACTTCCAAGCAGATCTCGAAGAGAGAAAGGCAAAGAAGGCAGCTGGCAACGGTGGTGCAGCTCTTCCTCAAACAGTAACCGTAACAGTCAACGGTGTTAATTACAACGTTACTGTTGGTGATAATAACGGTGCGGCTCCATCAGCATCTGCAACAGCAAGTGCAACTCCAGGAGAGGGCAACGGATTGGCTTCACCATTGGAGGGTAAGTTCTACTTGGTGAAAGAGGCTGGCGCAACCCCTATCAAGGTAGGTGATCAAGTTAAGAAAGGACAAGTAGTTTGCTACATTGAGGCTATGAAGACTTTCAACGCTATCGCTTCAGAGTGGGATGGTGTTGTTACAGAGATCTGCCAAGGCAGTGGAACATCTGTAGCAGAGGATGATATCATTATGAAGATTAAATAATCACAGTCATGGGAGAAATTTTAAGTAAAATTTACGATATGACAGCGTTGGGAACGTTGATTTCTCAACCGTCGTACATTGTGATGATTGCCCTTGGTTTCTTCTTGTTATACCTTGGTATCAAGAAGGAGTTTGAGCCATTGTTGCTCGTGCCAATCGCATTTGGTGTGCTTATCGCAAACTTCCCTGGTGGTGGTATGGGTGTCCTCGCTACGGATGGTGTCGGCCATTTGATGATCAACGGCGAGCCAACTGCGCAGACTGTTTATGAGATGTCTCTTCCTCAGATTGCTCACGATTACGGAATCATGAATTTCTTGTATTACGCATTGATCAAGTCTGGTTTGCTTCCTCCTATTATCTTCATGGGTGTGGGTGCGTTGACAGATTTCGGACCAATGTTGCGTAACTTGAAATTGGCTATCTTCGGTGCAGGTGCACAGTTCGGTATCTTCGCAGTGTTGTTGGTTGCAAGTCAGTTCTTCACAATGCAAGAGGCCGCTTCTCTCGCAATCATCGGTGGTGCTGACGGACCAACCGCTATCTTCACAACGTTGAGATTGGCTCCACATTTGTTAGGTCCAATCGCTATCGCAGCTTATTCTTATATGGCTTTGGTGCCAGTTATCGTGCCATTGGTAGTGAACTTGACTTGTTCAAAGAAGGAGTTGTCTATCAATATGAAGGAGCAAGACAAACTCTATCCAAACAAGCAAGAGTTTAAGAACATGCGTGTTTTGAAGATCCTTTTCCCTATCCTTACAACTACAATCGTTGCTATCATCGTTCCAGATGCAGTATCTTTGGTCGGAATGTTGATGTTCGGTAACTTGATTAAGGAGATTGGAAATAACACTTCACGTCTGTTCAATACTGCTTCAAACGGTATCATGAATACGGCAACCATCTTCTTAGGACTTTGTGTTGGTGCAACAATGACTGCAGATTCATTCTTGAACTTGCAAACCATTGGAATCGTAACAGGTGGTTTCTTCGCATTTGGATTCTCTATCTTTGGCGGTATTATGTTGGTGAAGATTATGAATCTTTTCTCAAAGAAGAAGATCAATCCGTTGGTGGGTGCAACTGGTTTGAGCGCCGTTCCTATGGCATCTCGTGTTGCCAATGAGATTGCCTTGAAATACGATCCAAAGAACCACGTTTTGAACTACTGTATGTCAAGTAACGTAGCCGGTGTTATCGGTTCAGCTGTAGCAGCAGGTATTTTGATTTCGTTCTTAGGATAATTTAAAATTTTCCATAATTTTGGGTCGTAGAACTTTCGGGTTCTGCGGCCTTTTTTTGTGAACCTATGAATTTAAAGCCATAATACAAGGCTAAGTGATTTATTTTCTTAACTTTGTAAGGTTTCTAATGTGTTTTCTATATGAAAGATTTGAAAAATAAATGGGCTTTGATTACGGGAGCGAACCGTGGACTCGGCTATCGTATAACTAAGTTTATGGCTCAGCATGGTGTTAATTTAGTGCTGCATAGCCGTAGTCTCGAACATACAAAATCTGTTTTGGCTGAGGTCAAGGCTCTCGGCGTTGATGCTTATTGCGTCGCTGCCGAACTGTCCAAACCTGAAGAAGTCAATCGTATGGTTGATGAAATTAGGAAAAAAGGTACACAAATTGATATTGTCTTTAATAATGCAGCAGTGCAGATTGCCTATCGGACAGATTATTTTCAAACTCCCGTTTCAGATTTTACGGAGAGTTTCTTAATCAATACGATTGCTCCGATGATGCTTTGCTATGCTTTCTTGCCTGATATGAAGAAGCGTGGCTTTGGCAGAATCATCAATACAACGAGCGGTATTCAAAACGAACCTGAACAGGCTGGATATTCGGCTAGTAAGGCTGCATTAGACAAGGTAACAAAGGATTTGGGTACGACGGTGGACGGTTCTGACGTGATGATCAATTTGGTCGATCCAGGATGGTGTCGCACCGATTTGGGTGGACCGAAAGCCCCTAACGATCCTGATTCCGTTATACCAGGTATGGTTTTGGGTGCATTTGCTGATGATTGCAAGAGTGGACGTTGGATTTCTGCACAAGATTATGCAGGCATGTCTCTTGAAGAAGCATTGTCGAAATTTCAAACAATTTCGTAACTTTGCGTTTGGCTTTTCGCCTAATGATTTTTAGTTATGCAGTTTGACCTTCAATTTGTAGATCCAAAAAGTAACGCCAGAGCAGGTAAAATCACTACCGACCATGGCACGATCGAAACCCCTATATTTATGCCCGTTGGTACTTGTGGTACAGTCAAGGCTGTGCACCAACGTGAACTGACGGATGATGTGCATGCTCAGATTATTCTGGGCAACACCTATCATCTTTACCTCCGTCCAGGGTTAGATATTCTTGAAAAAGCAGGTGGTTTGCATCGTTTCAATGGTTGGAACAAACCTATTCTTACGGATAGTGGTGGCTTTCAGGTTTTTTCTCTTTCTGAAAATAGAAAATTGACGGAGGAGGGTTGTACTTTCCGTTCTCACATTGATGGTTCAAAACATATTTTCACCCCGGAAAATAACGTTGACACACAGCGTTCTATCGGTGCAGATATCATTATGGCGTTGGACGAATGTACTCCTGGAACGGCTGATTATCAGTATGCTAAGCGTTCTTTGGAGCGCACGCTTCGTTGGTTGGATCGTGGCTTGAAGCATTTCGACGAGACTGAGCCGAAGTATGGGTATAGTCAGACTTTCTTCCCAATTGTGCAGGGTTGCACCTACAAGGATTTGCGTGAACGTGCGGCGGAGACAATCGCAAGCAAGGAGCGCGAAGGTAACGCTATCGGTGGACTTGCAGTGGGTGAACCTGCAGAGGTGATGTACGAGATGATAGAGGTGGTAAACGCCATTTTGCCAAAGGATAAACCTCGTTATTTGATGGGGGTGGGTACTCCAATTAATATTTTGGAGGGTATAGAGCGTGGCGTTGATATGTTCGACTGCGTGATGCCAACTCGTAACGGTCGCAATGGACTTCTTTTCACTCGCAACGGTACGATGAATATGAAGAACAAAAAATGGGAAGATGATTTTTCTCCATTAGACCCTGATGGCACATCCTACGTTGACCAATTTTACACGAAAGCGTATGTTCGCCACCTATTCTCTGTCGATGAGTTGTTGGGTATGCAGATTGCCTCAATTCACAATCTGGCTTTCTATCTTTGGTTGGTAGGAGAGGCCAGAAAACAAATTATTGCAGGTACTTTTTCTGTATGGAAGGATGCAATGGTAAAAAAATTGGGCGAAAGATTGTAAATTTGCACCGTTCAAGCAAAAATTAGAAGGTTGTGTTCAAACTGATAGACCGATATATTATAAAAAAGTTCCTTGGAACGTTCTTTTTGTCTATTGCGTTGATTATCAGCATCGCGGTAGTCTTTGATATAACGGAGAAATTGGATGACTTTATGGAGAATCAAGCCCCCCTTAAAGCCATCATTTTCGACTATTATTTGAATTTTATCCCTTATTATGCTAACCTGTTTAGTCCGCTGTTCACCTTTATTGCAGTGATTTTCTTCACTTCAAAAATGGCAGACAAGTCGGAAATCATTGCCATTTTTGCCTCGGGTGTCAAGTATAGTCGTTTTGTCCGTCCTTATATGGAAGCGGCGGCTGTCATTGCGATTATCACCTTTATTTTAGGTGGTTTTATCATTCCTCCAGCCAATAAGGAACGTATTGATTTTCAGGAACTTTATGTCAAGAAAAAGAAGAAAGACCAGGCAGTTAAGATTCAACTGAAGGTTACTGAGAATACGATTCTTTTTATCGACTACTATGATAAACAAGACCATAGTGGAAGACGTGCTTCAATTGATGTTTTTGACGGAAAAACGCTTAAAAAGAGGACTACTGCGGGTTATATCTATTGGTTGGGAGGCGATAGATGGCGTATCTGCGACTATATGGTGCGCGAGTTTGATGGTCTTTACGAGCATGTCTACAAGGGTGGACAAAAGGAGATTACCCTTAATATCATACCTGAGGATTTCTTTGTCTTTTCAAGTATGCAAGAGCAGATGACTTTGCCAGAATTGAAAGAATACATAGACCGACAAAAATCTCGTGGAATTGGAAACATACAAAATTTTGAGATTGAATATGCTAAGAGATATGCCAATGCTTTCGCTTCGTTTATCCTTACGTTGATTGGTGTTTCGTTGTCTTCCCGTAAAATAAAGGGAGGAATGGGTCTCAATCTGGGTATTGGGTTGTTGCTGAGTTGCGCATATATCTTGTTTGAATCTGTTTCGTCAACATTCTCGGTCAACGGCTCTTTCCCGCCTGCGTTGGCTGTTTGGTTGCCTAACATACTCTTCTTAATGATTGGAATCTATCTTTATCGGCGAGCGCGGCAATAGAAATGAAATTTATAAATAATAAATAATATGAATTACAAGGTCTCGGAAAACCCTTTCAAAAACCGAACATTTGACACACCGCTGATGGTGGTGACTGGCCTGTTCGTAACCCTTTATTTAGTGTCTAACTTGATGGCTGTCAAAGTGATTGGTCTCTTCGACTTGCTCTATTTTGACGCTGGAACCATCACTTTCCCGTTTGCTTATATGCTGGGCGATGTCCTCACGGAGGTGTGGGGCTACAAGACATCTCGCAAGGTCATTCTTTTGACACTTACTTGCAACGTCCTGTTGGTCGTGTGTACGACGATAGGTGTCTATCTGCCTTATCCCGATTATATGAACGAGACGGCAGCCGCTTACGAACACATTTTCACATGCGTTCCACGTATCGTACTCGCTTCTTTGGTTGGTTTCCTTTGCGGTGAACTTTCCAATGCCTATTTTATGGAGCGAATCAAGGAATGGACAAAAGGAAAGCACCTTTGGATTCGTACTATCGGAAGTTCGATGATTGGCTATGTTTTCGACTCATTGCCTTTCGTTTTGATTGCTTTCTTAGGCGTTGTTCCTGTTGGTGATTTGATTAAAATGATTCTTTTGCAATATTTCTCAAAGTTGGCAATCGAGGCTCTGACGGGTACTCCGTTGGCGTACGTTGCTATTCATTTTTTGAACAAATATTACGAAAAGGAGGAGCAAAAAGAGGTTTCTGCTTAGTCTATGTGATTTTTAGCAGGTTTCATAGGTAACCTCGTGAGTTTCAATTCCTAAAATTCGCATTTTTGTTGTAAATTCGCAGTTGTTTTTCAATAAAAGAGATGAAGGTAAAAGATAAAAATTTTGTTGAGTATTTATCTCCTGAGGAGATGCACAACATCATCACTCGTATGGCCAACGATGTAAAGAGAGACTATCAAGGGAAGAATCCTCTTTTCCTTGTGATGTTGAATGGCGCGTTTATTTTCGCTGCCGATTTCTTGCGTGCGTTGGACGGCTCTTGCGAGGTTCAATTCGTGAAATACACTTCGTATGAGGGAATGCACTCAACTGGCGTACTTAAGCCCGTTGTCCCTATTCAGAACGATATCAGAGATCGCGATGTTGTAATCGTAGAGGATATTGTTGATACGGGTATGACGATGTCTAAAATCTTGGAGTTGATGAAAGGTCTTGGTCCTAAATCTGTGGCTGTTGCGAGTCTTTTTTGCAAGCCAGAGGTTTTGCAGGATAGAGTAACCATCCAATATCTTGGAATGCCTTTGCCTAACAAATTTGTGGTTGGCTTCGGACTGGATTATGATGGTTATGGTCGTAATTTACCAGGTCTCTATATTTTAGAGGAATAACTTTTGAAAGAAATAACTAAACGATAATAAGTTTTAAAATGAAGAACGTAGTAATTTTTGGAGCTCCAGGTTCTGGAAAGGGAACTCAGAGCGAGAACATCATCAAGAAGTATGGTTACAAGCATTTCTCAACTGGTGATATCTTGAGAAAGCAGATCGCTGACCAAACAGAGTTGGGTAAAATCGCCAAGACTTTCATCGATGAGGGTAAGTTGGTTACTGACGAGTTGATCATCAACATGCTCGACGCTGAGTTGGATTCTGCTAAGGGTGCTGCTGGTGTTATCTTCGACGGTTTCCCACGCACATACGCTCAGGCAGAGGCTCTTAAGAAGATGTTGAACAAGAGAGGTACTGATGTTGCTGTAATGTTGAACATCCATGTAGACGAGGACGAGTTGATCAAGCGTCTTTTGGAGCGCGGTAAGACTTCTGGTCGTTCTGATGATAATCTTGAGACTATCACTAAGCGTATCAAGACTTACAACGAGCAAACTACTCCAGTTATCGATTTCTACAAGAAAGAGGGTACTTGCGTTGACATCAACGGTGTTGGTTCTATCGACGAAATTTTCAAGTCAATCTCTAAGGCTATCGATGCTGCAAAATAATCTTTAGCAGAAAAAAAATCGAAGGGGTTGGTTGTCATCACGACAACCAGCCCCTTCCTTTTTTCGCATATTTCTGTGAAGCAATTGTAAACTATATATAATGATTAATGAATCAAGTATTCAGTGGCAATGAAGATGGCAGCTCCGCACAAATAGCCTAACAAGGCAAGCCAAGAAATGTGTTTCAGATACCATCCAAAAGTGATTTTCTCTAAGCCCATCACTACAACACCGGCTGCTGAACCAATGATGAGGATGCTACCTCCAACTCCAGCACAGTAGGCTAAGAACAGCCAAAATGCACCGTCCATTGCGTATGGTCCGACTGCTGCAATGTCATACATTCCCATCGTACCTGCAACCAATGGAACATTATCAACAACAGATGACAAAAGTCCGATTATCACATTGATAATATAAACGTTTTTGTTAAATACATGATCTAATGTTGTTGCTAACATACTTAATATGCCTACACATTGCAATGCTGCTACTGCCATCAAGATTCCTAAGAAAAAGAGAATGGTTGTCATGTCTACTCGCTTCAATACTTTCGAAATTGTTGCTTTCGACTCTTCTGGCATATTCTTCTTTCTGTGATACATCAACTCTGTATAGAACCATAGTAGGCTCAAGCCTAATAAAACACCTATGAATGGAGGCAAATGCGTGATGGTTTTGAAAATCGGTACAAAAATCAAGCTGCCTACTCCTAAAAAAAACAAGCAACGTTGCTCGAATTTAGTTACATAGACTGCTGGTCCTTGTACATTGGTCGTTTCTTCAACTGTTTGTGATGTCGTTGAAATTTTTGCGGCATCAGGATGAAGTAAGCGTGAAGCAAAGAGTGTAGGAACGACAACAGAGACAATGGCTGGAACAATCAACATTGGAATGATTCCACCTGTCGATATATTTCCTTTCACCCAAAGCATGATTGTTGTAACGTCTCCGATAGGGGAGAATGCTCCACCACTATTAGCGGCGATGATGATGATTGAGCCGTACACCCAACGATCTTTTTGATCGCTGATGAGTTTTCGGAGCATCATAATCATCACGATTGAAGTTGTGAGGTTGTCCAACACAGCAGACATAAAGAAAGTGATGAAAGCGATTTTCCACAAAAGTTTACGCTTATCAGACACTTTGATATGGTCTGTTATGATTGAGAATCCACCATGAACATCGATGAGTTCGACGATGGTCATCGCTCCCATCAAAAAGAATAGGATCTCTGCGACATCACCAACATGCTCAATAATCTGAACATTCGTGACGAAATTGAATACGTTTTCCTTGAAAGATAGTTCACTATTGTTCTTTGCATACTCTATCAATTCTGTTGAATTGCCAATCAGATTAGGAGCAGCAAAAATGTAAACCATCCACAAAAGGCAGCAAAGTATCAAGGCCGACGCTGCCTTATTGATGTTAATCTTATGTTCCATGGCTATAGCCGTATAGCCCAGTAGGAACAGTACAACCATTACTACCAACATATAAAAAGAGAGTTTAAAGAGGAAAGAAGAAGCCTATGCTTTCTCAGAATACAAGCGGACAAGAGTTGCTAAAGCACTGACTTCATTTGCATCTGTATGTTTTACAGCATCAAAAACTGGTACATACTGATATGGCACATACTTCATCAACTGAGTGTAGTAAAGGTTGCCATTCTCAGAGCCACATACGTGTAAAACGATACCCGACTGGTTGCCTCTCTTCAAGTTGGCTATTGAACCAAAGTCGCGTTGCTCGTACAAACGTGAGATATTTCCTAATTCTGTGGTGTCGAAAAATATATCGGAGTTCTTCAGTTCTTCTTGTGATTGCTTGTCAACAAAGACAGTCTTTCTTGACAATAGTTTCGTGATACCAATGATAAGAACTACGAGTCCAACGGAACCAACCAACATTGATACCATTCCTGCAGGCACCAAGGAAGTTCCTGCTAACGCAGACAAGACTGCTCCAATTAATGTTGCTGCTATACCAAAGTTTGAAATTACTTTTTTTTGCTCTACTCTCTCTTTATCTGATGCAATGTATTCTTCAAAAGTCAAATTCTTATTCTCCATTTTGATTTAAATTATTATTGAAAATTTTGTGTGCGTGAAAAGTTTTAAAAAATTTCTTTCTTTTAGTCAAAATCTCAACCGACCCTCTAACAATGTAGAGGGTTGGAAATGACAAAGACTAAATAGGGCGATTTTCAAATAATAATTCTGCGTAACTGATAAATGTAATAACCAATCAGTTTCAAATGGGATTTCTGTCTATTCTCTTGGATAAATCTCTCCTTCAATCTAACGCCTGTGTAGATTATTGAGGCGTGAAGGTAAGAGGCGGTATGCTTTCCGAAGTTCTGGTCTGCACTATTGCTTGATCCAGACGTGTTATTTCTTTCTAAGGTAGGAACTGCGATCTCGTTAGGCATCAAGATTTCGCTGTTGTGGTAGAAGATTTTTTCTGCTTCTAACGTACCACCTGCGAACTCATCTTCTGAAAGCGTTGCAATTTCGTTCTTCTCGAATATTGCACTGTCCGTTTGAAAAGTTATCGTTGCGATTTGCCCAAAACAAGCAATCACCGCGACGAGAACCATCGTGGTGAAACTACCGAGCAATATGTTTTTCAACGAACGTGCCATAATTATCGATATGCAAATATAGTCCTATAAATGATAAAAACTAATTTTGTCGTAAAATAAATTTGAAAAACATGAGAAAAAATTTCGTTTTGCTTTTTTCTACTATTTCGATACTGCTCTCGTTCGTATCGTGTTCATATATAACAGTTAAGGATCATACGAAGAAAGAGACGGTGGAAGAGTCTGTTCTCACACCAGAACAAGTATTTATCAAAAATTTGGCAGCCTTGCAATACATTGATTATGCAACGGTTGTGGGTGATACTGCCTATTTAGGTGTGCCTTCAAGTCGTGGAACTTTGCATGGTCAGGATAATATTGCTGCAATCTTCTTGAAAGACATTCGTAAAAATGGCCAATATACTGCGGTGAAGGCTTGTAGAGTGGTGAATGTGGCTCGTGATTTCGTTTTTACCGACAGTATCGTCTCTGGTCAGACGATTGGATATGCCGATGTTGAAGCGGTTGAAAAGAAATAAAGCGTAAAAAAGAAAGAGAGGTGGGTTGATTCCTCCTCTCTTATTTTTTATTGTTATGCGTGTTTCAAACCGTTCAGAAGAAAATCGGTGAAACCTTTCTTGTTTTCTGGGTAGAAGAAGGTGCGGAGGTCGCCTCGAATAAAAGGAACTTCACATCCCTTCAATGCACAGTGAATCAGTTTTGCGGCAAGTTGCGGATTCTTCACTTCAAAGTCGCCACTTTGATTTCCTTCGACGAGAATCGTCTCTAACATTTTCATCTCTGTCAGGTCTAAGCGGTGTCTACTTTTCTCTACAACATAAATGTTGCGGAAGAAACTGGCGCGTAAATTACCGTTGCGCATCACTGCTTCGTGGAAAATCTCCATTCTGGCATAGATGTAGTTGATGAGTTTCTCTTTAGGAGTGGCTTCCTTTTGGAGTTCCTTCTGTAATTTGTGGGCGAGCATGAAAAGTTCGCTTTCAATCACAGCGTAATAGATATCATCTTTACTTTTGAAATAGGTGTACAGCGTACGGCGACCTTTTTGGGCCTCTTTTGCTATGTCATTCATCGTCGTGTTCTCCATTCCCTTCTCGGCGAATAGTTTCCGTGCGACATCGATAAATATTGAGCGAGTTTTAACTGTTCCCATCTGCAATGACTATTCTATTATGTATGCAAGTTACAAGTGTAACTAACCATTGTGTAACTCGTTGCAAATTTATTCTAATATTAGTTATGAACGAAATTAATTCGTGCGTTTTTACTAATTTTGTAAGAAATATAGACGTATGGCGAGAATTTGTTTTATCATTTTAGGTTTTCTCTCTTTCGTTTCGTGTGCAGTGGATATCGCACCGAAAAACAAAGGGGCAAACAATTATATAGTCGATTCGTGTGCAAATCAAATAAAACTGAAGTACGCAAAAAAGTTTTCTGCTGATAGTTGTTCTTGGGGATATCGCCTGAATATTCTCACGGATGAGAAGGTTGATTCCGTCTCTACTTTTTATTTGGTTCGACAACAATATTTAGACTCGGTAAAGCAAGTGGTCGGAGAATCATCTGCGGTGGTTGGAATACCGCTGAAACGGTTTGCGTCTAATAGCACTACCCACTTGGAGTTTTATCGTTTGTTGGATGTCTTGCCCTCTCTTTGTGCAATTTGCAATTCGGAGTACATTTATTCTGATACGGTGTATGGTTGGGTGAAGTCGGGCAGAATTGTAGAATTGGGCAATTCGATGCAAGTGAATGTTGAGCGTTTGATGACAGCGGATCCTGAGGTGCTTTTCTTGTCCGATTCGAGGGAAACTCCGAATGAAACTGTTTGTCCGACCGTTGTTTGTGGTGAGTGGCGAGAGTCGACTGCCTTAGGTAGGGCGGAATGGTTGAAATTCTTCTCACTCTTTTTCGACAAATATGATTTGGCAGATTCTATTTTTAATTATATTGAGAAGAATTATAATGACATTAAAGAGAAGGCTTCGAAGATGTCAAACACACCTACAGTTTTTGCCGGAGGAAACTTTGGTGACACTTGGTATTTGACGGGTGGAAAAGGCTATATGTCAGCATTATACGAAGATGCAAATGCCACATACGTTTTGCGTGATACTACGGTAGGAACGGTAACTTGTGGGTTGGAATGGGTGTTGACGACCATGAAAGATGTGGATGTTTGGATGAATTGTCAGACGGACAGTCGAAGTGCGTTGGACGCTCGTTTGTCTGTTCTGAAATCTTACAAGAATGGAGAAATCTATAATTTCAATAAACGCTCGGCACATCGTTCTGCACCTGCTGAGATTAGTGATTTCTATGAAGAAGCGGTTGCTCATCCAGATTGGCTTTTAGAAGATATTGTTGCTGTTTTACACCCGAATGATGCTCCTAATTACGATACTCGGTATGTGAAAAGAGTAAAATAAAAAAATATATTTTGAATGTGTTGATAAATATGGCTGAGGTAGTTGAAAATAGTAAAGGAGTTTATAATAAAACAATTTTAGTTTGCATTGTTTTGTTTGTTCTATTGGTGTTCCTTTTTATGTTAGACATTCTCTTTGGAAGTGTAAGTGTTTCATTCTCAGATTGTTTAATAGGATTGACAGATGAAAATTCAGTTTATCATACTATCCTTTTGAAGATACGTTTACCTAAAGCGATAGGAGCAATTTTAGTGGGAGTGGCATTGTCTCTTTCGGGTTTGTTGATGCAGACTTTTTTTAGAAATCCTTTGGCTGGACCGTACGTTTTGGGAGTTAGTTCGGGAGCATCTTTAGGTGTTGCCGTTTTTATGCTTTTGCTTCCACTCTTAGGAATTTCCATGGGCGAAAGTATTGTTCGGTGGGGTAGTGCGATATTTGCTTTGGGTGGTTCAATTTTGCTTTTTATGATGGTTTTGTTTGCTTCGTTTCGATTGCGAGATTCCGTTTCGTTGTTGGTTGTGGGTATGTTGTTGGGTTCGGCAGCAGGGGCTGTTATTACGATTTTGCAGAATTTGGCAGATCCAGAATCAGTAAAGTTTTTTGTGAATTGGACGTTGGGCAGTCTGTCGTTGATTGGTTGGCAACAGTTGGCAGTGATGACACCGTTGGTGGTTATCGCCTTAATTTTAATGCTTCAGTTAGTGAAACCCTTGGATGCCTTGTTGATGGGAGAAGATTTTGCCAAAGGCGTTGGTGTGGAGGTCAACCGAGTCCGTATTATTGTTATTCTTGTAACAGTTTTGCTGACGGGTGGAACTACGGCGTTTAGTGGTCCGATAGGATTTGTGGGGTTGGCTGTACCTCATATTGCAAGGTTATTGCTTCAGACTTCCGTTCATCGTCGAATCATACCTTGCGCACTTTTATTGGGGGCTTGTGTAATGTTGCTGAGCGATATTTTTTCTCAATTGCCACAAAATGGTTATGTCATTCCGATTAATGCGATAACAGCATTGTTGGGAATACCTGTCGTCCTTTGGGTGGTATATCTAAAGAAACCTTGAATTGCTTAGAACAACCCCAATTCGTGCAAGAAAATACTCAGAATGCAGATTGGAGAGACAAAGCGAATCATAAACAAATAGATGTTGAATAGTGAGTTTTTCGTTGTTCCTCCATTGGTAAATTCATCTTTCACCAATTTCTTTGGAACGTACCAACCTAACAATAGGCAGGTGAAGAACGATCCCATTGGCAATAAGAATTTGGCTGTGAGGAAGTCGCAACAGTCAAGAAATGTTTTCCCAAAGAATTTTAACTCGGGAACAGCACCGCACGACAATGCGCAAAGAATGGCAATTACGCAACAAACGCTGGTGGTGATCCAAGCTCCTTTCCTTCTTGAAATTTGAAATTCTTCGTGGAAGAAAGCGGTTGCAATCTCGTGCATAGAAATTGTAGAAGTGAGTGCGGCTAACACTAACAAGGCGTAGAACAGGATTGAAATGACATATCCAATGGTTGGTACACTTTGAAATGCTTGTTGGAAGACATTTGGAAGGGTGATGAAGATGAGCGATGCTCCACTGTCGGGCTGTACACCCACTGAGAAGGCGGCTGGAAATATCATTAATCCTGCTAAAATGGCAATGACAGTGTCAATCACAGCAATCTGCGAGGCTGATTTGACTAAATCGGTCTTCTTGTCAAAGTAGGAAGCGTAGGTGCAGAGGCAAGCCGTACCTAAACTGAGTGAGAAAAATGCCTGACCTAATGCGTCCAAGAAAACGTTTGAGTTGAGTTTGCTGGAATCTGGTTTAAACAAGAATTTTACCCCTTCAAAAGAGCCTGGTAATGAGCAAGACGCTATAACAATGATAACGAGGAGGATGAACAGAATCGGCATCATCACTTTAGAAGCCTTTTCGATACCGTTTTGTATGCCTTTCACGATGACGATGTGGGTGAGCAAAATGAACACCAAAGCCCATACGATTGGGAGTGCGGCACTCGAAGAGAAGTCTTGAAAATAGGTTTGAACAAACTGTGTATCTCCCTGAATCTCACCGATAATGCTTGCGTAAAGGTATTGTAAGCACCAACCTGCAACGACGGCGTAGAATCCGAGAATAACCATTGACGTGAACACGCCTACATAGCCTATTAATCCCCATGGTTTGCCATTCGAGAGGTTTTTGTAGGCTTTGGCAGCGTTGGTAGCAGAGTGTCTTCCAACGATAAACTCGCTGACCATTCCAGGCAGTCCTAAAAGCAGAATACACACTAAATAGATGAGGACGAAGGCTGCTCCTCCGTTTTGCCCTGTCATATATGGAAATCTCCATATATTTCCCAAACCAACAGCGGATCCTGCTGTCGCTAATATGATTCCGATTTTACTTTTAAAACTGCCTCTACTTTCCATCGTCGATTTCTATTAGAATAGTTCTAATTGTTTCAAAAATACCAATAGTATGAATATTGGACAGACAAAGCGAATCAAGAATAGGTAAATCTTGAAAATCCTTCCTCTGAGTGTTCCTTCGTTTGTAAACTCGCTGTGTAATACTTGTTTAGGGATGAACCAACCCAAGAAGATACATGTGAGGAAACCAGCGATTGGAAGGAATATCTGTCCTGTGATGAAGTCAAACCATCCGAAGAGATTTCTGCCGCCAAAGGTGAGTGCGTCGGTAGCCCCCAACGAAAGTGAACAGAACGCACCGATGATGGCGCAGGTAACGGTGATCAATATTGCGCCCTTCTTCCTGCTGATGTTCATTTCCTCGTAGACGAAGGCAGTGCTTACCTCGTGAAGAGAAATCAAGGAGGTGAGTCCGGCTAAGGTGAGCAAAATGTAGAAAATGATGGAGATAATCCATCCGACAGTCGGGAAGGAAGCGAATGCTTGGATGAAAACATTCGGCAAAGTGATGAAGATGAGCGACGGACCGCTATCTGGCGATGTGCCGACAGAAAATGCCGCAGGGAAAATCATCAAACTCGCAAGTACGGCAACGACAGTGTCGATGACACCGATTTGGAGTGCTGATTTGCTAAGGTTGGTGTCTTTGTTGAAATAAGATGCGTAGGTGCAAGCGCAACCCATACCTATGCTCAACGAGTAGAAAGACTGACCTAAAGCACCCAAGAATACATCTCCATTGCATTTGCTAAAATCAGGTTTGAAAAGAAATTCAACTCCCTTCCAAGCGTTTGGAAGCATGCATGAAGCGATCACTATTATAATAAGGAGTATGAATAGAGTCGGCATCATGATTTTAGATGCTTTTTCAATACCCCCTTTAACACCTCGAATGATGACGAAATGGGTGATGAGGAGAATGACGACAGTCCAAAAAACAGGACGAATCGGATCTTCTGAAAAATCAGTGAAATATTGTGCAATTGCTTGAGAATCACCACTGATGCGATGTGTGATTGATGCGTAGATATATTCCAGACACCAACCAGAGACTACGGCGTAGTAGCAGGTGATGAGGTAGCCTGTCAGCACGCTGAGGAATCCGATGTATTTCCAAGGTCTGCCATCTGCCATATTTGTGTAGGCGCGGGCAGTGTTGGCTGCGCCTCGTCTGCCGATGATGAACTCTGAAATCATACAAGGAAGTCCTAAGAGAAGGACACATCCAAAATACACTAAGATGAAGGCGGCACCACCGTTTTCTCCTGCCATATAAGGGAAGCGCCAAACGTTACCTAGTCCGACTGCGCCTCCTGCTGTTGCAAGAATTAGCCCCAATTTGCTTCCAAAGTTTCCTCTGTCAATATTTCCCATATCTAATATTTTGAAAGCGCAAATGTAAGAAAAAAATAGGAGTATGCCGTTGTCCGACATACTCCACTATCTGTTTTTGTGTCAATTTATGTGAAAAACTGACAATTTGTTTTGCTTAGAACAAGAATCCGATGAACACTCTTGCGCAACCAACTTTCGCTTTTGGCGCATTATCTTTGTCGTATGCATCTTTTGCCTCATCCGACAATCCCCATTTCTGGAATTTCAAATGACCCAATTTTGCTTCGCAACCAACTTGGAAAAATCCGACATGGAGAGCGGCACCCACCTTGTGGTTCAATCCAAAGAAATAGTTGTCGACTTTGTCATTGTCATCGTCGTCTACATTGATACCATATTTCTTCAAATTATCGCTGTAGTCGAATACTTTTATCAAAGCACTTGCTCCGAGATCGTAATATACGTCGATTGCCCAATGCTCGTTGAATGCGATTGTTCCGATTACACCTGCGTTAAGAGCCTCGATGCTAAACTCGTTAGTCTCAATGTCG
Organism: Flexilinea sp.; assembly: GCA_963648205.1. GTDB lineage: Bacteria > Bacteroidota > Bacteroidia > Bacteroidales > Paludibacteraceae > UBA1181. The sequence continues at coordinate 60,776 of CAVJCT010000065.1, forward strand.
AGTTTGCTGACATCTACCTTGCCGATTTTGTCGAAGTAAGATTTGTTATAAGCAAAGTCAAACCAACGAGCGTTGATGGCAAGTCCTAAAACATTACCTTTTGCTACATACCAACGACTGTCTAATGAAAGACCAATTTGTGGCTTTGAGTCCATTGTCATGTATTCGTCTCCTTCACTGGTTTCAAGGGTAGAGTAACCACTTCCGAAACCACCAAAGATTCTCACTCCGAAAGAGTTGTCAAAACTCTCAGCGAAACTTGACGTTACACTCGCAGCAAGAATCGCCATTGCTAAGAATAATTTCTTCATTATACCTTATTATATATAGTTTATATTTTCTCTCTAAAATGATTTCGGAATGGTGTCCCAAACCTCTTCACGAAAACTTTCGCAAAGTAATTAGTTTTATGTCTAAGTAGCAAGTTTTTAACATTATTAAACGTTTGACGATTTGACATATTGTAAGCGAAGTGTAAAACAAACTGACAAAATAACACTTGACAAATGCAGAAAAATCATTGAAATTTGGCAGATTCCTTTCAGTTGGTTTGTTTTTTTAGTGAGATAGAAAACTTTTTGTTTGAGAAATAAAAAAAAGAGTGTCAAAATGTTATTTGGATAAATAAAAATCCTATCTTTGCGAAAGTAAATCAAAGGAGAACGTTGAGTTCGGTTTGATTGAATGTGATTTGAGAAAAAAATAAACGATATAAAAACGACGATTATGAGTTATTTAAAAATTCCAAAAGGGTACAAGCCGTTGCTGGATGCCCGTGAGACAGAACTTGGAATTAAGAAAGTCAAAGACTTTTTCCAGGGAAGTTTGTCGGCCGAGTTAAGATTGCGCCGTGTTACTGCGCCATTGTTCGTACTGAAGGGTCAAGGAATAAATGATGACTTGAATGGTGTTGAGCGTGCCGTTACATTCCCAATTAAGGATTTGGGCGACCAAAAGGCAGAGGTGGTTCACTCTCTCGCTAAGTGGAAACGTTTGATGCTCGCTGAATATAATATTGAGCCAGGTTTCGGTTTGTACACGGATATGAACGCTATCCGTTCCGACGAAGACCTTGGCAACTTACACTCCCTCTACGTTGACCAATGGGATTGGGAGCGTACAATCACCGCAGCAGATCGTACGATTGATTTCTTGAAAGATATCGTTTCTCGTATCTACGCTGTTATGGTGGCTACTGAATATGTCGTTTATGAATCATATCCTCAGATCAAACCTATTTTGCCTAAGGAGATTCATTTCATCCACTCAGAGGAGTTGAGACAACTTTATCCAAACTTGACTCCAAAGGAGAGAGAGAACGAAATCGCAAAGAAATACGGTGCTGTTTTCATCATGGGTGTTGGTGCTCCTCTTGGTGACGGTAAGAAACACGATGGTCGTGCTCCAGACTATGACGACTGGACTACTCCTGGTGTGAATGGTCTTCCTGGCTTGAACGGTGATATCTTCGTTTGGAACCCAGTGTTGCAACAGGGTATGGAACTCTCTTCTATGGGAATCCGTGTTGACAAGACTGCTTTGCTCCGTCAGTTGGAGATGTGTGGTTGCGAGGATCGTAAGGAACTCTATTTCCACAAGAGACTTTTGGAGGGTTCTCTTCCATTGTCAATCGGTGGTGGTATTGGTCAGTCTCGTTTGTGTATGTTCTTCTTGCGCAAGGCTCACGTTGGTGAAATCCAAGCAAGCATCTGGCCAGAGGACATGCGTAAGACATGTGCAGAGAATAACATTCCATTGATATAATTTAGGGTAGAAACCTAAATGAAACAGCCGCCTGTTTGGGTGGCTGTTTTTTTGTTTAGATACGAACAATACAAAGTTTTTTCTGCCTTTTTTGTAATTTAAAATAATCTGTTTCAACAAATATATTCTTATTTTTGCGGTTAAATAATAATGAAAAAGGAAGTATATGGTGAAACGTTTGGTTGCTTTTGGTTGGTCGGTGATTATGCCTTTGTTGTGCTTCGCTCAATTTTCGGATGTGAATATACAAAAGTTGGGTTTTGTTACCTATTTGATTGACCATTATTATGTTGATTCTACTGATACGGGAAAACTGGCTGAGGATGCGATTAAGGGAATGCTCTCTAATTTGGATCCCCATTCTTCATATATCTCAAAAGAGAATTTGAAGAGGGAAAGCGAACCGCTGGAAGGTAGTTTCGACGGCATTGGCGTTGTCTTTCAGATGGTGGAAGATACGCTGTTGGTGGTGCAGACAATTTCTGGCGGACCATCAGAGAAGGTGGGCATTATGGCAGGCGACCGTATTATATATGTCAACGATACTACAATCGCGGGTGTTAAAATGCAAAATATTGACATTCAAAAGCGAATTAGAGGTCCGAAAGGAACAATCGTTTCTGTAAAGGTTCTACGTCGTGGTGTGCCTGATTTGATTGAGTTCCGCATTACGCGTGATAAGATTCCTTTGTATAGTGTGGATGCTTCGTATATGGTAGATAAGAACACGGGATATATAAAGATTGACCGTTTCTCAAGTACCACTTTGAAGGAGTTTGACGAGGCACTTGAGAAGTTGAAAAAACAGAAAATGCAGAATTTGATTATCGATTTGCAAGATAATGGTGGTGGTTATATGTCGGCTGCCATCGGTATCGTAGATAATCTTTTGAAAGATGGCAAATTGATTGTGTATCAAGAGGGTAATGCACAACCTCGTGAAAATTATTCTGCCTCTGGAAAAAATAAGGTTTTTGAAGGAAAGGTAGTCGTATTGGTTGATGAGGGTTCAGCTTCTGCCAGTGAGATTGTTACAGGTGCAATTCAAGACTGGGATAGAGGAGTGGTGGTTGGTCGCCGTACCTTTGGTAAAGGCTTGGTACAGAAGATGATGGATTTGCCAGATGGCTCTCAGATTCGTTTGACTACAGCCCGTTATTATACCCCATCGGGTCGTTGTATTCAACGTCCGTATAAGGAGAATATCAAGAACTATCGTAATGATTTGATCGAGCGTTACAACCACGGTGAATTGATGCACGAGGATAGTATTTCGTTCCCAGATTCGCTCAAATATTACACGCTTGAGTTGAAACGTCCGATTTATGGTGGCGGTGGAATCATGCCAGATTTGTTCGTTCCGTTAGATACGGCTAAATACACGAAATATCATCGTGATTTAGTGGCTAAAGGTGTGATTAACAGGTATATACTTGATTATATTGAGAAGAACAGAGCGACTTTAGAGGCTTCTTATCCTACTCATCAAATGTCTGATGAGAAGAAAAAGGAATCGTTCGAGAAATTCAATAAGATGTTTGTCTTGCAAGATGCTGAGCTTCAGGAACTTGTAGCAAATGGAACGAAAGAGAAGGTTGAGTTTGATACTTTGCAGTTTAATCAGAGTAAAGAGTTGATTAAGAAGCAAGTAAAGGCGAATATCGCAAGAGACCTTTGGAGTTCGAATGAGTATTATCAGATTATGAATACGGAGAATGACATCTACAATAAAGCGGTGGATTTGCTTTCTTCGAAGACAAAATATGATAATGCATTACACAGAAAAAGAGAGTAACTAAAGAATAGAAATATGGCACTTGTTACGGATCCTAAAGAGACAGAATGCGCTTGCTACGCAGTGGTTGGTAAAGACTATGTGTGCTTAGAGTCGGGAAAACCATTGTCTTTTGACGATTTAAAGATTTTGAAGGAGGCAGATCCTTCTGCTGATTTTTTTGAGGAGAAAACCGCAGGCATCTGTGGCTTGAATATGAGTTCGAAAGAGGTTCTTCCGAAAGGGTACACAGTAGCGTCTATTCGGTCTTTTTTCGCAGAGAATGAGTCTGAATCGTGCTTCCAATTGGCTCGAGTAAAAGCTTTGTCTGATTGGCGAAAAGCGTGGAAATACTGCCATTGTTGTGGTGGAAAGTTGACGGATAGTGAAACTTTGACGGCTCGTTTTTGTCCATCTTGTAACAAGAATTTCTTCCCTCGTATTGAGCCTTGCATCATTGTTTTGGTGAATCGTGGCGATAAGGTACTTTTGGCTCGTCATGCACAGAGAAATCAGGATGTTTACTCTTGCTTGGCAGGATTCATGGAGGCTGGAGAGAATGCCGAGCATACCGTTTACCGTGAGGTTTTAGAAGAGACAGGAATCCGTGTGAAAAACATCGTCTATCGAGGAAGTCAGAGTTGGCCTTTCCCAGATCAGTTGATGTTGGGATTCACGGCAGAATATAAGAGTGGTGAGGTGAAACGACAAGAAGATGAGATTGCGGATGCTGATTGGTTTGACCGTGAGTCTTGTCCTGCGACACCAACACCAGGTTCGATTGCATATCGATTGATTCATAAGTTGTACTAAAAAAGATTGAAGATGAAGGAAATAGATAAAATGCGTTCTCAGCAACTTTACGATTTTTCGGATAAGGAGATTGACGAAAGCATACAGCATGCGAGTGACCTTTGTACGAAGTTGCAAACGATGACTTCGCACAGCGAGGGTTATCGTGAGATCATTGAGGAGTTGATTCCTGGAATACCAAAATCGACGGTTATCAATCCGCCTTTCCATTGTGATCATGGTCATCAAATAAAATTAGGTGAGAATGTTTTTATCAATTACAATGCGACGATTTTAGACAGTGCGTCGGTAACAATCGGTAGTCACACGAAGATTGGACCGAACTGTCAGTTGGTAACGCCTAATCACCCAATCGACTTTGAGCAACGTAGAATGCCAGTGGAAACGAGTTTCCCAATCACGATTGGGGAGGATTGTTGGATTGCTGCGGGTGTAACGATTTGCCCAGGTGTAACGATTGGTCCTCGTACGGTGGTTGCTGCGGGTGCGGTTGTTACCAAGGATCTTCCATCGGATGTACTGGCGGCTGGTTGTCCAGCTGTTGTGAAGCGTAAATTGAGATAGGGTTATAAATAGAATAAAGAAATGGCAAATCCTGAAGAAGAAAAGAAAGTCTACAAGAAGGTGACGACTAGTGTTCTTCAAAAGATGAAGAACGATGGTGAGAAAATATCTATGTTGACGTCATACGATTATTCTATGGCGACAATCATAGATCGTGCAGGAATGGACATTATATTGGTGGGTGATTCAGCGTCGAATGTGATGGCAGGAAATCCGACCACTTTGTCGTTGACGCTTGATCAGATTATTTACCATGCTCAGTGTGTTGTTCGTGCAGCGCAGCGTGCGCATGTCGTTGTAGATATGCCTTTTGGCTCATACCAAGCTTGTCCAGAGGATGGTGTGCGTTCTGCTGTTAGAATCATGAAGGAGACTGGTGCAGGATCTGTAAAATTGGAGGGTGGCGAGGAATTGTTGCCAACCATTAAACGAATCATTGATGCAGGTGTGCCTGTCATGGGTCATTTGGGATTGATGCCACAGTCGATTAACAAATATGGCTCGTATAAACTGCGTGCGTCGGGTGATGCTGAGGCTGAAAAGTTGATGAACGATGCCAAATTGTTGGAGCAGGCTGGTTGTTATGCCATTGTCTTGGAAAAGATTCCGGCTACATTGGCAGAAAAGGTGGCTCAGATGCTTACTATTCCAGTTATTGGTATCGGTGCGGGTGAGAAGGTAGACGGACAGGTGCTTGTCATGCACGATATGTTGGGACTTTTTGATGGTTTCCATCCGAAGTTTGCACGTTTATACGCCAACTTAAACGAGGTGATTACCAATGCGGTAAAACAATACATTTCAGATGTCAAGTCTTCAGATTTCCCTAATAAGGACGAACAATATTGATTGGTAGACTGATTTTCTGTAAATTACAATTGTAACATAAAATTAGCGAGGCATCGAAATTTAATCTTCAATGCCTCGCTTTCTATATTGCGACTTGTCAAAGTTTTGATTCTCGGGTTTCGTTTATTCGTCCATCCAGAACAATGTTTCACCGATACCATTCTGTACGTTTGGCAAATAGGTGATAGTTCTGATTTTCATATTGCTTTGGTCAAAATAGAAGATAGCGGTGTAGGTATATTCACTCTCGTAATCTTCTGCCACCGCAAAGTAGCCATTAGGATTTTGCACTAAGATTGGAGCCGCTTTTGTCAACACTACGATGTTTCCTTCTTCTCCGTCAATTTTGAGTTGCACACTGTTGGCAGTTACATTTTGCATTTTGAAGTGGTTGATGTAACTGCGGTCGTTTGCAGAGCAGAGGAAAGATTTGTCTTGAATCGCATCAACATATCCGAAAGCCTTTTCTGGACTCATATCGGCAGTCTTTGCAAAGCGAATCTCCTTCTTTACATTTTTACCATTCTCATCGACGTTGGAATATTCCAAACTAAGACTGGTTGCTGAGTGGAAGGTTGCTAAAGCGTTGTGAAGAGGGAACTTGTCAAGGTTGTCTATTTGAAGGGTATCTCCCTCAACCTCGTAGTTTCCTTTGTACTTGATAATGTGGTCGTCCTCTTCCTTATATTCGATGTAGTAAACGCCATCGAGACGGAAAGTGTAGGGAACATCCAACCAATCGCCCTCAGTTTCTGATTTCTTTTCGTTGTATTTCCAATTAGATCCCTCTTGAAGTTCATAATCGATTGTTTTCAGAGAGATCCAGGTTCCTGGAATATTTTGTGCTAAGTCTATTTTCTTCTCTTCTTCCTCTTTACAAGAAGAAAGTGATACTGCCAAAATAATACCTAACATTCCTAATGCCTTTGGCGTAAATTTCTTTTCCATTTTTCTAAAGTTTCATGTTCAGTTATGTAGTAAATTATACGGCATTAAGATCGGGTAGAGAATCACTTCTCTACATCTCGACCCGAGAGAACGGAGGCAGTGAGATATCACAGAAATCTCCGTCCAAGTATTTGAAGTAGCCTGCAATGGCAACCATCGCTCCGTTGTCTGTTGTGTAGGAGAATTTCGGAATGAAAATATCCCACTTGTAACGTTTGGCGTGGTCTTCAAAGGCTGCTCGAAGTGCGGAATTAGCCGACACACCGCCAGCCACGGCTACTCGATTGATTCCTAAGTCTTTAACCGCTTTACGCAGTTTAGACATCAAAATATCAACAACAGTATATTGTAAGGATGCACAAAGATCCTCCTTGTTTTTCTCAATGAAATCTGGGTCTTCCTTCAAACGGTCTCTTAAAAGATATAAGAAAGAAGTTTTCAAACCACTAAAACTATAGTCGTAATTGGCTATCTGTGGTTTATGGAATTGGAATGCCTGAGGGTTTCCTAATTTTGCCAATTTATCGATGATCGGTCCTCCAGGGTAGGGAAGTCCCATCACTTTGGCACACTTGTCGAAAGCTTCGCCTGCTGCATCGTCAATGGTCTGACCGATGATCTCCATGTCTTTAGGACTCTTCACCAGTACGATCTGAGAGTTTCCTCCTGAAACTAACAAGCAAAGAAATGGAAATTCAGGCAATTTTTTCTCTTCACCTTCCGTTTGAATAAAGTGAGCGAGAATGTGCGCTTGCAGGTGGTTCACCTCTATTAAAGGTACATTTAAAGAAATGGAAAGTCCTTTTGCGAAAGATGTTCCTACCAAAAGAGAACCCATCAATCCCGGACCGCGAGTGAAAGCGATCGCACTGATTTGTTCTTTTGAAATGCCAGATTGTCGAATGGCTTCTGAAACTGTTGGAACGATATTTTGCTGATGGGCACGAGATGCGAGTTCAGGCACAACACCTCCATACGCTTCATGTACCTTCTGACTTGCAATCACGTTTGACAAGAGGTAACCATCACGTAACACGGCGGCAGATGTGTCGTCACAAGAAGATTCTATTGCTAAAATATAAACTTGCTTTTCCATTCTCAGTACACTATACCTTTATTATTTGCGAAAATACAAAATACGTTTGAGAAAAACACACTTTCTCGTAAACTATTTTTTAATTTTGCATTAAGAGATTTGAAAAATTTATAAGTAACTGATATTAAGAGGTTTACCTATATATTGCTTTCGATAATAGCACTATTTTCGTTAGTGTTGATTTTCGGTTTTTTCGTGTTGCAGAATAAAGAATTGCAACACTCGGCTGTTGACGCTGTAACCGAAAGTCTCTCGAAACAAGTCGGAAGCAAGGTGTCGATAGATCAAATCGAGTGGAATTTTCCCAATAGTTTCGTTTTAAAAAATGTCTATATAGAGGATAGACAATGCGACACGATGCTTTTCATGAGTCGTACGAAGGTTACGATCAATTTGCTCAAATTATTATCCTCTCAAATATCGTTTCGTACCATTCAGTTTACAGGGTTGGAAGCCAATTTGTCTGTCGATTCTACCAACACTCCCAATTTCGGTTTTTTTATTGATGCGTTTAAACCAGACCCTAATGACACGGTGCGTGTAACTTGGTCGATGGATATTGAGTCTGCTGCGTTCGAGAATTGTCAGATCTCATATAAGAATCCGAATAAGTCAAATTGGATTGGACGAATGAATCCAAATGACTTACATGTGTATGATTTTAATGGATTTATGTACTTTAGATCCTTTGTGAAGGACTCGGTGAATATCATTGTTGAGGATGTTTCCTTTAAAGAAAAGTCTGGTTTGGTGGTCGATGAGATATCGTCTTCACTTTTGGCTAATAAAGAGACAATGTCGGTGAAGAAATTCCTCTTTAAAATGCCGAATAGTGAATTGAGACTGAAGGAGTTAACAGCATATCACGATAACTATACTGCATTTAAAGATCCGATAAATAAACTGAGACTTCGGTTTGAATTTGGTGAGACACATATACGTCCGTCGGATTTTTCAGTCTTTCGTCCTGCTTTGGATATGATCACCGAACCCGTTGAGATTCAGGGGGCTGCGTATGGTTTGTTGCGAGAATTTCAAGTGGCAAATTTGCTGATAAAATATGGTGATGCGACCTGTTTGTCGGGCAATATGTATGTGAAGGATTTGTTCCCTAAAGTCCAGAATGTCAAGTTGAATGGAACGGTAGACCGACTCTCTTCCAATGCTTCTGACTTGTCCGATATACTTTGGGTTGCCATAAAAAGAGATGTGCAACTTTCGAAAAGATTCAATGATATAGGCACTTTTGCTTACAGTGGTTCGTTGAATGGAAATCTGACAAATATGCTGTCGGATGGATCAATCACAACTAATTTGGGTAAGTTGGATCTCTCCGTTTTGTTTACTGCGCCCGACTTACAATTGAATTCTTATAATGTAAAAGGACAAATCAAAACGAATGATTGCCACCTGGATCGTTTCTTAGGAAAGGAATCTGGCTTAGGCAATCTGGCGTTCAATTTGGATATCGTGTTGGATAAACTGTCTGACCAAAATTTCAAATTGGCGGCAAAAGGAGATGTTGATTCATTTTATTATAAGAATTATTGTTATCAAAATCTAACGTTGAATGGTTCGTTTGACAAGAAAGGTTTTGATGGTACGTTGATAATGAGTGATAAGAATGCGGAATTCAATTTTGAGGGAAAGGTTGATTTGCGTTCGGAAAAACCATTTTTCCATTTCAACGCTAATGTGATGAATTTCAATCTCTATGAAACACATTTGTTGAACGTTAACGAAAACTCGCAGACCTCTTTTAATATAGAGACCAATTTTACAGGTAGCAATATTGATGAATTGGAAGGCTCGTTCTCAGTGGACAATTTCCTCTTTTCAAAAGGAGATCGTGAATTTGGAATGAACAACTTCAGTCTTTCAGTTGTTACCAAGCAAGATGATAAAAAGAAAATGTCCATTTTTTCTGATTATGTGAATGGAACATTGGTCGGAACCTATTCTTTTGCAACACTGCCAAAGTGCTTTTACAATTTGGCACATAAGTATTTCCCTGCTTTGATAAAAGATGAAAAACCTATACCAGAGGGGAATAAAAAGAATGATTTCACTTTCGATTTGTCAGTCGAGAATATGGAGTCAATTCAGGATATTGTAGATCTTCCGTTGATTATTCAAGAGGAGTCTAAACTGAAGGGATTCTATAATGAGAATGAACAGAAATTCCGAGTTCGTTTGGAAGTTCCATTGATGAAAAAAGGAAATTCTTCTTGGTCTGATTTGATGTTCCTGTGCGAAAATCCGAGAGACCAGCTGAAATTAATATGTCGTACAACCATATTACCTAAAAATAAACGTCGTTATCCTTATTATTTGTCAGTCAGTACATTGACAAAAGAGAATGATATTGACTTGAAAGTGTCATTTAATAATTCAGCAGAAACCACATACAGTGGAAAGATTGATTTGAAGGCATTGTTCAAGGATTATGAGAAAGGTAAAGGTTTAACAGCCGATTTCTTGATTAATCCGTCGCATGTCTATTTGAATGATACGATGTGGACGATTCATGAAAGTAAGATTGCGATTGATAAGAAGAGGCTTGAGGTGGACAGTTTCCTTTTCAAGCATGAAGCACAGTTCTTATGCATCGATGGTACTAATACAGAGGAAGTTACAGACAGTCTGAACATTCATTTCAGTGATTTGAGTTTGGGCTATTTCAGTGATATCATTGCAAATCCAAATATTTCGTTTAATGGAGTTACGGATGGCGATGTTTTCTTGTTCCGACTTTTCAAGCAACCATTTTTCAAAGGCGGTTTGTACATTTATGATGGAGCAATCAATGAATGTGTGTTGGGTGATATGTCGGTCAACACTTCGTGGGTAGAGAAAGAAAAATGCATTGGTTTTGATGTTGATATTTTGTCACCGTTCAAGGAAAAGTCAGCGTTGTCAAAATCAGTGATACATGGTGGAGTTTTCTTAGGCAATGATTCGCTCTATATTGGTGGCGATTTGAAAGATATTGATATGCGCTTTTTGCGTAAATATATGAAGAATGTCTTGCAAAACAACACCGGTACGGTGAGTGGGCATGTGGCAGCGTATGGCAAATTTGGAAATATCGGATTGGAGGGAATGGCGTATGTGAGAGATATGGCTTTTGATGTTGATTTCTTAAAAACGTCGTATGTGCTGTCTGATTCCGTGAAATTGACACCGCACACAATCGAGTTGAACCAAGTGCAAGTGTTTGATACTGAGGGTAATTATGCGGTTGTGTCGGGTATGATGTTGCACGATGCATTCAAGAATTTCAAATTTGCATTCGATCTCGGTTGTGATAATCTTTTAGTGATGAACACGAAAGAAGAGGACAATGAAACATTCTACGGAAAGGCGTATGCGCAGGGAGTTGGTCATTTCTCTGGTACTACCGAGGTTGTGAATATCAATCTGGCTATGAAAACTATGCCGAACACGTTGATGACGATACCAATCGAAAGTACTTCTTCTGCCAAAGAGAGTAGTTTCGTTACGTTTGTGGCGGCTGAGGATAAAAAAACGATGGCAGAGAAACGTAAGCAGAGACGAGAAAAATTGAAAAAAATCTCTCAACAGAAGGCTGCATCGTCTACAGTTATCAATTTGGATATGGATTTGGAAGCCACCACAGATGCCCAAATTCACCTGATAATGGACGCTCAACAGGGTGATATTATCAAAACGAACGGAAATGGTTCTCTTCATCTTTCTTATAATACGAAGGATAATGCGTTCAAAATGTATGGTGGTTATGAGATAGAAAGAGGTGATTATTTGTTTACTATTCAGAGTATTATCTCCCGAAAATTTGAGATTGAAAAGGGTAGTATGGTTCAGTGGACGGGTAATCCAACGAACGCAGCGTTGAACATTCAAGCGAAATATGCGTTAAATGCTTCTTTGAATGATATCGTTGATGATCCGAATCTTCGTACTAATACAACCTTGGTGAATTGTCTGTTGGGCTTGACCGGAACGATTTCTTCTCCAATCATCAAGTTTGATATTGAATTGCCTAATTCTGACGATGATGTTCGAAGTAAATTGCGGAGTGTGATTAACACGGACGAGGCAATGAACCGAAATATTGCTTCTTTGTTGGCTCTCGGACATTTCTATAACATGGATAAGAGTGCTTCATCCGTGGCAACAACCGAACTTTCATCTGTCGGTTTTTCAACACTCTCTTCTCAGTTGACAAACTGGATCTCAAAGATGAATCAGGATGTCAGTATCGGACTCAATTACCGTCCAACCTCTACGAATATGGATGGAACGACCACTTCCAGCGAGTTTGATGTCGCACTTTCAACTCAGTTGTTGAACGATCGTTTGCTGTTGAATGGTAATTTTGGTTATCGTGATGAGGTTACTGACGCAGAAAATATTTCTAACAGTATCATTGATTTTGATATTGAGTACAAACTGAATAAGTCAGGTAAACTACGAACAAAAGGTTTTAATCGTTCTAATAATAGTTACTTCAAACAGGCTCCAAACACGCAAGGTTTGGGTATCGTTTATCGCGAAGACTTTGATACTTTCTCGGAACTGTTCAAGTCTTATTTAAACTCTATCAAGGGTGCGTTTAAACGTAAAGAACGCAATGTGGGTGATATTGAAAAGAAGGAAGAGGATGAGAATACACAGCAATAGCAAGATGATTTTTACAATCACCTTGCTCTATGTCTATTGTTTGGACGCTCTTCGTTCTTGCCTTTGTATTTGTTATGGCTGTTAGAGTTGCCGTTTCTGAAATTGTGTTCACGGTTCTCAACTCTTCGCTCTGAATACCTGTTGCTTCTTGAATCTTTTCTCACCTCGTTGCTTTGTCCATTTCTTTCATCTTTTCTGAAATCCTTGGACTTTTGTGGGGAAGAATATTTCGGTTGTGAAGAATTGTCGGAATTGGAAAAAAGTTGAGAAATCAAGTCCTCTCGACCGATTTTGCGAAGGTCATTGATAATATCTCTTTGATTTTCTTTTTTATACCAGAAGAAGAATTTACGCTGTTCTAACTTGTCTTCTTTGCTATGGGGTGTCCACACTTTCTCCAACGTGTATGGGTGGATTCCCGTGTAGTATATCTCGGTGGACAACGTCATTGGAGTAGGCGTGAAATCTTGGATTTGCTCTAATTTGAAGTCCAAGTTTTTGGTGATACACGCCAATTCTGCCATATCTTCTTCTCTACATCCTGGGTGACTTGAGATGAAATAGGGGATGAGTTGCTGCTTCAATCCATTCTCTCGGTTGATGCGATCAAAACAATCTTTAAACTTGTAGAAAAGTTGAAAAGAAGGTTTCCTCATCAAATTTAGCACATTGTCTGACGTGTGTTCGGGAGCCACCTTCAGTCTGCCAGAGACGTGGTTCTTAATGAGCTCCTCCGTATATTTTACCTGACTTTCGTGCGTTTTTTCATCAGTGTTTTCTTGCAACAATAGGTCATAGCGAACACCACTACCAATGAATGATTTTTTTATATTGGGAATTGCATCTACTTTATGGTACAGTTCAATCAGGTCACTGTGGTCTGTGTTCATATTCTTGCAGATGGCTGGGAATATGCAGGAGTAGCGTTTGCATTTGCCACAAAGTTCAGAGTTTTTGCCTCGCATTTTGTACATATTGGCAGATGGTCCGCCCAAATCGCTCAGATACCCTTTAAAGTCTGGTTGCTGTGTCAACTCTTTTACTTCCTCTAAGATGGACTCTTCAGAGCGCGACATAATGAATTTGCCCTGATGTGAAGAGATTGCACAAAATGAGCAGCCTCCGAAACATCCTCTGTGAATGTTCACTGAGAATTTAATCATATCGTACGCAGGGATGGTTTTCCCTTTGTACTTTGGGTGAGGTTGGCGAGTGAATGGTAGTTCGTATGTCGCGTCTAACTCGTCCGTTGTCATTGGTGGAAAAGGAGGATTGATAACCACCGTATGTTCATCATCTAACTGTTGCAACAAACGTGCAGCGTGCAGTTTGTTCGACTCTTCCTCCGCGACACGGAAATTTTTCGCTTGCTTGACCTTGTCTTTTAAACACTCATTGTGAGAGAAAAGTGTGAGCGTTTCAACGTCCGTCTCTGGAATGCTTTGACTGTCAGCAATATATGCAGTTTGCGGAATGTCCGTCAGTTCAGACACTTTCTTTCCGTCTTTCATTTTATCGCAAATCATTTTCAGAGGCAGTTCGCCCATTCCGTAAATCAGCAGTTCGGCTTTTGTGTCTTTTAAGATACAAGGTTTCAGTTCATCGTCCCAATAGTCGTAGTGGGTGATACGACGAAGCGAAACTTCGATACCGCCAACAATGATGGGTACGTCAGGGTACAAATCTTTCAGAATGTTGCAATAGACAATGGTGGCACGATCGGGGCGAAATCCTGCTTTCCCATTGGGCGAATAGGCATCGTCAGAACGCAGACGTTTGTTCGCGGTGTAGTGATTCACCATTGAATCCATACAACCAGCGCAAACCGCAAAGAACATACGAGGTTTCCCTAATTTTTTGAAATCTCGCAAATCATCCCTCCAGTTGGGCTGTGGAACTAAAGCGACTCTCAATCCCTCGTGTTCTAAGATTCTACCAACGACTGCTCCTGCAAAAGAGGGATGGTCAATGTAGGCATCTCCGTAGAAGAGAATCACGTCTACTTCATCCCATCCTCGAAGTTCCAACTCTTTTTTTGTCGTTGGAAGAAAATCTGAAAGTCTATACTCTTTTGCCATCGCTTTATCCTCAAGAATCTTATAAATTCAAATGCCGAGACAGACAGTCTGCCTCGGCTTTTCCTTATTTATTGTTATTATGTTAGTACAACTGAACGTTTATTGTCTCTGCAACAACTGTGATAGTTCCGTCCGCTCCTGTTTCAACCTCTGCACCAACAGCGTATGTAGGGTCTTTGGATGAAAGTTCTGAAATCGCATACACATAGTATTTTGTGTAGGGCTCCAATTTTGGGAAAGAGTACATTCCATTGTCGTCTGCTCTGGTATCTGAAAGAACTTCCACACCATCGTACTCTCTGATGAAAACTCTTTCTCCTACGGCTGGAACGACTTCTTTATCTTCACTCTTCATATATTGAGCGGTCAACTGTCCTACGACACCAGATTTACCACTGTTTTTCCCGTCAGTAATATAGAAAACGCCTGCGTCGACACAATTTCCATCGCTAATGTTCACGGTTTGTGAAACGGGTGTTTTTTCGCCAGATGCCAAGTCTGAGAAAGTGTAGACGGTATAGTTTCCGTCTGTCAAATATTTGAACTTGAAGGTTCCATTTTCTGCAGTACCTGTTTTGTCGTCATAGCCAGTTTGGTTGCTACCGTAATGGATGTAGACATTTTCATTTCTTGCTATGACCGTGTCAACTGCAAATGCGTATGAATCACCATTTTTGACGATTTGTCCATCATCGATTATTTTGTAAACTGTTCCGTAAATAGAACCTTTTCCTCCTTCTCCTTCATCTTTTTGACAAGATGAAAAAATCCCTGCAACGAATGTTAGAGAGGTTAGAAGAATAGCTAATTTTTTCTTGTTCATCTTTCTTTCTGTTTTTAGTCAAACGAATGATGGCTAAGTTACAAAGCATTTCTTTGAGTGAAATTTCTTTCAATGAAAGCGTAATCTTGTATGGTTTTATTCAACGAACTTGTCGTGGAAAATTAGATAGCCGATATTCAGTCCGAAATTATAATTTTTTTTCGGATAACTATAGTAGTTTGCGTAAATACTTGCTGTGATGTACTTTAATTGTGCAACGACAGAAATTTCACCCAACCAATAGATCTTCGAAAATGGTTCATCGTATGTTGCGTTGAAGGTCGCATTGGGCGATATGGCTTTATAAGGGAGGTAGCCATAACTTTCTAATCGAATGTGCAAAATATCGTTGATTCTTACAATCGGTTTGACTCCTGCAGCGATGTAGGTGTTGGCTGAAAATGCAGTGTTGAACACCATCTTGGAGTGCGTGGTCGGCGTAAATGACGGCGCAATGAGTAGTGTCTCCATATAGTTGGACTCCAAACCATGAGTGGAGAAGACTCCTTCTGCCATCAATCCTAAAGAGAAATGTCTCGCTATAGGAATGTAATGGTCTATCATGGCAGAAACTTGAAACCAGTGCAAACTGTCGTGAAGCGTGTTGATTATGTCGGTACTGTCAATTACAATATTTTCCTTTTTCGTTTTCTTTCCGAAAATATAAGACGCAGCGACCTT
The DNA here is from genome assembly GCA_963648205.1 of Flexilinea sp. GTDB lineage: Bacteria > Bacteroidota > Bacteroidia > Bacteroidales > Paludibacteraceae > UBA1181. The sequence goes on from CAVJCT010000065.1 coordinate 76,831, forward strand.
CGCTTTCGTTCCCGATACGGCGAATTGCTTGTGCGACAATGAGTTATGACGGTATGACACCGATACGTTTCCTAAACTATAGGTGGATATGTCGTATGTGTCATCATCATTGGAGAATAGTCCGTGATACTTATTTTTTATTTTTGCGACACCCATTCCTGCGTCTATTTCTCCCTTGAGAAGGAATGGAATACACAATTTTCCCTTTGCGTAAAACTCCGTATTGAATCCTTCCATTGGAATATCGGTTTCGTAGAATGTGTTTTGCTTAATTGACAAACTGTTGTGCGTGATATCTCCAATGAATTTCAAACAGAATGGAAACTGGTAGGGAAAGTCGAATCGGGCTTGAAAATGTGCGTTTTTATACTGAATACCAATCTGTCCATCTAAGCAATAGTCGTATGATAAACGTTTGATTCCTATGTATTTAGCACTGATATACAACTGATTAGATGTTGTTGAAGAAATATTTCCTCCAATTCCAAATTTGAGGTGATCATTCAATTTTGCATCTAATATGAGGTCGTATGCGTTGATTTCTGGATTCCAAACTGCATGGGGGATAATTTCCGCTATCTTTTGGTCTGATAGAAGTTTAAAGTAATTTCTTCGGAAACTGTTATAACTGAAATAACTGTTTTTGGCGTGAAACGTTTTGGCAATGAATCGTTGTTGCAGGGGTTTTACACCACGAATGATGACGTTCTTGAAAAGTAATTGTGGCTTCTTCTGATTAAACGCAAAACGCTTTGAGTTGAGTGAATCTTCACTGATGGTTCGGCTCACTTTTGCTTTAATTTCATCGATATGTGCAATCGTGCTATCGTAACCAATTTGGATTAGTTCTTGCGCTCTGTCAAAGTCTAACAGACGTACATCTTTGTAATGAAAATCAATTATTGTACCTTTTTCTTGTGGTAATTGATACTTCGAGTCTTGAATGATAAGGTTTTCAAGCAAAGCGATAGGGTCTCCGTCTTCTGCGTCTGAAACGCCCTCGCTGACATTACTTCCGATGATGTAGTCGGCTTTCAGTTCCTCGTTCATCACATCTAACGGAAAGTTGTTGTAGATTCCTCCATCCACCATCAAATGGGTGTTGACGCGAATGGGTTTGAAGACGAAAGGGAAGGACATTGAGGTTCGTACGGCATCTCCTAAATCTCCGTTTCGATGCACGTATTCTCCTTTTTGTGTTACGTCCGTTGCAATACAGCGGAAAGGAACAAACAAACTGTCAAAATCTCCACCGCAAACTGTATTTGCTTGTGTGAAAAGGTACATGCAAGCTTGGTTCAACTGGTCGGGCGAGAGTAAACTGCTTGGAATGTCTGGTTTGATAAGAAGTGAATCACTAATGTTGAGTTTGAAACTGATAAACTCGGGCGACTCTTCTTCTTCTTTGAAATAAAATATGCTTTTCTCGTCAATATTGCCTTTCAGCCACGTCGTGAAATCACTTGAGGTTAGCAGTTGCTCCATCTCTTCGGGAGTATAGCCCATCGCATAAAGCGCACCGACGATTGAACCCATGGACGTACCTGCAATATAGTCAATCGGAATGTTGTTCTCCTCCAAGGCCTTGATCACACCGACGTGTGTACAGCCCTTCGCTCCACCTCCACTAAGCACCAAGCCTACGCTCTGACCCTGCATCTGAAAAATGGTCAGAAGCAGCAACATAACGCTTATCAATGTCCTTAGTTTTTTCATTGTTGGTTTGAACAACTTAACCTTTTAGTTGAATTTGTAATTTATTTGACTATTAATAACAAATTTAGGAAAATGTAAGGCTTATATTCAACGTTTTTGATGATAGTTATCGACAATTTTAGATTTTTTCACGAAAAAGGGCGAGATCTTTTGAATCTCGCCCTTCTGTATGGGTAAAACCCTCTTTATAGAGGAATATTTCCGTGTTTCTTAGCAGGATTGCTACGAATTTTCGTGTGAGTCATATCTAATGCTTGAATCAACTTCTCTCTTGTTTGAGATGGAAGAATGATTTCGTCAATGTAACCCAACTCTGCAGCACGATAAGGATTTGAGAATTTCTCCTCGTACTCTTTTCTTGCTTTTGCCTTCTCCTCTTCGCTAACCTTCTTGTAGAGAATGTTGACAGCACCGTCTTGTCCCATCACTGCGATCTCAGTATCTGGGTATGCAAAGTTGATGTCGGCTCCAGTGTGTTTACTTGACATTACGATGTAAGCTCCTCCGTATGCTTTACGAGTGATAATCGTAATCTTTGGAACTGTTGCTTCAACGTAAGCGTAAACGATTTTCGCACCGTGACGAATGATTCCTCCGTGCTCTTGTACACGACCAGGCATGAATCCTGGAACGTCAACAAATGAAACGATAGGAATACTGAAACAGTCGCAGAAACGAATGAAACGAGCAGCCTTTGTAGAAGCGTCAATGTCCAAAACTCCGGCTTGAAGTGCAGGTTGGTTGGCTACGATACCAACAACTTTTCCTTCAATTCTTGCAAATCCAACCAAGATGTTCTGAGCAAAATTCTCTTGAACTTGGAAGAAGTAACTGTTGTCTACGATGCTTTCGATCAACTCCTTCATATCGTATGGCTTGCTGGCATCCTTTGGAATGAAATTGTCCAAATCTGCGCTATCAGGCTCCATACTTGAAGTGTAAGGTGAACGAGGGGCATCGTCCATATTGTTTGATGGTAAGAATGAGAGCAACTCACGAACCATCATCAATGTGTCTTCTTCAGTTTCTCCAAGGAAATGAGCAACACCACTCTTCGTGTTGTGTGTCAAAGCACCACCTAAACCTTCCTTGTCGATTTCCTCGTGTGTAACTGTTTTTACAACGTCAGGACCTGTAACGAACATGTGACTGTGATCTTTCACCATGAAGATGAAGTCGGTCAATGCAGGAGAGTAGCATGCGCCACCTGCACAAGGACCTAAAATCACTGAAATCTGTGGAATTACACCTGATGCAATTGTATTCTGGTAGAAAATATCACCGTAACCTGCCAAACTTGAAACACCCTCTTGGATTCTTGCTCCTCCAGAATCGTTCAAAGCGATGATTGGAGCACCCATCTTGAGAGCCAATTTTTGAAGTTTCACGATTTTATCAGCGTTGGTGCGGCTCAATGAACCACCGAACACAGTGAAGTCGTATGCGTAAACATATACCAAACGACCATCAATCTTACCATAACCGCCAACAACACCATCACCAGGATATTGTTGCTTTTCCAAACCGAAATTATGGCATCGGTGGATTACGAATTTGTCAAGTTCAACAAATGAACCTTTGTCGAGCAAGATGGCAATACGCTCTCTGGCAGTCAATTTGCCAGCCTGGTGTTGCTTCTCGATACGGACTGGATCACCTGTTTCCGCAAGTTTATTCAGTTCGAAAAACTTGTTCATATTGTTAGACGATTCCATATATCTTCTGAATTTATTTTCGATCTAATTTCGATCTGTTTTTCTATGACTTATTATTCTTTCGTGCTTTCTTCTGATGAAGGGGCTTCTGCCAACTCAATCAAAGTTTGGTTGCCGGCTACGTTTTCGCCTTCGCCCACCAAAATCTTTTTTACGATGCAGTCTTCCTTCACCTTGTACTCGCTTTGCATCTTCATTGCCTCGATGACAATAGCAGGTTCGCCAGCCTTTACCAAATCGCCCTCTTTCACCATGATGCGAACTACCTTTCCTGGAATAGGAGAGAAGATCTTATCTTGTTTCTCGCTCGATTTAGCTTTCTTTGCGCCATATTGGTATGGACTAACAATCTCTACTGCGAATGCGTTGAACGCCACACTCACAGTGTATTCTTGATTGTTATTGCTGGGTTTCAATTCAGCATTGTAGGAGTGTCCATCTTCGGTGATAATGGAACAAAGTCCATTTTCTGCCATCACGATGTCCAAGTTGTATTTTTTATCGTCCACCAAAATTTCCACCTTGTTGCCCTCTTGATTGACAACGGAAATTTCTTTTACCTTGTTTCCGATTTTAATCTTCATGCTGTATGACTTAATTAAAAATTGTTTACTGGTCAGTCTTGGAAAATTATCCCAAACTTCTCATATTATTACGCTTTCCAAACTCTCTCCAACGACTGAGTGGACGATTATCGTTTGTATTGCATACATTCGGACGTTCCTCGTTGAGCAAGTAGTCGAAATATGCAGCGATGGCAGCAATGTCTTCTACCTTGTGTGTCTCCTCAGAGTCCTCCTCTAATGTAATATGGTCTAATATCTCTTTATTCTCCTCAAGGAATGCTGTTGTGTAGTGTCCTTTCACGAAATCTGGCACTTCCAAAATCTTACGGAGGTAAGAAAGATTGGTCTTAGTACCTGTGATTTTGTATTCATACAACACACGACGCATACGCTCGATTGCGTAGGTGCGGTTGGCTGCCCAAACCACCAATTTACTCAACATAGAGTCGTAGTAGATTGGAATTTCGTATCCTTCGTAGCAGAAACTATCTACACGAACACCGATACCTGAAGGCTCTGTCATCAACTTGATGATACCTGGAGTAGGAGCAAAATTGTTCTCTGCATCCTCAGCGCAGATACGACACTCAATAGCGTGTCCACGTTGATATAAATCTTCTTGCTTGAAACGCAATGGCTTTCCGTTTGCTACGTTGATTTGCTCTTTTACCAAGTCAACTCCGAGAACCTCCTCTGTGATAGGATGCTCTACCTGCAAACGAGTGTTCATCTCCAAGAAATAGAAATTTTGTTTCTCGTCGACCATGAACTCGATTGTTCCAGCTCCTTCGTATTTAACCGCCTTAGCCGCGCGAACAGCGATTTCTCCCATCTTGTGGCGAGTTTCGTCAGAGATGAATGGAGACGGTGTCTCTTCGATAACTTTCTGGTGTTTACGTTGGATAGAACATTCACGTTCAAACAGGTGAACCACATTTCCGTGCTTGTCTGCCAAGACTTGGAACTCGATGTGATGTGGTTTCTCAATCAACTTCTCTATATAGACAGTACCATTTGCGAAAGAAGACTCAGCTTCTGAAATAGCACCTTCGTATGCGTTTTTGAGTTCGGACAATTCACGAACAATACGGATACCCTTACCACCACCTCCAGCAGAGGCTTTGATCATGATAGGGAATCCAATTTCTTGTGCTGTTTTGATTGCGTCTTCGTAAGAATTAAGTGGCTCTTCTGTTCCTGGAACGACAGGAACGCCAGCTGCGATCATCAACTTACGAGCAGTGATTTTATCTCCCATTTGGCAGATTGCATCGTGTGGCGCACCAATAAAGATGATACCTTCTTTTTCACAACGCTTTGCAAATTCAGCGTTCTCCGATAGAAAACCGTAGCCTGGGTGGATAGCGTCGGCATTGAATTTTTTCGCCGCAGCAATAATCTTATCAATGTTCAAATAACTTTCTGACGATTGGGCTGGACCGATACATACAGCCTCATCTGCAAAAAACACATGTCTCGATGTGCGGTCGGCTTCAGAAAAGATTGCCAATGTCTTAATGCCCATCTCTTTACAAGAACGCATTACACGCATCGCAATTTCGCCTCTGTTTGCAACCAGAATTTTAGATATCATACACAAAACAATTTTTCAGTTCAACGCTGTCGCTCACTTTCGTAAATGGTTCTTTTTCTGTCTTTTCCATTTATTCAACGGTCGCGCTCTCTTTGCGTTTCCCCTTCGATTTTCAACCTTAGGTTGACTAATTTAACCTGCGCCTCGGCTCCGTTTTCATCTTCACCTTAGCAACTGCAAAGATATATTTGTTTTTTCATTTGTACAACAGTGAACTTCTTAATCTTAAAAAAAGTAAAATATATGTTGTAAAACACTATAATTCAATAGGTTTCTACCTGTTTTTTGCTCTGTTTTAGTTAATTTTTCTTATTTCAATGTTCTTTAATTCCCTAATATTTTACCTTTGTAGTTGCTGAAATTAAATTGAAATGAGTGAAATGTCGAGAGAGGAAATTGTCCTTACTTATTTGAGGAAACATAATATCCCATTTTCAAATTATAATCATCCTGAGGGAAAAACTATTGAGGAGGCTAAACGTTGGTGGAAAGATGACGGAAGCGTCCACTGTAAGAATCTTTTCTTTCGAAACCATAAGGGTGATAAGCATTATTTAGTCTGTTTCGACTGCGACCATGATTTGGATATTCATGATTTGGAGCATCGGTTGAAGGAGTCGCTCGTGTCGAAAGGTCTTCCTTCCTGCGGTAAGTTGTCGTTTGCTTCTCCTGAACGAATGATGCGTTATTTGGGACTTGAACCAGGCAGTGTTTCACCTTTCGGACTGATCAACGATGTGGAACATCATGTGCATCTCTTCTTGGATGAAAATTTGAAAAAGGCTGAAACGCTCTCTTTTCATCCAAACGATTGTAGAGGTACTGTTGTTATAACTCGTGAGAATTTTGAGAAATATCTTTCTGAAGTCGGTAATTCATACGAATATATACCGCTTTATTGATTTTTATATACACAAAAAAGAAGAGCAAGTAAGTCTTGAAACCTACTTGCTCTTTTTATTTTGAAATCATCTCTTATTCACTCTTTACAAGGTGGTAGCCCATTGCTTTGAGTTGAACGTAGCAACCCATCAAATAGAGTTCGTGAAGACAGTTGACGTAGGCGTTGAATGCCTCGGGTGTGCTGGGTTGAATCTTCTCTCTTCTCAAATTGCTTAGCGTGCGGGCTGCACATTCACCGACGATATTTTCAATGTCTTTTCTTTCATCTTTTGAAAGAGAAAGTACCTCTTCTAATACATATTCGTCTAAATGGTCATAACCTCGCTCGTCGCGGATGCTTTCGTAGAGATTGTCGATGTCGTTATAGTCAGTCCAGTTTTCATCCCAAAACTTACCGATTGCCATGCCAATGTACATCATCCAACCTAATGAGGCAGTGGGGTAGTTGGCAAATTCGCGAACTCCATCTGGCAAATATTCTTCGCATATCTCAGTCCACTTCCCTTCGACATCTGGACAAGTGGGCAACATCTCGTCAACCAATTGTTCCATGCGAAGATATTCGTATAAATCTTGATGAATACGTTCTTGAAAATTCATATTGTTAAATATTACTCCACAGAATTAGTTTTTATTTCTATTCTGTGGAGGATTATGAAAATTTTTTACTTCAAACTTTCCAAGGTCAAAACGACATGCTTCCAAAAACGAGCGACACTGGAAATGCGGCATTTCTCGGCAGGTGAGTGGTTGTCGAAAATATCTGGACCGATAGAAATCATATCCAAATTTGGATTCTTATCAAGGAACAGTCCGCACTCAAGTCCGGCGTGAATAGCACCTACGGTTGGCTTCTCAGGGAAGAGGGCTGTAAATGCATCAACGACGACGTTTTTGATTTTGGAGTTCATGTTTGGCTTCCATCCTGGATAACCGTCGCTGTGAGTTATCTTGTCTGCTTTGGCAAGGGCAAACACGGCTTCGACACGGTCTTTAATCTCGTGTTTCTTGCTTTCCGTCGAACTACGTTGGCTGGTAGAAACGAGCAAAGTATTGTCGTCTGGCATTTTTACGGCTGCCAAATTTGTAGAAGTTTCAGGCAATCCTTCGATTTCACGACTCATACCCATCACCCCATGAGGACAAGCAAAAAGTGCGTCGATAATCGCATCTCCTTGGCTCTTATTGATAGGGTCAATCTTTTCAGAACTTGATTCTAACAAAATCTCAATCGTTTTCTCGTTCGGATACTCATTCTCTATGGTCGTTGTGTAAACATTCAAATCGACACGAAGATCTTCCTTCTTATTAAAAGGAACGAGAATGAAAGCAGAAGCCTCGCGTGGAATCGCATTGTGAAGATTTCCTCCGATGATTTTTTGAAGATAAACAGGGTACTTTTTGTTTTGCATCCACAAGAAACGGCTCAAAATCTTCAAGGCGTTGCCTCTATCCTTATTAATGTCTTCGCCAGAGTGACCTCCCATCAATCCCTTCACTTGAATATGGAAAGGAAGATAATTGTTGGGGGTTGCCTCTCTTTTGAGGTTGAAAGTTGCGATTGTGTCGATACCGCCTGCACATCCGATGCAGAACTGACCATCATCTTCAGAGTCTAAATTGAGAAGCATTGGAGCGGAGAGCCACTCTTTTGATACATGCTGAGCACCCGTCAATCCACGTTCCTCGTCAACAGTGATGATACAATCCAATGCAGGATGTTTGAGTGAATCATCTGCTAAAACAGCAAGAATGGCAGCGACACCGATACCGTCGTCAGCACCGAGTGTAGTTCCGTTTGCTTTCACCCAGTCGCCATCTATGACAGTTTGAATAGGGTCGTTGTCGAAATCATGAACAGTGCCTGCGTTTTTCTCGCAAACCATATCCATGTGGGCTTGGAGGATGAGGGCAGGGGCGTTCTCATAGCCAGGAGAGGCAGGTTTGCGAAGCAGAACATTTCCGACCTCGTCCGCTTTAGATTCCAAATTATGATTCTTGCCAAAATCGAGCAAGTAGTTTCTGATTTTCTCTTCCTTTCCTGAAGGATGAGGTATATTGCACACTTCGTTAAAGTAGTGCCAAATAGCCTGAGGCTGTAGATCCAATATTGTTTGCATACCTTATATATAATGTTAGAGCGAAGATAATAATAAAAGCGGAAAGACGTGAAATAAAAACTCTAAATGATTTGGAGAAGAAAAATAAAAAACGAGGATGACCAAAACAAATGTTAGAAGATGTGAATAATTCAAAAATAATTATAACTTTGTGTTCGAGTTACAAAAATTGTGGCTGGCTATTTGTCTCGAAATGCCTTTTTACTAATACCATGAGACACTCAGTTAGTCCTTTAAATTTTGTTACTTAACGAGTGAGTTTAGAAATCGTATAGTCGGTAATGGTTCATTATCGGCTTTTTGTAGCGGTTCTATTATCGGTTTTTCCGATAATGGTGTTCTCGATTTGCGAAGATAAGAACTACATTATTATACGTTATTCTGCTTATTCATATTGAAAAGTCAATGGATTGTTTAATATTTTAAATATGAGTCAAAAAAAATTAATTGGTTTTGCGGTAGCGATACTGCTGACTGCTATTGTTTGGTTATTACCTGACGCAGCGTTTCATGTGGATGGTTTGACTACGATTGAGCACCGCTTGATTGCGATTTTTGTATTTGCAGCGGTGATGTGGATTACAGAACCAATTCCTATTTGGGGAACGTCTGTATTAATTATGGTATTGATGCTGTTGACGACCTCGAACAGTATGTTGGGATTTCTCAATCACGAGGGTGTCGGAGCAACTTTGAAGTATAAGGATATTATGGCTGCCTTTGCCGATCCGACGATTATGCTCTTCATGGGTGGTTTCGTTTTGGCGATTGGCGCGACTAAAGTAAAGTTGGATGCAACTTTGGCAAGAGCGATTATCAAGCCTTTTGGATCAAAGCCTAAGTATGTGATGCTTGGATTTATCTCGGTTACAGCATTGCTTTCTATGTTTATGAGTAATACTGCAACGGCTGCGATGATGATCGCAATCTTGTCGCCTGTGTTGGCTGCTATTCCTGAGTCTGATAATAAGGGTAGAGTAGGATTGGCTTTGGCAATTCCTATCGCTGCAAATATTGGTGGTATCGGTTCACCAATCGGTACACCTCCAAATGTTGTCGCAGCAGGTTGGTTGGAGAAAATTGGTGTTGAAATTGGTTTCGGTCAGTGGATGGCGTTGATGGTGCCAGTGGCAGTCATTATTCTTTTCTTCTCTTGGTTGATGCTTACACACTTCTTCCCATCTCAACAAGAGAGTATTGACGTGCAGATTGAAGGCGAGGTTGATAAGAGTCCTAAAGCAATAATTGTTTACGTTACCTTTGCTGTAACAGTTTTCTTGTGGGTGTTCGGAAAGGCTTTGTTAGGCATCAATACCTACGTTGTCGCATTGATTCCGTTTGCGGTGTTCTGTATGACAGGAATTTTTGGAAAGAAAGACTTTGCATTGATTGACTGGGATGTGCTTTGGTTGGTAGCCGGAGGTTTCGCGTTAGGTGTAGGTTTGGAAGGTAAAATTGCCGTCGACGCTGCAACTGGTGAGGCAATCACAATGTCTAAACATATTGTATCTTCAATTCCATTCGATAGTTGGCCAGTGATGGCTGTTATCATCGGTTCAGGAATCTTGTGTATTTTAATGTCAACATTTATGTCTCACTCCGCAACAGCTGCTTTGTTGATTCCTATCTTCGTAGCAGTTGCACAAGGTATGGAGGCAGAGTTGGCACCATTTGGTGGCGCAACCACTTTGATCGTAGGTTTGGCACTCTCAGCATCATTTGCTATGTGTTTGCCTATCTCTACACCACCAAATGCGATTGCATACTCAAAAGGTTTCATCAAATTGAAATACATGGCTTTGACAGGTTTGTTCGTAGGCGTTTTGAGTCTTGTTGTTGGATATGCTGCATTATTTGCATTTGGAAGTTTCTTACATTAATAAATAATGTAGAGTCTGTGAAGTAAATTGTTTTTAAGTTGTTATAATTTGTTCGTGGTAAACGGGGGGCTGTTGGAAGATAGACTCCCGTTTGCTATGTAAAATCTGAATCAAAACTTGAAAAAATTAAATCTTCAAAATGTCTTCAAAATGTTCTCAATTTTTCTACAATATTAATGTCTACCTTTGTACTCGTAAAGATGATGAAGGTGATGATGATTGTGAAGTTGATGTGTTTGGATGATAAAAAGTTGTATTAAAAACAGAAAAAAGTTCTAACTATAATAAACAAAAAAATTAGATCATGAAGAAATTACTACTTCTAATTTCGTTCGCGGTTTCGATGCAGATTGCGTCTTACGCACAAGAACAGCAACAAAGTTCAGTAGTTGCACCTCAAAACGCTGAAGTCGCAAAACCTGCTTCTGAGAATCCTGAAACTCCAGAGAAACCTAAAAATGGTGGAAAGGTGAAGTTGAAACCTTACGGATTTGTTCGTAACTACTATTTCTACGATTCAAGACAAATCACTCAGTCTAATGCAGGATTGAGCAACAGAATCCCTAAGGATGAATTGTGGAATGAGGCTCATGATGAGGATTTGAATGCTGTTTCTCAGTCTTCTTTCTTGGCAATCTCTACTCGTTTTGGTTTGAGTCTCTCTGGCGTCAGAGCATTGAACGCAGATGTAACCGCTAAGGCTGAAGGTGATTTCTGTGGATTCTCTTCAAGCTTTACGATGATTCGTCTTCGTCATGCATACGGAAAGTTGCAATGGAAGCACAACGCCCTCTTGTTAGGACAGACTTATACTCCATACTTTGCTGAATATTCTCCAGAAGTGTTGAGTCACGCTGCAGGTTCGCCATTCCAACCAGAGAGCCGTTCTCCTCAAATTCGTTACGAGGGTAGTGTGAACGGATGGAAATTCACTGCAGCTGCTGTTTGGCAGTTCCAATACCAATCTTGGGGACCAGACGGAAAGTCGACCAAGTATCAGTTGAATGCGAATGTTCCTGAGTTCGTTGTCGGATTCGACTATAATAATGGTAAGGGATTCACAGTTGGTGCTGGTGTAGACATCACAACTCTTCGTCCAAGAACTCAATACGAGACCTCTTACACATACGCAGTTAGTGATACAGCATGGAATACAGACAAATCAGCATATACTGCAATCACAGAACGTGATACTACAATCAAGACCAAACGGTTGGTTAAAGAACTCTTCACATCCGCTTCTCCAATGGTTTTTGTAGACTACAAAAATCAAGAGAACACATTCCACGTACTCTTCAAGAGTATCTATGGACAAAACATTGCACATTTCAATATGTACAGTGGATATGGAGTTAGCAAAATCAATGATGACGGTACTCAAGAATATAAACCATTGCGAAGCCTCACAAGTTTTGTAGACTTGAGCTGGGGTAAGAAATTCAGAGGAAACTTCTTCGCAGGTTATATGAAGAATTTCGGAGCAAAAGAAGACTTAGTAGGAGACATCTATACCTTGGATAAAATCAAGAATATAGACTACCTCTGGAGAGTCAGTCCTGCAATCTCTTACACAGTTTCTAAGTTTACTTTCGGACTTGAATATGAACTTACAGGTGTAGGTTACGGTGATAAAGTAGAAAGCGATGGCTCTGTAAACGCAGATAGAGATGTGCTTAACCACAGAGCATCGGCAATGATAAAATTTGCGTGGTAAAAAGGCTGATATATAGAACATTACACGATTGTTAATAATTATTTGGTAGGGATGTAGTTTATAAAAAACTATATCCCTATCTTTGTTCTACACCCCCAATGAACGACAAAAATTCGTAACTCGTTGAGTGCGTGTAAAAAGGGAAAATAATATCATCAAAGAATACAAATTAAGCCAAAGAAAATCAGAAGAAATGAGTGGAAACGTTGTAATTGTAAAGCGCGACGGCAAGTTGGAGTCGTTCTCGTTTGACAAAATAAAAAATGCGATATCTCGTGCTTTTATATCGGTCGGTAGTTTTGCTACCCAGGAGGTATTGACAGACATTTTAGGTCATTTAAGCATCCATAATGGAATGAGCGTTGAGGAGATTCAAAACCAAGTTGAACGTTCCTTAATGTGCGAAAAATATTATGCTGTTGCAAAAGCCTACATTTTGTACCGTCAGAGTCACTGGGAGGATCGTGAAGTTCGTGACAAACTCAAATTTCTTACTGATTATAGTAATGCTTCCAACTCTGCTACGGGTAGTAAATACGATGCCAATGCGAATGTTGAAAACAAAAATATTGCTACGTTGATTGGTGAGTTGCCAAAGGCAAACTTCATCCGTCTCAACCGCCGTCTTTTGGTAGACCGTTTGAAGGAAATGTACGGTAGGGAAGTGGCAGATAAATACATCGACTTGTTGACGCACCACTTCATCTACAAGAACGACGAGACGAGTTTGGCTAATTATTGTGCGAGTATCACCATGTATCCTTGGTTGAACGAGGGTACGATTTCTATCGGAGGAAATTCAAAACAACCAACAAATTTGAAATCCTTCTGTGGCGGTTTCGTCAATATGGTATTTATGGTGTCGAGCATGTTGAGCGGTGCTTGCGCTACTCCAGAGTTCCTTATGTATATGAACTATTTCATTCAAAAGGAATATGGAACTGAATATTATAAGGAGGCTGATAAGGTGGTTGACCTCTCTTCAAGAAAGAGAACAATCGACAAAATCATTACCGACTGTTTCGAGCAGATTGTTTACTCAATCAACCAACCAACTGGTGCGAGAAACTTTCAAGCCGTTTTCTGGAATATCTCATATTACGATAAATACTATTTCAACAGTCTTTTTGAAAACTTCCGTTTTCCTGACGGCTCTCGTCCAGATTGGGAATCCGTTAGTTGGTTGCAAAAGAGATTCATGAAATGGTTCAATGCTGAACGTTTGAAGACTGTTTTGACGTTCCCTGTCGAAACAATGGCTCTTTTGACTGAGAATGGTGATGTCAAGGATAAGGAATGGGGGGACTTCGCAGCAGAAATGTACGCTGAAGGACACTCTTTCTTCACTTATCTTAGCGACAGTGCCGACTCTTTGAGTAGTTGTTGCCGTTTGAGAAATCAAATTACTGACAATACTTTCAGCTACACATTGGGTGCAGGTGGTATTTCAACAGGTTCAAAGAGCGTTTTGACGATTAATTTGAATCGTTGCGTTCAGTATGCAGTTAAAAATGGTATTCCATATTTGAACTACTTGGAGGAAGTGGTTGATTTGGTGCATAAGGTTCAGTTGGCTTACAATGAGAATTTGAAACAGCTCCAAGAGAAGGGACTCCTTCCATTGTTTGATGCTGGTTATATTAACCTTTCTCGTCAGTACTTGACGATCGGTGTCAATGGTTTGGTTGAATCTGCCGAGTATATGGGTATCGAAATCAAGGATAGTCCAGAGTACGCTGCATACGTCAAAGGCGTTTTGGGTCTGGTTGAGACTTATAACAAAAAGTATCGTACGAAGGAGGTGATGTTCAACTGCGAAATGATTCCTGCTGAAAATGTGGGTGTTAAACATGCGAAGTGGGATCGTGAGGATGGTTATGTTGTTCCTCGTGATTGCTACAATAGCTATTTCTACATTGTAGAGGATCATAGTTTGAATATCGCTGATAAATTTAAATTGCACGGTATCAAATATATCGAGCATTTGACGGGTGGTTCTGCTCTTCACATGAATTTGGAAGAGCATTTGTCAAAGCCACAGTATCGTCATTTGTTCCGTGTGGCAGCTAAAGAGGGTTGCAACTATTTCACTTACAACATTCCGAACACGGTATGTAACGAGTGTGGTCATATTGATAAGAGATACTTGAAAGAGTGCCCTAACTGTCATAGCCACAACCTCGATTACTTGACTCGTGTTATTGGATATATGAAGAGAATTAGTAATTTCTCTGAGGCTCGTCAACAAGAGGCAGACCGTCGTTTCTACGCTAAATATAATGTAGCAGCCGACGGCGACGAAAACGCTTAAAACCATAGAGCATGCTCAAATTCGTTGACTATGATGTTGTGTTTCAAGAGATTCCCAACGAGGTAACGTTGGCGATAAATCTGTCGCAATGTCCGAATGATTGCGTAGGCTGTCATAGTCCGTTCTTGAAATTAGATGTAGGAGACGAATTAAACGAATCGACTTTGTTAGATTTGCTGAAACGATATGCTGATGATGTAACATGCGTCAGTTTCATGGGAGGAGACAGGGATCTGTCTTCTCTCGTACGTTTAGCTGTTTTTGTGAAATCTCACTATAAACAACTGAAAGTGGCATGGTATACAGGCAGAGAGCAGCTCCCAGAGAATGTATCATTGACGGCTTTTGATTTCATAAAAGTAGGTCCATACAAGAAAGAATTTGGTCCGTTGAACAAAAGGACGACCAATCAACATTTATATAAAATGAAAGATGGTCGGATTGAAGATGATATAACGTATTTGTTTTGGAAATAATTTTTATATGATAGTTACAGACGATAAGAAAATAGATCCGATCGCTTTGATTGAGAAATATTATGACCCCACATCGGAGGTCTATAAAATATTGATGAGTCACTCGTTGGATGTTACGGAGAAGGCTTTGCGTTTAGCGGAGGGGCGTCCAGATTTGAATATGGATTTACAGTTCATCGAGGAGGCCGCGATGTTGCACGATATTGGAATCTTCAAAACGTATGCACCCGATTTACACTGCGATGGCGATCATCCTTATATCTGTCATGGCTATTTAGGAAGCGAACTCGTGGCTAAGGAGGGATATCCTAAGCACGCGTTAGTTTGTGAGCGTCACACGGGTACTGGTTTATCCTTAGAATATATAATAAAGGAAGACTTGCCGTTGCCTCATCGTGAGATGCTTCCTGTCAGTTTAGAGGAGCAGGTGATTTGCTTTGCGGACAAATTTTTCTCTAAAACTCATTTAGGAGAGGAGAGGAGTGTGAAAAAAGCAAGAAGAAAATTAGAAAAATATGGGGAGGAGACTTTAAAAAGGTTTGACTTGTGGGCAGAAATGTTTTTGTAGCGATAAAATCAAGCGAGATACGAAAAATTTATTCCCTTAAAACCCCTTTTAATAATTAAATTTTTGCTAAATTGCACCCCGAAAATGGGTTTTTGTTGACGTGTTGGAGTGAAGGTCGCTAAGGCGATGCGAAAGGAGAGATGCTCGAGTGGTTGAAGAGGCACGCCTGGAAAGCGTGTATACGTCCAAAGCGTATCACGGGTTCGAATCCCGTTCTCTCCGCAAGTTGTTGAAAAACAATGGTTTGAAGTTAGAAAAACTAAAAACAAGTAATAAATTAATAACAAAAAAAAATGAAGAAGATTTTTGCAACATTAGCAATTTTCGGAGCGATGACATTTGGATTGACTTCAAATGTTTTGGCTCAAGATGAAGTCTCATCAGAAGAGGCTGTAGAAACTGTAGAAGAGGCTGCTCCAGCCGCTGCACCAGCAGCAGTTGCTCCAGCACCTGCACAAGCAGCACCTGCTGCACCAGCAGTAGAAGAGGAAGTCAGCATGTTCAAAGCCTTGAAGATTAAGTTCATCGAGGGTGATGCAAGCTTCATGGCATTCGTTGCTCTCTGTTTGATCGTAGGTTTGGCACTTTGTATCGAGCGTATCGTTTACTTGAGCCTTTCTTCAACTAACTCTAAGAAGCTTTTGTCAGGTATTGAAGAGGCTTTGGATAACAATGATGTAGAGGCAGCTAAGGAGTTGGCTCGTAACACAAGAGGTCCTATCGCTTCTATTCTTTACCAAGGATTGACAAGAATCGAGAAAGGTACTGAGGATGTTGAGAAGACAGTTGCTTCTTACGGAGGTGTTCAGATGGGTGCTCTCGAGAAGAACATTACTTGGATTTCTCTTTGTATCGCATTGGCCCCAATGTTGGGATTCATGGGAACCGTTATCGGTATGATCCAGGCGTTCGATAAGATCCAACAAGTAGGTGATATCTCTGCAACAGTCGTAGCAGGTGGTATTAAGGTCGCTTTGTTGACTACTGTGTTCGGTTTGATCGTCGCTATGATTCTTCAAGTGTTCTTGAACTTCATCTTGACTCGTATTGAGGCTTTGACAACTGAGATGGAAGATTCTTCTATCACTCTCTTGGACCTCGTTGTTAAATACAATGAGAAGAACAAGAACTAATTAAGTTTTTTTCTTAGTTAAGTTTTTAGTTGTCATTGTTTTTAAAAATTCGAAAATATGTTTAAAGAAATTAATAAAGTCGTACTTGCGGTTTTGATGGCTATCTCAGTCATCGTCTGTGCAGTCTTCTTCTTCGGAGGAACTGAGGACGTACCGACGACCGCAGGTGATTTGGAAGCACCTGTTTACACTTCATTGTTGTTGAACTGGTCATACATTTTGTTCGCACTTACTGCTATTGTAACTATTGCTTTCGCAGTTATGACTTTCGCATCTAAATTGTCATACGATTGGAAAAGTGTTGTTGTTCCGATGATTTCTTTCGTAGTTTTGGTTGTCCTTTTGTTGGCAACTTACTTCGGAGCCGACACAACTCCTATCAACATTGTAGGTTACGAGGGTTCTCAAGAGCCATTCATCTACCAAATCACTAACATGTGTTTGGTATCATCATGCATCTTGGCTGCTATCGCTACTTTTGTAACATTGTTCGGTTTCTTGATTAAGAAATTTATCTAAAGAAAGGATCGGCTATGGCAAAAAAGAGAGAAATTCAGGAAATTAACGCGAGTTCAATGGCCGACATCTCCTTCTTGCTGCTGATTTTCTTCCTCGTGTCTACTTCAATGTCAACAGACAAGGGTTTGGCACGTAAACTTCCGGCTCCAATTCCACCTGATCAAGAGCAATTGGAGAAGGACGTAGAAATCAACAGACGTAACATCATGATGGTGCTGATTAACAGCAGCGACCTTTTGATGGTAAACGGAGAGGTCTTGCCAGTAAGCAAATTGAAGGAAAAAGCGAAGGAATTCATCGCCAACCCTAACAATAGTGAAAACTTGCCAGCAAAAAAAGTAGAGAATATTCCTTTCTTTGGTAACATTGAAATTACTAAAGATCACGTTATCTCTTTGCAAAATGACCGTGGTACTTCTTATCAGGCATACATTGATGTTCAAAATGAATTGATGCGTGCTTATAATGAGTTACGTGAGGATTTAGCAAGACAGAAGTTCGGAGTCTCTTTCTCTGAATTGGACGAGGATAGACAACAAGCTATTCAGCAAGTTTATCCACAACGTATTTCAGAGGCTGAGCCTAAGGATTATTCTAAATTAAGTCAAGGAGGAGCGCAATAATGGCAACATTTAGAAAGAAAGGCGGAAAAAGACTTCCCGCAATTAGTACGGCATCTTTGCCTGATATTATCTTCATGTTGTTGTTCTTCTTTATGACGACTACTTCAATGAAGGAGGTTACCTTATTGGTCGACCAGAAAATTCCTCAAGCAACTGAGCTTCAGAAATTGGAGAAAAAATCCCTTGTGAAGTATATTTACATCGGTACTCCAAAAAGAGAGTATAAGAAGGCATACGGTGTTGAGTCTCGTATTCAATTGGACGATGCTTTCGCTAACGACCCTTCTGAAGTTCAAACTTACATTGCTGCTAAACGTGCTGCAATGAAGGAGGAGGATCAAGCATTCATGATTGTTTCACTTAAGGTTGATAGAGATACTAAGATGGGTATCGTAACTGATGTGAAGCAAGCTTTGAGAAATGCATACGCACTTAAGATTAACTATACGGCTACTCAAAGAGCTAACCACTATTAATCTTTAGTTGAAATTATAGAAAAGAGGAGATTCCAATTTTGGTGTCTCCTCTTTTTCAATTATTTGAATCGTTAAATTTTAAAATATGAAGAAAATTGTTTCAACAAAAAATGCACCTGCTGCAATCGGCCCTTATAGTCAAGCGATTTCTGTAAATGGCTTTTTATTTACTTCTGGCCAAATTGGCATTGTACCTTCCACAGGAAATTTAGCAGGCGATGATATCACATCACAGACAAAACAGGTGATGGAAAATCTAAAAAATATTCTTGCAGAGGCGGGTTTGTCATTCTCAAATGTGGTAAAGACTACAGTTTTCATCCAAAATATGAACGATTTTTCTACTGTCAATGCTATTTATGCTGAGTCATTTGGCACGGACGCTCCTGCTCGTTCATGTGTCGCTGTTTCATCTCTTCCAAAAGGTGCGTTGATTGAAATTGAAGTTATTGCTACGGTTGATTAATTTCATTATAAATTAATGAGAATAAACGATTTGCATTTCTTCAATAACCAAATAAAACGTAAATTTGTAATATTGGCGAGTTCATAGGATATGCACTAATAAAAATTGTTGGATATGGAAGATACGTTAGTAACCGTTGCAATACACACTTACGAGAAGGCGCAAGTGTTGCGTTCCATTTTAGAGATACATGGAATTGAGGTGTTTATGCAGGAGGTGAATCCGTTGCTTCCTGCCATGTCGCTTGGCATACAAGTCCGTATTCGTCAAAGCGACTTAGACAAAGCGTTGGCTATCATTGAGAATATGAAAGATGAGGAAGCATTAAAAAAGGCTGTCAATGATAAAGACATGCTTTTGCTTCCCGTTGATTTTTCAGAATATTCTATAAAACTTTGTGAGTTCGGTTTTGACCTTGCAAAGTTGCTGGATTTGAAGATAGTGTTGTTGCACACCTATTCTGTAGAGAAAACGGTGATGGCAACACTGACGGATGCCTACACAACGAAGAAAGATGAGGCGAATCGAAGAGAAGCCGAGGAAGAGAGTGCGATGAAAATGAATCTTCTAAAAAAGACTTTAGAGGAGAAAATAGTCGCTGGAACATTGCCTCGTATTGAATATCGGAGTGTTATTCGAGAAGGAATTCCAGAAGAGACCATTCTTGAATTCTCTGAAATGATGAAGCCGTACGCTATTGTGATGGGTACTCGAGGAACGAGCCAAAAAGATTTGGATATAATTGGAAGCGTTACGGCTGAGGTTATGGAGCGAGCAACAGTTCCTGTTTTCACAGTGCCAGAGAAGCATCATTTCTTAGATTTGGCAGATGTGAAAAGTATTGCTTGCTCTACGAATTTCGGTGATGGAGACTTGACAATTTATAATAAGTTGTTGAAGGTGATTAGTAGAATCGCACCGTCTGATTTGACGATACATTTCATTCATCATGATGAAGAAGAAGATCGTTGGGCAGACATCAAGTTGAGGGGTATGAAAGATTATTTCTTGTCATATTATCCTAATTTGAAAATCGAAAGTCATTTGTTGAAAGGTAATGACATATTGACGGCATACGACGAGTTCGTTCGTACCAATTCGATTGATGTTTTGTCGTTGATCACCCACAGAAGAAATTTATTAAGGAGGATGTTTAAGCCAAGTATGGCTCGTAAAATTGTTTTCCACACGAATACACCGATGATGGTGTTCCATGAGTGATAAAGTTTTTTTAATTGAAAAATAAAAGAGAAGTTTGACTGATAGGTTGAGAAGAGATGATGATTTTGAGAAAAATGGTAGGAAAGTGTAGTATAATTTCGTTTTTTTGTGTACTTTTTGCCTCATTTTTTTGTGATTGTTCTGCAGAAGAGTTATATTCGCAGAGCAGTTTTGTGTATGCTGATTCTGTGCGTCCGCATTATTACACACCGCAGGTTCCTCAGTCGTTTCAGATTTTCGGGGAGCATGTTGATTTGACCAATTATTACCTTAGGGAGCGGTTTGATCGTGAGTTGATGAGTTTTTGCTACTGGCATTCTCAAGTTTTGTTGATTATAAAACGTGCAAATAAGTTTTTCCCTATCATTGAGCCGATTTTGAAAGAAGAGGGAGTTCCTGAAGATTTCAAGTATTTGGCAGTTATCGAGAGTAATCTTGATCAGAGGGCTTTGTCTGCTGCTAAGGCTGCCGGAATGTGGCAGATTTTGGCAACTACAGGGCAGGAGAATGGTTTGATTGTCAATGAAGATGTGGATGAGCGTTACAATTTGGAAAAGGCGACAGTCGTTGCTTGTAGATATTTGAAGCGAACATACGAGTTGACAGGCAGTTGGGCTTTGGCCGCAGCCTCGTACAATTCAGGGCGAGCGAGAGTTCTTAGACAGATGGAAGTGCAGCAGACCAATGATTATTTTGATATGCTGTTTGGCGAGGAGACAAATCGGTACGTCTTTCGAATAATGATGGCGAAGTTCGTGATGGAGCATCCACAGGACTTTGGTTTTCTTTTGAAGAAAGAAGATTTATATCGAAAAGTCGAGACTGAGAAGGTAAGGGTAGATACAACGATTAATAATCTGACAAGTTTTGCCAAAGATTATGGAATCAGTTATATGCTCTTAAAGGATGCCAATCCGTGGCTAAGGTCAAACAAGTTGAGTAACAAAGAACGCAAGGAGTTTTTTATAGCGATGCCAAAGTGTGAGTCTCTGAGGTATGATGCTGAAAAAATCCAAGTTTTCGATGAAAATTGGGTGGTAAATCCTTGATAAATTCTTCTCAAACCTTTAATTTCGCCTACAATTCTATGTGAGATAATGAATGTATTGATTATGAATAGATTTATAAAATATTTGCTAATGCTGGGGATGCTTTTGGGAGTAACTGCAGCCTCTGCTCAAAATGCTAATTTCCGTTCATTTAGAGAGACTAAAGGAGCGGTAACAAACAAATCGAAAGGAGTTTATGTATGGGGTGCATGGCAACAGAGCTCTACAATATTCTCTTTAGATGTGGCAAAAAAGCTTATCACCGTAAATGATCAGCTCACAAAGAAGGTTACTAAGTATGAAATTTTTGACAAGCCAGACAAATGGGTTGTTAAAAAGGATTACAAGTACATCAACTTTGAGTGTATGGAAAAGAGTTCGTTGGAGAAATTCTACGTTCGTCTTTATGAGTATGACTCGGGTGAGTATCGTATCACTGTAATGTCTCCAACAGATGCAGTTCGTTATTCTGTTGTTTACGTTCAGGATGAGGACTCTCAAGAGGTTGACTTTGATGAGGTTGCTTCTGAGAATTAATAGAAGATAGTAAAAAAAATATTATAGATGGGAAATGGAGTTTCGGCTCCATTTCCATTTCTTGTTTATAGAGTATGAATGAAAAATTAAAGATTGTTCTTCAATGGTTTCGAAAGATCTGCATGAACAAGTATTCGCTTACTTGTTTAATCGCAGGTGTCTATCTTACTTTTTTCGATTCCAACTCAATTATAGATTATTATACGTTGTGTATGGAGGAGCAGAAAATAAATCGTGAAATTTCCCACTATGAGAAATTGAGCAGGGATAGTAAGGAACAAATGGCTCAATTGAAAACAGACCGAGATAGTCTGGAAAAATTTGCCAGAGAACAATTTTTGATGAAACGAGCTAACGAGGATATTTTTCTCGTGAACGAGGAGTAAGTACTTGTTTATTCTCGATTATTATAACTCAGTTACTACGCCATCTTCAACTGAAATGGTGAGTCCATCGTAGGCAAGGTGGACGTGAGGAGGAAGTTTCTT
Organism: Flexilinea sp.; assembly: GCA_963648205.1. GTDB lineage: Bacteria > Bacteroidota > Bacteroidia > Bacteroidales > Paludibacteraceae > UBA1181. Next base: position 98,906 of record CAVJCT010000065.1, read on the forward strand.
CTCGGCTTCGATATGTAAGCCAATGTCGTGGCACATGTGAACAAAATAGGTTTCCTTCGGTTTGACTCGATTTACAATGGCTAAGGCTTCCGCTACGTTGGCGTGAGAGAAATGTTCCATCCAACGGAGAGCGTCGATTATGAGAACATCTAAACCTTCTAATTTGTAAATTTCTTCTTCGTCAATTGTCTTGAAATCAGTTATATAAGCTAAATTTTCTACGCGATAGCCGAAGGTAGGTAGTTTGTAGTGCCAGATGGCAACTGGTGTAATCGTAACTCCTTCAATATCAAAAGGTTTGTTCTCTATGGTGTGAACTTCTAATTTGGGTATTCCCTTGTAGTTGTTATTGAAACAATAGGCGAACATTTTGTGGATTGCTGCACTTGTACCTTCGTTGGCAAAAATACGCACATTGCCGAAAGGTCGAAGATCGTCCAATCCTAAAATGTGGTCAACGTGCAGATGAGTCAGGAGAACTGCATCCACTTTTTTAAGATTACAGCGAAGTGCCTGCTGACGAAAATCCGGACCACAGTCTAAGAGAATGTTTTTCCCATCAATTTGTAAGAGGGAAGAGCATCTCAATCGTTTATCTTTAGGGTCGTTGGAACGGCAAACCAAGCAATCGCAACCAATGTAAGGAACACCAGTGGAAGTGCCTGTGCCTAAGAATGTCAGTTTCAGTTTTTTCATTCGCTATAATCGAGTTGAATAATTTGAAAAGATATTATCAATATTACAAAGATAGGAAATTGAAGTAAAAATGCACTTTGTTTTTAGCTTTATGCGCATTGAACCATCAATTTTCATACAAAGCCTCTATGGTAGAGTTGGGGTAGTAGTGTGCTAAGATGGTGCGGTAGTCGATGCCAAGGTGTGCCATCATTGCTGCACCAATTTGACAGAGTCCAACACCGTGTCCCCAACCTGCGCCTTTGAGGGTGAATGAGATTTGACCATTGTTTTCAGTTTTTTCTACAATAAAAGCAGAACTGTATAAGTGGCTCGTTGACAACCATTTACGAATTTCCAACTCCTTACCGACAATCATCGATTTTTTTTCACCCACTATTTTCAGCTCGATGATTCTACCAGAAGCACCTCTTTTCAGAGGAATCAAATCTGTGATATTTCCAAAGTCAATTTGCGATTTCTCTTTGACCAAATTTGACAATTCTTGTTGCGTGTAGTGTACAGTCCAACGGAAGAAATCGGGTGTCTCTTGGTCGTAATTGTTGAGCACTTGAGAAAGAACTTTCTTGTCTCTCGTGTTACAATAGGTTTTCGGACTGCTCAAAATCCACTTCTTGGCTGTCTTTTCGTCGTCCAAATTAGAAATGTCGAGATTCTCACCGTCTGCTATGGGAACGAGGTAGGGATAGTGTTTAGACGCATCCCAACAGTTCTCGAAATACTCGGTAGCACCACCGCAGGACTTATAGAAACGCGCGTCGCATATTTCGTTGTCGAAGGCAAGAACCTGACCGTAAGTAGAGGCGATGGCTTGTTTGACAGCCTCAGTATTTGCCTTCGTACAGCCTTGGTAACGTTGACAGTGATCATCTGCGCAGACATCGAAATGTGTATGGTCTTGTTGATCGTACCAACGGATAAGACGTGGTGTGCCGTCTTCTGCCACATCCGTGAGTGAAGTAGGCGGAAGGTCTTTTTTCTTGTTGACTAATTTGTTGAGCAACCAACTGCGAGAAATGATTGCGTGAGCCTTCAAAAGTTCCAAATCGGAGGTGGCGTTCATTTCAGACGAGATTACGCTTGTAAGATAATCTTCAACGTGTATGATGTTGATAGCCTGAATTTTACCATCTAAAACGATAAATTTAATAGCACCTTTGAACTGCTGATTTTCTTGCCTTTGCCAGTGAAAATTGATTCCGATAGTAACATTTTTTAGTTCAAAAGTATTGCTGTCTGATAATGGTGTAAATACAAGAGTGTTATACGAAATGGAATTGAATAATATTTTTCCGTTGCAAAAAGATACTGAAGAATCACCATTCAAGATATTTTCTGAGTCTTCTTGTTTGAAATCACCTAAGAAGGAGAATTTTATTTCGTTTTCTCTCATAATACCCACCTCGATAGTAGGTTCTGTGTTATATTTTTTTAGCATAGTTATTCTGGATCTGAATCTGAAATATTTTTTTGATAAGAACTTGAAAAACGTCGCATTGTTTCACAAAAAAGCAATACGAAAAGAAGACTGCAAAGGCAGCCCCACAAGTTTTCGTTACCTAAGGTCTCGAGACTTTCAACTTTGTCTTGCATAAAATAATAGCAGACAACGATGATTGAATTATTGAAAAAATGACATAGCATTGGTACGAAAATACTGTCGCTCCAATACAGAAAATAACCGAACATCGCACCCATAATCATACGAGGAAAGAATCCGTAAAATTGGCAATGAATGGCACTGAAAAGTATGGCAGCCACCCAAATTGCAACGTGGATATTTCCTGAAATTTTCTCTATGCATTTTTGCAAGAAACCTCTGAAAAGAAGTTCTTCGCCTACAGCAGGAATAAGGGCTAAAACAATGATATTCAGCATAAAACCGCCGAAAGAATTGGCTATAAGAAACTCTTTTGTCAGTTCGTCGTTTTGATCCTCCATTACGCGCATCATATCTTCCACCCCCTTCAAGCAGTCGGGTAGGTGCATTTGTGCGTTTATTTGTGTTATATAATTGATGAAAGGCATTGAGAAGACGATTGTAAACAATGCTAAACCAAAGAAAATGATTTTTGTACTTTGCAATGAAAGTTCTTTTTTCCAATCGTGGAAGATTAAAACACTTGCCAACCAAGGGGCGCAAACGAACGTGCCGAATGCAGACAGTAGTTGTAGCCATTTTTTTGACAGAACAGGGTCATCGAAGAATTTCATCACAATATACCCCAAGGTCGAGAAGGTAACAGAGCAAAGAAGTATTGCCAAAAAAGCGATTAAAATTTTGACACCTTTACTGCTTTCCGCAAATAAACCGTTAATACTCAAATGGTTCGAATTCATCATCTTCCGTAGAAAATTTAATATTGCTATTTTGTATGACTTTGTCAATCGTTTTCAAAGATAAACCACTTTCAAAACCTCTGCTAATGGCGAAGCGAAAAAGTTTTCCTTTTAGGTCGTATTTACTCTTGGCTTTCGTGGATTTTATCTTTTGAGAAATCAACTGATAAAGTTGGTCTTCGTAGTTTTCATCTTCTATTGTACCGAGAGCCTCTTCAATGTAGTCTTGAGATATGTTTTTCTGCCTCAGGTACAATTCGATTTTCTTCTTTCCCCAGTGTTCCAGGGTGTATTTATCTTTAACGAAAAAGACTGCAAAACGTCGTTCATCGATATATTTTTCGGCTTGTAACCTGTCGAGAATTTTTTTTGAGTCTTCTTCAGAAATATTCCACTTCTCCAATTTTTGTTTGCACGATTGCAGACATTGTTCGGAGAGCGAACACTGTGATGCCAGTCGGTATAGAGCCTCTTCGCAGCTTATTTGACGTTGCTTTTTCTGCATTTGATCATTCTGTTTTTACCATTAATATCTTGTTTTAATTCAATCTCAACATATTGATTATCAGATAGTAACAGCATCGTTTCGTTGGCAAGATATTCATTGATTTCAAAAAATAAATAGCCATTTTTTTTCAAATGCGATTGTCCGAACTCTGCAATTTTACGATAGAAAATCAAAGGGTCGTCATCTGCTACGAATAGGGCAAGATGTGGGTCGTGTTCTAATACATTCACATGCATATCTTTCTTTTCAGAAAGGCGAATGTAGGGAGGATTGCTGACAATGCATGAAAATTGCGGATAGTCTGACTTTGGTTTGAGAATATCATCTAAAAAGAACTGAATCTCCGTTTGATTGCACTGCGCATTCTTCTTCGCTATTTCTAAGGCTTTCTCCGAGACATCTATCGCAGAAATTGAGGTATTAGGCAGTTCTTTTTTTAAACTGATAGCAATACAACCGCTACCCGTACCTATATCCAATATGCTTTGATAGTTTGTGGATGTCTCTAAAATCCAATTTATTAACTCTTCTGTCTCTGGACGTGGAATTAAGACATCAGAGTTAACATAAAATTGATTATTGTAAAAAATAGTATAGCCAAAGATATGTTGGATGGGAGTACCTGACGATAATTTTTCTACAATCTGTTGATAATCAGATAGTTTGTCGTCGGTCATTAGTTCGTCTCCGTGAAGAAGAAGAGCGGTTGTATCACAGTGGAGTATCTCTTCTAATATCCTGTAATACAAGCTTTTAGACTCTCTGTCATCATAGAGATGGCTCACTTTTGCTTTGAAATCTTGAATCTTAGGTAACATACAGCCTGATTTACTGTCTTAATTGTTCGATGGTTTCTGGCGATTCACCCTCTTTTTCTCTTTGGTAGCGATGGTTCACCTTAGTTAATATGTATCGCTTATAATACGAGATCATTAAAGTGGTGATAGGCAGTGCGATGATGAGTCCGATGACCCCGAAAAGCATACCGAAAATTGAGAGAGACAGCAGAATCACAGCTGCGTTAAGTCCCATTTTCTTGCCCATAATCTTAGGCACGAGAAAACCGTCTTGAATCACTTGAACGACGGCAAAAACGATGAGCAGGAAGAAGAGAGAATAAATTGTTGACGTACCAGTTTCCAAGGAATGAACCAGCATCAGAAGAATGCAAGGTGGAATGGCAACAATTTGAAGATAAGGCACGAAATTGAGGATTCCGACGATGATTCCCATCAGGATTCCGATTGGCATACCGATAATGTAAAATCCTAAGGCATAGAGAGTTCCAACGACAATAACCACGATAAACTGACCTCTGTAATAATTGCTCATGCCCATTTCAAGGTCTTGCATGATGAGCGAAACCTTGTCTTTATATTTCATAGGAATGAGGGCGATGAAATGGTCGTTGATGACTTGATAATCCTTCAGAATAAAAAATAAATATAGAATTGAGAAGAAAAAAGTAGCCAGTGCGCCAGTTATGGCAACCGACTTATCTAAAATAGATTGTGCGAAGGGAAAGAGAAACGAAAATAAGTCCGACAAGTTCTCTTGCATGAACAGTTCAACGATATGATTGTCGATCAAGAATTTCCGAAGAATAGGCTCCCAAGAGTGGACTGTCGTGATGTTGGTGTTATTCACATACTCTATTATAAAGTCCTTTAACTTTAGAAATTGGTCGATTAGCATTGGAAAAATGAAGTAAATTCCTGCCATAATGACCAATAAAGAGGAGAAAAGAACGAAAATAACAGCGAGAGTACGATTAGAAATGCCTAAATTTTTCTGAGAAAAAACCACGAGAGGGTGGACGATATAAGCAATGAGCCAGGCGATGAAGAATGGCAGTAGAACAGGAGATAAATATTTAAATAACAATAAGATAGCGAATGTTGCGAGAATGAAAATTGTCAGGCGAACAGTGCTATCTAAGTTGAATGGCTTTGAGAAAAAAGTACTCATGAACGATTCTTTAAAATAATTGTAACCGCAAATGTCGGATAAGAGAAAAATATTCTTTATATTCGCATTTCGCAAAGATAGAATTTTGTTTGAAAATTATATTGAATGGACAGTAAGGATTATAGAAATCTTTTATTGAGAGAAATCAAGGAGATGACTCTTTTGTGTGAGTCGTTGACGGAGGTGGGAGAGATACCTTCGGGCTTGTTGTTATTGTCCAAAGCGAAGGTTGAGTCTATGGCTGCGATCATAGACATTCTTTCGAAAGAGTCTAACAAAAATTCTGAAGCGCAAACAGATGATTTTCAACAGGTTGAAAAAGTAGAAGAACTGAAATCTGACATTGATATCGATACGAAAAAAGAGGTTTTCGTAGAAGAAAAATCAATAGAAGAGCCGGAGGAAAAGGTCGTCTTGGAGGAGGTTGAAGAGACTGTTGAAGAGCCATTAGATTCTCAGGTCGCAGTCGAGGAATCGGTTGTTGAGCAGGAAGAAAAGGTAACAAAAGAGGAAACTCCAAAAGAGGAGATACGTCAGGAGCAAATCGCTGAAGTAGAAGTTCCAGAGGTGAAAATTCCTGTTGTAGAAGAACCAGTCGTAGAAGAGCCAGAGGTCATTGAGACTGCTGTTGAAGAACCGAAAGTTGAAGTTGCAGCGTCAACGGAGACGAAGAAAAGTTCGGTGAGTGAGCGACGATTCTTGAAACCATTAAAGATAAGTATAGGAGACAGGTTCTTATATATAAAGCTTTTTGATAACGATGCCAAGAAGATGAATAAGGCGGTTTCGGAGATCAATAAACTGAATACATACGAAGAAGCCCTTGATTATCTATCTCAGTATCAATGGGATGAAGAGAATGAGGGAGTAAGTGAATTTTATAAACTTTTGAAAGCACATTTTTCGTAATTTTGAGACTGTCTTTTAAAGGAGAATTTAAGATATGGAAAGAGCGAAAACGTTTGGTAAACTTTATTTGGTGCCGACCCCAGTTGGCAACATGGAGGATATGACTTTTCGTGCCATCCGTGTTTTAAAGGAGGTGGATTTGATATTGGCAGAAGACACGCGAACTTCGAGTGTGTTGTTGAAACATTATGAGATAGAAAACAAACTATTGTCTCATCATAAGTTCAACGAGCATAAGACGGTAGGCAGCGTTGTAGAGCGTTTGAAGATGGGCGAGAATATCGCATTGATTTCAGATGCAGGTACACCATCCATTTCTGATCCTGGTTTCCTTTTGTCTCGAGCGTGTGCGGAGGCAGGCGTAGAGATAGAGTGTTTGCCAGGTGCAACTGCTTTTGTTCCAGCTTTAGTTGATTCAGGGTTTCCGACGGACCGATTTTGCTTTGAAGGTTTTTTGCCACAGAAAAAAGGTCGCCAGACGAAACTGAAGGAGATTGAGCAGGAAGAACGAACTACCATATTATATGAGTCGCCTTTCCGGTTGGTGAAATTGCTTGCTCAGATTGAGGAGGTGATGGGGTCCGAGCGAAAGGTTTCTGTAACGCGCGAGATTTCGAAAGTGTATGAAGAGACGGTTCGAGGAACGGTTGCTGAGGTGAAAGCACATTTCGAGGAGAAAGCACCGAAAGGAGAGATTGTCGTGGTAGTTGCAGGAAAGGAAGGAAAAGAGAAGAAAAAATTCCGTGGTGATGAGGAAGAAGAGTATGATGAAAGCGGAGTTAATCAAAATAATGATTAATCAATTAATAATTTTATAACATTTCAAAAAAAATGAAGAAAGTTTTATTTTTCAGTGCAGTAGTAGCTTTGATGGCAACATCATGCTACAAAGGTGAGATGGAACAGGCTCAATTTCAAAGAGACTCTATCCAAGCAGAGAAGGATCAAGTAGAGGACGAGATGAACTCTTACTTGGAGATGATTCAAGAAGTACAGTCAAACCTTGCAAGTTTGAAGAGTACAGAGTTGGGCATCATCGAGGAGACTTCAGGAGCTGAGGGTGTGAACGCTGATACGAAGGCAAAACTTCAGCAAGATTTCCAGACGATTGCAGAGTCAATTCGTTCAAGCCGCGAGCAAATCGCTTCTTTGGATTCAGCATTGGCAAAAGCAAAAGGAAATGCTGCTTATTTCAGAGGATTGGTTAGCAACTTGCAAAGCCAGTTGAAGGCAAGTGAGGCAAACTTGAAGGACATGCAGACTAAGTTGGCTGCTAAGGACATTAAGATTGCGAGTCTCGACAGCACCATCACAAGCATGAATGCTATTCAAGACTCTGTAAACCAAGTAAATGCACAGCAATTGGCTGCAATTCAAGCACAAGATGCTGAGTTGAACACTGCTTACTACTTTGTTGGAAACAAGTCTGAAATCAAGGCTAAAGGTTTGAAGGCTAAGTTGTTAAGTTCAGCTTCAATCAACACTAGCTACTTTACAAAGGTTGATATCCGCGAGTTCTCTGAATTGGATCTCGGTTCTAAGAAAGCATTTGTATTGTCATCACACCCAATCAATTCTTACACTATCACAAGAAAATCTGATGAGGATAAGAATTTGGTTTTGAAGATTACAAACTACAGTGCATTCTGGTCAAACACTCACAAGTTGATCATCCAAGTTAAGTAATTGAAATAACTGAGGAAAATAAAACCGTCGGCTGTTGAGTCGGCGGTTTTTTTTTTTTATTTAGTTTATATGAGGTGAAAATTTCTAACTTTGTAGAGTAAGTAAATAAATGATGAGGAAATGATACAGTCAATATTAGCAGAAAATTTAGGTGCAATAAAAAAAATGGAAGCTACAAATCTTGGTTCGATCAATTTAGTGATTGGACCGAATCAGTCTGGAAAAACATTTCTTTTAAAAGCACTTTTTGCGTCGCTCAAAACGATTGAACTGTATAAACGTGGCAGAGAGAATCGGTCGGACAAGGAAATTTTGTCTGAAACGCTGTATTGGACGTTTCAATCCTCGGAGTTGGGGGGGATTGTAAGAAATGAAGAGTCTAATCTATCATTTTCAATGACATCAGACAAGAAAGAAGAATTTACTTTCTCTTTTGGTGCAGATACAACTAAAGAGGCTAACATTGACAGTAACACATTCAGTCCTCGTTCATCCAATAGTGTTTTAATTCCAGCAAAAGAGATTGTTTCCATAAAAGATATAATTCTTGAAGCACGGCAAAATAATCTTTTTGGTTTTGAAGAGCCTTATAGTGATTTGGCTAAAGCGTTGAGTCGCACACAAAAGGGCAAAAATTACAAATCTTTTTCAGACGCTCGGCAGAACGTTGGTGATATGGTAGGCGGTCGACTTGTCTTCAATGAAGAGAAGAAAGAGTGGCAATTTTGTGATAATAAAAGCAGAATTTACGAGATAAATATGACCTCGGAGGGTGTGAAGAAATTGTCTATATTAGATCTTCTTCTTGGTAATCGTTATTTAGACGATCAGTCGGTTGTTATGATAGATGAGATTGAGGCAAATCTGCATCCTTCGCTTATTACACGTTTGCTTGATACCATTGTTGGACTTTCTCAAGCCGGTGTTCAGTTCTTTGTTTCTTCCCATTCGTACTTTGTGATAAAACGTTTGTATATAATGGCTCATAAGATGGAAATTTCCATTCCAGTTCTCTCATTTAATGATGGGGAGTGTATGGTTGGAGACCTTCGCAAAGAGATGCCGAAGAACCCAATAATAGACGAGTCAATTAACCTTTATATGGACGAAATCAGTTTGTAAAATGGAGTTTTACGAATCATTTATGAAGTTTTGTTTTGCCGATGATGATGTTTTTTGCATTGAAAAAGATCCACTTGTAACGGAGGGGAATGGTATTAAAGCCTGCGAGTGTATTGTCTTTTTG
>CAVJCT010000066.1:0-68621 GCA_963648205.1 Flexilinea sp.
CAACGATTAAATCTAATGGGACTGCTATGGGTCGTCTCTTTTACTTTGATGAGTCTAAGACAAGTGTTGAGCTATACGTGAAAAATGCGAAGGGTACAGTTCTTGAGAGCAAGGAATGTAAAATAAAGCAAGATTCTCTCTGTTCCATTATTGTTAACACAGACTGTTATTACGATAACACTGCCACTTTGAAAATTACAAATAAGGAGGATGATCCTTATACTATTTACATAAATGGCGTTTCAAAAGGAAGTCTTGCATCGGGCAAAACCGCGTCTTTTACGATAACAGCCGGTACTTCCTATACGTTGAAGGCAGTTCAAGCGAGTGGATATATAATCTGGGCAACGGAATATAGTAGCACAAAAAAAGTATCGTGTTGTGAGACGGGAAGTTGGAGTTTTTAATGATGTATGTAAAGTAATTAAAATGATTTTTGTATAAATTTAAAGTTGCTGGTATGAATTTTAAAAGTTTTTTATTGATAATGGGGACATTGGGGATGTCCTTGTTATCGGTTGGATGTTCTAAAGATGACTCTGCGAGTGAAGAGGTTGTAGATAATAGCCCATATATAAAAGATGGTGCTCTTATCAGAGCCTCCTACAAGGTTTCGGCTAACAAGAGAGTTTATTTTTCTCAAGGAAATTTACAGTTTAATGCTGCATTGGGAACGCATGCCACTGCGGATGGCATAGCTTCAGGAACTTGGCGTTTTTCAGATTGTCAGTTTGATCGCGAAGGATATGCTAATGCTAATGCTTCGGAAGATTTTTCTGGATGGATTGATCTTTTTGGTTGGGGAACGAGTGGATGGAGTGGTGGTGTAAAAGCCTATCAACCTTGGGCGACTTCTTCTACGATTTCGGATTATTACATTGATGGAAACAAGTCGAACAGTATGACGGGTATTTATTCCAATGCCGATTGGGGTGTTTATAATGCGATCTCTAATGGAGGAAACGAGCCAGGGTTGTGGCGAACGCTAACGTATGATGAAAGCAAATACTTGTGGCAAAACAACAAGTGGACGTTAGGTTATGTTATGAGCAATTTCGTTTTCCTTTTAATCCCAGAAGATTTTAAGGCTCCAAGTGGTATCACGGTAAATATAATAACTTCTGGATCTACGGAGTGGAAGAAGAATAAATATGCATCGGAAGAGTTTCGTAAACTTGAGAAATTAGGTGTCGTTGCTTTTTCGTGTGGTGGCTGAGTTTCAAGATAGAAACTCAGCCTAAGTTTTGTTTGAAAAGATTTTAGTGGAACATTGAAGGCTTAGTAAGGGGGTGTGTTTTGTTCTTAGATTTTTTCTATCTTTGTAAAGAACAAATGAATTAATAATATGAAGTACCCAGTCGGCATACAGACATTTCAGAATATTATCAACGAAGGTTACGTTTATGTTGATAAGACGGACTTGGTTTATTCTCTTGTATCGGAAGGAAAAATATACTTTTTGAGTCGCCCACGACGGTTTGGGAAAAGTCTTCTTATCTCCACTTTAGAAAATTATTTTCTTGGAAGAAAAGAACTTTTCAAAGGTTTAGCGATTGAGAAATTGGAGACGGAGTGGAAGGAATATCCTGTATTTCGGGTTAGTTTTGGATCAGGGCAATTCATTGGACGAGGTAAACTTGAAGATTTGCTTGATGGAACGCTAAAAAAGTGGGAAAGAGAATATGAGGTGGATCGAGTTTACGATGACTATGGCCCGAGGTTTCGCGATATTTTGGCTACTGCCCATAAAAAAACAGGTATGCCGTGTGTCGTCTTGGTGGATGAATATGATAAACCCATCATTGACGTGTTGGGATGCGGTAACTTTGTGGAACAGAATGGTGAGAAAATATCTAAAGAGAGTTACAATCGCAGAATCCTCAAGTCATTCTATGCTTCGCTAAAAGATGCGGATGAGGATTTACGTTTCGTCTTCCTGACGGGTGTTACCAAATTTGCCAAAGTGAGCGTCTTCAGTGGGTTTAATCAACCAATGGACATAAGTCTTTCTCCCAAATACGATTCACTTTGCGGAATAACGATGAAGGAGGAGGAGGAATATTTCCAGTCGTCGGTGGCAGAACTTGCCTTGGCAGAGGGTGTGTCTGTCGACGAGATGCGTGCTAAACTTCGCTGTAAGTACGATGGCTATAATTTTAGTAAGCGTTTAAGGGGTGTTTATAATCCATTCTGCTTGTTGAATGCATTCGCATTAGGGAATGTGGAAAATTATTGGTATTCGAGTGCTACGCCAACCTATTTAGTAAACCTTCTTGACCGAGACAATGTCAATATAGACGAACTTGTTGGAAAATACTACACTTCAACGGAGTTTATGGACTTCAAAATGGACCGAGATGCGCCACTCCCGATGCTCTATCAAAGTGGATATTTAACGATAAAAGGCTATGATGCGAGAAAAAACATGTACTTGCTGGATATCCCGAACGATGAGGTGAAAGATAGTTTCATTCCGCTTTTGGCAAGCAATTATTTCAAATCGGAAGAAGTGTCTGGCAACTGGATTTCGCAAATATCAGATGATTTGGATGCTGGTGATTTGGAGAGTTTCAGACAGAAACTGACCTCTTTTTTCGCCAGTGTTCCGTACAATTTGCGTACCAAACAAACCTCGGAACGCTACTTCCACTGCGCATTCTATTTGATTATGCGTATGGTTTCAACATTCCACATTTATTCAGAGAAATGCCAATCCCAAGGCAGGGTAGACTGTGTCATTGAAACTGAAAAATTCATCTACATTTTCGAGTTCAAATTAGATGGCACAGCAGAAGAGGCTTTGCAACAAATTGAAGAGAAAGGCTATGCACGGGAATATGCTTCGGACGATAGAAAGATTTATAAAATCGGTTGTAGTTTCTCTTCTGAAACTGGAACAATTGGAGAGTGGATGGTGAAGGAGAAATGAGTAGATTATTTTAATCGGCTACTCCCTATAATACCCGAAAATAGTGTAATTTCGCAGAAGGCTACAGCCGATTCTGTAGTCTGTTATTTTATATAAGAATTTAAACGTGTGATATGATTGAGAGAGACCTATCTGCAGTAAAGCAGCGGTTCGGAATTATTGGTTCCGACTCCGCTTTAGAGCATGCCATCAATGTGGCTGTTCAGGTGGCTGCTACCGATTTGTCTGTTCTCGTCACGGGTGAGAGTGGTGTCGGTAAGGATAAATTTCCACATATCATCCACGAGTATAGTCAACGCAAACATGGACCTTGCATCGCCGTCAACTGTGGCGCTATCCCTGAGGGAACAATCGATTCTGAACTTTTCGGACACGAGAAAGGCTCTTTTACGGGAGCCATCTCCGATCGTAAAGGCTATTTCGAGGTGGCAGATAAAGGTACTATCTTTTTGGATGAGGTGGGCGAGTTGCCTCTGACCACTCAGGTGCGTCTGCTCCGCGTGTTAGAGTCGGGCGAGTTCATTCGAGTCGGCTCTTCTAAGGTGCAGAAGTGCGACGTGCGTGTCGTGGCAGCTACCAATTTGGATATGCTCAAAGCTATTTCAGAGGGACGTTTCCGCGAAGACCTCTATTATCGTCTGAACTCAGTTCCTATCGTAGTGCCACCATTGAGAAATCGTGGAACAGATATTTATCTGCTTTTCCGCAAATTCGCAGTGGATTTTTCTGAGAAATATCGTATGCCCCCAGTTTCACTTACCTCCGAGGCTCGAGAGGTGTTGTTGAGATATCCATGGCCAGGCAACGTCCGTCAACTGAAAAATATCACGGAGCAGATTTCGATTTTGGAGACTGACCGAGAGATTTCTAAGGATGTTTTGTTGAGTTACTTGCCAAGTCAGTCGGAATCGAATATTCCGATGTTCGCAGGTAGTGGATTTTCATCCAATGGCAAAACTTTCAGCAATGAACGGGAGATCCTTTATCAGGTGCTGTTCGATATGCGGAAAGATGTGAACGATTTGCGCAAGTTGGTGAATGATATTCTTCGCAATGGTGGAAAAGTGGATGCTTCCCATCTGTCGGACACCAATTTGCAGCCAGTGGAGTCGTTCGAGAGCCTTTTGCCAAAACCATACGCTGCGCCATCGTCAGAGGAGACACCAACTGTTGTGCAACCAACGACGCCACAGCCTGCACAGAAAACCTCGGCTATTCATCAACGTGATATTCAAGACACGGAAGAATATATAGAGGAGAATTTCTCGTTGGAGGAAGTGGAGAAGGAGATGATCCGAAAGGCTTTGGAGCGAAATAACAATAAAAGAAAGAACGCTGCGCAAGAATTGAATATCTCGGAGCGTACTTTATATAGAAAGATTAAAGAATATGGTTTGGAATAGAGGAGTCAGAAAAAATATTTTCTCATGTGTGATGTCTTGTGTCACGATGCTTTTGATTTGTGGCATCGTTTCGTGCAAAATATCCTACAAGTTTAATGGATCGTCAATTGATTACACTAAAATCAAGACGATTTCGGTGGCTGATTTCCCCAACCGTGCGCCTTTGGTCTATGCCACCCTTTCGTCCGAGTTTTCGGAAGGTTTGAAGGATGAGTATTCTTCTAAAACAGCGTTGAAGATGGTCGAGTCGGATGGAGACTTGCAGGTTTCGGGTGCGATTACAGGATATAATGTGATTTCATCGGGTGTGAACTCGTCTGGTACGGCTGCCGAATCACGTTTGCAGATGACTGTCCAGGTGAAGTTTGTCAACAAGGTGAACTCTTCCGAGAATTTCGACAGGTCTTTTTCAGCCTACCAAGTCTTCTCTAACGAATATACGATCGACCAGGTGCAAGCCGAACTCAACGAGCAGTTGATGGATGATATTATCAACCAGATCTTCAACGCAACGGTTGCCAACTGGTAGGCGAGTGTAGGATGAAATGATGAAAGAAGGAAAAAGATGACGCAGCAAGATATCATAGAGATGTTAAAGACGCCAGAGAGGATTCAACCTCGCTGGATACCAGAACTGAATGAGTTTCTCAGAGAATATCCTTATTCTCAGACCTTTCGAATGCTCTATTTGAAGGCATTGCGAAATGCAGGCGATTTTCGCTACGATTCAGAGAAGGAGCATACCTCTGTGTATATTCTTGATCGTGCGGTGTTGGCTGATTTGATGGATCGAGAGCCTCAACCGCAGTCTTCCGCTGCGGAAAAAACTGAAACGGCAAGTAAAAATGTCGCAGATTCTCCAAATCCACAATCCTCACAAAAGAGTGTTGCCACCGCATCTCCGATCACAGACATCATGGCTGAGTTGGAACAAATGCAACCTGTGAATGTTCAACCCAAGAAAAAAACAAGTTCGAAGCGACAAGGTTTAATCGACAGCTTTTTGGAAGAGAGTCAGGGCAAAGCAGTGGAGATAAAAGTAACAAAAGAACCTGACAATCAACCAGTTGAAGATAGAACGGAAGGACAAGGAAACGAGCAGTTTTACACGGAAACATTAGCAAAAATCTATGTGAAACAGAAGAAATATGATCAGGCTGTTAAAATATTTCGGCGATTGATGGCTAAAAATTCCGAAAAAAGTGTTTATTTTGCAGCTCAAGTCAGGTTCTTTGAGAGGCTGATGGAGAATTTATAGAAGTGTAGAACTATAAAATTTGACTTTTTTAGAAGGAACTATAAACATTAATAGACATGGTTTATACATTGATTACGATTATCGTTGTGATTGCTTCAATCCTCTTAGTAGGTATCGTGTTGGTTCAGAACTCAAAAGGTGGAGGCCTTGCTTCCAGTTTCCAATCACAAAACCAGATTATGGGAGTGAAGAAAACAACTGATTTCGTTGAGAAGGCAACATGGGTATTAGTATCTGTTGTTGTAGTTTTGAGTATCGCTTCTGCTGCTTTCTATCCAAGAGAGATCGCTACAGAGGATTCTCAGTTGAGAAGCCAGGTTGAAGAAATGCTTCCTGCAAATAGTGATGCTGAATAATGTGCGGTTGATTGTACGTTGAAGAGAAAAAACGAAACTCATTAAATTTTGGAAGGGGCTGAATTTGTTTCAGTCCCTTTTTTTATGCTTACGCGCTTGCTTATTCAATGAGTGGAGTATTTTATTGTTCACGTTTCTAAGCCAATATTGGTTTTTATGTTATCTTTGTGAGAACGAAATTTAAATGTGCAGCAAGAACTTGTATTGAGGTGAGTTTTTGATGAGTTTTATTTAAAGAGGATGGGCCGAGACATTGTTGTAACAATTGAACGTAAGATTCAAAGTATTACGGATTGGATTTCAGGAAAGTCGTATTCAAGTTTGGCTTTGTTGGCATTTGATCTTTTGTGCGTTGCCTTTTCCTGCCTCATATTGATTTTTGCCGAGTATCAAGAGGAGAGATGTTTGTGGGCAAAATTAGGAATTGCTTGTTCTGCGTATTTAGTTTCATTCCTTTTTGTCAGAACTAATAAAAGTGTTGTGCGGAGTACGGGATTGCGAGATATATGTCGCATTTTCGCCTGCTCATTTATCGCTTTCGGACTCTACGTTGTGGTGGGGTATTTTGCGGAGCAAGTTAACATTACCTATTCGGATTATTTTGTTCGTCCTATAGAATTTCTTTTCATCGCATTTGTAACCACTACTTTAATCATCTTTTCGAGGTTATACGTTAAGTATCAATATGTTAGATGGCAATATCTGAGTGGAAATTCAGTCTCCAATTCGATTGTTTACGGAGCAGGATCGCAGGAGGATGTTGTTTTGAGTAGTTGTGGACGAACTGCAACTATGGCGCATGTAAATGTTGTCGCGTTTGCAAGCAATGACAAGCTGAAGATTGGCAAGAATATCGACGGTGTGCCAGTTTTGTCGGTATCGTCGGTGTTGAAGGAATCTTTTGTGAGAAAGAATAACATTCGCTCTCTCTTAGTTTTTGATGTAAACGAGGCGGATGATGAGAAGAAAAGTGTCATCTCGAAGGCATTGGATTTGAAGTTGAATGTTGGAGAGTTGACTTTGACGGAGGTGTCGGATAGTCGTATGGAACGGCCCAACGTGAATGTCAAGGAGATCAACGTGGAGGATTTGCTGTGTAGGGCAGAAAAGGTGATTGCTACGGAAGAAGTGAAATCAGATATAGAGGATAAGGTGGTGATGATAACGGGGGCTGCGGGGTCTATCGGTAGTGAGATTGTTCGGCAGGTGCTTCGGTTGAATCCGAAGAAGGTGGTTGCCATCGATGCGGCGGAGACTCCAATGTTTGATTTGCGTTACGATTTGGTTTCTTTCAGCGAATTTACGAACCAATTCGAGAAGGTAAGTTTTTTGATTGCGAATGTCAAAGATGAACTTTTCATGGATCGCATATTTTCAAATTACCGTCCAGACATTGTTTATCATGCTGCTGCTTATAAGCATGTGCCTTTGATGGAGGAGAATCCCTACGAGGCGGTTTGCACCAATGTTTTTGGAACGAAGAATATGGCAGACTTGGCAATGAAATATAACGTGAAGAAATTCGTGATGATTTCGACAGACAAGGCTGTAAACCCAACCAATGTGATGGGTGCGACTAAGCGGTTGGCAGAAATCTATGTGCAGAGTCGTTCTTCTCGGACACTATTCATCACCACTCGTTTTGGCAATGTCTTGGGTTCGAATGGGTCTGTCATTCCGCTTTTCAAAAAGCAGATAGCGCAAGGTGGTCCGATAACGCTGACGCATAAGGAGGTGATTCGTTATTTTATGACGATAGAAGAAGCCTGTAGTTTGGTTTTGGAGGCAGGTGCGATTGGCGAGAAAGGTGAGGTTTTCGTTTTCGATATGGGAAAACCCGTTCTGATATATGATTTAGCAAAAGATATGATTCGTCTTTCTGGTACGAAAGACATTGAGATAAAGGAGGTGGGGTTGCGTCCTGGAGAGAAACTGAAAGAGGAACTTTTGGCAGACAAAGAGAATGTAACGCCATCCAAAAATCCGCAGATATTCTGTGCAAAATGTGTGGAATATTCGGAAACGGAAGTCAATCAATTTATAGAAGAGTTGAAGACGGTTGTTGCCGGGGTGGATTTCTATGAGATTGTGAAAAAAATCAAGAGTTTTATACCAGAATATAAAAGTAACAATAGTGTCTATGAGAGGTTAGACAAACAATAGTCTCTCGTGACCAACTGTTCAACAAACGCAAATTTAGTTATGACAAGGCTTTATCCATTCATATTTGATTTAAATCTGCATGAGTTAGTGTGGGGAGGTAATCGGTTGTGTCAACTGAAAGGCTTGCCTGCAAAGGAGACTGACCATATTGGAGAAAGTTGGGAGGTGAGTGCGGTGCCAGGCAGTGAGTCTGTCATTGTGAATGGTTCGCTAAAGGGCAAAAAGTTGACGGAGATTGTTTCGGAATACAAAGAGCGACTTTTAGGCAAGTCCGTGTTCAATTACTATGGAGGGGAGTTTCCCTTGTTGGTTAAGTTTATTGATGCGGCGAGTGACCTTTCGATACAAGTGCATCCCGATGATGAATTGGCGAGGAAACGGCACAATTCGTTTGGCAAGAATGAGATGTGGTATGTGATGGACTCGAAAGAGGAGGGCAAACTTCTCTGTGGTTTCAACGAGAACCTCACAAAGGAAGAATATCGAAAGAGAATTGCAGATAATACGATTTGTGACGTGCTGCAGCAATATGCGGTGGAGCGTGGCGATGTCTTTTATATTCCCGCAGGACGTGTACATGCGATATGTGGAGGCACGTTGGTGGCAGAAGTTCAGCAGAGCAGTAATATCACTTATCGCCTCTATGACTATGGTCGTTTAGGCTTAGATGGCAAACCTCGCGAGTTGCACACCGAATTGGCAGAAGATGCGATTGACTATAAGGTGAGTGAGTCAGTCCAGTCTATGTATGATCGGAAACTGAATTGGCCCGTTGCCGTTGTCGAGTGTCCCTATTTCTCCGTTAAGTTGTTGGAAATCAATAGAGGATTTCACCGGAAACTCTTCAAATACGATTCTTTCATTATTTATATGTGCCTTTCTGGAAATTGCAAAATAAAAGTTCAGAGTTGCGTAGACAATGGGGAATTGCCCGAGGTGACGGAGTTGAGTTTGTCTGCAGGGAACAGTTGTTTAGTGCCTGCGGAGGTGGCAGACGTGATGTTGGAACCCGACAATGAGTATGGTATGACGCGACTTTTGGAGGTTTATATCGACAATAAACATTTCAAAAGAGACTAAATACGTTGAATCGAGACGATGAAAATCAAAGAAAATTTCGTTTAGGTTTTTAATCGGGATACTTTTTTTATAGATTTGCGGAATACATCTAAAAGAAAAAACGAAAAATAAAATATTAGGCTTATGAATAAGAAACTGATTGCGATATTAATGGCCGCTTCACTTGTTGCCTTAGATGCGAGTGCAATTTCAAAATGCAAAGGAAAGTGTAGAGACGGAAAAGGAACATATACATTCGAGTCTGGCGAAGTCTACTCAGGAACTTTCAAAGAGGGAAAATTCGATGGCCAAGGCACATACAAATTTGCCAGCGGTGCGAAATACGAAGGTAACTACAAGAATGGCGTTCGCGAGGGGAAGGGAAAATTCACTTACCCAACAGGTGACGTTTACGAGGGCGATTTCGTAGCAGGTTATCCAGAAGGACAGGGCGTTTACACATACGCGACGGGCGACCGTTACGAGGGAGGTTTCAAAGCCGGCAAGAAAGAGGGCGAGGGA
Source organism: Flexilinea sp. (assembly GCA_963648205.1). Lineage (GTDB taxonomy): Bacteria > Bacteroidota > Bacteroidia > Bacteroidales > Paludibacteraceae > UBA1181. Next base: position 9,691 of record CAVJCT010000066.1, read on the forward strand.
ACTTACTACTTCTCAAGCGGAACTGTTCAGAAGGGCATTTTTGAGGATGGCGAGTTGGTCGAAGAGTTGAGCATCGTTCGTCCAACAAAGAAGAAATATTAATCCAATCATACGGAAAGAGAGGGGATGTTGGTTTCAACTTCCCCTCTTTGAATTTTTATGAAGAAATATAGTCTCATATCATTAATGTTCTTGCTGTCTCTCTTTTCTTGTCAGCAAAATGCCGAGAATACCCCTAATGTACAGGCAGATTCGATTGCTGTGGAGCAAATAGATTCGACAGAGGGAAAGATTGCGAAAGATTCGTGTGCTGTCAGGATTGAATTGTATGGAATGGACGGGGAACGTTTTAAATTTTCCAAATCCATTTCATTGGATAGTCAGATGATAATGACCGATTCGGATGGCGTTTTAGACCTTGTCCTTCCGTTAGGAATATTCAGATTGGCAGTGGATGGCGACAGTTTGGATTTGTCAACAAAGTCGTATGGTGGAACTGAAATCAAGGAAAAAGTTTTTACTCAGTATCGAACGGTGAGGGGCAGAATCATGGAGAAGGATGGTACGCCGTTACGCTATTTGCCAGTCCACTTGCAAACGGTTGTGAGAACGAAGCCAGTTGGCAGAAAAAGATGGAAGACCGCTGTTTCTTTAGAAGAAGTCTCGTTTAAGACCGACTCTTTGGGTTATTACAGAACATACGTTCCAGAAACAATCCACCAAGCCACGTTACACTCTGGAGGATTGTTAATCGGTGCTTTTTCGAGAGAAGAGGCTTTGCGTTATCCTACACAAAATTTCTTGTTCACGCCATTCAACGTGCGAAATATTTGCGGATACCACATTCCAGAATATCATTTCTATATACAAAACAAAGAAACAGGACTTTCGGTGGATATGTCTGATTATCAGGCTTTTTGTGAGTATGAATCCACATTAGACTCGCTGCAGAAGGTAACACTTGTCGGTGTCGGCAAAAGTGGAAAATTCGCGAAGACTTTGCGTAAAAGAAATGGTGTGTTTGGCGTAGGTGAGATTAGAGTCTGCGTGCAAGATTAGGTTGCCGAGGATGAAATAAAGATAACAAAATATAATGATGTTGAAATAAGATAATGAGAAGATGAAAAAAAAAGAGCGGAATATTATCAATATTTGTAAACATCAAAAGTTGACGATCATAATGTCTATTTTGATGCTGATTTGTTGCTATCAGACAAGTATGGCAGGGAAAAGAGATTTAAGTATGTCGTTGAGAGATTCCCTTATTGATTTTTCAAAAAACTATTTAGGATGCAAATATAAATATGGGTCGAAAGGCCCGAAGACATTCGATTGCTCTGGTTTTTCGGGGTTTGTTTTCGATAAATTCGGAATGACGTTGAACAGTTCCTCCTCGTCGCAATATCTTCAAGGAGAGAAAGTTAAGTTGGACGATGCGAAGAAAGGAGATTTGATTTTCTTCAATGGAAGGCAGGCTGGAGGTAGCAATGTCGGACATGTGGGCATTATCAGTGATGTGAATGAGACAGGCGACACCGTGTGGTTTATTCACGCCTCCGTGCAAAAGGGAGTTCTGATAGATGTCTATCCTGGCTTGGATTATTACAATCGGCGGTATGTTGGTTGCAAGCGAGTGATTGCGGAAAATTGGGTCTCTGAGAGAGAAATAGAAAAAGCAGAGAAAGAATTAGAAGAACTCCAGAAAGAAGAAGAGTTGAGGAAAATAGAAAAATCTGAAAAGAAAGCCGAGAAAAAGGAGGCGAAAGAGCCTCAACGAGTAGACGAAAAAGATACCCCAGACTGTGAACAGGAGAGTGTTACGCAGAAAGAGGAGAAAAAAGAGTCTTCGAAAAAGCAGGAGAAGAAGCAAAAGAAGAACAAGTCAAAGAAAGAAAAAGCAAAGAAGGGGGAGAAGCAAGAAAAGGCTGAAAGTGAGTCGAGTGAGGAGAGTGGTGATAAGTCGCAGATCGTACACATTGTGTGCAAAGGCGACACCTTGTATCGCCTATCCCTTAATTATGGTTGTACGGTAGATGAGATTAAAAAGTGGAATAAACTGAAGACGGATGCCATCAAGATAGGGGATGAGTTGGTGATACGGAAGAAATAAAGAAAATTTCATCGTTCAAAAATCAAGTTATAAGGCACATATTTAAAACAAATAATATTATCTTTACGGAAAATAATTTTTAAAGGACGGATTAATATGGAGAATATTTCAAAAATAAAAGTACATGGCAAGGCGATGAATCGCACCGTCTTAGGAATTGTGAATGCCTATTTGGTGATGAATCCGAAGACGACAGCGGAGCAGCTTCGTGAAGTTTTTTCTACAGCGAAGTTTACGAAGGGAAAATGGTTTGAGAATAACAAGGATAAGAACACTTGGGCTGCGGAAGGGTTCTTTCACGAGATTGTGATTCAGAACGGCGTTCGTAAGTGGGCATCGACGGGAGCCAAAGTGGAGGTGACCACCATACAGTTCGAGCAAGAAGATGAAATCATCCATACGGCTGACGGTAAGATGTTGGCGATGGAGTCTATCTGGAAGCAGGAAGACTATCAAGAGGTGGTGGAGTATGCGAAACAGTTTGGCATTGAAGTGGCAAGTCTCGAGCGCACCACAAAAATTGGTGAGCGTGGCGGTTTCACGTTAGAATATCTGAATGGCTATGAGCCAGTTGTTGAGGCTGAGCCTGCTCCCGAGCCAGTGGTAGAGGAGAAAAAAGAGGAAGTCCACGAAGAGCCAGTAGAAGAACCCAAAGAAGAGGAACAGAAATGTTGCAGTTTCCTTTGCCTATTGCTTTGGATTTTAGTCGGACTGATGGCGATTTTCTTGGCTTACCAATTGTTTACGAAAGAGGGAGTACACACTCCAATCAATACGGATAGTCCTGTGGTGAATGAAGAGGCGGTGGTTAACGATGAGTTGCCCGATGTTTTGCCTATCGATTCTTTGGTGGCAGACACGGCGTCTGTTGATTCTTTGATGACTGATTCAATTGCGCCAGATACCGAATTGACGGAGATGCCTGTGATGGTGGCAAAAGAGACCGTTGAGGCAGTGAAGACCATTCAGAAGAAATTCAATGCGGCGAAGTTTGTCAAAGGCAAGACCGATTTGTCGGATGAGACCAAGGCAGTGTTGGACGAGTTGGCAGATGTGTTGAAGCAGAATCCGAATGCCAAGATGAAGGTGGTAGGCTATGCGTCGCCAGAAGGAGATGAGAAATACAATCAATATTTGTCGGAGAAACGAGCCAAAGCAGTGGTCAACTACTTAGTTTCGAAGGGCGTTTCTTCAAAACAACTCAGAAGTGAAGGTAAGGGAGCCAGCGACCAGATAAGCGACAATCCAGACGAAAATAGACGAACGGAGTTTGTTTGGGAGTAGTTGAAAGTACGAGAGAAATATAGACGAGAGTGCGCAGAGGAAAAATCTGTTCACTCTCGTTTCTTTTTTGTCTCATTATCAGATGTTTGTGATTTTATAGTCCGTCAAAAATTGCTTGAAAGTGGTGGAAATGTGGTCGAAAATGATAGATTTCCACCAGGTTCGAGCAAAAATTGTTTTGTTGGAGGGGGTAATTAGAAACTAATTTTGCAAATTTGCAGTGGAAAAAAACAATAAGATATGCTGATAGGTAGAGAAAAGGAGAAGAGTATCTTGATGGATGCGTTGAAATCGGACGAATCGGAGTTTATTGCGGTGTATGGACGACGTCGTGTTGGCAAGACGTATCTTATTCGAGAAACTTTTGGTTCTCGGTTTGCTTTTCAGCATACTGGAATTTTAGGGGCTTCATTGCGCGAGGAATTGAGTGAATTTCGTCAGTCCCTCTACAATGTAGGTATGGCGAAGACGGCAATGCCGAAAACATGGTATGAGGCATTTCATCTGTTGGAGTCTTTCCTTGCCAGTCTTCCTGAAGGTAAGAAAGTCGTGTTTATTGATGAGTTACCGTGGATGGACACAACACGATCAAACTTTATTCGAGCATTAGATCATTTTTGGAATGGCTGGGCAACGACACGAAAAGACATTGTGTTGGTGGTGTGTGGTAGTGCCACATCGTGGATTATCGAAAATATAGTGATGAACTATGGCGGACTGCATAATCGATTGACACGGAGAATCCATCTGAAACCATTCACTTTGCATGAATGTGAACTCTATTGTGCGTCGCAACGGTTGGGCTACAACCGAAAACTAATTCTTGAAGCCTATATGGCTTTGGGAGGAATTCCGTACTACTGGAGTTTCTTGAAAAAGGGGTTAAGTGTAGCGCAAAATTTCGATCGAATGTTCTTTGATGAGGATGGAGAGATGTCGCAGGAATATGATGCCCTCTACGCTTCGCTTTTTAAAAATCCGAACGTTCACATTCAAATCATAGAGACTCTTTCGAAAAAGAAAGTTGGTATGACAAGGGTAGACCTGATTAAGCAGTCTCAGTTGGCTGATAATGACAAAGTTTCAAAAGCCTTAAAGGAGTTGGAACAATGTGGTTTCCTTCGAATGTATTCTTGTATCGGGAAGAAGGTGAAAGAGTCTATCTATCAGTTGATGGACAATTATACGTTGTTCTATTTCCAGTTTATTTTACAAAATAAGAATGGAGACCGAAACTTTTGGACTTCCATGTATAATTCTCCATTGCATAATACCTGGGCAGGTTTGGCTTTTGAACGCGTATGTTTGCAACATTTAGACCAGATAAAGGATGGTTTAGGTTTTGGTGGAGTTGTATGTACTGCCCATTCGTGGGGTAATCCAAAGGCGCAGATTGATTTATTGATAGAACGAAATGACGGTATTATCAATGTGTGCGAGATGAAATACAGCAAAGGGAAATATGCTCTTGATAGTGCAGAGTTGCAACGTATGCAGAATCGAGTAGACACATTTATTGCCGAAAGTGGCACAGACAAGGCAGTTCACCTCACACTCATCACCTCTTGTGGCGTTACAGAAACCTCGGATGTCAGCGCCATCCACAGCCAATTGACTATGGATGATTTGTATGGGGCGTGAAAATTGATGGTGTTGAAAACTTTTCTATCTGATAATCAGATAAATATGAAAAATATGCTGTAAAACATATCGGGTGGGGTGAAAAATGGATATTTGTAATGTATCTTTGGAATGTTCAATTTAATGTTTTAAAAGTATGAAGGAGAAATCAGTAGCAGCTATTCTGTGTTTTTTTCTTGGATGTTTTGGCGCTCATAAGTTTTATTTGAGAAAGACGGGGGCAGGTGTGACTTACCTCTTAATCACTATTTTTTTAGGTTGGTTAGGTATTGGTCTCATAATAACTTGTGTTTTATCATTAATTGATTTTGTTATGCTCTTGTGCAAAGATCAAAACTCTTTCGACAAGGAGTATAACTCAGCATATCTGAATGAGAAGCCTCAGCAACAACAAACGAATGAGCGGACACAGCAATCAATGTACTCTCAGCCTGTAGCATCACAGCAGGAATTGAATGCTCCATTGCAGCAAAGTGGTAAGACGAAAGCAGAGCAAATTCTTGAATTAAAGGGTCTTCTTGATAAAGGTGTTCTTTCTCAAGAAGAGTTTGATGCTGAAAAGCAGAAAATTTTGAACTCGTAAGTTATGCTACTGACAAAAACTGTCATAATTGCCACTTTTTGTCAGTAGGCTTTACCAATCCTAACTGTTTTTGTTGAGAAGGAAATCCATTAGTCCGATGGTGAGGATGCCTTCCTCGTTGTGTTTGGGCTTGATATCATCTTTCAAGACTATGATTTTCTAAAGGAGTCGCCAATCTTGAGCAGAGAGGCTGACTCCTGTTTTTTTATTTTATATCTTTGCCCCAATACAAAAAGTGACGATATGATACCCTATAGGAATTCAGAAGTTTGTCTTATAAAAAACAATAATTGCGTATGAAAAAGATTGATTTTATTAGCTTTGTGACAGTGTCGTTTTTATTGCTCTCTTGCTCAGGTAATGTGAAGAACGGAGAGTCTTCGAGTCAAGCTGAAGAGGTTAGAGAGTTGAACTCATCGAGCATAGTTGAAACGACGAAAGAAGAGACCTCGCCTTGTTCGGATGAGGTGAAAAAAGATGGTGCTCTTGTTAAAGGTGTTTTTAAAGTGTCGGATACACAAAGTGTTCGATTCTCGCAGGGAAACCTTCAGTATAATGCTGGAAATGGGAAAATGCACAAAACAGCGACGGGAGAAGCCCAAGGAACTTGGCGTTTCGCAGAAAATCAATGGGATGTAATTGGGGAAGGAAATGCGTATGCCTCTGCCGATTATGATGGTTGGATTGATCTGTTCGGTTGGGGCACTTGTGGTTGGAGTGAGAGTGGAGCAAAAGCATACGAACCATGGTCTAAGTCTCAGTTGGGTAGGGATTATTATGATGGAAAAGAATTGTCGGATGCGGATTGGGGCGCTTTTAATGCCATTTCAAATGGAGGTAATGAGCCTGGAATGTGGAGAACTTTAACCCATGAGGAGTGGAATTATCTTGTAGAAAACAATAAATGGACGATGGGAACGGTAGAGGGCATGTTGTGTTTTATGCTGATTCCGTCAGATTTTCCATATCAAAATAAGGTGGCGTTTGTTAATGTTAATATTAAAAGGGATGATGAGTATGGTGATTCGTATTGGTTTTCGAGTGAAGACTATGTGAAAAACGAATATACTGCGGAAGAGTTTAAGGAATTTGAAGAGTATGGTGTTGTGGCTCTTCCATGTGCTGGTGAGTCAATGTACGGTGTTGGTGAGTCTGGTGGGTATTGGTCGTCTTCAGATAATGGCTCTGGTTGCGTTTACTTATTAAACTTCAATTCTACGAGTTATTGCTCGATTGGTTGTTGCGTAAATGGGTCAGCCGGTAGATCTGTTCGGTTGGTTCAGGATTTCTAAAGTAGGTAGGAATGATGTTTCATAAAGGGTGTATTGGACGGAGTTAATGGTTCTACTGACAAAAACTGTCATAAATGCCACTTTTTGTCAGTAGACTTTACTAATACAATTTTTATTTCTTTTAATCTGTGTTTCCCATGTTTGAACCCAATACCCCAGAACTAACATAGACCATTGCACCAAAATACACAATTGTGAAGATAATGCATAATAGGGTTGTCTTCCATTCGTGTTCGTAAAAGTGTCCCCAGAACAGGATGATTTCTCGAATTGTCATCACTATGAAAGTGATTATAGACAAAATTGTTGCCACGAGGTTTTCTTTCGTAATCCAAATGTACGGGATGAAAACAGCCATCGTTGCGAACTGGAAAATAGTTGCAATAAGAGCCAATATTAAAGAGCCTAATAGCATGCACCAAAAAAGTCCTAATTTGCCAAAAATGAAAATGATTGAATATGGTGCCGCACATATCAAAAACATTATCAAAAATGCGACTAATGCGGAATATGGAACCGCTGCTAAAAGTTGAGCAATGTAGTTTAGAATTCTCATTTGAAAAATTAATTATTAGTTCGTTGAATTTGATATCAATTAAATGATTATTGAATAATAATGATAAAGCAAATGTATTTTTTTTTTCTGTGCAAATATTATGAAGATAAAAATTCTCCATGTCAATTTTGCCGGTCTCCCATCGTGTTTTACCATCATTCTCTACTATCAAAAACTGTCACAACTGCCACTTTTTGTCAGTAGACTTTTCCCCTACATCTCCTCCAACTCTTTCTGCAATTTCATGATCTCGTCGCGATATTGTGCCGCCTCTAAGAACTCTAACTTCTTGGCGGCTTCTTTCATCTTCTTTTTCATCTTCTCGATGACTGCCTCAAGGTCTGCCTTCGTGTGGTATTGTTGAGGCTCGGCAGCGATGGTGCGAATCTCCTGAATCTTGTATTCTGCCTTCTTGATGACAGGATTCTCCTCAATCGGCGGTTGTGGCAAAATAGACTTGCTATTCTTAATCGCCGTCTTGGGTGTGATGTTGTGTTCTATATTGTATTTCATCTGTTTCTCACGACGACGGTTGGTCTCGTCGATGGTGAGTTGCATGCTCTTTGTAATCTTGTCGGCATACATGATGACCTTTCCGTTCACGTTTCGGGCGGCTCGGCCTGCGGTCTGCGTCAAGGCTCGGTGAGAACGCAACATTCCCTCTTTGTCTGCATCGATGATGGCGACAAGCGACACTTGCGGCAAGTCCAATCCTTCACGCAACAAGTTGACACCCACCAACACGTCGAACAGTCCGTTGCGGAGGTCTTCCATAATCTTCACGCGCTCCAACGTCTCCACATCCGAGTGGATATAGTTGCACCGCACGCCCATCTTCTCCAAATAGGCTTGCAACTCCTCTGCCATACGTTTCGTCAACGTCGTTACCAACACTCGCTCGTCCACTTCCACTCTTTGCTGGATCTCCTCCATCAAATCGTCAATCTGGTTGAGGCTTGGGCGGACTTCAATCACAGGGTCTAACAATCCCGTAGGGCGGATGACCTGCTCCACAACGACACCGCCCGATTTCTGTAGTTCGTAATCGGCTGGCGTGGCACTGACGTAGATGGTCTGTCCCGTCAACTCCTCGAACTCTTCAAATTTAAGCGGACGGTTGTCCAAGGCGGATGGCAGACGGAATCCGTAGTTCACCAACGTGCTTTTCCTTGAGAAATCACCACCGTACATGGCGTGAATCTGCGGAATGGTAACGTGGCTCTCATCAATCACCAATAGGAAATCTTTTGGGAAATAGTCCAAAAGGCAGAATGGTCGGGTTCCTGGCTTTCGTCCGTCGAAATAGCGGGAGTAGTTCTCGATGCCCGAGCAGTGTCCCAACTCTTTGATCATTTCCAAGTCGTAGTTCACACGCTCGTAAAGTCGCTTCGCCTCGAAGTTTTTCCCTTCGGCTTCGAAACTTGCCACTTGCGTGCTGAGGTCGTCTTGAATCTCGTAGACGGCTCTGTTGATACGGTCTTGCGTGGTTACAAAGAGGTTGGCAGGGTAGATATTGAACTCATCGAACGTGTCGATGCGAATCTGGTTGATAGGGTCGATGGTCTCGATCTCGTCAATCTCATCTCCCCAGAAATGGATGCGCACCACAAGGTCAGCATCCGAAAGAAACACATCCACCGTATCTCCCTTCACACGGAATTTTCCTCGGGTCAACTCTATCTCGTTGCGCACATAGAGAGCCTCCACCAATTTGCGGAGCAGATAGTTCATGCTCATCGCTTGTCCTTGCTTGATGGTGATGGAGGTGTTGTAGAAATCCTCGGGGTTACCCATACCGTAGAGACAAGAGACGGACGAGACCACGATGATGTCTTTCCTTCCCGAAAGAAGGGCGGTAGTCGTGGAAAGTCGCAGTTTCTCCAGCTCGTCGTTGATGGCGAGATCCTTTTCTATATAGGTATCGGTGTTGGGAAGGTAGGCTTCAGGTTGAAAATAATCATAGTAGGACACAAAATACTCGACGGAGTTTTCAGGAAAGAAACTCTTGAACTCTCCGTAGAGTTGTGCCGCTAAAGTCTTGTTGTGACTCAGAATCAGCGTAGGTCGCTGCACTTCTTGAATCACGTTGGCGATGGTAAAAGTTTTTCCCGAGCCTGTTACACCTAAAAGAGTTTGAGCATCAACGCCCGCTTTCACACCGTCAGAGAGTTCTGCGATGGCTTGCGGTTGATCGCCCATCGGTGCAAACTCAGATTTCAGGATAAACTTTTTCGCCGACATATTCTACGCCTCAGATTACTTCTGCGCTGCTAAAATGATCCAAACGATGAAGTATGCGATGAGACCTGAACCTGCGCAAAGAATGAGCAATGCCCAGATGATACGAACGACTGTTGCATCAACACCTAAGTACTCAGCGACACCAGCAGCAACGCCAGCGATCATTTTGTTAGAAGAAAGTTTTAAACTTGCCATATTATTATATGTATTTATAGGTTTATTTTTCTGCAAAAGTAAGGAAAAGAAACGCACTTTGCGAAACATTTAGCGTGAATAAAGAAAAGTTAAGATAAAGAGGGGATTAGACATTGTCGAATGTGAATAAACCTTAAAAATTAGAAGAATATCAACGTGTTATTCAGAAATATATGCTATCTTCGCAAGAAATTTTTTTAATACCTAAAATAAGATGATTTGGAATGAAACTGTAGAGTGTATGAACCGTGAAGAAATGGAGAAACTTCAGGGTCTACGACTGAAACGTGTCATCGATCGTGTTTATCATAACTGTGAACCTTACAGAAAGAGAATGCAGGCCGCTGGTGTAACGCCCAATGATATCCACAGCATTAAGGATATTGTTAAATTGCCATTCTCGTCAAAGAAGGATTTGAGAGATTACTATCCATGGGGATTGCTTTCTGCTCCTAAGTCGGAAATTGTTCGTGTCCACGCTTCTTCTGGTACTACTGGAAAGCCTATTGTGGTTGGTCTTACGGAAAATGACCTCGCAGTGTGGAAAGAGGTGGGTGCTCGTTGTATGACCGCTTTCGGATTGGGTAAGGACGACACCGTTCAGGTTTCATACGGTTACGGATTGTTCACGGGTGGTTTAGGCGCTCACAGTGCAGTCGAGAATATTGGCGCAACCGTCATTCCAATGTCAAGTGGAAACACTCAAAAGCAAATTATGTTGATGCACGATTTGGGTGCAACTGCTTTGGCTTGTACTCCATCTTACGCTCTCTACCTTTCTGAAGCATTGGCTAAGTCTCCATTCAAAAGAGAGGATTTCAATTTGCGAGTTGGCGTTTTCGGCGCAGAACCTTGGACAGAGGCTATGCGTAAGGAAATCGAACAGAAATTGGGTATTAAAGCATACGATATCTACGGTTTGACTGAGGTTATCGGTCCAGGTGTCGGTTTCGAGTGCGAGTGCCAGAAGGGAACTCACTTGAACGAAGACCATTTCTACGCTGAGATCGTAGATCCTGAGACTGGCGAACCATTGCCAGAGGGTCAAAAGGGAGAGTTGGTGTTCACTACGCTTACAAAAGAGGGAATGCCGATGATTCGTTTCAGAACTCGCGACTTGACCGCTTTGCACTTCGAGAAATGTTCTTGCGGACGTACATTGGTGAGAATGGATAAGATCATGGGTCGTTGCGACGATATGATGATCATTCGTGGTGTCAATGTCTTTCCAAGTCAGGTTGAGGCTGTTCTTTGCGAGGCTGAGGAGTATGAACCACATTTCTTTATTACCGTTGATCGTGTGAACAATTCGGATGTGTTCAACATTGATATTGAGGTAAAAGAGAAATACTATACGACTGATCCTGCTACGCTTGCTAAGATGGCAGATAAGATTGCTCACAAGATTCAGAGTGTCTGTGGAATCACACCAGATGTTAATTTGGTCGCTCCAAACACTATCCAACGTAGCGAGGGTAAAGCAAAACGTGTGTTGGATAAACGAGTTTTCGCAAACTAAAAAAGTTTTTCATAGAAGGAAAAAGGAGGATGGTCTGATGGACTATCCTCCTTTTTTATTTATGTTGATATTAGTTGCGATTGAAATAAAAGTGCGGAAGAATTGTCAATGTGATTTTGAATTACTGAATGACCATCTCGCAGTTTTTGCAATCAAAAATAAGAGACAGTTTAACGCCAGTGTTGGTGATGAGTGAAAGGGGCTCTTTCAACTTTTGAGTTGCTTCTTTATTCTCTTTCGGACAAGCCTCGATGGCGTAGCGAATGCAGTGTTTGCATCGCATCAACTCTGCCTTTTGTGGTTCTTTTGCTTCGAAAGAGGGCGCAATCGACGTAACTCCGTGGTGCTTGTAAAAATCCTCCGCTTTATGGTTGTGGACATTTCCTCGGTAGTCTAACTGATTGACAATGTAAGGGTGAGAAGTCTGCGGAAAATGGGTGTTCGCTTTTTCTCTTCTTTTTTCTCGTTCCTCTTCCAATTGGGCGATTAAGTTTCTGCGAATGTCGGCTAATTGAGCGGAAGGAATGAAGTAGGCTTGTGAGGTTTGAATTTCAACGTTATTGATCGAAAAGATGGTATTTCCTGTCTTTTTGAGCGTCTGAATGATGTTTTCTGTTTGCTTTTCTACATTTTGAGCAAGCGTTTTCTCCATTTTTAGAGAAATCGTTGACGAAATGTTATCTTCATCAGTGATTTGAAAGGTGAAACCATCTGATGTCTCTTGCATGCAGATGTTGGCAGTTATCTTTCGGTCCGCGCTTTTCTTTTTGAGAACCTTGTCGAATGCTTGATCGAAATTTCTGTATATCAGTGTGTTAGGGGCAATTTGAATGGGTTCGGCAGGGCAAATCCTATTGCCTTCTACAGTGTTGGCTTTGAATCCGCGGAACTGTCCGTTGCGGTCTAAGAAGGCGAAACCGTCGCCATTGGCTAAGGTTTTGTCTGTGTCGACAAAGATGAATTTGCCGTTGACTTTCTGCACTTTACCAATTTTCTCACCTAAAGATTTTGGTGTGTCGAAAGAGGTGATTTCGTGAGTTCGACCATGTAGAAAATAGTCGGTTGAGCCACGGTGAAAACTCTTCTCTACATTCGGGATGAAGGTGTAAGTGCATGAGCCTGAGCTACTTTGCTCGTAGAGGTCTGAGCCATTGAGAATGGCATCCAACTGCTGACGATAGTAGGCTGTAACGTTTTTCACATACTCCACATCTTTCAGTCTTCCCTCAATTTTCAAGGAAGATGCGCCTGCATCAATGAGTTCCTTGAGGTAGGCAGAAAGGTTGAAATCTTTGAGCGATAGCAAGAACTTGTCTTTGACGAGTGTTTTTCCCATCGCATCAACGAGAGAGTAGGGCAGGCGACACATTTGGGCGCACACACCCCGATTGGCACTTCTTCCGCAGAGTTTCTGACTGAGATAACACTGTCCGCTATAGCACACACACAATGCACCGTGAACGAAAACCTCAAGATTGACGTTTGTTTGTTGATGTATTTCTCGTATCTTGTTGATGTCTAATTCCCTTGCCAAAACCACTTGCTCGAAGCCTGCTTTCTCAAGGAATTGCACCTTCTCCACCGTCCGATTGTCCATCTGCGTACTGGCATGGAGGGGTATCGGCGGAAGATTGAGTTGTGTGATTCCCATATCTTGGACGATAAGGGCATCCACGCCGATATTGTATAATTGGTTGATAATCGACTCAGTTTCAGCTAATTCCTTGTCTGTCAAAATGGTGTTGAGAGCCACATATACTTTGGCGTAGTATTGATGAGCGTGTTTGACAAGGCTCTCAATACCTTCTATCGTATTGGCAGCGTTGGCACGCGCACTGAAGCGAGGCGCACCGATATAGACTGCGTCTGCGCCGTGGTTGATAGCCTCGATGCCGTGTTCGGGCGTCTTGGCAGGAGAAAGCAGTTCGATTTTGCGCATTGCGGTCTCTATATTCTATAATTTCTATGATGACAAAGGCTGTTAGAGGCTATTGCCTTGAATCTCGTTGATATTGAAAGGTGTTTTCTGATAAACGAAATAGTTCAACCAGTTGACAAACAATAAGTTGGCGTGACTTCTCCAACGAACGACAGGCTCTTGTGTAGGGTCGTCATTGCGGAAATAGTTGACTGGAATATCAATCGGAAGATTATTTTGCAAATCACGGTAATATTCGTCGCGCAATGTGTACGGACTATATTCGGAGTGTCCCATGATATAGAACTCTCGTCCGCCACGAGCCTCCACGATGTGAACGCCAGCCTGGTCTGATTCTGAAATCAATTTCAACTCTGGTCTGGCAAGTATGTCTTCTTTGTGAACCTCCGTATGGCGACTATGAGGCGCAAAGAACTCGTCGTCGAAACCGCGGAAAATAGGGTTCTTCGGGTCTAACACGCGATGGTTGAAGATACCAAACATCTTTTTGTCCAGTTTGTATTTTGGCACACCATAGTGATGGAAAAGTCCTGCCTGAGCCGCCCAACAAATGTAGATGGTAGAGAAGACGTGCGACTTTGTCCAATCAAATATCTGAGTAATTTCATCCCAATAAGAAACCTCTTGAAAATCCATGTGTTCGAGAGGCGCTCCCGTGATGATCATACCGTCGTAACAAGCGTCCTTCAAAGTGTCGAAGTCCTTATAAAACATTTGCATGTGTTCTATCGGAGTGTTCTTTGAAGTATGACTTTTGATCTTCATAAAGTCAATTTCGATTTGAAGCGGTGAGTTGGAAAGCAGACGAATCAAGTCCGTTTCCGTAGTAATTTTCAACGGCATCAAATTGAGAATGATTATTTTAAGTGGACGAATGTCTTGGTGTGAGGCAGCGGTACTGTCTTTCACGAAAATATTTTCATTCTCTAAGAGCTTGATAGCGGGTAAATTATTCGGAATATTTAATGGCATGTTTGGAACAGCGTTTAGATATTTTACTATGATTCTACAAAGATAAGATTTTACTTGTTTCAATTTGCTTAAAAATTGCTAATTTTGCCGTAATTATGGGAAGAATACTCGCGATAGACTACGGAAAGAAACGTGTTGGGGTGGCTGTAACTGATCCGCTCCAAATCATTGCAAACGGACTGACCACTGTTCCGTCTGGCGAAATATTGAAGTTTATAGTAGACTATGTTTCAAAGGAAAATGTGGAGAAAATAGTGGTGGGTTTGCCCAAAACTATGAAGGGAGAGGACTCAGAATCAATGAAATACATCACTCCTTTTATGGCATCGTTGAAGAAAAAACTTCCCAATATTCCTGTGGAAATGTTCGACGAACGTTTCACTTCTGTTCTTGCTCACCGGGCGATTATCGAAGGGGGCGTTAAGAAAATGGACAGAAGAAATAAAGCGTTAGTCGATGAAGTGAGTGCCACAATCATTCTTCAATCCTATATGGAATCACAAAGATTAAAATTCTAAGTGAATATTGATATAAAATATTGTCGTAAAATATAAAAACATACAGAAATGATTTTACCAGTTATCCTTTATGGAAGTCCGGTTCTCAGAGCAGAGACGAAAGATATTGATAGTTCTTATCCTGAAGTGCAGAAGTTGATTGACGATATGTTCGAGACGATGTATAATGCTGATGGTGTGGGACTTGCAGCGCCACAGGTTGGTTTGTCGATTCGTCTTTTTGTCGTTGACGCAGATTGCTTGGGTGAGGATTTCCCTGAGTGTAAAGGATTTAAGAAGGCGTTCATCAATCCTCAAATTGTAGAAGAGAGTGAGGAGTTGGAGGCATTCAATGAGGGATGTTTGAGTTTGCCAGGTATCAATGAGTCTGTGAAACGTCCAGTTCGTATTCGCATCAAATATTTGAACGAGAAATTCGAGCCATGCGAGGAGGTTTATGAGCATTTCCAAGCCCGTGTCGTTGAGCACGAGTATGACCATTTGGAGGGTCATGTTTTCGTAGACCATATTTCGCCAATCCGTCGCCAGATGAACAAGTCTAAATTGTCGAATATGGCGAAGGGAAAGGTTCGTTGCCACTACAGAACTAAGTTACTGAAGTAATTAAGAATTTTTAACGAATTAGAAACAATCAAAGAACCGTTTGGTCGTTTCTAATTTGTGTTTGGTCGCGATTTGGGAAATCAAACATCAGTAAACAGATGTAGTATAAAAATCTTTTTTCAGTATGGAGATTAGTTCAAATGTGAAGAAAGTGTCCGTTGTGATAGCAAGAATCATAATGGGATGCGTTTTTATCTTTTCGGGATATGCGAAAGCGGTCGATCCGTTAGGTTCTACCTATAAGATACAAGACTATCTGACGGCGTTGAGTCTCGATTTCTTAGGACCGTTGGCGTTGGTGGCAGGCATTTTGCTGGCAGCGTTCGAGTTCTTGTTGGGTGTGTGCCTTTTGTTAGGTGCGAATGTGAAATCGACCTCGGTTTTGACGCTTCTTTTGATGTGTTTCATGACACCGCTCACGTTGTGGGTTGCCTTGACGAACCCTGTATCAGACTGTGGTTGCTTCGGTGATGCTTTGGTGTTGACCAACTGGCAGACGTTCTGGAAAAATATCATTTTCCTCGCACTGACGATTATGATTTTGAAGTGGAACAAGTACAGTCCGAAACTCTTCTCTCAGCGTACGGAGTGGATCATTGCCATCGCAGCAGGGGCTTATTCGATATTAGTTTCACTCTATTGCCTTGTCAATCTGCCGATTATCGATTTCCGTCCATATAAGAATGGAACGAACATCATCAAGTCAATGGAAGTGCCAGATAGCATTATGGTAGACGGACAGATGGTGCCAACTCCGATAGATGAGTATGAGACGACCTTCATCTATGAGAAGGATGGCAAGCAACAAAAATTCTCAATGGAAGAGTATTCAAAACTCGACTCAACATGGCATTTCGTTGATTCAGAGAGCCAGTTGGTGAAGAAAGGTTTTGAACCACCAATCCATGATTTCTCGTTGGAAGATCCTGATCAGGGCGATATCACGGAAGATGTACTTTCAAATCCAGGTTATACCTTCTTGTTGATTTCAAAACGAGTTGAGCAAGCATCGACTAATAAACGTCAGGAAATCAGTGCGATATACGATTATGCACAGCGCAATGGCTATGGCTTCTATTGTATGACTGCCACTGGATTGGAGTCGACGGAGATGCGAGAATATAAGGTAGAGATGGGTGGCGTTGAATACCCAATCGTCAATACCGATGAAATCACGTTGAAGACGATTGTGCGCTCGAATCCTGGTCTTGTGTTGATAAAAGATGGTGTTGTCATCAACAAATGGAGCAATGCCAATATGCCAACCTTCACCGAGCCGTTGGAGAACTCGCCACGCGGTCAGGTGCAAGAACCAAATGACACACGAGTTGTGATTCTCTCAACACTGTTGTTTATCGGATTTTTGCTGGCTTTGTTCGCATTAGATAAAATTGCGACATTAATTGCAGAGCGATTCTTGGTAAAAAAGAAGGAGAATGATTAAATTTGTAGGCGGAAAACAGAGCGATGTTTTCCGCTTAATCTTTTTAAAATAATTTTCAATAAATAAAAATTTCTTAAGCAATGAGAAAGAATATTGTAGCAGGAAACTGGAAAATGAACAAGACTCTTCAAGAGGGTCTTATGTTGGCAATGGGCTTGGATGCTGCATTGAAGGGTCAAAAATTGAACTGCGATGTTATCATCGGAACTCCTTTCATTCACTTGGCAAGCGTTGCTTCTTTAATCGATACTAATGTGATCGCAGTTGCTGCTGAGAACTGTGCAGACAAAGAGTCTGGTGCATTCACTGGTGAAGTTTCTGCCGCTATGGTTAAGTCTACAGGAGCAGAGTACGTTATCCTCGGACACTCTGAGCGTCGTGAGTACTACCACGAGACTCCAGAAATCTTGAAGGAGAAAGTTCTTTTGGCTTTGAAGAACAACTTGAAGGTTATCTTCTGTATCGGTGAGAGCTTGGCAGAGCGCGAGGCTAACAAGCAAAACGAAGTTGTTAAGGCTGAGTTGGAAGGTTCAGTTTTCAACTTGTCTGCTGAGGACTTCGCTAAGATCACTATTGCATACGAGCCAATCTGGGCTATCGGAACTGGTAAGACTGCTACTGCTGACCAAGCAGAGGAGATCCACGCATACATCCGTTCAGTTGTTGCTGACAAGTATGGTAAGGAAGTTGCAGAGAACACTTCTATCCTTTACGGAGGTTCTTGCAAGGCTTCTAACGCTCCTGAGTTGTTCGCTAAGCCAGACATCGACGGTGGTTTGATCGGTGGTGCTTCTTTGAAGGTTGAGGATTTCTGCGGAATCATCAAAGCATTCGACAAATAAGCATTTATCATAAATTGCTAATCGAGAGGTTGTATCTTCTGATACAGCCTCTCTTTGTTTTGTCGCTATTCCTCATTTTCGTGTAAATTCCTTAACTTTGTAAATAAGCGTTTGCAAAAGAAAAAGTCGTACAAAAAGAGGTTGATTCTATGCAGAAATATGTAATTATCGTGGCTGGAGGAAAAGGTCTTCGTATGGGAGGCGCAATACCGAAACAGTTTCTTGAAGTGAAGGGGAAGCCCATCCTTATGCGGACAATCGAGCGTTTCTTAGCGTACGAATCCGCTATTTCTGTGCATTTGGTGTTGCCTCAAAGTCACTTTGACTACTGGCATGAACTGTGCGAGAAATACCAATTCACCGCTCCGCATACTTTGGTGGAGGGTGGCGAAACACGCTTCCATTCAGTGTCGCATGGACTGAATTCTATTCATCCGACGGAGCAAGCCTTGGTGGCAGTACACGATGGCGTTCGGCCTTTTGTCTCTGTGGAAACGATTGATGCGACCTTTAAAACGGCAGCGGAGATGGGGGCGGCTGTGCCTGTTGTCCCTTCTGTCGATTCGTTGCGAAAAGTGAATGAGAAGGGTAGTGAGTCTGTCGATCGCAGTCTTTACCGTTTGGTGCAGACACCGCAGACATTCCAGTATGATATTCTCAAAAAAGCGTATGAGCAGACCTATCGAGACACGTTTACCGACGATGCCTCTGTCGTTGAGGCTGCAGGATACACCATTCAATTAGTGGATGGAAATCGAGAAAATGTGAAGATAACGACGGCATACGATATGAAGATAGCGGATGCTTTGGTGGATTAGAAAAATCAGGTAGTCTCTATGTTTTTAGATAATGATATAACCTATTTGCATGGTGTCGGTCCGAAGAAGGCCGCCCTGCTCAATAGTGAAATCAAGGTAAAAACATACCGAGATATGCTCTATTATTTCCCCTACCGCTACATTGATAAAAGTCGATTTTACGATATTTCGGAGTTGAACGACACCTCCTCGTATGTGCAGGTGAAGGGTAAAATCCTGAGAATGGACTTGGTGGGCAGTGGCAGACAACAAAGGGCTGTCGCTATGTTCTCGGATGGAAAATCGGCGATGGAACTGCTCTGGTTTAAGGGCGTGAAATATGCTGCAGAGACCTACAAGCCTGGTAATGATTATGTTATCTTCGGAAAACCATCCTTTTTTAAGGGAAAGGTCAGCATGGTGCATCCCGAGATGGAGACGATTGCTGAAGTGAGAGAAAAACTCTCGTTAGGCGGTTTGCAAGGTATGTATCTGACGACAGAGAAAATGAAGTCGGGCTTCCTTGCCACAAAAGGAATCCAAAAGATTGTCTTGGAGATTCTGAAAGGATTCGAAGAGAATGAAATTGAAGAAACACTTCCCGCGTATATCTGTGAATCTCGGCACTTGATCCCTTTGAAAGATGCGTTGACTTCCATCCATTTTCCATTGAATATCAATGATTTGAAGATTGCGCAACTAAGAATGAAATTCGAGGAACTGCTCTTCATCCAGTTGAATATTCTAAGGAATACGAAAATACGTGAACAGAAGTTTAAAGGATTGCCATTCACCAAAATTGGCCATTATTTCAACACTTTCTACTCTGAACATTTGCCGTTTGAACTAACGAATGCGCAGAAGCGGGTGATAAAGGAGATTCGTGCGGATGTGGGTAGTGGTCGACAGATGAATAGGCTACTGCAAGGCGATGTGGGAAGTGGAAAGACCCTTGTTGCGGTTATGTCTATGTTGATGGCGTTGGACAATAACTTTCAGACGTGTTTGATGGCGCCGACGGAGATTTTGGCTACGCAACATTATGAGACGGTGTCTAAACTGCTTTCTCCGTTGGGTATATCTGTCGCTTTGTTGACAGGCTCGACGAAGAAAAAGGACAGAGATTGGATTCTTTCGGCATTGCAAGATGGCAGTTTGCAAATTGTGATCGGAACTCATGCTTTGCTGGAAGATACGGTGCAGTTTCAGAATTTGGGATTGGTTGTGATTGATGAGCAACATCGCTTTGGCGTGGCTCAACGTGCCAAACTATGGTCGAAGAATATAGAGCCGCCACATATTCTGGTGATGACGGCGACCCCAATACCGAGAACCTTAGCAATGACCCTTTATGGAGATTTGGATGTTTCGGTGATTGATCAACTGCCACCGGGAAGAAAACCCATCTACACGATTCATCGGTTTGACACGAAGCGTTCGGATTTGTATGCCTCGATGAAGCGAGAAATCGCTAAGGGTCGGCAAGTCTATATTGTCTATCCGATGATACAAGAGTCGGAGAAGATGGATTATGCCAATTTGGAGACTGGATATGCCAATTTGCAGCAAGTCTTCCCCGAACCCGAGTATCATATTGGGATGGTGCATGGCAAGATGAAACCTGCGGAGAAGGATGCTGTGATGCAACGATTCTCGTCGGGAGAGTTGAATATTCTGGTGGCAACGACGGTGATTGAGGTGGGCGTGAACGTACCCAATGCATCGGTGATGATGATTGAGAGTGCGGAGCGTTTTGGCTTGTCGCAGTTGCACCAGTTGCGAGGACGAGTTGGACGAGGAGCAGAGCAGTCGTATTGCATTTTGGTAACCTCAGTGAAATTGTCGAGCGAAAGCAAACAACGGATGGATGTGATGGTTCGAACGAACGATGGTTTTGAAATCTCAGAGTATGATTTGAAGATGCGAGGACCTGGCGATATCGAAGGAACACAACAAAGCGGAGTGTCGTTGAATTTGAAGATCTCCAATTTGGCAACCGATGGTCAGATTGTACAGTTGGCTCGTGAGACTGCCCGAGAGATTTTAGATGAAGATCCAGAGTTGATGTTAGAGAAAAACTACTTGTTGAACAAACATTTGCAGGAGATATTGAAGAATCAACTGAATTGGGGTGTCATCAGTTGATTATGTTTACAATCGAAAATTCTTGAATTGTCTATAACCAAAAAGAGCGCCTCAATGAGACGCTCTTTTTAACTTTTCATTCGTTGTATTTTGCTAATTATTCTGCAACAGCAGCAGCAGCTGAGTCAGCAACAGCAGCAACAGCAGAATCTACAACAGCTTCGATTGAGTCAGCGATAGTTGCAGAATCAGCAACTTCCTCAACTACTTCAACAGCTGTAGAATCAACAGCTTGTGCGTCATTGTTAGCATTTCCTCCGCAAGATGCTAAAGCAACTGCAGCAGATACAGCGAAAAATAAAACTACTTTCTTCATTTCTTTTGATATAATTAATTAAACAACTATTCGTTTCTTTAGACTTTGCAAAGGTAGGTTTAATTTTATCATTGCTTTGTCTCTTCACCTTTTTTTTAGGGTCGGAATGTGAAAAAAATATAAAATTCGACTAAAAAATGCTCTCTTTTACACAATACGGAAACATAACCTTGTCATTTGTCTTCGTAAAGGTAGCGTTTGATGCTCTTTTTAGGCGTTTTTTCAAATTCTGTCGGATGAATTTTGAATTTTTTCACCTGTTCGTAGGCTGCCAAGTTCCTGTTTAAGTCATTACGGTGTTGCTCCATAATGCTCTCCAAGTCCTCTTGGCGGATATTGCTTTCGTCCATTGCAGCAAAGTCTGGGTAGACAAGGGCAACAATCTTCTCGTCGCTTTGAATGACAACGCTTTCAGAGATGAATGGCATATTGTTAATTTTTGCCTCAATTTCCTCAGGGTAGACATTCTGTCCGGAAGAGGTCAAAATCATAGTCTTTGAACGTCCTTTGATGAAGATGTTGTTTTCTTTGTCCATCACACCGACATCACCGGTTTTCAACCAACCATCCTCGGTGAAAACGTTGCGAGTTGCCTCCTCATTCTTATAGTAACCTTTCATCACGTTACGACCTTTCACCAAGATTTCTCCTGGAATATGCTCTGGGTCGGAAGAGTCAATCTTCACTTGTACGTCGGTGATAGGTTTTCCGACAGAGTGAGGAACATAGTTCTTCGTATCAACACTGATGAGTGGCGCACACTCCGTCATTCCGTAACCAACTGTGAAAGGGAATTTTATTTTCGTGAAGAAATCTTCAACATCTTTGTTGAAAGGAGCTCCACCGATCACGATCAATCTGAATTTTCCACCAAACACGTTGATGAGTCTGTTTCTAATCTCTGCGTATACACGGTTGGAAATCAGCGGAATACTTGTTGCCACCTTCATGGAAGTCTTGTTCAACAAAGGCAACAGATTGTTTTTGTAAATCTTCTCGATAACCAAAGGCACGGTGAAGATACTGTCTGGTTTTACCTCGTCCATCGCCTTCAAAAGAATCTTCGGACTTGGAATTCTCGTCAAGAAAGTGATGTGACTACCAGCTGCGAATTGTGCCAAAAAGTCGAATGCGCAACCGTAAGCATGGGCTAAAGGCAAGAAAGAGAGGATGTTATAGCCTCTTGCCACCAGATTAGTGCAGAATCCGTATTCGATTTGGCAGCAAATATTTTCGCCGGTCAACATAACGCCTTTGCTGAAGCCTGTAGTACCAGAAGTGTAGTTGATGATAGCAACCTCGTCGCCGCTCTTGTCTTCAAACTTGATGTCGCTCTTAGTGAAACCATTAGGGTAGGTTTTTTCTACCAGTTCATTCAGGTGCTTCATCGTCATTTGGATGGTTTCGCCAGAGGCTTGGTAGACGCAGCGGAACTCTGAGATTGAGAACACACCGCGAACGTTTGGCATTCTGTTTTCGTCAAGGTTATCCCACTGATTATCAGTCAAGAAGACCAATTTAGAGTCTGAGTGGTTGATGATGTGCTGCACATCGTTAGGATGGAAATCCTGAAGAATAGGAACGATGACCGCACCGTAAGAAACGGTCGCGAGGAATGTAATCGCCCATTCTGGAGTGTTACGTCCAACCAAAGCGATTTTATCCTCTTTAGTAATGTTCAGTTCCTTGAAGAGAACGTGCATTTTTGCTATTTCTTGAGCGACCTGAGCGTAAGTGTAACTTTTTTTCGTTACATAGTTGGTCATTGCCATCAAATCCCAGTTCTCTTGGAGAGAACTTTCAATGTACTGAATGAAACTTTTCGACATATATTATATCTCTTTTCGTTTACTGTCTTTTGCGTAGTATGCGTCTAACATTTTTGGCTGATTTTTGTTAGACGTTGACTTTTTACAATTGCTATTTTACTCAAAATTGGCAAAACTGTGCAAATATAATGCTTTTTTACACACCTTGGCTCGATTTGTGTATTTCATTGTGTTTTTTTTGTGGGGCATTCTTATATAAAGGTGAAAACTCGTATTTTTGTCGTTAGTATTATGAAACGAAAAACATATAAGTTATGAATTTTTTTGAATGTAAAGTATCATACGAGACAGAGGAAGAGACAACTGGTAAGAATGCCGGAAAGAAGAAAAAGAAGACCGACACCTATATGGTCGATGCCTTGTCGTTTACGGAGGCAGAGGCGAGAATCATAGAGGAGGTCGCACCTTTTTACACTCGAGAGTTCAATGTTGCAAGTATTCGCAAGGCGAAGATAAGCGAGATTTTCGGTCAGGATATCGAGGCAGAAAGATGGTACAAATGTCGAGTTGCATACATTACCATTGATGAGGTGAATGCAACGGAGAAGAAGGCTTTCTCTACGATTTTGGTGCATGCCGATAATTTCGAGGAGGCATTGAAGAATTTGAAAGACGGACTTAAAGAGACGATTTCGGATACTGAAATCGTAACGATAACAGACACGCCGATTATGGATGTCTATCGTTATGAGGTTCCTGAAAAATAGGAACACCCCAATTTTTGTGTGAAATTGTTTAAAATTACTTAGATGATGATAGCGCAGAAAATTAAAGAATATAAAGAGGAATTACCTCCGAATGTGAAGTTGTTGGCAGTGTCGAAATATCACCCTGTTGAGGCTTTGCAAGAGGCGTATGATGCGGGTCAACGTGCGTTTGGTGAGAGTCGGGCGCAGGAGTTGACGCAGAAATATGAAGTGTTGCCCAAAGATATTGAGTGGCATTTCATCGGGCATTTGCAGACGAACAAGGTGAAGTATATTGCTCCTTTCGTGTCGCTGATTCACAGTGTGGATAGCGAGGAGGTGCTGGCAGAGATTGACAAGCAGGCCAAGAAAAACAATCGAGTGATTGAGTGCCTGTTGGAGATTCATGTCGCACAGGAGGAGACGAAATTTGGCTATGGATTCAAGACGGCGCGCGAGTTCCTTTCGAGTGGACGATTGAAAAACTATCCTAATGTTTCGTTGGTCGGAATTATGGGAATGGCGTCTAATGTTGACGATGACGAGCAAATTCGTAGAGAGTTCCACGAGTTGTCTTCTTTCTTTCAGGAGATGAAAAAGACGGTGGCACCGCAGTTCCGTGAACTGTCTATGGGAATGTCGGGTGATTATAAAATAGCGATTGAGGAGGGTAGTACGATAGTTCGTTTGGGAACTTCTATCTTTGGAGAACGCCAGTATTGATGTAAAAAAAGAATAGTATGTCGCCTTTATATTTTCTATATTCCGTGTTGCCGTTTGTCGGCTTCATTTTGTTGCACGAGTTGGAGATTTGTTTGACGAGGTCGAACTGGTGGGGCAAGAATGAGTCGTTGGCGAAGAATAAGTTTCCAAAGTTGAAAGACTATTTTTCATCGTTAGCACCCTTGACGAGAATGTCGTGCATTGTCGTAGGTTTGGAGAAGCTGATGATGGTGATGTTGATAACCATTGCGATAATGGGTGCGACGGACGAGTTGGAGGTTTATTCGCAGCGGTTGTGGGTGTCGGTAGTCTTGGCTACGGAGGTATGCTTGCTGTTGCGGATTCTCTTTGCGGTGGTTGTGCGAAAATATGTGCCTGGATTGGTAACGGCAGTTATCGGGTTTGTGTTAGGAGTGTATCTCGTATGGCAGTTCTCGCTGGCGTTCCCAGTATGGGTGTTGCTGTTCTTTACGGTTATCGGACTGATGTTTGTTGGTTTGAATGAATATTGGGCATTGCGATTGGGCAATCGTGTGAGATAGAGAAACAGGTAAAAAATAAGAGAGAAACTTTTCGGTCATTGCGATTGAAAAGTTTCTCTTTTTTTTGTGGCTTGTAGTGACTCCGGTGGGATTCTAACCCACGATCTTCAGAACCGGAATCTGATATTCTATACAGCTGAACTACGGAGCCATCCAATAATGGTGGTGCAAAGGTAAGAAAAAAATGGGAGAACCAAAGGTCGTTTGCTTAGATAGTTTTTGGAAGATACTCAACAGGGGAAAAGAAAGAAAACTGACGACCATTTTCGTGGTGTCACGAAAATGGTGATTGATGTTGATAATCAGATAGTTAAATGAAAACTCAAACCATTTTCGTGGGCTCACGAAAATGGTTTGGATGGGGGCATTGTTGACAGGGTGAAAATAGAAAACTGACGACCATTTTCGTGGTGTTACGAAAATGGTCGTTGATGTTGATAATCAGAGAGTTAGAAGAAAACTCTACCATTTTCGTGGACTCACGAAAATGGTATGGATGAGAGTCCTGTTTTATCGATTCTCCAACTCTTTAGGAAGTTTATCAGAGGATTTCTCGATTTCCTTTTGGTTCTTAGAAACTCTTCTTTCAACTTTTTTGATGTCTTCTGCTGCAGGAAGATCCTCTGGCTTTATACCTCTCTGACCGAGCATTTGGCGGACGCTACTGTTGTTTTGAATATGCTCGTCTGTTATGCTACTTTCACCGAAAAGGTCTTTTTGCTCGACGTTGTAGTTGGTCATCTCTGTTGCAAGATTTTTTGCTGCGATGGTCAGAGTAGGGAGAAAACTCGTTGAGAACCACTTCCTAAGGAGACCATTTTCGTGACCTCACGAAAATGGTCGTCTATGTTGATACTCTGCGACTTACAGGATTCTACGGCACGACTTATTGCGACGAGAAAATTTTCCCAACGTGCGTAGCCTAACACTATTTGCAAGTCTCTGGCAAACCAAATCTCAACTTGTTCATCACCTTTATCACCCTTTATGTACTGGGCGATTTTATTAAAATCAGAGGTGTACTGATTGATTCTTTGCAAATCCATAAAAGCAAACAATTAGTTTTTATTATTACAAGTGCAAATATAGTTGTTTTCTATGAATAATAAAAGCTTTTGGATGTATAACATAGTATGAACAGAAAACTGCCAACCATTTTCGTGGCATCACGAAAATGGTGATTGATGTTGATAATCAGATAGTTAATAGGAAACTGCGACCATTTTCGTAGGCTCACGAAAATGGTTTGGATGGGGGCATTGTTGACAGAGTGAAAATAGAAAACTGTCGACCATTTTCGTGTAGTCACGAAAATGGTCGTTGGTGTTGATAATCAGAGAGTTAATAGAAAACTCTATTCGTTCATTTGAATGTAACTGCTTGTAGTAACATTTGTATCACTTACAGATAAATGTAAAAAAGAGACGCAACAGAATAAATATCCGCTGCATCTCTTCTTATGTCCTATAACCTCTACAAATTTGAATACTTTGTTGAGTATCTGATCATTTGTTTGACGAAACTTTCGCTATAGTCAACTTTTACGTCGATTATTTCGCCTTTGTCATTCAACACTGGCTGGTAGACTGGGTTGACAAAGCCTTTGTATGGGGCGAGCTGCAATTTCGCATATCGCTCTTTGACTTCTTTCAGCAATTCTTGGTCTACTTTGACACCGTACTGCTCAACTAAGTTTTTGGCTCCGTTGAAGTCGCCTTCTGATTTAATACGTTGAATCTCAGCTAATAAATCGCCGAAGAGTCCACGGAGGGCTTCATAGTCGTTGATGACGACAAAGGTCTTTCCGTCGCGCTTTTTCATCTCTACGACTTTGTTGGCTTGGCCTTTCTCGAACACCCAATGTGCAATCAAGGCTCTGTTGCGCATGTGGGCTTCCTCGATGTTGTTGCCTTCTTCAATGCGAGTCAACTGCGTCATCAAACCATTCATCATATATTTGTAATACTCGGCTTTGTAGGCTTCCTTGTTAGGTAAGAGACCGAGCTCTACGATTTTGTCATCGGCAGCGTAGTAGAGTCCGAAGAGGTCGGCACGGGCTTCCTCAATGGTGGCTCCGTAGACTTTCAGAGAGTCTTGGCTGACTCCTGGCAACATCTGACCAGAACCGTGTCCGAGGCACTCGTGGAGGTCGGTGTGCAGATTATCTGATTGGAAACCATATTTCTCAACTAAATCAATTTCTGCTTGACTCCATATAAATTCTTCGCTGAATCCATTGCCAATGCTTGCCTTGTCGTATGCTTCGGTGATATTTTGCAAGGTTACGGATTTAGAACCGTGCATTTGGCGAATCCAGTTGGCGTTTGGCAAGTTGATGCCGATCGGAGTGGCAGGATGGCAGTCTCCACCCAACATAGCAGCGGTGATTACTTTTGCACTGACACCCTTCACTTTTGGTTTTCTGAAACGAGGGTCAACAGGAGAATGGTCTTCAAACCATTGAGCGTTGTCGCAGATTTTCTTTGTGCGCTCGGTCGCTTCTAAGTCTTTAAAGTTGACAACCGACTCCCAACTGGCTTTGAATCCTAATGGGTCGCCGTAGGTCTCGATGAATCCGTTCACGAAGTCAATTCTTGAATCCAAATCGCCCACCCAGAGAATACTATACTCGTCAAATGTCTTTAAATCTCCAGTCTCATAAAATTTGATAAGTGAGAGAATGACGTTTTTCTGCTTGTCGTTTTCTGCCACTTCGACGGCTTTCTTCAACCATCCAACGATTTTCTCGATGGCAGGAGAATACATTCCGCCTATTTTCCAGACTTTCTCCACCAACTTGCCGTCTTCCTTGACAAGTTTGCTGTTCATACCGTAGGAGATTGGAGTTTCGTCGCCCTCCACCTTTTGTGAAGCGTAGAAATCGTCCACCTCTTTCTCAGTAACGCCCTCGTAGTAGTTGTTGGCAGAGTTTTTGATTACGTCAATGCCCTCTTGTTGGTTTACTCTTTTCGCATAGAGTTTAGGGTCGAAGATGACGGGGCATATCGTGTCTAAGAGTTTGTCGACATTGCCGTCATATTGATCCAAAGGAAGGACATTGGCAGGTAAAGACTTGACTGTGAGGCGGAAATAAACCTCAGAGAAGCCAGGAACGAACTTGTCTGTAGCGTAGTGGTGGTGTATTCCGTTGGCGAACCAAACACGTTTCAGATAAGTTTCTAACCCTTTGTATTCGTCGCATTGTCTATCTCCAGCATAGTTCAAGAAGACAGCCTCTAAAGTCTTGCGAATCACCAAGTTATACTTGTTGTTCTGGTCGAAGAGAATGTCTCGACCCTCGATGGCAGCTTCTGAAAGGAAATAAATCAATTTTTTCTGTTGTAGACTTAATTTATCGAACTCAGGCACTTTATAGCGCAAGACTTCGATGTCGGCGAACCGGTCAACGTGGTAGTTGAATGGCTCTGTGCTTTCAGCCTGCTTGTTGCCTGAACAAGCGCAGGCTCCGATTGCTAATGCACTCATAGTCAATACTTTTATTATGTTCATTTTATTTTTCAATTATTGTTGGTTTCGTGCGTCAATATTCTCTTCAAAACGCCACATTCCCTTTTTCAAGTCGTATGCGTCGTAGGTGAAATCGGGACCGTAGTAGGCGCGAATGCCAGTGTAGGACGGCTCTATTGGTGAAAGGTGGTCGAAAATGATTTTCTCGACGGATGAGTCATAATCCAAAGTCACTTTTCCGTCGGAATTATACTCTAAAACAATTCTGTAAGGATTTTTCTTTGTTCTCGCAGACTGTTTGTTGACATCTGTGGAAGCACTTTTATCGAACACCTCTTTCCCGAAAGATGAGAGTCTGCCTTGTTTGTCGAAATCCAAAGGCTCGATCACTTTGAAGTCTGTCGCAGCGTCGAAGCCCGACCATCCGAAAGCGATGTAGTAGTTGTCTCGTCTCTTCTTCACATGGAACACCTTATAATAAAGTGCGCCATACCAGTTTTTCACACTGATTTCGCCCGTCTCTTTAGGTACGTTTGTGTTTTTGAAGACGAGAGGGGTAGTAACTGTTTCTCCTTTTGCGCGATACTGCACATATCCACCATACTGGTATGACTTATCCTCTAACGGAAAAGACCAAGTGTAGATGCGCACCTTATTATCGTCGGAATAGATTTTCCCAAGGTTTCGCAATTCCAGAAAAGGATCGTCGAACGAGTTGGGGTTTTGCAGAAGAAGACCGATTTTTTCGTTTAGTTTTTGGTTGAGGCTCATCTTGACGGAATCGTCTCGGCACTCGGCAATAGTGTCGAATATTTTCTGAAGAGCAGAACGATCTTGCGCCTGAAGCGAAACCATCTTCAGAATGAGAAATCCTAAGAAAATAAGGATATGTTTATGAATGTTGATGTTCTTGAACATTAATCTATTGCTGTTTCTTCAAAAGTTTTCCAAAGCACGTCATCTTTAGGTACGGGGGCGGTTACGGTGATTACCTCCTTTGTAACGGGGTGAGTGAACGTAACGCTACGAGCATGCAGACTGATACCGCCGTTTTTGTTAGAGCGAGGAAATCCATATTTCAAATCGCCTTTGATGGGACAACCGATGTGAGCTAATTGCGAGCGGATTTGGTGGTGTCTGCCCGTCATCAGTTCCACTTCCAACAAGAAATAATTGTCAGTCTTTCCGATAACCTTGTAAGATAATGTGGATTTTTTTGAACCTTCCACTTCTTGGTCGTATACGAAGGTCTTGTTGAGTTTTTCCTTGCGGACTAAGAAGTTAGTGAGTTGAGCCTCAGGCTCTTTAGGAGCATTTTTGACGATAGCCCAGTATTTCTTTTGAAGGTTAGTGTGAGTGCGGAACATCTCGTTGAGGCGAGCAAGGGCTTTCGACGTTTTCGCAAAAACGACCAATCCGCTGACGGGGCGATCCAAGCGATGCACCACGCCGATGAAGACGTTGCCAGGCTTGTTGTATTTCTCCTTCAGATATTTCTGAACCCTTTCAGAGAGAGGTTCGTCGCCTGTTTTGTCGCCTTGCACGATTTCCGAACTCGTCTTGTTGACGATGATGATATGGTTATCTTCGTATAAAATGTCCATTGCACAATCCCTTTGCGATACTACTTATTAAGGTCTCTTTGTCTGATTGCCTCGTAGATGATGATACCGGCAGCCACGGAGACGTTGAGAGAAGAGATTTTACCGTTGATAGGAATCTTCACCAGGTCGTCGCAGAGACGGAGAATTTCAGGAGAGACACCTTTGTCTTCTGCGCCCATCACGATAGCGACAGGGTCGGAAAGATTGGATTCGGTGTATTTCTTGTCTCCTTTTTCAGTAGCGGCAACGATGCGGATTCCACATTTTTTCATCTCTTTCAAGGTCGCCAGCAGACTGTTCTCTTTGCAGACTGAGAGGGTATGCAATGCGCCGGCTGAGGTTTTGATGGCATCGGCGTTGACGGTTGCGCCACCTTTCACTGGAATGACGATAGCGTCGACACCAGCACATTCGCAGGTGCGGGCGATAGCACCGAAGTTACGCACGTCGGTAACACCATCTAAGACGATGAAGAAAGGGTTGCGACCCTCTTCGAAGATTGTCGGGATCAAGTCGGTTACACGTTCGTAGGTGGTCTGGCTGATGAAAGCGATGGCACCTTGGTGGTTTTTCCTTGTGTAGCGGTTGAGACGTTCGTTAGGGACGCGCTGCACTTGAATTTGCGGAAAATCGTGAAGAACGGTGAAAAGTTCGTGAGCCAATTCACCTTGCAGATCCTTTTTAAGGATGATTTTATCAATCTGTTTGTCGGACTTGATTGCTTCTATGATGGCACGGATGCCAAATATCATCTCGTTTTCTTTCATATCTTAATATTTATCAAGAGTTTTTAAAGGAAAACTCTTTTACGCAAAGATAGCGTTTTTTTCTTGCTCTTTGCGTGCTTAGATTCTTGTTTCCTAATCTTCGTCTTCTACGGCGGTGAGGTCGTTCATATCTAAAAGACCCTCAGGAATGTTCATTTGGATGATTTTCTTGTCATCGTCGATACCTATAATGTAGTCGTCGACGGCAGGAATGAAGAGTTCGTCATCTTGAGGAGTTGAGACGATGAAAAGAATGTTCTCAGTAGAGTCGTCAATGTCAGTAATCTCACCGATTTCGTTTCCGTTCTCATCAAAAATTTGGAATCCAATGTAGTAGTCGCCACCTTCCACGTCGGCACCCGAGACATCCTCGTGAAGATATTTTTTCTCGATGAAAAGGGCAACTTTCGTAAAGTTTTTAGCCTTATCATCGTCGTCGATACCCTCGAATTTCACCAAGCAAGTATCGTCGTTTTTGAAGCGATAATCTTCCACGAAGAAAGGCACTAATATGCCGTCCATTTCGCAGATGAGGTGGGGGTCGTCCATATTTTCAAGCGCATCATCAAAGATATCCGAGGAGAAGGAAAATGCCAGTTCCCCTTTTAGTCCGTGAGGCCGTTGGATTCGACCGATTTGAAAAACATCGTCTCGATTGATCATTTTGACATTTGTTTATGATTGTTAGGCAAAGATAAGGAAAATCGGGAAAAGTTTTGTATTTGATGGGTAAACGAAAGAAGGAGATATTGCAGACTGATTTTGGGACGGAGAAACGAAAGATCGTGTAAAAAAGTGTAGTGTTTTCTCAAAAGATCGTGTAGAAAAGTGTAGCAAATGAAGAAAAGATCGTGTAAAAAAGTGTGTGGGTTGCGTGAAAGATCGTGTAAAAAAGTGTATTTTTCCAATTCAAAAGCATAGCAAGCATGGATTACAAAAGATTACCTTACGGTGTTCCAAATTTCACATGGATTAGACAGCAGAATAGATATTTTGCTGATAAGACAATGTTCATTCCTAAGATGGAAGAGGCTGGGGACTTTCTCTACATCATCCGCCCTCGTCGTTTCGGGAAAAGCGTGTTCCTCACTATGCTTGAGGCCTATTATGACATTGAGAAGAAAGATTCTTTTCACGAGATATTCAAGGACACTTGGATAGAAACTCAACCTACGGAATACCAGGGAAAGTATCAAATTTTGTATTTTGATTTTTCACGAGCGGCTGCAGGGCCACAAGGCTTGGAAGAAAATTTCAATGCCTATTGCGAAGCTGTAATAGATGGGTTTGCAGACAAGTATGCAAAATATTACAAACCACAATTTTTGACAGAATTCGCTGAAACAAAAGGAGCAGCAGCTAAATTGAACCTGATAAACAGTAGGGCTAATACACTCGGTATCCAACTCTACCTTATCATCGACGAGTATGATAATTTCACTAACAACGTATTGAGTGAAGAAGGAGAAGAGGTTTATCATGCATTGACGCACGCAAAAGGCTTCTATCGCGACTTTTTCAAACTCTTCAAGGGAATGTTCCATCGAATTATGATGATGGGGGTCAGTCCTGTTACCGTCAACGATTTGAATAGTGGTTACAATATCGGCACGAATCTTTCCATGGACCCTGAGTTCAATATGATGTTGGGTTTCAGCGAGACGGAAGTGCGAGAGATGATTGAATATTACCGAAACGCAGGACTCATCACCGCCCCGACTAATCAACTGATGGCAGACATGAAGCCTTGGTATGACAACTATTGCTTCGCTGAAGACAGTCTCGACACCGACCCTAAAATGTTTAACAGCGACATGGTGATTTACTATCTTCGCCACGTCATTCGTCGAGGAAAAGCGCCTAAAGAGATGGTCGATCCCAATACCATGACCGACTATGCTAAGATGAAGAAAATCATCTTCTTGGATAGACTCCAAGGCGATCGCAAGAGTGTCTTGAAACAAATCATCAACGAGGGCTATATCTGGGCAGACTTGCGCGAAAGTTTCCCGGCAGAAGATTTGGTTGAACCAGACCTTTTCCCGAGTCTGCTTTATTATTATGGTATGCTGACCATTATCGGCAAACGAGGCAGAAAGGTGAAATTGGGCATTCCGAATGAGAACGTCCGCAAACAGTACTACGGCTATGTTATGGACGAATACAACTACGAGGCGAAGATTGACGATATGCACCTTGCCGACCACTATGATCAGATGGCGATTGAAGGCGATATCCGTCCTGCTATCGACTACATTGCAAAAGGATACAAAAATTGTACGAGCATTCACTCCAGCATTCAAGCCGAGCGCAATGTGCAAGGATTCGTTGCCGCCTACCTCAACCACAGCGGTTACTACTATGTAGTGCAGGAAATGGAACTGAATGGCGGTTATTGCGACCTCACCATGATTCCAGACAATGTCCGATTTCCTGAAGTAGCTCACGGCTACTTGTTAGAGTTGAAATACATTAAAACAACAGATAGCGACGAAGTTGGCAACAACGCTATCGAAGAAGCAAAAGTCCAATTGGAGCAATACGCTCAAGACCCTAAACTGCCACAACTTATGAACTGCCATCCATTCCACAAGGTGGTCATTGTTTATAAAGGAAACGACCTTTGGAAGGTGGAGGAGTGGGGATAGTCTTGTCATATTTCGCTACGCAAACTTCCCCCCTCAAAAAAGCACCTCCTTCATTGAAAAAACTGCCTCATCCTCTTGTTTTTACATTTTTTTACATTTCTTTGCAGACTACGACGCTGGTTTGTTTTTCTATATTATAGTCTCTTTGTTATACAAGATTACATATATATAAGGTATAAATAGGGTCTACATGTAGATTTTCTGTTGAGGCTGGTGTCGCCTTTCAGTTGGTGTGAAAGTATAAATGTTTCATATTTGTTCTCTAAAAATTTAAGTATGATGAAAAACACAAAATGCGTATTGGCTATGTCTGCGTTATTATTGACGTCGGTCTCGTCGTGGAGTTCCGTTGTCATTAATGAGATTATGCCGAAGAATGTCTCGTATCAGGTCAATGATCAGTTCCAATTTTCGGGTTGGGCAGAGATTCTCAACAATGGTGAGGCGGACGAGGATGTTTCGCTCTATTTCTTCTCCGACGATGAGGAGAATCCTACGAAATGGCAAATCACCACGGGCGAGGATGACCTTGTGCTGAAACCTGGCGATTTTGCCGTTGTCTATTTCGATGAGCTTGAAACGGATGACGAGGGCGAAGTCATTCCTCTGCATGCAAGTTTCAAACTGCCTGCCAAGAAGGGTTGCCTCTACTTGTCGGATCAGAGCGGTATCACCATCGATCGTTTGGCATACGACACCGTCTACCGAAATATTTCATACGGAAGATTAGCTGACGGCACTTTGGGTCATTTCACACAGCCTACATTAGGAAAAGCCAATGCGGATGCAAGTATTGCTACTGTTCAGACGGCTGCCCCTCAGTTCAGTTTGGCTCCGGGCTTCTATTCCGACGAGCAGACTGTTAAAATCACAGCCGATCCTTCTGCAACGATCTACTACACGACGGACGGAAACGAACCATCCACGTCGAGCAAGAAATATACGGATCCACTTTCCATCAAGTCAAATACACCTCTGAGAGCAATCGCCGTCAAAGAGGGAGAAATCAACAGTGGCATTACAACGGCTTCTTATTTCTTTAATGAGGAAATAGAAAAATTGCCGATTGTTTCACTTGTAACGTCTCCAGATTTGCTCTACAGCGACTCTATTGGTATCTTGGTGGCAGGTGTGAATGGAAAGGAAGTGCCAAGTTATTGCGCAGGCCCTGATGATTATGCCAACTACAACACAGACTGGGATCGTCCATGTAATTTCGAGATGTTCGACAGATCAAAAAAAGAACGTCTCAATCAAGAGGTTAAAATCGGCAATTTCGGTGGCTGTTCTCGTACGAAATACATCAAGTCCATCAAGGTGAACGCAGGAAAAGTTTATGGCGACAACAAATTGGATTATTCTATTTTTGAGGAAAAACCAAATCTCAAATGGAAGAGTATCGTGATGAGAAACGCAGGAAACGATTTCGGTCGTTCCTACCTTCGCGATGGCTTCATTCAGACGCTTATGATTGGTCAAGCCGACATCGATCATCAAGCCTACCAACCTTCAATGGTTTTCATCAATGGCGAATTTTATGGGATGCTCAACATTCGCGAGCGCACCAACAAAGACTTTGTCTACTCCAACTATGGTTTGGACGAGGATGGGTTCTACCTCAACGAGGGCAACTGGGCAAACGATGAGAAAAGTGGTTATCTTGAGTTGATGAACTACTGCGTCTCTACTAATGCTGCAGACGCAGATTTCTATGATAATCTGTGTAATATGATGGATGTCAATGAGTTCCTCAACTATTTTTTACTTGAGATGTATTGCGGTAACTCCGATTGGCCTAATGGAAACATCAAATGTTGGAGAGATAAGCGTGATGGTGGAAAATGGCGTTGGATTGTGTATGACACGGAATATTCTTTGTCTATCTATGGTAATACGTTGAAAACCGACTGCTTCACTAACGCCAAAAAACACGATATTTTCAAAGGTGCGATAGCTAACGAGAAGATCAAAGAGCGTTTGTTGGCTAAATTCTGCGTTCATTTGGCAACCACTTTCGAACCAGAACGAGCAAATCATATCTTGGATAGCCTTATCGCTAATATTCAGCCAGATGTGGAGCGTCACATTGAGAAAATTGCCTCTGCCTACAAAATGGAGGCTGATTTTGACAATGATATTCAGACTATCCGCAAGTTTATCAATGGTCGTCCTGCTGTGATGTTTAAGAACGCCAACAGTCGCTTCAGCGTCGACACATTGCCGATTCATATCTATTCGGATGTGAAGGATGCCACCTTCTCTATCAATGAAGAGCCAATCCGCACTTCCGATTTCAGCAGTTATTTCTTCACGAAGACTTACTGCCAAATCACTGCCAACGAACCGGCAGGTTACAATTTCTCACACTGGGAGATTTCTCTTCCTAATGCAGAGAATCCTGTAAAACTCTATGAGCCAACCTATTGCGACACGTTCGTAGGTGGTTCGTTCAAAGCCGTTTACACTGTGGATGCAGATTTCGATGTCAACGCTCCTCAAGTCTACTTCAACGAGGCTTGTGCTTCGAACACCATCTATTTGGATGAATATCGCGAGACAGAAGATTGGGTAGAACTCTACAATAACAGTCAGGCAGATTATGCGTTGGGCGGTTTGTTCGTTTCTAATAATGAGCAGAATTTAGGAATGTTCCAAATTCCGACCTCCGATTCAACCGTTATCAAAGCGAAAGATTACCTTGTCCTTTGGGCGGATAAAGACACTGTGCAGGGTGTCAGACACCTCAATTTCAAATTGTCGTCTACTCAGAAAACCACACTGTTCTTGTCTGAATTGAAAAATGACCAATATCAGATTCTTGACTCCGTAACCTGTCTTCCTCACAAGGAGAATGAAACCTACGCTCGCTTTGGCAAGTATGGCGTGGCTAATCCAACCTGGAAGATCACAGGTCGTCCAACCTTTGAATGTCTCAATATCTACGGAACTTCATTGGATGTAGAAGATATGGTAACCATTGGCGAGTCGTACGCATACATCTATCCAAATCCTGCCGAGGAATGGTTGAACTTCTCATTCTCATGGGCTGAGGAGAGTCAAGTTCGCATTGCCACCCTTAGTGGTATGACTGTGAAGAGTTTCATTGCCCACGATGGCGAGCAGGTGTCGGTTGATGATATAACCCCAGGATTCTACATTGTGATGGTTCAGACACCTAATGGCATGATGAACTTCAAACTCATCAAAAAATAGAAATACATTAAAAAAATCAGAGATTTCTGCCAATTTGGCAGAGTCTCTGACATATAATCATTCCCAAATCAAAAAATATCTGACAATGTTAATGTCGGAACAGCGAAAATAAGTTTGGCACGACTTTTGAAAGAAAGAGGGTGAAGCGTTGGTTGAGCAGCGCTTGAAACTAATTCTTGAATAATAATAAAAAAATAAAGATATGGGAAAGATTATTGGAATCGACTTAGGAACGACGAACTCTTGCGTCGCAGTCATGGAAGGTAACAATCCGGTTGTTATCGCAAATAGTGAAGGAAAACGTACTACTCCATCAGTGATTGGTTTCATTGAGGGTGGTGAACGTAAGGTTGGAGATCCTGCCAAGAGACAGGCAATCACCAATCCACAGAAGACCGTTTTCTCAATCAAGCGTTTCATGGGTGAGACTTACGATCAAGTAACCAAAGAGATTGAGCGTGTGCCTTACAAAGTGGTTCGCGGTGAGAACAACTCTCCACGTGTTGATATCGACGGTCGTTTGTACTCTCCACAAGAGATTTCTGCGATGATTCTTCAAAAGATGAAATCTACCGCAGAGGAATATTTAGGTGAAAAAGTTACAGAGGCAGTCATCACAGTTCCTGCATACTTCAACGATGCACAAAGACAGGCCACTAAGGAGGCTGGTGAAATCGCTGGTTTGAACGTTAGACGTATTGTCAACGAGCCTACCGCAGCTGCTTTGGCATACGGTTTGGATAAGAAGGGCAATGATATGAAGATCGTTGTGTTCGACTGTGGTGGTGGTACTCACGATGTTTCTGTCCTTGAGTTGGGCGATGGTGTGTTCGAGGTAAAGGCTACCGATGGTGATACTCACTTGGGTGGTGATGACTTCGATCATCGTATTATCGAGTGGTTGGTTGAGGAGTTCAAAAACGAGAACAACGGTGCCGACTTGACTAAAGATCCAATGGCTTTGCAACGTTTGAAAGAGGCTGCTGAGAAGGCTAAGATTGAGTTGTCTAACACAACTTCTTCTGAAATCAACTTGCCTTACATCTCAGTTGTAGACGGTGCTCCTAAACACTTGGTAAAGACTTTGACTCGTGCAAAATTCGAGCAGTTGATTGACGACTTGATTCAACGTACTATCGCTCCTTGTCGTACCGCACTTCAAAACGCTGGTTTGACAACTAACGATATTTCAGAGGTCATCCTCGTGGGTGGTTCTACTCGTATTCCTGCAATCCAAGCAGCTGTTGAGAAATTCTTCGGTAAGACACCTTCTAAGGGTGTTAACCCAGATGAGGTTGTTGCAGTTGGTGCTGCCATCCAAGGTGGTGTGTTGACCGGTGAGGTTAAAGATGTGCTTTTGTTGGATGTTACTCCGCTTTCTTTGGGTATTGAGACAATGGGTGGCGTGATGACCAAGTTGATCGAGGCTAACACTACGATCCCAACTAAGAAGTCTGAAACGTTTACTACTGCGGTAGATAACCAACCATCTGTTGAGATTCATGTATTGCAAGGTGAGCGTTCAATGGCAAAAGACAACAAGACCCTTGGACGTTTCCACTTGGACGGAATCATGCCAGCACGTCGTGGTGAACCACAAATCGAGGTTACATTCGATATTGATGCCAACGGTATCGTAAACGTATCAGCTAAGGATAAGGCAACAGGTAAGGAGCAAAGAATCCGTATCGAGTCTTCTACAGGATTGAGCAAAGACGAAATTGAGAAGATGAAGGCAGATGCAGCTGCAAATGCTGAGGCTGATAAGAAAGAGAAGGAACGTATCGATAAGATCAACCAAGCTGATAGCGTGATCTTCCAAACTGAGAAGAACTTGAACGAGTATGGCGACAAGTTGCCAGCCGACAAGAAATCTGCTATCGAGAGTGCGCTGAACAAGTTGAAAGAGGCTCATAAGGCACAAGATATCGCAGGTATCGATGCTGGAATCTCTGAGGTGAATGCAGCATTCCAAGCAGCAAGCCAAGAGATGTACAATGCTCAAGCACAAGCTGGACAGGCTCAAGGTCAACCAAACGCAGGTGCTAACCCAGGAGCAGGTGCACAAGGTGGCAACACTGGCAAGGATGACAACATTACTGATGTTGACTTCGAGGAAGTTAAGTAATTAAGATAAAAATAGGGAAGAGTGTGGAATGAAAGTTTCACACTCTTTTTTTTCTCATTTAATTAATAATTTATTATGCAAGTATTAAGACGTAGAGGGTTGGGAATGTCACGCCCAGCGTGTATTCATCAGATGGTTTGTAGAGACCTGTTCTCTGGATTGAATAATTACATAAAAAGAAAAAAGAAGCGTTTCGTTTATAATTTGCTTTATGAAAATGGAGTTAAGTTAGACGGATCAAAAAATGGAGAGGGCGAGATTGTCCCTGATATTTCATTCTACAACAAATCTTATCGTGATGTTGGGGGAAATTTGGCAGTAGATGATTTGTTATTCTTGATAGAAGTTTCAAAAGGAAAGTACTGCGAGCGTACAGAGAAGAATATAAAAAAACTGTTTGCGCGAGAAACTACATTGCAAGAAGCCTTTCTTTACTATTATGAAATTGCAAAATGGGTTAGATATACTCGAGTGGAGGGTAGCGATAATCCCTTAGAGGAGGAGACTGACAAATCTGAAGTCTTTGGGGTCTATCTCCACAAATACCTTCTCATCGATCCTCAGACTGTTCAAAAGGCGGAATGTTGGACAGATTTGAAGAAATAAGAAATCGACAAATATTTCAGCGAAATAGTTGCCGAAATGGCAGAAGCGTTAGTTGTACAGTGGAAGAAGTCCGCACTTGATTGAGAAGACGCTATGATGGCTACCATTCAGCAAGAAAATGCGAGGCGTGTACAATCGGACAGTTTGCTGAACGCATTTTAGATATTAGAGATTACTGGTTTCCTTTTGAAACGGGAACGATTGTAGAGTGGAAGGTGATAACTATCTCCCTAAAATCGCCGATATGGCAGGAAGTGGAACGTTTTCCATCCAACCTTGATCTGCATAGCCTTTCATGGAGAAACGTAGCCCCTTCAATTCTGGATTGTCTTTTATGAATTGTGCCAATGACTTCGCTCTCACGTTTTCTTCTGCTTTCACCTCAATAGGTATGACACGCTCTTCAAACTGAATGATGAAGTCTATCTCGGCAGGTGTCTTGTCATTACTCCAGTAGTAGGGGACTAATTCTGTGGCTTTTAATTGTTGAAAGACAAACTGTTCTGTAAATGCACCCTTAAACTCTGTGAATACATTGTTTCCAACGAGCATCTGACTTGCTGGTGCGTTTTCATAACTATCTAACTTATAAATCCTTACATCGCAAATTTACACTTTTCTGACGATTCAAATTGCCAAACACAACACTTTTTCGATGATTCAGACCTTAATATTCAACACTTTTTCGATGATTAAAATGCTGAAATATCACACTTTTTCGATGATTCGCTTACGCCAACAAGACTATTTCAGAAATCTGTGGAACTCCAAATTTCTGAAATAGAAGCAACCCATTCGAAGTAAAATCATCTTCCTCCAAACATAGAGTCAAATCTCTCTACGACGATCTGAATGTCAAGGGGTAGTTTATTCCAAGCAAACTGATAGAGTGTCTCGGGGATCTCTTTATAGTATGCTCCGGCTATCGCTCCTGTGATTGCTCCCATCGTGTCGGCATCGCCTCCTAACGAAATGCAGAGTCGCAACGCATCTTCGTAGTTTTTACTCTCTAAAAATGCGATGATAGACTCTGGCACTGTGCCTTGGCAACTGCCGTCAAAACCGTAGGTTGGACGAATTTCGGCGCAGGTTCTGTTTAAATTATATCCAAATTTCCTTGCTATATATTGACGGATTTCGTCTTTCGTGGATCCTGTTCTTGCCAGATAGATGGCTGCTGCAGTTGCTTGCGCTCCTTTTATACCTTCGGGGTGATTGTGGGTTACTTCTGCCGTCACCTTGGCTATTTCCAGGGCGTTTCCCAATGAATAACCTGCGAATCCTGCAGCTGAGACGCGCATCGCAGAACCATTGCCAAACGAGTTATATGGCTTGGGTGTGTCTGATATTAACCAATGGGAGAACATGCCACCGTACGCGCCCATCGGGGTGGGGTATTTGCGTCCCCATTTTTGCATTTGTGTCACCAAGCGTGCCTCGCTCACCCTTTCTCCCATTAACCAATCGGCTACGGCAACCGTCATAATGGAGTCGTCAGTGTATTCCATCTCATCATCCATTAGGTTGATATCGGTCGATTTGTGTGGCCAAAACTCGTAGATACTGCCAGCAATGTCGCCTATGATAGCCCCCATAAGTGTTGGATTACGGTGCATCTTTGGCTTGTTTGTTGAGCCGATTTTTATACTGTTGATGTATTTAATCATACGCTCTTTGATGATGTTCTTTCTAATAATGATTTCGAGGAAGTCTTGTGGTAAACCTCTTAGAAAAATAGGGGTTAGACCTCTTCCGAAGCCTAACCTCTAATTGTCAATTTTGCTTTCTACTTTATTTATTGGCGGCCTCTACATTCTCGCTTGAATTAGGCGGCCTTTTTCTTGTTTGAACGTTTGATGAGGAAGAAGGCAAGTGCTGCACCGCACACTAACAAGATGATTGCTAATATTGGGCGGTAGAAGATCCATGCTATTGCAATGATCACCAATGACCAAATACCTGCCAACAATCCACATACGAGGTTTACACCCACATTGGCGATGTTTGCCAAGAATGGAACCACCTTGAGTAAGGTAACCAAGATACCGAATACGCCCTTGAATCCGAAGAATACTAACAAAATACCAATAACTCTGAAGATCCAAAGCATAGCAGAGTTAGTATCTTCTTCTTGTTGGAATGATTCTTGAAGGGTCAATACACCATTTGACAAACCTCCGACAGTCTTTCCGTTCTTATCGGTATGGATGGCAAAGGTGTTACCTTTAACATCTGCCCATACGGTTACTGTCTGTGGTTGACGAACGATGCTGAAGGTGATTCTAACATCTCCTACGTTAGGATTGCTTGGATTTTGTCCTAAATAAACTACGTTGCCATCTACTGTTACGTAGTCGTACTCCGATTTAGCCTCGTTGGTTGTTGCTACGGCAGTCGAGTCTGCTGAGTTTGTGGTTGAGTCTGCAACAGCTGTTGCAACGTTTGCTGTTTGCACACCTTGTTGCTTCATACATTTTTCAACAGCCTCTTCAAACTCATCCATTTTCTCTTTAGAGAGAGTTACACTGTAATCCTCTCTTGGCCCGATTGCTGAGATGAAGTTTTGTGGCAACTGATAAGCCCCGAAAGTTGCATTTTCTGCAATCAAATAAGAGTCTTCGATTTTTGCCAACACGAAGTTGTTATGTCCCTTCTCCTTGAACTTGTCTGATTGTATAGGAGTGTAAGTCCAATCTTTCTCGTAGTAGTAAGTTGTGGTTGTAGTCTGCGAACCGCCAAGTTTCTCTTCTGTCTTTTCACTGGTTCTTTCTACCCATTGATAATACTCAACGTCGCGAGTGATTCTGAAGGCATTCTCGTTGATTCCGAAAAGTCCGTCGGAAAGCATTTCTTCTGTCTTAGCCTCGCCAGAAGCGTGGATCATCTTTCCATTGTATTCTGGATTGACAGTCGAAATGTCTGCCACCTCCGTTGTCTGCTCTAATGCGCCTTCGTTCGCATCGCTTTGCTTCACTGCTCGTCCCTCGTTCCACCAAAGTAAACAAGTTCCGAGTACAATCATTATTAACCCAGACACAATTCCCTTGAATGAGTTCCCAAGTCGTGTCCCATAACCTGTTGTGGTTGTCTCTTGATACGCCATAAGTTTCGTTTTTTTTACTGTTGTTTTTATGAAATATTTTACTCTGCGAAAGTAATTCTTTTTATTTGGTTTCCTATGATTTGTGGTTGCTTTTTTCGCAACTGTCTTATTTTTTGGTGGAATATTTCTCCCATAAACGGTCTAAAGCATCTTCTTTTTCAAGGTCTAACAACACTCCTTTGGGCAGTTTGTCCCAGTTGATGTCTGGTAACTCCTTCAGCAAAACCTTCATCGGAATGTTGGGTGTTTCGTTGGGCAATATCGCATCATAACAGTCGATGTCGACATGGTGTGCCACCTTTCCAGTCTTTTCATCTTCTGCCTCGAAGGGTTCGGATGTGAACATTCCACGGAAAACAATTCCCGTATTGCCTTTCCCGACACGCACCATATAAAAGTAGTCGAATTCCTCGGCATCTTCCCACTCGGTCAGTTCCCAATTGTAGCAAAATCCATCGGGAAATTGCTTTAAAGCGTTGGTGTAGTGTTCCACTTTGAAATCATCAACGTCTGGATTCCAACAGAGTAGGTATGTTTTATGCTCTTTCTCTTGATAGTTGAACTCCGATAATTTATTGTTTTTCTCCATTTTTTCAGACTTTCTTTTGTGTTTGCGAAGGTACTTATTATTTCTGAAATGAAGGGAGTCTACCGCACTTGCAAAATTCTGAAATTTGTATGCTATTGATTGATAGTAGCTTATGTTGAACGAAAAGAAAATTTTAAAATTTTGACGAAAAAAGTCGCTCAAACGTTTGGTGGTTATGGTCCAAAGTGATACCTTTGCACTCGCAAACTTGATGGTGGGAGTAGCTCAGTTGGTTAGAGTATCAGATTGTGGTCCTGAGGGTCGTGGGTTCGATCCCCATTTCCCACCCAAAGAAAAGGCAGAAAGCCACACCAAAGCGGTGTGGCTTTTTTTATTGTTCATTTATATGCATCTTTTCGCCACGGCGAAACCCAATAAATTAGACTTTGTTCGTTTGGCTTAACGAAAAGGTATGAATTAGAAAATCAATGAAAAGAAATATTTCTCCCTGGAGCTGGATTCCAACACTTTATTTTGCCGAGGGTATTCCGTACGTCATTGCGGCTACTTCGTTCGCGGTGATAATGTACCACAACTTGGGCGTTTCGAATGCTGAAACGGCTTTCTACACGAGTTGGCTTTACCTCCCTTGGGTGATCAAGCCGTTTTGGAGTCCTTTCGTCGATGCGATGAAGACGAAGCGTTGGTGGATCTTGGCTATGCAACTGCTGATTGGCGCAGGCTTGGCTGGTGTCGCTTTCTGCATTCCGACGACTCATTTTTTGCAGTCTACTTTGTGCCTCCTTTGGTTGGTGGCGTTCAGTTCTGCCACGCACGATATCTCGGCGGATGGTTTTTATATGCTTGGGTTGAACGAGAAAGAGCAGTCTTTCTTTGTGGGTATCCGTAGCACTTTCTATCGTATTTCGATGATTGCGGGTCAGGGTGCTTTGGTGTGGCTCGCTGGTCATTGGGAGAAGTCGATGGGCGACGTGCCTCGGGCGTGGAGTTGCACGTTGTTGGTGGCTGCCGGACTTTTCATTTGTTTCTTCTGCTACCATTTCTTCATCCTCCCTCATCCTGATAAGGATGTTCCTGCGCGCGAGAAAAACGCTATTAAGACGTTCTTCTCTTCTTTCAAGACTTTCTTCCAAAAGAAAAATATCGTTCTCACATTGCTTTTCATCTTGCTCTATCGTTTGGGCGAATCGCAGTTGACGAAGATTGCTTCTCCTTTCTTGATGGATGGGGTAGAGAACGGTGGTTTGGCAATGAGTACGCAGTCGGTTGGTATCGTTTACGGTACGGTGGGTGTGTTGGCATTGACTTTGGGCGGAATCTTAGGCGGTGTTTTGGCAGCGCAAGGTGGCTTGAAAAAATGGCTCTGGCCAATGGTGATAGCGATGAACGTGCCTAATCTGGTTTATGTCTATATGGCGTTCATGCAAGTCAGCAATTTCTATGTGGTGAGTTCGTTGGTGGCAGTCGAGCAGTTTGGCTATGGCTTCGGTTTCACCGCGTTTATGCTATATTTGATAACGGTTTCTAAAGG
Source organism: Flexilinea sp. (assembly GCA_963648205.1). Classification (GTDB taxonomy): domain Bacteria; phylum Bacteroidota; class Bacteroidia; order Bacteroidales; family Paludibacteraceae; genus UBA1181. The sequence continues at coordinate 54,086 of CAVJCT010000066.1, forward strand.
TGAGTTTTCAACGTCTCACTACGCTATTTGTACGGGATTCATGGCATTGGGTATGATGTTGCCAGGTATGGCTGCCGGTTGGATTCAAGAAAAAATCGGCTACGACTGGTTTTTCGTGTGGGTCTGCATCTGCACATTGCCGGGTATCTTCTTGACCCCGTTGATTAAGAAGACATTGAATCAATACGAAGAAGAAACAATAGTACGAAAGGAGCAAGAATAAAGATATGGAAGGTGTTTTATATTTGATTCCCAATACGTTAGGCGATAGTGCCATCGATCGTGTGTTGCCTGCCTACGATGTGGAGGTGATTCGCAGTGTCAAGAATTTTATTGTGGAGGACGTACGCACGACTCGCCGTTTCCTGAAGAAGGTGGACTCGAACATCAACATCGACGAGTTGCAGTTTTTCACGTTGAATGGCCATACGAAACCTGAAGAAATCGCTTCTTATTTAGAGCCTCTGAAGAATGGCTTGGATATGGGAATCATCTCCGAGGCGGGTTGTCCTGCCATTGCAGATCCTGGTGCAGAGATTGTTCGTATCGCTCAAGAACGTGGCTATCATGTTGTTCCTTTGGTGGGGCCGTCGTCTATTCTTTTGGGATTGATGGCATCTGGCTTCAATGGTCAGAGTTTTGCTTTCGTAGGCTATCTTCCAATTAAAGACAATGAGAGAGTGTTGAGAATCAAACAGTTAGAGAAGCGCGCACACCTTGAAAAGCAGTCGCAAATCTTCATCGAAACACCATACCGTAACGAAAAAATGTTCGCGGATATTCTTTCTATCTGTAACGGCGAGACAAAACTGTGCATCGCCTGCGACATTACTCTCCCGACGGAGTATATAAAAACAAAAACCGTCGCTGAATGGAAAAAATCCAAACACGACGATCTCAGCAAACGACCTTGTATTTTTATATTATACTAATACTAAGTCTCTCTAATTAAACAACTTATCCAATTTATGGAAGGAGGATGACAGACAGAACACAATGACGTCGTCGCCTGCCTGTATCTGCGTATGTCCGTTGGCGATGAAGCCCTTGCCATCTCTGACGACACCTCCGATAAAGATATCTTTCGGAAATTTCATATCCATGATCTTGCTTTGCGTGATAGGTGAGCCTTCTTTCGGGGTCAACTCCACCACCTCTGCGTCTACATGGGTGAGGCACTTCACATTATGCACGTCGGCATCGAGTGTGTACTGGTATATGTAGCTGGCTGCCAACATTTTCTTATTGATAATCGTACCGATATCAAGACTCTCCGCTAACTGGATATAGTCGATGTTCTCCACCTCGGCGATGGTCTTTCTGAGTCCGAAACGCTTGGCTGCGATACATGCCAGGATGTTGGCTTCCGAATTGTCTGTCAACGCTACGAAGGCATCCATATCTTGAATATTCTCCTCTTGAAGCATGTCCAGATTGCTGGCATCTCCGTTGACGATCATGGCGTTGTCTACCTTTTCAATCAGACTATTGATTTTTGCTTTGTTGCGCTCCATAATCTTCACGTCCATATCCTCGGGAAGCGATTGCACCGTCTTGATGGTGATGTTTCCTCCGCCCATGAACATGATGTCTTTCACATTGATGACTTCTTTGCCGGCTTGGTCGCGCACGTTCGTAACATAGTCCTTCGTGGTGATGAAGTAGACGATGTCGTTCGGCTTGATCTCATCGGCTCCTTTCGGGATGATGGTCTCCGTGTTTCGTTGGATGGCAACAATACGATAGAACTCGCTGTTGGTCAAATCCATCAATCGTTGGTTGACGATGGGGGCGTTGGCTCGCACCTTCATACCAATCAGTGTCAACGCACCGTTGGAGAACTCCATCCACTGGCGCACCCAGTTCATCTTGATGGACGAAACAATCTCTTTTGCAGCGAGCAATTCCGGATAAATCAAGGCGTCAATTCCCAATCTCTTGAAAAAGTCTTGATTCTCGGGAAGCAGATATTCATAGTTGTTGATACGTGCGAGTACCTTTCTTGCTCCCATATTGTGGGCCAAGATACACGCAGTGATGTTTTGACTCTCGATAGGCGTAACCCCGATGAAGAGGTCGGCATTGTTGGTCTCCGCCTCTCTCAAATCATTGATGGAGGTGGGTGATCCCTCAACCACGAGGAGGTCGTACATCTGCTCCAAACGGTTCAGTTTTTCCCTGTCCTCATCAATCAAGATGATGTCGTGGTTCTCGTTCGAAAGCCTTTTGGCAAGGTGGGTGCCGACTTCTCCGGCACCCGCAATTACAATTTTCATTATCTTTTTGTGCTATAGAATCATACCTTAAAACATTATTGTTTAAGGATGAACGTATGTGCCGATGTTCTCTCCGTTGACCACCTTCTTCAGGTTTCCTTTCTTGTCCATGTTGAAGACAACGATTGGAAGGTTGTTGTCGCGACACATTACGGTTGCGGAAAGATCCATCACTTTGAGGTTCTTCACCAAAATCTCATCGTAGGTGATGTCGTCATATTTGGTTGCGGTAGGGTCTTTCTCAGGGTCGGCTGTATAGACACCGTCGACACGGGTTCCCTTGAACATAGCGTCTGCCTCGATCTCGATTCCACGGAGTGATGAGCCAGTGTCTGTCGTGAAGTATGGGTTTCCTGTACCTGCTGCGAAGATGGTGATATAGCCTTGGTTGAGCAACTCCATCGCCTTGTCTTTGGTGTAGAACTCACCGATTGGTTCCATGCGGATGGCAGTGAGCAATTTCACAGGGACACCGATTGACGAGAGGGCAGAGTTGAGTGCCAACGCATTGATGACGGTTGCCAACATTCCCATCTGGTCGCCTTTCACACGGTCAAAACCCTTCTTCGATCCACTCAATCCGCGGAAAATATTTCCACCGCCAATCACAATTCCAATCTGCAATCCTGTTGCGTGAATCTCCTTTATCTGCTCAGCATACTCCATCAAACGGTTCTCGTCAATGCCATAACCTTTCTCTCCCATTAATGATTCACCGCTGAGTTTCAGCAAAATACGTTTAAATTTCATATCAAAGATTTTTATACATTGTAGATATTTGTACCGCTACAAAACTATAAAATCTAAGCCGAAAAATTCACAAAAACAAATAAAATAGGGGTTGGAAGTGTAAAAATATTGCCCTATCTTTGAACTCACAGAAAAGAGATTCTGCCGGATGTTTTTGAAATAAACGAGACATTCTCAAAGATAATTAAGACTATATAATCAGACTATATAATCATATTATATAAGGAATTGTCGCACCGTCTCCGAAGATCGTTAAACTTACATTTATAAAAAAAATCTTACGGGTGTCCCTTGTCTGTCCAATGGCGGGCCACAACTTTAAGTTTACTTGAAGTCTACACTTCGGTGTACGGGTGGATTACAAAGGCTGATACACACTCAATTCTTACATTACGGAGTTTTAACTTGACTACAAGCCGGTGCGACATCTTACAAAGAAAGGGTGGCTTTCAATCGAGAGCCACCCTTTCTTTTTGCGTTTTGTTTTGCCTTATCGTTTCACACCCAAATTGGCGTATGTCTCATGCAATGCCTGCTGATTGTCGGTGATAATCAACAACTTATCTCCTACGTTGAGGCTTGTCTTTCCTGTTGGCACGAAATATTTGTTGTTTCGTTTCACCATTACCACCAATGTCTTATCGGGCAATGAAAGGTTCATCAAATATGGCCCTTTGGCAAGCGACTGCTCATTGAGCGTAATCTCTGATGTGACGGATTTAATCTCATCTGCAAATTCCACGTCAAACTCTTCCAATGCTTTGTCTTCTTGCACGGTCTTGTCTTCTAAGTCGAGCCAACGTGCAACCACTGGCAAAGTCGTGCCTTGCAACAACAACGACACCAACGTGCAGAAGAACACAATGTTGAAAATTGTTCTCGCCTCTGGCACTTCTGCTGCCAACGGCATAATCGCAAAGATGATCGGCACTGCGCCTCTTAGTCCACACCACGAGATGAAGAGTTTCTCTTTATATCCCACACCGTCTTTCTTGCGGAATGGCAAGAGACTTAGGAACACACTCACTGGTCGGGTTACAAAAATCATAATGGCACTGATGACAAGTCCTGGAACGACAATCGGAATCAACTCGTGCGGATTAACCAAAAGTCCGAGCGTCAAGAACATCAACAACTGGAACAGCCAAGTGAGACCCTCCAAAAAGTTGAGCGACGACCGTTTATGCACGAATGAGGAATTACCCAAAACGAGTCCACCAATGTAAACTGCCAAGTATCCGTTTCCTTGAATGAAGTAGGTGATTGAGAAAATCAACGTCGAGAAGGTGAACACCATGATAGGGTAGAGCGACGTGTTGTCGATATTAATTTTGTTGATGGCTAAGATGGACAATTTTCCTAAGATGAAGCCTGCTGCCGCACCAACTACCAACTGGATGACCAACGTGAGAATTGCTGCGCCATAGTTGGGGGTGGCAGATTGCATTTTGATGATTTCGATAAAGGTGATGACGAGAACGTATGCCATCGGGTCGTTACTTCCAGACTCCAACTCCAACATCGGACGAAGGTTGTTCTTCAAATGCAACCCTTTCGAACGCAGAATCGAAAAGACAGAGGCAGAGTCGGTTGACGACATGGTAGAGGAGAGCAAAAGCGCGGTAACCAGTCCCATCGCTGTACTCTTGAACAAAGAACCGAAAATCAGGTAAACCAACAATCCCGTGAGGGCTGAGGTTAGCAAAACACCCACCGTAGCCAGCAAGATACCCTGCACCATCACAGGCTTGATCTCGTTGATACGAGTGGACAAACCACCTGAATACAAAATGACGCAAAGGGCGACTGTACCAATGGTTTGCGCTGTGGAAGTGTCTTCAAAGTGAATGCCTAATCCATCACTTCCGCATAACATTCCGATGACAAGAAATAAAAGTAGGGCTGGTGTCCCCAATCTCGAACTAATTTTTCCGGCACAGATACTCACTAAAAAGAGTACTGATAAACCTAATAAAATCGCCTCAATTTGCATAATGTAGTTTTTATAAGTTGTAAAATTCGTTATAAAGCAAAAATATGAAAAAATGGCATTTTCTGAAATAGGATATCACACAATAATCGTTAAAAATTGTTGTAAAAGGTGTATTTTTGTCTGAAACAAAATATGAATGGATATGAAAGGAATTGGTAGATTTTTCAGCAAGTGTATAATGATTTGCTCAGCCATGGTGATGGCTACTTCTTGTGACGAAGACGCGCTTTCTTCAATCTTGGGTGATGGCGACACCGTCTCTGCTTTGAAAGAGGCTTTGACAATCGGTGCAAAGACCGCTGCCACCAACTTGGGCGTTGAAGATGGTTACTTGGCTGATGCAGCCGTGAAAATCGGTTTGCCAGACGAGATCCAGACGGTTGCCGAGTTGATGCAGACTGACGCAGGAAAGACTTTCTTAAGCGCGGTGGGTGCCAACAGTATGCAACCCGACAGCCTTATTGTCGCTATGAACAGAGCTGCGGAGAAGGCCGCTCCTGAAAGTGCGGAAATCTTCGCCAACGCAATCACCAGCATGACAATCTCCGACGGTGAGAATATCTTGTTTGGCGCAAACAATGCAGCAACGGAGTATTTGCACGAGAAGACTTACAGCGGGCTGCAAAGCACTTTCGGAAATGTCGTAACTTCCACTTTCTCGCAGGTGCAAGTAAGCGGTAAAAACCTCAACGACTTCTGGAGTAGTTTCTCTTCCGAGTATAACAACATCGTTTCTTACAAGAGTGATACGAAAGGAAAACTCGCTATGGCTGCCTTGAAAATAGGTTTGAGTGCTGCTGGAAAATCAGATTTATACAATAAAATTGATGCCCTTGAAACTGTCAACACCAACTTGGGTGAGTATGTTACAGGCAAGGCATTGGACGGACTTTTCTTGAAGGTGGCAGACAAAGAAGCCGATATTAGAACGAATGCTGCTTCTCGTACCTCTGAACTTTTGAAGAAGGTTTTTGGTCGATTAGACAACTAATTTTGTGTTTTTTAACATACTTATAGAAAAACTTTATACTTTTGTGAGAGTTTTACACCTAATTAAGAATAGAAATTAAGGATGAAGAATATAGTTTCTGAGTACGACGGTATTGAGACGATCTCGTCTGTTTGGCAAGTGCTGACAGATGAGCAGTTGGAATATTTGAACAGACACTGTATCGTACGAAGATTTAAGAAGAACGAACTGGTTTACAGCGAGGGCGAAGAGTCAACACATGTGGTGTGTGTGGCAAAAGGGAAACTGAAGATTTACCGTACGGGTGCGGGTGGTCGTAGCCAGATCGTCCGTGTGGTGAAACCAGGCGAGATGTGCGCTTACCGTGCTATGTTCGCTGGTGAACCTTTTGTAACCAATGCGAGTGCCATCGAGGCATCCGAACTCTACATGATTTCACAGGATGTGATTAAAACCCTCCTCGCTCAGAACTTCGACTTGGCTTGGTATTTCATCTCTAAACTCTCGTTCGATTTGGGTGTGGCAGACAAACGATCCGTCTCTTTGACGCAGAAGCATGTCAAGGGTCGTCTGGCAGAGTCGCTCATCTTCTTGCGCGACAACTTCGGATTTGAGGAAGATGGCAAGACTTTGGCAGCCAACCTCTCTCGTGAGGATATTGCCAACCTCTCTAACATGACCACTTCCAACGCTATCCGCACACTCTCTTGGATGGCGAAGGAAAACATCGTCGAGGTGGATGGTCGTAAAATCAAATTCGTGGATGAGGAATATCTTTCATTCCTTAGTAAAAACGGATAAAGAATTGCGGACGTGTTCGCAAAAGACGTGTTCAAAAAAGAAAAGATAAGGGAGTCTGATTTTTTTTAGAAAAATCCTATCAATTAGGAATTGAAGTATGACTTTAGGAATTATAGGTTTGGGTCTGATTGGCGGTTCAATGGCAATCGACCTTCGCAGAAATAAATTTGCAGATCGAATCATCGGTAGCGATAATTCGGAACTTAACGCGGTTACTGCTCAGCGTATCGGTTTGGTGGATGCGGTGATGTCTGTCGACGACTTGATTAAGCAGAGTGATTTGATTCTTTTGGCAGTGCCTGTAAGTGCTGCTATCCGCATGTTGTCCGACATTTTGGATAAGATAAACGACAATCAGGTGGTGGTCGACACTTGTTCTACAAAGGAGAAATTGAACGACTCAGTTCATTATCATCCTAAGAGAAAAAATTACGTTGCTTCTCACCCTATGGCAGGTACGGAGTTTAACGGTCCTTGGGCTGCGATTCCGAACTTGTTTGCTGGTCGTGCAGGAGTCATCTGTAATGCGGAAGATTCTGACTATAAGGCAGTTGAACTGGTTCGTAAGATGTACGATTGCTTGAATATGCGTATCATTTACATGCGTGCGGCTCACCACGACGTGCATACAGCCTACGTTTCACACATCTCTCACGTTGTGTCGTTCGCGTTGGCTCTGACCGTTTTGGACAAGGAGAAAAATGAGAAGAACATCTTCGATTTGGCTTCTGGAGGTTTCACCTCTACGGCACGTTTGGCAAAGAGTAACGCTGATATGTGGGCTCCGATTTTCTTGCAAAACAAAGAAAATGTCTTGTCAGTTTTGGATGCCTATATGGACAAGTTGAATGCCTTCAAAACAGCGATTCAAGATAATGATGAAGATGCTCTTCGCAAACTCATCGACGATGCAAATCGTATCAAGCGTATTCTTCGATAGTAACAGGATAGCAATCAATATTCTTTAGAATAGACAATAATAAAGGCGGCAGAATCAATCTGTCGCCTTTATTGTTATACTATCTTGCTATTTTATTTTACAATGAAAGAGAGCGTCTCTTTGACATTGCTTGTCGTAACAACTGCGAAATAATTTCCTGCAGAAAGACTTTCAACATTGATGCTCACTTGGTTGCCTTTCTCCATGTTGTAGAGGATAGCGACACCTTGCGCATTGAAAATCTCGACAGATTGAATCTGCTTCGTTGCGTTGACTGTGATGACCTCGCTGGCAGGGTTAGGGTAGAGAGTGATGTTTGCTTCCTCTGCGATATTGTCTTCAATGTCTGTTGTACCGTTGGCGAGAACGATTGCCATGATTGAGTAGGCTGGTACTTCAAATCCTGAAATTTCGTTATCGGTAATCGAAACAGAGCCAGTCGTCAAAGCATTTTCAGTGTGTGATTTGAAAGTTTGGCTGTCGCTCAATCCAGAAAGAGAGTAGGTGGTGTAGTCTCCATTTTTGAACGTCGTGTTGGCGATGGAAATCTTTGGAGAGAACGCTGTCGAAGGCGCACGGTTCACCAAAACGATGGTCATAGAGTCTTTCGCTGCATTGACGGAAGAGTAGGCAGAGAGTAACGACTCATTTGAGGAAACGGAACTAACGTTGATTCCTTTTGCGTAGGAAGAGAAGAGGTGGACCACCTCCCACATGCTGGTGTTCCAAGTCCAAGGTGAGAAATATTCCAATCCGTGTTTTGAACCCTCACCGATGACAGAGGCGTAGGCGAGTGCCTTCACCATTTCGGGTGCGCTTGTGCTGACGTTATACTCTCCGATAGCGAAAGGAATGCCGTGACCCTCACCGAAATATTGGTCTAACCATGCTTGACAACGCTCGAAGATGTACTCCTTCTTCTGACTCTCGTCCCAACCACCGTTGATTGTCTTCACGCCGTTGGCTCCTGGATAGACGTAGTCTTTGTCATACAAAACACGGTGAGTTTGAAGAATGTCCGCAGCATCAGTTTCTCCAGGATAGAAGTGAAGGTCGAACACGTCGATCATCTTCACACCAGTTTTCTTCTCCTCTTCTGCGCATCGCATGATGAAGTACTCCAAGAAATTGTACTTTTTGCCGTTGTAGTTAGGCTGTGCGCTACATCCGTAGAACCAAGTCCACTCGCTGGCAGCATTCGGAGCACATAATTTCACGTTCGGATTTTTCTGACGAGCCGCCTTAGCCACAGCGAAGTAACTCTGCATCATCTGCTCGTAGAAATCATCGGTGTAAGGGTTTGGAGCGAGGTCGCTGTGCGTTCCACCCCAGATTTCCATCTCGTTGTCCATGTTCCAATATTGGAATTGGTTCATGTCGATTTTGAGATCGTTTTGCCAGTAGTTGAGAATCTCGGTAGTCGAGTCGGCAGGCCAGTCTATCATAAATTTGCTGACATCACCCAAGTTGGCAACCGTTCCGTCGGAATTGAAAGTACCACCGCCGCACATTTTTTTTGAGCAACCATCCCACCATTGAGATTTGTTATATTCCCAATCATTGAAGTTGTAAGCGTCGGTGTAAGGCACTTTCCCCAACAGTTGGAATCCGAAGATGCCCTGTACGTTAGGCAGTTTCTCTTGCATCTGTTGGGCGGTATTGTCCCAGTCGATGCTGTAAACGTTGTTGTACCAGTCGGGGTGGCAGGTGAGTTTCTTGCGGAAATTGTACTTTGTCAAGTTATTTCCGTTGTTGAGGCGTTCCATTTTAATGCCAGCCTCTTTGATGTAGTTGAACTCCTCGTCGTTCTGAGGAATACCATTTCTACCATATATATAAGGTGAGATGGCTTTGTTGTCGGCCTTTGTGTCGATGGTGATGTCGACACTTGTACCCGCCCAGGAAGGAAGAGTGAGCGAAAGTGCCAAAGCACTGAGAAATAAGTAATGTTTCTTCATGGTATAAAATTTTAGTTCATTTACTCGTCGATTTTCCGTTTTGATTAACGAAAAGATTCGTAAATGTATAAAAAATGTTAACGTTCGTGGTGGAGTTGCGCAAAAAAGTTGAAGAAAAAGGAAGTAGAAATGAGATTAAAGGTAAGAAATATAAGCAGTTGATTTGTGAAAATAGGAGAAAGTAGAATTTTTCGTTTCTTAACGCTATTTTGAGAAATTTTACATTATATTTGCAAGTGCCTTTGTTGGGTGAATTGTGTTTATACAGAAATAATTGAAAGTTAAATAAATAGAAATTCTTAAAAAATGAAGAAAGTTTTCTTAGCAGTATGTGCTGCGTTGGCGTCTATGACGGCTATGGCACAGACAGAAGACAAGCCTTGGAACGTCGGTATTTACGCTGGCAAAGTAGAGGCTGCGAATGACTGGGGAAATAAATTTTTCCACCCTGCTGATGGTTTCTACGGGGCTGCTTCATTCACTGTTGCAAGGTATTTGAATAATCACTTTGACGCTGAATTGCAGGCATTGTGGGGTCGTTATGGTATTCAAGGTGGCGATTTCTACGCTACAGATGGTGAGTTCAAGGCTGGTATGGGCTATGTAGACGTGTCTGGAAAGTACAAATTCGTTCGTACAGACCGTAACTCATTGTTCAACCCTTACATTTTCATTAGTTTGGGTGCTCGCTCAATCCATTGCATCTCTTCTTCAGAGGATTACACTTCTGTAGAGCATGGTAGCGACAATGAGGGTATCAACTTCGTTCTCGGTGGTGGTGTTGGTTGCGACCTTCGTCTCAGCGACACTTGGGGTATTCGTTACTTCTGCAAGTATGGTTACCCATTTGGTTCTTCTGCCGACTTGAACGATACTCGTGATCAAGGTAAATTTAACGATGAACACTTGGTTCACAACTTAGGTGTTTACTTCAACTTCGCATTCAACAACGATAAGGATGGTGATGGTGTTCCTAACAAGTTAGACGAATGTCCTAACACTCCTGCTGGTGTCGCTGTAGACGAGAAGGGTTGTCCATTGGATACTGATGGTGATGGTGTTCCTGATTACATCGACCAATGTGCTGAGACTCCTGCTGGTGTTGCAGTTGACTCTGTTGGTTGTCCTCTCGATGCCGATGGTGATGGTGTTGCAGACTACTTAGACGAGTGTCCTGAAACTCCTGCTAACGTATCAGTAGACGAGAAGGGTTGTCCATTGGATTCAGATGGCGATGGTGTCGCAGACTACTTGGATAAATGTCCTGGAACTCCTGCAGGTGCTAAGGGATTTGTAGACGAGAACGGTTGCCCTACTGATAAGGATGGTGACGGTGTTTACGACTACGAAGATGCTTGTCCAGATGAGGCAGGTGTAAAGGCTAACAACGGTTGTCCTGAAGTAAAGGCAGAGGTTAAGCAACTCTTCGAGAAGGCTTTGAACGGTATCACTTTCGAGTCTGGTACTGCTAAGATTCAGAAGTCTTCTAACGGTATCCTTGATGGTATCGCTGGCGTAATGCAAGAGAACCCAAGCTGGAACTTGACTATCAACGGTCACACTGACAATAGCGGAAACTCTGAGAAGAACCAAAAACTCTCTGAGGATCGTGCTGCTGCAGTAAAGGCATACTTGGTAAACAAGGGTATTGAAGAGAGCCGTCTTGAGTCTGCTGGTTATGGTGATACTAAGCCAGTTGTTGGAACTGTTCAAAAGCAAACTAAGGCTGAGAAGGCTAAAAATCGTCGTGTTGAGTTTGTCGTTCGTTTCGAGAAGACAGTTTTGAAATAATTCGATAGTTCTTTCAAATATCATAAAAGGGGATGCGCGAAAACGTGTCCCCTTTTTGTCTGCTAAAATGAAAATAGTTGAAAAATAAATAGGTGAGGTAAAGCGCCCAATTCAAGGAATTTTAATTATCTTTACGATAGTGAATAGAAAAAAGAGAGCCTATGGAAATGCTTAATTTGATAAAGAACGATCCATGGTTGAAGCCGTATCAGGATGCGATTGTGGGGAGATACAAATATTTTCTAAAGAAAGAAACTGATATAGAGAAGAATAATGGTAGTCTCTCAGACTTTGCCACGGGATATCTCTATTTCGGAATGCATAAGGTTGGCAAGCATTGGGTGTTTCGCGAATGGGCTCCTAATGCCACGGCGATCTATTTGATTGGTACGTTCAACGACTGGAAGGAGACGGATGAGTATAAACTGAAGCCTGCTGCCAATGGCGTTTGGGAGATTGAGTTGCCCGAGAAATCGATGAAGCACTTGGACCTCTACAAACTGAAAATCTACTGGAATGGTGGTTGCGGCGAACGTATTCCAGCGTGGGTTCGCAGAGTGGTGCAAGATGATAACACGAAAGTGTTCAGTGCGCAAATCTGGGCTCCAAAGACGCCGTATAAGTTTAAGGTGAAGAAACACAAACCTGAGACTTCTCCGTTGCTCATCTACGAGGCACATATCGGTATGGCTGGCGAGGAGGAGAAAGTTCACTCGTACACGGAGTTTAAAGATACCGTTTTGCCAAGAATCAAAGCCGACGGATATAATTGTGTGCAGTTGATGGCGATCCAGGAACATCCTTACTATGGATCTTTCGGTTACCACGTTTCAAGTTTCTTTGCACCGTCTTCTCGTTTCGGTACGCCTGATGAGTTGAAAGAGTTGATTGATACGGCGCATGAGATGGGCTTGTCTGTCATTATGGATATCGTTCATTCTCACGCAGTTAAGAATGAGGTGGAAGGCTTGGGTGCGTTTGACGGCACACGTTGGCAATATTTCCACGATGGAGCAAGAGGTGAGCATCGCCAGTGGGATTCCTACTGTTTCAACTATGGAAAAGACGAGGTGATTCATTTCCTTTTGTCAAACTGTAAATATTGGTTGGACGAATACAAATTTGATGGTTTCCGTTTCGATGGTGTTACGTCGATGATGTATTTAGACCACGGTATGGGAACAGGCTTTGGCGATTATTCAGATTATTATAGTCCGAACCAAGATGGTGACGCAATTTGCTATTTGACGTTGGCGAACGCGCTCATCCACGAGGTGAATCCACGAGCCATCACGATTGCAGAGGATGTGAGTGGAATGCCAGGATTGGCTGCAAAAATCAAAGATGGAGGTATGGGCTTCGACTATCGTTTGGCGATGGGAATCCCGGATTTCTGGATTAAGTTGATTAAGGAGTCAAAGGACGAAGATTGGAAGCCAGGACATATTCTCTACACATTGACGAATCATAGAGCCGACGAGCATGTCATCAGTTATGCTGAGAGTCATGACCAAGCATTGGTGGGTGATAAGACGTTGATGTTCCGATTGGCAGATGCCGATATGTATTGGCACATGTCTCGCCTGTTCGATTCTTCCTATATGGTGGATCGTGCGATTGCGTTGCATAAGATCATCCGACTCATCACGTTGACCACTACCAATGGTGGATATTTGAACTTCATGGGTAATGAGTTCGGCCATCCAGAGTGGATAGATTTCCCTCGTGAGGGCAACGGATGGAGTTACAAATATGCTCGAAGACAGTGGCATTTGGTAGATGATACTGACTTGAAATACAAGTACTTAGGCGATTTTGACAAGGCAATGTTGGAGTTGGTAAAATCAGTTGACAAGTTCAGCGATTTGCCAATCAAGCAGTTGTGGGATAAGTCGGACGACCAAGTTTTGGCATATCAACGAGGCGATTTGGTGTTTGTCTACAATCTGCATCCAAACAAATCGTTCGAAGGATATGGTATCTTGGCAGAAGAAGGTGCTTACAAGGTGGTGTTAGACACGGACGATAAGCAGTTTGGCGGTTTCGGATTGAATGACGACAGCAAGACGCACTTCACCATTGTCGATGATAACAAAACGGCAGACGGCAAAGGCTGGTTGCAGTTGTATTTGCCATCTAGAACAGCAGTGGTGTTGCGTAAGCAGAAAGAACACGAAATGTAATTGATTGACTAATAGAAAAAGAATGAGGTGCGATAGTTAAATCGCACCTCATTCTCTTATTATCCTTCTCTTGTTACATAGGGACAATGAGGAAAAATCTATTTCCTGCCTTCATCACATCCGTGCGCCATCAAATAGCGCACATTGAAAATCAATGAGTTAGGTTAAAATAGAGAGTGACGTAGGGTGACGTATTATTGAAGTCAGGCAAAAACAAGCTAAAGTTCGGTAGAAAACAATCAATCCACTCCGCCAACCGCAAAATGTTACAAGTTCAACGCTTGCAAAATCCGCAGAATTTTATTATTTTTGCAACCAACAACCCAACGCCGTGAAACAGATTGGCAACATATGAAGATAAGACATCTGATGATTTTAATATTGGTTGCTTTATCATCTTGTGCAGATGGATGGTATAGTCGACCTGCATGCGAATTTGTAACCAACAGACCTAAAGATAATGGGGAATATTTAATTTCTGAATTTAAAAAGTTCAAGAGTAGACATCCTATTTATGAGGTTTATATAAGAGACTCTATGGGGATATGCAAATCAAAAGACCATTACTTCTACAACGGTGCGTATAACGTGTATTGTACATACTTTTATTTGCCACAGAATAAATGTTATGTTACATTTGATCTTAACGCATCTGAACTTGCTGTTGAATCATTGTCTTTTACCCTGTACCTAATGGGATATACGGAGTTAAAGAATTCCAACACCTCAATGGATAATTGTAGCATGGAATGGGGTGAAACTTATATATTTGAGAACCACCATAAAACGGATGAACAGAAAAGAGTAGAAAAAGAGGTGGACGAAATTATGTCGCAAATTGGAAAATACAAGAAGAGGTAATTCTTTGATATGA
>CAVJCT010000067.1:0-17883 GCA_963648205.1 Flexilinea sp.
ATAGGAACTCCGAAAGCGTGCAGATAGCGGTTGCAGAAGAACTTGTTGAAAGTCAACGCAGCAGCCAAAACGCCACAACAAGAGTATGGAATACGCAGCAAGTCGAAATAACCTTGCAATTTTCCATCCTCGCCAGGGACACCATGAATGGTGATGTAGGCGAAATCAAATTTCACTTCCTCACCCTTCCCATTGACAAAAGAAAAATCATTTTTGTCAATTGCGAATTTCTTTCCATCGGCTTCTACATGCCAGTCTGTCCCTACGATAGTGGCGATATAGAGGTCATATTTCTCTTTGTCGATAAACGAATAGAGACCAGCAGCACTACGAAGGGAGACCTCCACCTCAGACTGGTCGCCACCCGCTACGATTGCGATTTTCTTCTTCATTGTATGATAAAAAAATTCTGAAACACGTCCAATTTGAAAGGATTACCAGTGGATTTGAGAAATGATAGCGTTGAGTCTCTCTTGTAACACATCGTAACCTTTACCTAAGAGTTCGGCATCCTCGAGTGTGGCATTCTGCTCTTCGATGGCAGCACGGCGCTCAGATTTTGACATTTTAGTGTCGTTGTTGATGCGTTCAATCTCTTGTTTAGCGATATTGATTTTGTTGATACGTTCTGCGACTGGCAACTTATTGACAACAGCCACATTGTAAGATTTCACCAATGAAATATGGTAGATCTTGTAGGCAAGACGACCATCGTCGAGAAGTTTGAAACGCCATCTTGTCTCGAGGTTGTTAGAATATTCACCCGCAAAAGAGTTGAAACGTTTCTCGATTACGAAAGTGTTACGGAAAGCGAGTTCTTCATCTTTCACGTCCTTTTGGATATCAAGGTCGATATTGTTCTTGCTGGCATAAATCCAAGACTTAATAAGACGATAGCAAGTCGCTTTGCTTACCTGAATGGTGATTGTGTCGCTGATTTCACATTCACCGTCTTGATCGAGGGTGAATTTATAGTCTGCCGCCTCTTGTGCGTTGATTGTCGTTATGCTCAAAAAGCAGAGAACCGCGAATAACAGTTTCTTCATTGTTTGTAGTTTTTTAGTTATAACTTTCTTTTCTTACAAAAGTAAGACAAATTAAGAAAGCATTAGAATTTTCTCTCTTTTATTTAATACTTGAACACTGTGTCATAAATGGGATTTGCAATTTTTACTTTCATCAATCTTATCTTTTAACGTTTGCAACAAAACTTTTTCGCAAATATAGCAATTCTCCCCCATTATCTCCCAACATTTCGCTATTTTTATATTTCATTATGATAATTTGAAAGTTTTGTAACTATGCAACCATCTATATCTCTGAAGGAACTGCTGTTGAGAGTGAAAGTAGCTATCAACCAATGTTTTCCGTCTACTTGTTGGGTAACTGCCGATGTGAGCGATTTTCATGAAAATGCGAACGGACACTGCTACATGGAATTAGTGCAGAAAAACGACTCGTCGAAACTGATTGAGGCGAAAGTGCGTGCCATCATCTATGCAGGCAATTATCAGCGACTGAAAAATTTTTTCATGATGCAGACGGGGCAACAACTTCGTGCGGGTATGAAGATATTGGTCGAAGTGACAGTCTCTTACCACGAACTGTATGGTATGTCGTGCGTTATTCAAGATATCGACCCGACATTCACATTGGGCGATATGGCACGGAAACGACAGGAGACTATCGCTCGACTGAAGGCGGACGGTGTCTGGGATATGAACCGAGAGGTCGAAATGCCCTCACTCATCAAACGTATTGCCGTCATCTCGTCGGCTTCGGCAGCTGGATTTGGCGATTTCTGCAATCAGTTGGAGAACAACGGCCATGGTTTCAATTTCAAATTTCAACTGTTTCCTGCTATCATGCAAGGCGACCAATCTGCGAGCAGTGTCATGGCAGCACTCGACCGTGTCAATGAGGTGAGAGATGATTTTGACGTGGTGGTGATCATCCGTGGTGGAGGCGCGACGACCGATCTGTTGGCTTTCGACGAGTACGAATTGGCTTTTTGCGTGGCGAATTTCCCATTGCCCATCATCACCGGTATCGGACATGAGCGAGACGAGTCGGTTACCGATATGGTGGCACACACTCGCTGCAAAACACCTACTGCCGTGGCTGCCTTCATCTACGAACAGATGGTGGCACAAGAAAATCGTTTGCTCGCAGTCGAAGAGGGGATTCACACTTTGCTGACGGAACGACTCACCAACGAGCATAAACGATTGGACGACTATTCACAACGTATCGTTCGAGCGTGCTCCAACCGTTTTGTATTGGAAAATCAGAAATTGGCAATGATTCGTCAGAAATTACTTTTGATGTTCCACAACACTATTCAAGAGCAACGTCATAAAATTGAAATGCAAGAGAATACGCTCAAACATATCTCGCCAGAAAATATTTTGAAACGTGGCTACTCTATCACAGTTCTCAATGGAAAGGTTCTTAAAAACGCAGCGGACGCCACCTCTGGCGATGAACTTCGCACAGTTTTGAGTAACGGAGAGTTGCGAAGCATAGTCAAATAAATTCAAACGATTGGCATTCGCATATAATTCGTCAACATTTCATAAAATCATATAAAAAAGAAGGAGATACGCCTTGAGAACGCATCTCCTTTTATTTTGCTCAAAATTATTCTCGAACGAGCCTCAACAAAGGTATTCTTTGAGAAGATTTTTCTTTAGAATGCACTTGGTTTCAACTTCAAGCCCATTGTCTCGTCCAAACCAAACATAAGGTTGAAATTCTGAACTGCTTGTCCAGATGCACCCTTCAACAAATTGTCAATCATTGAGATGATCAACACTTTATTACCATGTTTCTCGACGTGGACAATACCTTTATTAGTGTTCACCACTTGCTTCAAATCTGGATTAGCATCCATCACGTGTGTGAACGCAGCGTCCTTGTAGAAATCCTTGTAGAGTTTCTGAATCTCCTCGATGTCCAAATCGCACTCTGTGTAGGATGACACGAAGATACCTCTTGCGAAATCACCTCTGACTGGCAAGAAATTGATTTCCTTATCGAAAGATGGTTGCAACTGATGGAGAGTCTGATTGATCTCTAACAAGTGTTGATGAGTGAATGCCTTGTAGATAGAGATATTGTTGTTTCTCCAACTGAAGTGAGAAGTAGCACCTGGTTTTACACCAGCACCGGTCGAACCTGTGATACCATTGGTGTGAACCTCACCCTTCAAAAGTCCGTTGGCAGCAAGTGGCAACAAACCGATTTGGATGGCAGTGGCGAAACAACCTGGATTTGCCAACTTGTTCGCTTTCTTGATTCTCTCACGATTCACCTCAGGCAAACCGTAAACGAATCCTTCACTCTCATTTCTATAATCTTGCGAAAGGTCGATGATCTTCACATTGGCTGGCACCTCGTGAGCCTCCAAGAATTTCTTGCTGTCGCCGTGACCAGAACAGATGAACATCGCATCAATCTTATCCAAAGGCAACTCGTCTGTGAACGTCATTTCAGTCTCCCCGAACAATCCCTCATGCACGTCGTAGAGTTTATTGCCAGCATTACTGCTACTGTTCACAAATGTAATCTCCACCTGTGGGTGGTTCAACAAGATACGGAGCAACTCACCTGCTGTATATCCTGCTCCACCGATAATTCCTACTTTTATCATTTCTTATTTTAATTATATTCTTTTGTTATGTGCAACCACTTTTTCATCCCAAAGTTAGCGACTTTTTCCGAGTCAGATGTTGCAATTCTCGATTTTAAAAAGTCAGCACGATTTGATTTTTCTTCACCAAATCATAAAGGTCTTGAATGCAACCAATCTTGCATATCTTCGATCCCTTTTGTCGAGCGTTGAAGCAAGTCTGGCAGCCCATCAATACACCGCCCAAATCAATGAATTTGTCAACTTGTTCTTTAATATCCTTGTTCTCGGTCATCAAGCCCTCCAAGTCGACTCCTTTGCCCAACAAGTAGATCTGCACTTTGTTATCCCACTCTTGCGAATAGTTGGCAAGTCGAAGTGCATTGAACACCGTCTCTACATCGTTGGAATAGAGCACGATACCGATACTCTTCGGCTCTTGCGGATCGTTATATTTCACCTCGTCGATCAATGCCTGAGCGTGCAAGCCCATCAACGAAATCATAAAAATTATAGACAATAAAAATCTTTTCATTTTACTTATATTGAATTATACAAATACAACCTTAATTCTTAGAAAAAATCCCTTCACTTTTCTTACAGCGACTTGCTACGATACTCATTAGGCGACATTCCCGTGTGATGTTTGAAATATCGACAGAAGAACGTGGCAGTCGGGAAGTTGAGGATGCTGACAATATCTTTCAGAGGCATCGTCGTATTTTTCAGCAACACCATCACCTCTTGTATCAGCACTTTCTGGATGCACTCGCTTGGGGTCTTTCCCGAGGCTTTTTTCACGGCGATAGAAAGGTATTTCGGAGTAACGTTCATCTTGTCGGCATAGAACTGCACGGAATGTTCCTCCTTGATGTTGCGAATCACGAGCGACATAAACTCGCTGTAGATTTCCTCGTTACGGTCCATATCGTGCAAACTGGTTTCGATGTTGACGACCGACTCAAATCCGCACATTTCATATAAGAAGGCGATGATTTGATGCTGCAGCACCTCGTTCTTGAAAAGCACACTCTCGTCGCGACAAGTGCGAGCCATCTTGTCGATATACTCAGCGGCACTCGACTTCTCCTTTTCCGTGATGTCGAACACTGCCGAGTTGGAGATGGCAGCCAATCGCTTCCACACCGCAGCCAATGGTGAAGTCAGACCTTTCATATAATCATGAGAGACGACCAAGAACGTTCCTTTGAAATCATTGATTTCGTAGAACTCCATCACACAATCCGACGTGGTGAGCAAAAACTGGTCTTTATTGATTTTAAACACTTTTGTGTTGATTGAGAAACGTGCAGAACCCTCCGTGCAACAAACGAAAAGGAAATATTTGATGCGAACGGGGTACTTTGGTTTGGGGATGAAAGGGATGTCTTTCGCCCGAATCACCAACACGTCATTCTCATATATTGATACGCTGGGTATCTTCTTAAAATCAGCAAGGCTGATGATGTCCATGTTCATATTTTCTTCGTTGTAGTTCGATATATCCGATTTTGCCCACAAAAATAGCAACTTTTCAATGATAAATCACGAAAAAAAGGAAAAATAGTACATTATATATGTGCAATTTTCTTGGTAGTTAGAAAATTTTAAATGAACTTTGCACTGTGAATAAAATAGAAATTAGATATGAATAGAGAAGAACTAATTACAAAGGTGAATACAGTGCTCGCAGACGAGTTCGAGGTAGAGGCTAGCGAAATCGCAGCAGACAAGGGTATCAAAGAGACTTTGAACTTGGACAGTTTGAGCCTCGTTGACTTGGTAGCACTCATCGAAGAGGAATTTAGCGTTAAGATCAAGGGTGATGAAATGAAGAAGATTCAGACATTTGCTGATCTTTACGATTACCTCGAGAAGAACGCTTAATGTTTGCCTGAAACGAAAATTTGAAGGGTGTGTTAAAAACGCACCCTTTACTTTTTTCTACTATTTTGTTTTTACGGTTTTGTTTGAGAAAAGCAAACAGTATTTCTAAACTGCCACAACTCCAGCAATGTGTGGATGTGGGTCATAGTTCTCTAACGAAAAATCTTCATACTGAAAGGAGAACAAATCTTTCACATCAGGATTGATTTTCATCGTGGGCAATGGTCGTAGATCGCGTTGAATCTGCAATTTCACCTGCTCCAAATGGTTCTTGTAAATGTGCGCATCGCCCAAAGTGTGAACGAAATCGCCTGCTTTCAGACCCGTCACCTGAGCCACCATCATCAGTAATAAAGCGTAGGAGGCAATGTTGAAAGGCACGCCCAAGAAAATATCGGCACTGCGTTGGTAGAGTTGCAAACTCAGTCTGCCGTCTGCCACATAAAACTGGAAAAGCGTATGACAAGGAGGAAGAGCCATCTGCTCCACCTCGGCGACGTTCCATGCCGAAACGATCAAACGACGCGAATCGGGGTTCTTCTTGATCATCTCCACCACATTAGCAATCTGGTCTATCGTTCCGCCGTTGTAGTCGGGCCATGAACGCCACTGATGACCATACACCGGACCGAGTTCGCCGTTCTCGTCTGCCCATTCATTCCAGATTCTGACGCCATGCTCTTGCAGATATTTCACATTCGTACTACCCTGCAAGAACCAAAGCAATTCATATATAATAGACTTCAAGTGCAGTTTTTTGGTAGTCAGCAAGGGGAAGCCCTCTTCCAAATTAAATCTCATCTGATGACCGAAAACGCTGATAGTACCCGTTCCCGTTCTATCCTCCTTGAAAGTACCCTCGTTCAACACCCGATTGATAAGGTCGATATATTGCTTCATATTATATCCAATTTAGTGAGTGCAAAGGTAGGATTTATAATTCAAAAATGAGCATACGAAAGAGAAGAGGACTTATACATTTCAGACTACCCCCTACTCTCCAAACAACTCCGTTCTGCTCGCATCCAAGCGCAAGAAGATGAACAACAGAATCGTGAAGCCCCACAAGGATGAACCTCCGTAACTGAAGAACGGCAACGGGATTCCAATCACTGGCGTCAAACCAATCACCATACCGACATTGATGGCTAAGTGGAAGAAGATAATAGAGGCGACACAATATCCGTAGATTCTACTGAAAAGTGATCTTTGCCGTTCTGCCAAATGGATCAACCGCAGAATGAGTATGAGAAACAAGCCCATCACAACGGTTGTCCCAACAAAGCCGTGCTCCTCTCCTACCGTGCAGAAGATAAAATCGGTGTCTTGCTCTGGCACATATTTCAATTTCGTCTGCGTACCATTCAAAAATCCTTTTCCTGCAAAACCACCCGAACCAATCGCAATCATTGACTGATTCACATTATACCCCGCCTTCTGCGGATCTTGCTCCATTCCCAAGGTAACCTTGATTCTGGTTTGCTGGTGGGGTTTCAACTTGTCGAATGCGAGGTCGGAAATATTTGAAAATGCAACGAATCCGAGTGATAAGAGACCAATCAAAAAGTAGGTCTTCGTGCGTTGGGTAATTGAAACGTACACCAAATAGACAAGCGTCGCACCCAAGGCAAAATAGCCGACATAGGTGAAATGAATCGCTAAATGGAAAATCTTATGAACCAAATAGGCGATTGCAAAAATGGCAGCATTTCCACCCAAGATAATCAACGGTGTGCGGTTGTCTCGCTTCGTATACACCCACACCAACACTGCCGTTACTGCCACCAACAGGAGCATCACCAAGAAGAGTCCGAGCGACTCATTCGGTATCTCCGACAATATCGCCACCTCGCCAAAACGTATCGAGACGACAAAAACGACTGCCATCAGTATACATACGAAAAGGATGATTCCAGACATTCCTTCACGATAGAACACGAGCAAGAACGTACTGTAAACCAAAGCTGAACCTGTCTCGTTTTGCAGGATAATCAGCACCATCGGTATCAACATAATGGCAAAGGCAACGATGGCATCGCTGAACCGCTTCATCTGAAAACCATACGAACTCATATACTTCGCCAATGCCAAACAGGTGGCAGTCTTGGCAAACTCTGCAGGCTGCAGACTCACCGGACCTAACACAATCCAGGAATGCGAGCCCTTCACATCCGGGGCTATGAAAATCGTTATCAACAACAAAAGAAGCATACCACCATAGACGAAATAGGCAAACATATTGTACACCTGACTGTCTAACAGCAACAAGACCAACGCCAAACCCATGGAACAGCCAATCCACATCAACTGCTTGCCATAGCGATAGGAAATGTCGTAGAAAGCGGCATCCTCAAAATTGTATGACGCACCATAGATACAGAACCATCCTGCCACTACCAATAAAAAGTATAGCACAATGGTTATCCAATCTACATTCCTGAATACATTATTCTGTCTTGATGGCATCCTTTTCTTTTGTTGATTCTTTATTTTGTTCCTTGTTTTCTTTCTTCTCTTCAGATGATTTCGCAGTCGAAGTTGACGGGTGCGCTGTCGTCGTGAGTGTCGGCATCAGATTAGCCTGCAAGATACGATCTTCCATCCACTTCTTTCGCTGAGGAATATATCCTTTCAGATATTTCTCCATCATCAACGAGGCGATTGGGGCAGCCCAAGTCGCTCCAAATCCACTATTCTCAACAACCACACAAATGGCAATCTTCGGATTGTCCTTTGGCGCAAATGCCATGAAGATGGAGTGGTCTTTTCCATGCGGATTCTGAGCCGTTCCCGTCTTTCCACAAACAGCGATACTGTCGATTCGCGACGCCCATCCTGTTCCAGCTTTCATCACCAACTCCATTCCATCCACTATCGGAGCGAAATACTTGCTCTCTATCGTCGTAACATGTTTCGTTGTGAAAGCCGAATCTAATTGATACCCTTTGATGTGTTTCACCAAATGTGGCACATAGTAATAGCCTCGATTGGCAATCGTCGCCGAGAGATTAGCAATCTGCAAAGGGGTAGCCAGAATCTCACCCTGACCAATGGAGTTGGACACAATCATCAACGACTTCCATCGTCCTTCGCCATAGATTTTGTCGTATACCTTAGAATTTGGAAGATAGCCTCGTTTCTCATTTGGAACGTCCGCTCCTAACTTATATCCGAAACCTAACGACACAATATGGTTCTTCCACGTTTCAAATGCCTCGGAGATGTTTTTGTATTTCTTGCTGTCCATCATCGCACGGAAACCTGCACAGTAGTAGGCGTTGCACGAATGTTGCACAGACTGAATCAGATTCAACGGTGAAAAATGGGCGTGACATCCCACGGTGAAACTACCGACGTGATAACCCTTGTGGCAAGGATAGGCTGTGTTGACATTGATGATCTGCTCCTGCTCCAACGCCAAAGCATCTGCTGTTTTGAAGGTGGATCCTGGAGGATAGCACGCCATCATAGGACGGTCGAACAAAGGTTTATAAGGGTCGTTCAACAATTTGTTATAGTTGCGCGAACGTTTTCGTCCCACCAACAACGAAGGGTCGTAGGTCGGACTGGAAACCAATGCCAGAATTTCTCCTGTCGAAGGGTCAATCGCCACAACACTTCCCACCTTATTGCGCATCAGCTCCTCGCCATAGCCTTGCAAGGTGATGTCAATGGAGAGCGTCAAATCTTGACCTGGCTTCGACTCCACATCCAACGCGCCATCATCCAAATGGCCTTTGACTCGTCCGTGGGCATCTCGCAAGAAAATCTCAACACCTTTCTCGCCACGCAGATACTTCTCGTAAGTCATCTCGATACCATTCTGACCAGCATAATCGCCCATCACATAAAATGGATCATCTTCGATCATCTTACGATTCACCTCGCCGATAGAGCCTAACAAAAGTGCCGCGTATGGATATTTATAGTCGCGCAATGTACGTTTCTGCAACGATACACCTTTGAAACGGAACAACTGCTCCTGCAACACGCCATAATCTTCAGAAGAGAGCGACGTCATAAACGGTTGAGGCGTAAATGGTGAATAGCCACTTCGCTTGCGCATATCCTGCATACGTTTCACGAACTCCAATTTCGTAACGTCCATCAACTTGCAGAATGCCAGCGTGTCGAAGTCGTGCATCTCCCTCACCACCATCATCACATCATACGACGGTTTGTTGAAAACCAGCACCTCGCCGTTCCTGTCCATAATCAATCCACGAGCAGGAAATTCGATTTTCTTCAAATATGCATTGCTATCCGCCTTGTCGCGGTAGGTATCGTCTAAAATCTGCAAGTCAAAAAGGCGTATGATATAGACCAAGACGACCAGCGCAACCATTCCGCCAATCACATATCTTCTATTTCCATACGCATCATTCAGCATAACACAAAAACTTGTCTAATTATCATTCTTCCATTTTCCCTACGATCTCTTCAACCTTTGAACTAAATAGATCAACAATGTTGTGAATAATGAACATCCGATGGCTACGCTGAGTGTACGGAAGAAATGCGCAAACGACATCGTCTCGACGAAGAAAAATGCCAGATGATGAATCAACACCAACAATGCGACATACTTCATAAACGCACCCACTCCGAAGCCCTTCAACGATGGCTCAGCCTCCTCGTACACCTCCCGCGGACCAAACAACTTGTGAAAATAGGGTTTCAGATAAGCCAACAATGTGGTCGCAAAGGCATGACAGCCCAACGTGCCACAGAACACATCCACACTCAAGCCCAAGACGAAGCCCAACAACAAGAGCAAATCCTTGTTGATAGACGACGGAGCCACCAGTATGAAATAAATGTAGAGGTAAGGATTAATGTATCCTAAAAAACATATATTATTGAGAATCAGCACTTGCAAAAGCACCAATCCAATAAATGTCAATAACTGTTTGAAAGTTCCGTTGATCATTCCATCACCTCGCTTTCTTCTAATTGCTTCTTCTCGTCTGCATTCTTGAACTCAATCACGTCTACATACGAGAGATTGCCAAAATCTACAGATAAAGCCACCTCGATAGAGTAGAAATTGTCTTTCCTACTACGCCACGAAACAACTTTTCCCACCATCATTCCCTCTGGGAAGACTGATGAATAAACACTCGTGCGAACAATGTCGCCTTCGTTCACTTCAATATAATGAGGCACCTCCTCCAACTGGGCATAGTGAATATTGCTACCATTCCAGAAGAGTGTTCCCTCTTCACTCTTGCCTGTCAACTTCGCGTTCATACGAGCATACGAGTTGATGATCGGCAACACAACTGAAAAATGGCTCGACACGGTATTGACGATTCCAACGACACCCTGATCGTTAATCACACCCATACCTTCTTTAATGCCATCCTTCCGACCTTTGTCTATCGTCAGGTAGTTATTGCTGAGATTGGTCGTCGCTGCCACCACACGAGCCGTACGGAAGATATAATCCTTCTCGACAGAAAAATCTTTTCTGCGCACATACGTCGTGTCGTAACGCATCGCACTCAACTGCGAACGCAATTCCGAAATTTGACGTTTCAAGACTGAGTTCTCGCTCGACAATCGTTGATTCACCTCACCTAACGAGAAATAATCTTTCACAGCGTCGGCATACCCATACAACACACCCACTACCACATTGCTCGAATTGAGGAAATGGACACGCTGAAACCGACTATGATTCACAATCATAGCCAAAGACACAATCTCCATCAATAGGAAGAAGAAGAGTGTCTTGAACTGCATCAAAAACCGTATGAGCGCACGCATGCTTCCCGACTATTTTCTATAGATATACTATAAACAGAAAATCAAACCACAAAGGCTACCATGAGCATCTTTGTGGTTTGTTATCTTTTTCTTCTTTATTATCTCTTCAAGAAAGAGAACTTGTCTGTGTTCTTCAACGCTACTCCCGTACCTCTTGCTACTGCGTGAAGTGGGTCGTTAGCAATGTTGAACGGAATACCAATTTTGTCAGAGAAACGCTTTGCCAATCCTCTCAACAAAGCTCCACCTCCTGCCAAATAAATACCGTTACGAACGATGTCGACATACAACTCTGGCGGTGTCTGCTCCAACGCACTCATGATGGCAGCCTCCATCTTCGAGATAGACTTCTCCAAACAGTGAGCCACCTCCTGGTATGAGATAGGCACTTCCATTGGCAACGCCGTCATCTGGTTTGGTCCACGAACGATGTATGGTTCTGGAGCCTCTTCAGGATCCAAATCCGTCAAAGCCGAACCAACATTGATTTTGATTTGCTCGGCAGTACGCTCTCCTACCTTAATATTATGTTGACGACGAACATACTCGATGATATCCTCAGTGAGGTCATCACCTGCCGTACGAATAGACTTGTTTGAAACGATACCACCCAAAGAGATGACAGCGATCTCGGTAGTTCCACCACCTATATCCACAATCATATTTCCCTCTGGAGCCTCAACATCGATACCAATACCGATAGCCGCAGCCATTGGCTCGTAGATCATATACACCTCGCGTCCGCCAGCATGCTCGGAAGAGTCACGCACGGCACGAATCTCAACCTCGGTACTACCCGATGGAATACATACAACAATCTTCAAAGATGGAGATGAGAACCAGCGATTGTGAGAAGTCGCCGTTTTGATCATACCTCTCATCATCTGCTCGGCAGCGTAGAAGTCGGCGATCACACCATCACGCAACGGACGAACCGTGCGGATTCCCTCGTGTGCCTTTCCGTGCATCTGTTGTGCCTTCTCTCCGATGGCGATCAACTTATCCGTCTTGCGATCCAATGCAACCACAGAAGGCTCGTCGACAACGATCTTATCATTATGAATGATGATCGTGTTGGCAGTTCCGAGGTCCATCGCTATTTCTTGTGTGAACGAAAAAAGACCCATAATCTAATTCTTTTGAAATTAAAAGTTAAGAATAAATTATTTCGTTGCACCCTCGAAGTAAGCGTGGATTGCAGTGTCGTAGTGAGATGATACTGCGAAAGCCTCTTTAGCGAACCACTTACGAGTGTCGAGTGTAGTCTGCGCACCGTTAGTGTTCAACTGGTCGAGCAATGGTTTGTATTGAGCCTTAGAAGCCACGATAACGACATCCTTGAAGTTCTTTGCAGCGGCACGGATCAAAGAGATTCCACCTATATCGATTTTCTCGATGATTGATTGCTCGTCGGCACCAGAAGCAACGGTGTCTTCAAATGGGTAGAGGTCTACGATAACGAGATCGATCTCAGGGATCTCGTATTTAGCCATTTGAGCGTTATCTTCAGGAACGTCGCGGCGGCCCAAGATACCACCGAAGATTTTTGGGTGCAAAGTCTTCACACGGCCACCCAAGATTGAAGGGTAGGTAGTGAGCGACTCAACAGCCTGACAAGGCACGCCCAAAGACTCTATGAATGCTTGAGTTCCACCAGTGGAAATCAATTTCACTCCTTCTGCATGTAATTTACGAACAATCTCGTCCAAATTATCTTTGTGGTAAACAGATACCAGAGCAGTTTTAATTTTCTTATAATCAGCCATTTATGCTTTGTTTTTTAAATTTCTAATGTTTTTATGTACAAAGTTAACAAATAATCACCTATGAAAGAAGAAGTTAAATAAAATTTATGAGGCGAGAATAATAAAAAATAAAGACGTTTAAAGAAGAACACATATAGAATAATTTTTCTATTTTTGCGAGTAGTAAGCGCGGGAAAGGGCGTTTAATATAAAATGGGCTGAAATCCTGAGGAAAAGGGGTTTTTAGGTTACCGAGAGATGAAATTTCTATAAACTATATTAATATGAGTTTCTTATCAAACAAAAAATTGGTTATCGTTGGTGCCGCAGGTGCTATCGGTTCAACTATGGCTCAGTTGGCAGCCGTTAAAGGTTTAACAAACAATATCACTCTTTACGATCCATACTTGAAGGGTCTTGAGGGTGTTTACGAAGAGATGCGTCACTGTGGATTTGAGGGCGTTAACTTCACTTTCACTGACAACGTAGAAGAGGCTTTGACTGGTGCATCTTTCATCATCTCATCAGGTGGAGCTCCTCGTAAGGAGGGTATGACTCGTGAGGACCTTTTGAAGGGTAACGCTCAGATCGCTGCTGATTTCGGTGACAACGTAAAGAAATACTGTCCTAAATGTGAGCACATCGTTGTTATCTTCAACCCTGCTGACGTAACTGGATTGGTTGTTTTGGTTAAGTCTGGTTTGGCTCCTGAAAGAGTAACTACTTTGGCAGGTTTGGACTCTACTCGTTTGCAGAGTGAGTTGGCTAAGTACTTCAACGTTCCTCAATATGCAGTTAGCGGTTGCGCTACTTTGGGTGGACACGGTGAGAAGATGGTTCCTGTAACTTCTGACGTTTTGGTTATGGGTAAGCCACTTGCTAAGTACGACATCCCAGCTGAGAAGTTCGAGGAGATCAAGCAAAAGACTATCCAAGGTGGTTCTAACATCATCGCTCTTCGTGGTCGTTCTTCTAACCTCTCTCCAGCATACGTTGCTATCGAAATGATCGAGGCTGCTATGGGTGGAAAGAAGTTCACTTTGCCTGCAGGTTGCTTCGTAAAAGACGGTATGTACGGTTACAAGAACGTATGTATGGCAATGAAGTCTACTATCGACGAGAACGGTGTTTCTTACACTGAGGCTAACCTCTCAGCTGATGAGAAGAAGGCTTTGGATGCTTCTTACGAGCACCTTTGCAACATGCGTGACCAGGTTATCGGTATGGGTGTTCTTCCTGCAGTTGCTGACTGGAAGAAGTACAACTCTAACCTCTAATCCTATCACATCGAATTCTTTTTAAGAACGAGATAAAGAAAAGCGTAGTCGGTTTGGCTACGCTTTTTTTGTGCCTCCTTATCACCCTATCACGAGGTTGACCTTAGAGCATAAAAAAGGCAGTCCGCCGAGTTAACCACACTCGGCGGACTGCTTGTCTTTTCTTACTTTGTCGAACCTTTGCTGTTGACAGTTTCAATTTCTTCCTTTAGGTCAAACTCGTTGCCTTTCTCATCCACAAATTTATATTGCAGGAAAGGGAGAGCCTCGGAAGGGAGAATATCGAAAGAGGCTTTGTAGGCACGTTTCCATTTCCACTTCAGCGTGAAGAATGGAAGCCCTTCGGTTATATAGGCATAAACGTACGGATGAACAAAGAGTTTAAACTCTTTCGCATTCAAAGTGTTAACTAAATAATCGATCTTGCTTTCGAGCGAGTCGACGAACATGATCGACGGCTGTGCTACTCCTTTTCCGTAGCACGTGGGACACACCTCTTCGGTGTCGACATGCATCTCAGGACGCACACGTTGGCGTGTTATCTGCATGAGACCAAACTTGCTCAATGGCAGAATGTTGTGTTTAGCGCGGTCGTGCGCCATATTCTCCTTCATACGGGCGAAGAGCGCGTTGCGGTTTTCCGCTTTCACCATGTCGATAAAATCGACTACGATGATACCGCCTAAATCTCTGAGTCTCAGTTGCCTTGCGAGTTCATCTGCAGCAGCGAGGTTCACCTCGATGGCATTTGCCTCTTGGTCGTTACCGGCTCGAGATTTGTTTCCACTGTTGACATCCACCACATGCATGGCTTCCGTCTTTTCGATAATCAGGTATGCTCCACTTCTGAACGATACGGTACGTCCAAATGAGGATTTCAATTGCTTAGTTACTGCGAAATGGTCGAAAATAGGTAAATCTCCCTTGTAGAGCTTCACAATGTTTTTACGATCTGGAGCGATCAACCCAACATAATCAGATATCTCACGATAAACGTCCTCATCGTTCACATGAATATTTTCGAACGAAGGGTTGAAGATATCCCTCAAGATACTTACCGAGCGATCCATCTCCTCATAGAGCAGTTTAGGCAATTTTTGATCTTGTTTGACCTGCGAAATGGCGTTATTCCAACGAGTCATCAGGTAGTCAATCTCAGCCTCAAACTCTTTCCTCTCCACACCCGACGCCACCGTTCTGACGATAGCACCGAAATTTGGCGGAAGAATCTCCTCAATGATCTGTGTGATACGCTTACGCTCAGCAGAAGATTTTATTTTCTGGGAAACGAAAACATGCTCCGAAAAAGGGATTAACACGATGAAACGACCTGCGAACGAAATCTCGGCCGTCAATCGTGGACCTTTAGTGGAAATAGGCTCTTTGGCAATCTGCACCAATATCTCTTGACCCTGAACCAACACATCAGAGATTGATCCACGTTTCGAAATCTCCGAATTCACCTTATACTCAGCCAACGAAAGACCTTTATGCCCAGAGCGTAAAGCCTTCGACAACTTAGCGAAGGACTGGAATTTCGGACCCAAATCTTGGTAGTGCAAGAAAGCACCCTTATCAAAGCCCACGTCAACGAATGCAGCATTGAGTCCCGGCATAATTTTCTTAACCCGCGCAAGGTAGACGTCGCCCACAGAGAATTGAGATACCCTACTTTCCTCGTTAAATTCGACCAAACGTTTGTCTTCTAACAAGGCGATTGACATCTTCGATGCATTGACATCAATTACTAATTCGCTATTCATTACAATAAATTTTTACACAAGGAGAACGCCGCTACGACTCCTTTTTAAACTCCAAAAAAAGAACAAACTCAAGAATATTCCTAAGTTTGTTCTTTGTCTCTTGCGCATATAGACTGCAAAAAACCTTAAGAATTACTTCTTCTTATGACGGTTCTTCTTTAATCTCTTCTTGCGTTTGTGAGTAGACATTTTATGTCTCTTTCTCTTTTTTCCGCTTGGCATGGTTATAAAAAATTTTAAGTTTATAATTATGAAAAGTTATTTCTGCGAATGACGGTCTGCCACGCACTCAATCAAAATTACTTTTGATTAGCGTCGGTGTCGCTCACTTTCGACATAAAAGTCTTAGCCGGCTTGAATGCGGGAATTTTATGTGCTGGAATTCGAATGGAAGTACCCTTCGAAATGTTACGAGCTGTTTTTTCTGCTCTTTCCTTAATAATGAACGAACCAAAGCCTCTTAAAAAGACCTCGTCACCTCCTATCATCGCCTTCTTGACTTCTTCCATAAACGACTCTACGATCGTCAACACTTCAATTTTGTCGATGCCAGTCGATTTTGCGATTTCGTTTACAATTTCCGCTTTAGTCATCTTGCTAAACTGTTAATTTTTATGTTTTTATACTTAGTTTCAACAATGTGCAAATATAACACATTTAAAAAGATTAAAACAGCCAATAGAAATTTTTTTCTTATTTTTGAGTATCAACTCTTTACGATTGTCTCTTTTTATCACCCGATAAACCATTTTCTATGGACAATTTTTTTAGCGCGAACGTCATTCGTTGGTATCAACTCAACAAACGAGACCTGCCCTGGCGAGGTATCTCCGACCCTTATAAGATATGGGTCTCGGAGGTGATCCTTCAACAAACTCGTATCGTCCAAGGGTATGACTACTACCTCCGTTTTTTGGATAAATTTCCGACGATAGCATCATTGGCAAACGCTTCGGAAGACGATGTGTTGCTCGTGTGGCAAGGATTGGGATATTATTCGCGCGCTCGCAATATGCACGCGGCAGCAAAGAAGGTGATGACAGAGTTTAACGGCTCATTTCCAAATACTTACGAAGGAATACGTTCATTAAAAGGGGTGGGTGATTACACGGCAGCAGCGGTGGCTTCGTTCGCTTTTCATCTGCCCCACGCCGTGTTGGATGGCAATGTTTTTCGGGTGCTGTCTCGTTTTTTTATGATTGACACGCCCATCGACACTACATCGGGAAAGAAGGAATTTCAAGCATTGGCACAGGAACTGATGGATGAGAGACATCCTGAACTATATAATCAAGGTGTGATGGACATTGGTGCGACCGTCTGTCTGCCCCAGAATCCACTTTGCACGGAATGTCCGTTGGCAGAAGGCTGTTTGGCAGTCGCCCAGAAACGTCAGACGAACTATCCCGTGAAGTCAAAAAAGATTCAAACCAAAGAGCGATACTTTGTCTATTTCGTTGTCAATGAAGAAGATACCTATTATCTACATCGAAGAGACAATAAAGATATATGGGCAGGATTGTACGAATTTCCACTGATGGAATTAGCCTCATCCTTTGATGAAAATAAAGATTTATCATCTGTAATGACATTCTTCAGAAAAGAATTTACAAATATCACGATAGAGTCAATTTCGCCAGAGATGAAGCACGTCCTGACCCATCAGACCCTCCACGCTTGGTTCATTACAGGGTCGGCAAAATTAGTTCACAACGACAGCAAATACATACGAGTGAACCGAGATGAAATCGAGAATTACGCCGTCTCGAAGTTGACCAATCGTTATTGGGAGAGGGGAAAATAGAGTATCT
>CAVJCT010000068.1:0-75071 GCA_963648205.1 Flexilinea sp.
GATGTAACCGATCGTGTGTTGGAGTATATTGAGACAGTGTATCAAGAAAATGCCCCAGAGTTTATCTATTTCATTGCTCTTTACAATATTTTCCACGAGTTTTTGGAGGATGTGTCGGAAGATATGTTGCCCAACGAACGAACAGGGTTCAAAGAGAGTGTTATATGGAGCAAACTCTACAATTTTCAGAAAGATGCAGTTCTGGCCATCATTAATAAGTTAGAGAAATATAATGGTTGTATTCTGGCCGACAGCGTAGGTCTGGGAAAGACTTTCACTGCTCTGGCTGTTATCAAATATTATGAGAATAGGAATAAAAATGTACTAGTTCTCTGTCCCAAGAAACTAAATGACAACTGGCAAACCTTCAAGTCTAACTACAAAAACAACCCAATTGAAGCAGATCGTCTTCGTTATGACATTTTGTTTCATTCTGATCTCTGTAGAGAACATGGAAAAAGCAATGGACTCGATCTTGAGCACATCAACTGGGGTAATTACGACCTCATCGTCATTGATGAAAGCCACAATTTTCGCAATGGTGGAAATATTGATGATGCAGATGAAGGACAGGACAAGAGTAGAGGTAATCGTTATGTACAACTGATGAATCGCGTTATCCGCCAAGGAGTAAAAACAAAAGTGTTAATGCTCAGTGCGACACCAGTCAATAACCGTTTCAACGACCTCAAAAATCAACTTCAGTTGGCATACGAGGGCAAAAACGAATCTATCAATGAAGCATTGGAATTGAACAAAAACATTGACGATATCTTTCGTAACGCACAAACGACCTATAACAAATGGGCAAAATTAGAGTCGGAAGAACGAACCACTAACAGACTACTCGGCGATCTTAGTTCTGATTTCATCCAATTGCTTGATGCCGTTACGATAGCCCGTAGCCGTAGCCATATCACAAAGTATTATGACACGAAAGACATCGGAAAATTTCCAAACCGTCTCGCTCCTATTTCGCGACAACCCAAGTTGACCGATCTCGACAATGCCATCAATTTCAGAGATATCTCCGCAGCTCTCAACACGCTCAACCTCTCTATTTACACACCTTCTCTCTATGTGTTCAATAGTGCAAAAGATAAATATATCATTACCGATAATAATGAGAATGGACTTTCTATTGACGGACGAGAAAAAGGCTTGCGTAAACTTATGGCTACCAACCTACTCAAACGGTTGGAAAGTTCGGTAAATTCGTTCCGACTCACATTACAACGCATAACAAAGCATATTGAAGATACAATTGCAAACATTGACAAATTCGAAAATTGCAAAGACGATAATTTTGTCTGTATCAATGATTTTGCACAAGACGAAGGCGACTGGGAAGATAACGTAGACACCACATTCGTATCTAAAAAATCTAATATCAGCATCTCCGATATAGATACATTCAGTTGGAAAAGAGATTTAAAGGCTGACCTCGAACAACTCAAACATTTGCTCCTTATGCTCGAAAGCATAACTCCAGAGCATGACAGCAAACTACAAACACTCATATCCGACTTGAAAGAGAAGTTTGCCCATCCTATCAATGGAAACAATAAAAAAGTCTTGATTTTCACAGCATTTTCAGATACGGCAGACTATCTTTACAATGAATTGGCTGATAAGATAAAGGCAGAATGTGGACTTAACGTGGCACTCATCACGGGTTCGACAGAGGGCAAATGTACCATTAAAAAATTCCCGATGAGTTTCAACAATGTGTTAACCTATTTCTCGCCTCGTTCAAAAGACAGAAACTCTATTGCTCCGAATGCAAAAGAAGAAATTGACGTGTTGATTGCAACAGACTGTATCTCGGAGGGACAAAACCTGCAAGACTGCGATTATCTCATCAATTATGATATACATTGGAATCCAGTGCGTATCATTCAACGTTTCGGACGTGTTGACCGTATTGGTTCTCAAAACAATGTGATTCAATTAGTTAATTACTGGCCAGACATAGAATTAGACGAGTATATCAAACTGAAAGGACGTGTGGAAAGTCGTATGAAAGCGACGGTTCTCACATCTACTGGCGACGACGACCTTCTTTCTGCCAATGAGAAAGGCGACATTGAATATCGTTGCAACCAACTGAAGAGATTGAAAGATGAAGTGGTAGACATTGAAGATATGGATACGGGTGTAAACATTATGGATCTTGGACTCAATGAGTTTCGACTCGACCTACTGGCCTATCTCAAAGAACACCCCGATATCAAGCAAGCACCTTTGGGTATGAGTGCCGTGGTTGATTGCAACGACATCGCCCAATCTGGCATTATATTCATCCTCAAAAATCGCAACAACGACATTAATATCAACCACAAGAACCTTCTTCACCCCATCTATATGGTGTATCTCTCCGACAACGGAGAAATACTCTGCGACCACTTGCAACCTAAAAAATTGCTCGACATTATGCGCTACACTTGCAAAGGAAAGGATGAATTCGACCCTCTGCTGTGCGCCTCTCTCAACAAAGCCACAGCCGACGGCAAACACATGGAACACTATAGCGAACTACTGCAGAAAGCCATCAACAGCATCATCACGATCAAGGAAGAAAGCGACATCGATAGTCTTTTCTCTGTGGGCGAAACGACTGCTTTACATGGAGATATTAAGGGATTAGACGATTTTGAGTTAATTACATTCTTAATCATTCGCAAACCATGATAACATTTCCAAATTCAACCTTAGTAGGAAAGTCTGTCCCGAAAACCGCCTTCTACCGCAACTTAGAGGTAAATGCCAAGGTAAAACAACGGTTTGTGGACGACATCGAAAGTATCATCTGGACAGCAAAAATCGCACCAAGCACACTTAACGTGGCTGACGGCAAGACTGTCCATGAAATTGCTGTGTTCAACATAGATCTGAAGAACAAAGAAGTGCCAACAGAAATACTGACTTTCATCGACCAACAGATGCCACGCCACACTGTATTCTTGCTTCATCACGAAGATGAATACTGTCTGTTCGTAAACTACAAGGAATGGCATGATGCGACAAAGTTTGATATAGTCAAGTACTTTCAAACAGCGTGGATGAAGGCTAATAATCTGTCTCTGATATTTGAAGGACAAGACATGGACGACCTATATTCGTCTATCGTCAAACAAGTAGCAGGTAAAACCTTAAATTCAGAAACTAAAGACATACATTCTGCTGTCGCTCAGACAAAAGAGAAAGAAGAATTACTAAAGGAAATTGCCATTCTTGAAAAAAAAATCAAGAATGAACCGCAACCTAATAAGAGATTTGAGTTACACCAGCAACTCGTGAACCTAAAGAAAGTGTACAATTCCTAATTTAACGAATAATGGACAAACTAAAAATGCAATCCGCCAACGGCGTGCAAGATAATATTCTAAAAATCGCTCAACTATTTCCAAATTGTGTGACGGAAACCAGCGATGAGAATACGGGCCGACCCATGAAAAAATTGGACTTCGAGAAACTGAAGCAGGAACTCTCCGACGTCCTCATCTCCGACCGCGAAGAGCGTTACCAGTTCACCTGGCCAGACAAACGCAAGGCTATTCTTGCTGCCAATGCCCCTGTGAACGCTACGCTCCGCCCTTGTCGTGAAGAAAGCGTGAACTTCGACACTACGCAGAACCTCTACATAGAGGGTGACAACCTCGACGTGTTGAAGTGCCTCAAAGAAACCTATCTCCACAAGGTGAAGATGATCTATATCGACCCACCCTACAACACCGGCAACGACTTCGTTTATGAAGATGACTTCGCAGAGTCCGCCGCCGAATATCTCGCCAACTCCGGACAGTTTGACGAGCAGGGAAACCGTATGGTTACGAATACTGAGAGCAACGGACGTTTCCACACAGATTGGCTCAACATGATTTATCCACGACTGAAAGTTGCAAGGGACTTGTTGACAAAGGATGGGGTAATATTTATTTCTATTGATGAAAATGAAATAACTAATCTAAAACATATCTGTAACGAAGTTTTCGGTGAAGCCAATTTAGTAACTGTCATACATTGCCAAATGAGTACAACACAAGGAATGAAAGTAAAGGCTGCACAAATAGGTAATATTGTAAAAAATGCTGAATATATAATAGTTTACTCTATTGATGGTCATAAAAATATTGCACAAGAAACACCATTGTATGATTTAAGGCCAGAATACGATGAACATTATACTTTGTATTTAAATAAAGATGGTTCCATAGGACAACTTTCTGATGTGTATAACTACAAGTTCCCTAAGGATTGTGCAAATAAAAAGCCTATGAAAGTTGCAGAAGCATTCCGAAAAAGTGAAGAATTCGCAGACATAGTCCGCTCTCACCTCGCAGACATAGTCCGCTCTCACCTCGCAGACATAGTCTGCTCGGATAAAGTTACAGGCTTTGATATTACATCAGAACTAAAAAATGGTTATTGGAAAGAAGTTGAAAGAAACGGAAAAAAATATCTTTTAACTTTAGATAAAAATGGTTCTGTGCGACAATTATTAAGACTTTCTGATAGTTGGGGAAAATGTGATGATTATTACAGAAGTGAAGGTTTAAGAAAAATCAGAGGTGATTGGTGGGCAAATTTTTATATTGATATGGGGAATGTTTCTAAAGAAGGAGATATGGAATTTAATAATGGAAAGAAACCTGTTCGTCTTATAAATCAACTTGCAAAAATGTGTTGTCCTTCTAATTCCCTCATCCTCGATTTCTTCTCAGGTTCCGCTACAACCGCCCACGCAGTCATGCAACTCAACGCCGAAGATGGCGGCAACCGCAAGTTCATCATGGTGCAATTGCCCGAACTGACCGACGAGAAGAGCGAGGCATACAAAGCTGGTTATAAGAATATCTGTGAAATCGGCAAGGAGCGCATCCGCCGTGCAGGAAATAAGATTTTAGAGCTTAGTTTAGAGAACTTAGAGAAAGAAGGAGTAATAGAAAGATATGCAAGAGAATTATCAGAAGTTAGAAGTTTGGAAGAGGTCTATGGATGTAGTGGAATCAGTCTACTCACTGGTCAAGAAGCTGCCAAAGGAGGAGACATTTGCATTGTCAGACCAAATGCGGAGGGCGGCAGTGTCGATACCATCGAACATAGCGGAGGGACAGTCCAGAGGGAACAAGGAGTTTGTGCAATTTCTGAAAATAGCGAAGGGTTCGCGCGCCGAGTTGGAGACGCAGTTATTGATTTGCGTACGCTTGAACTACTTAACCAAAGAGGATATAAAGTTGTGCTTGTGCCATCTCGAAGAAATCAGCAAAATGATCTCTTCGCTGATCAAACACCTACAAACGAAGATATAAGCTCTAAACTCTCAGTTCTAAAATCTAAACTCTCAGTTCTCAGCACTGATACAGGCTTCCGTGTGCTGAAACTCGACAGCACAAACATGGAGGATATCTATTATTCTCCTGCGGCAACCGACCAGCGCAACCTCTTTAATATGGTTGACAATGTGAAGCCAGACCGCACCAGCGAAGACCTTCTCTTCCAAGTAATGCTGGAACTCGGAGCAACGCTCGACAGCAAGATTGAAGAGACAACGGTGTCGGGCAAGACCATATACAATGTAGCCGACAACTCTCTCGTGGCTTGCTTCGACCAAAATGTGACAGACGAAGTGGTGACCGCCATTGCCAAGATGCAACCCATGTATGCAGTGCTTCGCGACACCAGCATGAAGACGGACTCGACGGCCACCAACTTCGAGCAAATATTCAAAACATACTCACCGAATACGGTGACAAAGATATTGTAGAAACAGCATGAACGAAATAAGAACCATTCAATACGAAATGCCCAATGGACTCGGATCAGTAGAGGTCGTGGTGAAAGACGAAACCATCTGGTGTACACAAAAGGCCATGGCGCAAATCTTTGGCGTGGGCGTGCCTGCTATCAGCAAACATCTGAACAACATATATATGGAAGGCGAGTTGCAAAAAGAGGCAACTGTTTCCAAAATGGAAATAGTTCAGGTGGAGGGAACAAGAGAGGTTAAAAGAACTTCGGAGTTCTACAATCTCGATGCCATTATCGCCGTAGGCTATCGCGTGTCGTCACTGAAGGCTACCCGCTTCCGCCAATGGGCTACAAAAATACTAAACGAGTACATCAGAAAAGGCTTCGCGATGGACGATGACCGGCTGAAACGGCTCGGTGGCGGAGGATACTGGAAGGAGCTGCTTGCACGTATCCGCGACATACGGGCAACGGAGAAAGTGTTCTACAGGCAGGTGCTTGAAATATATGCCACCAGCATAGACTACGACCCGAAGGCATCAGTGTCGCAAGAATTCTTCAAGAAGGTGCAAAACAAAATTCATTATGCAGTGCATGGCAATACGGAGGCAGAACTGATAGTGCAGCGGGCTGATGCGGAAAAAGATTTTATGGGTCTTCTGTCATTCAGAGGTACGCAACCAACCTTGGAAGAGGCACGAACCGCCAAAAACTATCTTAACGAGAAAGAACTCAGGGCTATGGGGCAATTAGTCTCTGGATATTTAGACTTTGCAGAGAGGCAAGCCGAACGCGAGCAACCGATGACAATGGACGACTGGGCACGGTATCTTGACGGAATACTTACCATGACGGGAGAAAAGTTGTTGCAGGGAGCTGGATCTGTGTCGCACGCAGAAGCCATGGAACACGCCACCAATGAGTACCGTAAATACAAACAACGTGTGATAAGTGATGCCGAGCAAGACTACCTTGATACGATAAGATATATCAATGATTTGAGCAAAAAAGACCAATAGCAGAGCAATGAAACTGAATTTCAAAATACAACAATATCAAACGGATGCGGTGGAAAGCACCGTCAACGTGTTCAACGGTCAACCCAACCTCGGTCTGCTGGAATATAAGGTGGACAAGGGAAAGGTGTATGTGGAGGTGAACGGCAAGCGGATGATCCAGAAGGGAATATTCGACGATGACGAGAACACCGGCTATAAGAACGGAGCCATCGTACTGAGCGAGCAAGACCTTCTCGACAATATCCACCACACACAGACCGACAACAACATCCACCTCAGCAGCGAAGTGGTGAAGAAGCTCGGAGCCTGCCAGCTCGACATCGAGATGGAGACAGGTACGGGTAAGACTTACGTCTATATCAAGACTATGTTTGAGCTGAACAAACGTTATGGTTGGACCAAGTTCATCGTGGTGGTGCCAAGCATCGCCATCCGTGAAGGCGTGAAGAAGAGCTTCGACATCACGCAAGACCACTTCATGGAACTCTACGGCAAGAAGGCACGCTATTTCATCTACAATAGCGACAACCTCAACCAGATAGACACCTTCTCGCAGAGTGCCGACATCAACGTGATGATCATCAACACACAGGCGTTCAATACCTCACTGAAGGAAGGCGCAAAAAACAAGGCGGCGCGCATCATCTATGACAAGCGTGATGAGTTCGGCTCACGCCGCCCCATTGACGTGATAGCTGCCAACAATCCCATCATCATCCTTGACGAACCACAGAAGATGGGAGGCGCAGCCACGCAAACCGCATTGGCACACTTCAATCCGCTCTTTACCCTCAACTACTCCGCCACGCACAAGGAGAGCCACAACCCCGTGTATGTGCTTGACGCATTAGATGCCTACAACCAGAAGTTGGTGAAGAAGATAGAGGTGGTGGGCTTCGAGCTGAAGAACCTGAAAGGTACGGACAGCTACATCTATCTTGCCGACATCATCCTCTCCAAGGACAAGGCACCACAGGCACGACTGGAGATAGAGGTGCAGAACAAGAGCGGCAACATCAAGCGCGACTACAAGAACGTCAGTGAAGGAGACGACCTCTATTACCTCTCTGGCGAGATGGAGCAATATCGAGGATATGTTGTTACGGAAATATGCGTCGATTCTATGAATGGCACACGCAGTTGTATAAAATTCGGCAACGGAACGACCCTCTATGTGAAAGACGTGCAGGGCGACATCACTGCCGAGCATAAGGCACGCATTCAAATACGCGAAACCATCAAAGCCCACTTCCGCAAAGAAGCAATGCTCTTCAAACGAGGCATCAAGTGTCTTTCTCTCTTCTTCATCGACGAAGTGGCAAACTACCGCCAATATAACGAAGAGGGCAACCAAACCCTTGGACGATACGGCGAAATATTCGAGGAGGAGTATAAGGAAGAATTGAGAATCAGGAGTGAGGAATCAGGAATGAATCCCGAATATCATCGATATCTGATGGGCATTTCAGCCCACGACACGCACGCCGGCTATTTCTCTATCGACAAGAAAGGACGCTCCGTGAACAGCGAAGTGAAGCGAGGAAGCGACCAAAGCGACGACACCTCCGCCTACGACCTTATTCTAAAAGACAAAGAACGTTTGCTGAGTTTCGAAGAACCCGTACGTTTCATCTTTTCCCATTCAGCCTTGCGCGAAGGTTGGGACAATCCCAACGTGTTCCAAATCTGTTCGCTCCGCCAAAGCAACAGCGTAGCTCAGAAACGCCAGGAAGTTGGACGCGGATTGCGACTCTGTGTGAATGCCCAAGGAGTGCGCCAAGACAACGACGCAATACCCGACGAGGTGCAGACAATCAACAAACTTACCGTTATCGCTTCTGAAGGCTACGCTTCGTTCGTGGCAGACTTGCAGAAAGACATCAAACAAGACCTCTACGACCGCCCTACAAAAGCAGACGAAGAGTTCTTCTTGGGTAAGATATTCCAGTTAGAGGACGGCACTCGCCACACAGTAAACAAAGACGAAGCACGAGAAATCTACTTCCAACTACGCACAAACAATTATATCACGAAGAATGGCGAAGTAACTGACACATTCCGCAACGACCTCGCCACTAATACTCTAAAACCATTGTCCGACGAACTAGACCCTTACACAGAGCAAGTGTACAAGTACGTTCAAAGCATCTTCGACCCTAAAGCCCTCGACGATATGATCGAAGACGGAAGCAAGACAAAGACCCCAGAAAACAAATTAAATGACAATTTCTCCAAGAAGGAATTTCAGGAACTTTGGAAGCGAATCAACCATAAATACGCTTACACTGTGAATTTCGACAGCAATGAACTGGTAGGAAAAGCGGTGAGTGCCATCAACAAGGAATTGTCTGTCACGCAACTCAGTTACATCGTTACCCTTGGCGAACAGAAAGAAAATGCCTCTCTCAACGACATAAAGAAGGGTTCTATGATGACGCAGACAGAAACAACCACCAATCGCCTACGCACCAATGTGGTGTCAAACGTGAAATACGACTTGTTAGGAAAAATCGGTTCTGCGACAAAACTAACACGAAAAACTGTGGCTGCCATTCTATCGAAAATCGATGCAGAGAAATTCGATATGTACAAGATGAACCCAGAAGAGTTCATCCGCAATGTTTCTCGACTCATTATGGAGCAGAAAGCCACTATCATCGTCGAACACATCAGTTACAATCAAATTGAAGGTGAGTTTGACAGCGACATCTTCACACAAGAGAAACACGAAAATGTCGACCGTTCCTTTGAAGGCAAGAAAAGCATTGTTGATTACGTTTTCACCGACAGCGAAGGCGAGATGAAATTCGTCAATGCCATAGACACCGCCAAAGAGGTGGCAGTATACGCTAAATTGCCCAAGGGATTCCATATTCCAACCCCCATTGGCAACTACTCACCCGACTGGGCTATCGCCTTTCAAGAAGGTATGGTAAAACACATCTATTTTGTCGCCGAAACCAAAGGCTCTATGTCGAGCATGGACTTGCGCGAGATTGAGAAAGGCAAAATCGCCTGCGCCGAAAAACTCTTCGAACAACTGTCTACCACAAACATCAAATACGGCAAAATAGACAGTTTCGATACACTAATGGACATTGTGAGATGATTGTTTTTAATTTGTCAAATCTGAAATATTCCTCTTTTTGACCAGGAGTTATTATTTTTGAAACTGAAAGAAGATAAAGTAACACAATAATTTTTCAGAAATGAGGAACGAAGAATTATCACAAGCAGTTTTATCTAATAACGGAGAACTAACTTCTTTCCGTTATGGAGATACAAATATCCGATTCAGAACCCCTAAAAGGCTATCCTTACATGCTCCCTTTCACGCTCTTATTGTTAGTAAAGACGGAGAAGTCATTGAAACAAATATGGACGATATAGAAATTTCAATCGTCCTCAATTACTGGAATCGTAATAAGAAAACATTCTCGGAAGCCTATGCCTAAGTATTTCAACCTTTATTTCAGCAAATAATCCTCCACCACTAAAGCAACGCCGTCTTCGTCATTTGTTAGGGTGACCAAGTCGGCTACCTCCTTGACCGCTGGTTGGGCATTGCACATCGCAACTCCTAATCCTGCATACTCAATCATTGAACGGTCGTTGAATCCATCGCCACAGGCAATCATCTCTTCTCTCGTCAACTTGAGATGTTTCAACAACTTCTCTAATGAATATGCTTTGTCTATGTTCTGTGGCATAATCTCTAAGAAAAATGGCTCCGAACGATAGATATTCAAGCGGTCGCCCAACTTCTTCTTTAATCGCTCCTCTTCTTTCACCAACTTCTCTGGATCACCCACCATCAGACATTTTGTGACAGGACTTCTCAATGTTCCAACAAAATCATCTACCTTCACCACCTGCATCTTATTAATGTAGGCTTCTATGTCAATATATTGATTATCAGGTGTTTCTGTGATAATGACATCGTCTAAATAGGAGACAATCGCAAATCCTGCTTTTTTCGACTCTTCATACAAAAGTGGAACGATTCCATCGGGCAAAGTCTTCTCGAAAATCACCTCTTTCGTCTTGTAATTGGTGATTACTCCCCCATTGAACGACAATACATATCCACCATATTTTCCTAACTCAATCGCATCGGCAATGTGGCGGATGCCTGGCGTCGGCCGACCAGAGGCTATCACCACCGTAACGCCTCGCTCCATCGCCTCCTGCAACGCTTTCTTCGTCCTCGGAGTTATCTCTTTCTTCG
This sequence comes from Flexilinea sp., assembly GCA_963648205.1. Classification (GTDB taxonomy): domain Bacteria; phylum Bacteroidota; class Bacteroidia; order Bacteroidales; family Paludibacteraceae; genus UBA1181. Next base: position 10,999 of record CAVJCT010000068.1, read on the forward strand.
AATTGGTAAGCGTTCCATCTATATCTAATACAATAATTTTATATTTCATTATCAATTATTTCTTATTCATTTTATTGACTAACTCAATCCGTTAGTTCTTCAAATTTCATCTTATCATCGATTGTCTTACCCTCTTTCACCATCTCCATCAGATAACATCTCAGTCTGCGCATCATTGGGAAGAACAACCACAACGAAATGAGTCCGGAAACCAATGCACAAAGGAACGGAATAACATACTCCGCACTTTGGGCAATCATATCTCGTGTTACAATCACGCCAAACCACTTTGCCACTTGCTTCATCACATTCAGCACCATCAGTTTGCTGATCATCCGCACCGTAAATCGTTGTATTCCCTGTTTAACTGCCACTCCCATCGCCGATTTCGCCATTCTGACCACCTGATTCTTGGCAATCATCACCGTAGAAATCAGCAATAGCACCCAATCGGCTGACTTGTCAAAATTCTCGTTTTCTCTCAAGATGGTTTTACAGCCAAACAAATAGAGCAGTTTCTGCAACACAACAAAGACAAACAGTTGAAACTGCACAAAATCCACCGCTATCGCCGCCCACATCAACAAGCCCGACGACGGTATTGCCAACAAAAAAGAGAGTACGCCTACCCATATCGCATGCAGGCGTACTTCCCTCTTCGTTATCCTTTCGACCTCCGCCAACGATAAAACCGCCAACGGACTCTCATCTAATATTTTCTGAAATTCTTCCGGCGTCGTCTTCTTACCAAACTTCCGCTTTAAGAATTTTTCTCGGTCAATTTTCACAAATGGAAACTTCAACCCCGCTTTCATCGCAGAGTCGTATAGCGACATTATTCGTGCATATAACGCTGAAATTTCCACTCGCAAAACTCTTTATTATCTACATAACAACTTATAAGACAATATGTTACAATATCAGAACAGTCTGAGCATCTTACAAAGACCACTCGTAGCCGTCTTTCGTATCTTTGACATTGAAGCCTAAAGCAGTCAGTTCGTTACGAATCTTATCGCTCGTAGCCCAGTCTTTATTGGCTTTAGCTTGCTTTCTGATTTCCAAAAGCAAATCTACCGCACCTTTATAAGCGTCATTGTGACTGTCGCCAGAAACCTCCAAACGGAGTCCGAGGATATCCATCAAATAGGTTTTGAAGAGCGACTTCAACTCGTCCAAATCGGCTGCGGAAATCGTGCCTTTACCGTCTGAAACAGTGTTGATTGCCTTACATGCCTCGAAGAAATGAGAGATGACGATTGGGGTGTTCAAATCATCGTTCATTGCCTCTTCGCACTTCTCTCTCAAACCTGAGATATCAACTGTTGAAGTAGCAGAAGGCTGAAGTCTGTTCAAACGTGCGTAGGCATCTGTCAACTTAGCCAAACCCTTCTCTGAGGCTTGCAGTGCTTCGTTTCCAAAGTCCACAGTGCTACGATAATGTGCCTGCAAGATGAAGAAGCGGATGGTCATTGGTGAATAGGCTTGTGTCAGCAGTGGGTGACTTCCTGTGAAGAACTCATCCAAAGTGATGAAGTTTCCGTACGACTTACCCATCTTCTTTCCGTTGATGGTAATCATGTTGTTGTGCATCCAATAACGAACGCTGTCATGACCCAACGCAGCGCACGACTGAGCGATCTCGCATTCGTGGTGAGGGAAAATCAAATCCATTCCACCTCCGTGAATGTCGAAAGTCTCGCCAAGGTATTTCGTACCCATCGTTGAACACTCCAAGTGCCATCCTGGGAAACCGTCGCTCCAAGGTGATGGCCAACGCATGATATGCTCTGGTTGCGCCTTCTTCCAAAGAGCAAAGTCTAACGAGCAACGTTTCTCGTCTTGACCATCCAACTCGCGAGTCGTAGCCAACAAATCATCAATATTTCGTCCAGAAAGTTTTCCGTAGTGGAAATCCTGATTGTATTTTCTGACGTCAAAATAGACAGAACCCTGGCTCTCGTAAGCATAACCAGCGTCTAAAATCTTCTTGACAAACTCAATCTGCTCGATGATGTGTCCAGAAGCATGAGGTTCGATGCTTGGTGGCAACACATTGAGCGCGTCCATTGCCTTGTGATAGCGGTTTAAGTAGTATTGCACCACTTCCATAGGCTCTTTCTGCTCCAAACGTGCCTTCTTAGCGATTTTATCCTCACCACTGTCGGCATCATGCTCCAAGTGGCCCACATCCGTAATATTTCTGACGTATCTCACCTTGTAACCTAAGAAGGTGAGGTAGCGAAACAAGACATCGAATGTGATGGCAGGACGCGCATGACCCAAATGACCATCGCCATAAACAGTTGGTCCACAGACATACATGCCAACGTATGGCGCATGTAGCGGTTCAAAACGCTGTTTCGTTCTCTTTAAAGTATTGTAAATAAGCAGATTACTCTCCATTCTATTCTATTATTTTATCTCTAATTTAGTGTACACAAAAATAAAGAAAAAGCGGAACGAAAACAGTCTCGCCCCACTCCTTTATACGTATCAGAAATTTGTAAATACTACAAATTTGCCTCGATTTTGGCTACCAATTCTGGCTTGGGCAATGCGCCAACAGTCTTATCAACTTGCTTTCCACCTTTGAGGAAGATCACAGTCGGAATACTTCTAATACCGAATTTTTCTACAATGTCAGGATTGTCATCGACATCAACTTTGCCGATGATTGCCTTTCCTTCGTAGGTCTGTGCTAACTCATCAACAACAGGCGACAAAGTTTTACAGGGACCACACCACTGTGCCCAAAAATCTATCACTACCAAGCGGTCTGACGCTGCGATCTCATCGAAATTCGCATCCGTAATTGCTAATGCCATATCCTTTAGTTTTTAATAACACAATCATTCATTGCCTTCCTCCAACGAAAGGTTTTGCAAAGTTATAGGTTTTTAATGAGAATTTGGTTCAATGTGGAAAAATCATTTCAACTGAAAATCCCGCAAATAAACTTTGACGGAGCCAATCGACAATTTCGCTTCCACCAACACAGGAAGCAAGTGTCCATCGTCTGTTACATATACATACGCAGGAGTTTTGCCATCCACTATCGTACCATCTCCAACATACGCTGCTCCTTTCAAGCAGTGGAAAGTCTTATGCTCGCGAGTCTTTATCTTCTCTTTTCCTAACACATCTCCGTAAATAGTGTGGATGCCATTACCAAAGATGGGTGAAAAGGGAATTTTCTTTCCATTATTCTTCGTCAGATCTGCGTTTCGTGCCACATAGACGGAGTTGATAATGTCATGCGCCGCCAACGACACTGCAAAGGTTGTATCAAACTCTCCACTTGGAAATTTCTTCTTATTCTTAGTGTGACGATGCACCTCATAATGGTTGCCTTTCTCTTTGAAAACGTAACTATCTTCGTAGTAATTGCCATTCTCCGACACTTTACACTTCATGTAGAGAGGCTTCATATCCTTCGTACACGATGCTTCGTGATAGGTGTTCATCTGATAGATACGATCCCATTTCGGCATGTTATGCGCCGTTACGATAAACTTGTAATTGCCATTCTCCTCAGACACTCTAAACTCAGCCTCGCCTAATTTAATCCAAATTGCTCCGAGGTTGAAATAGGCATCTAAAGAGAAACGCTCGCCTACCGAAAAAGCGGTGTTGCGAGTTACCTCCTGCGCAGTCGCATTCGTCAGACTGCCCACGAGCAACATCGTCAACAAAATAAGACGCAAACCTTTTACCATAGCCTTTTTTCTTTACAAGTCACTGAAATATTTCTTTCCCTTCGCATAATAGGCAAAGACAATGCTTCCGTCATAATTGAGAGGGAAAGACGCAACAGTCTGCTGTTTTAAATTCTCACTTCTCTTTTCAGAATATTGCGATTTTATCGAGTGAAACTCCTTTCTGGCTTTTCTCACCGCCTTGAAATTCTCAATATCACCCTTGACTAAAAACATCAAACCTGCAACATTGTCTAAGAATTTTCTCATCAACAAGACTTTTTTCAAGTCTTCGTCTCTTTCATTCTTAAAAATCATCAAGAGATTATTGCGGAAATTGAGATAAGTCTTACGAGGATGGTTCATGTTGAGTGTGCCTCCTCCTAAGTGGAAAACAATGCTTTGAGGCACGCACATCAACTTGCGACCACGACTGTTGAGTCGCCAACAAAGGTCGATTTCTTCCATGTGAGCGAAGAAGGTAGCGTCCAAACCACCTGCACCTTCATAGTCTGCTTTGCGGATAGTCAACGCTGCTCCTGATGCCCAGAAAATCTGAGCTACAGTGTCATACTGACCTTTGTCCTCCTCAACGGAAGCAAAGATGCGCCCACGGCAATAAGGAAAGCGGTATTTATCGATGAAACCGCCTGCCGCTCCCGCATGTTCAAACTTGTTTTTCTCGTTGAAAGCGAGGATTTTTGGCTGACAGGCTGCCACTTCAGGGTGGTTTTCCAAATAGTCGATCATCGGTGTTAACCACCCCTCTGGCGTTTCCACATCTGAGTTGAGCAACACGACATACTCCTCATCAACGGCAGCAATCGCCTTGTTATACCCCTCTGCAAAACCATAATTTTTGTCAAAACAAATCAAGTCCACATTGGGGTATTTTTCCTTCAAAAATGCGATGGAATCGTCCGTCGAACCATTATCAGCGACAACGACTCTCGCCCATTCTTGCGGTGTATTTTGGCATACAGACGGAAGATATTTCTCCATCATCTGTTTTCCATTCCAGTTGAGTATGATGACCGCTACTTTTTTCATTTTCGCCTCCGTTTTTCAGGGTTAATCCTCTGATTTTGTGTGTAATCGTGGTCTGTCCACTGCATCTTCGGGAGCCTCCTCACGATTGTGCTTCCATCGACGATGCGACCACAACCAATAGGCAGGATTACGCATAATCGTATTCTCAAACAATTCGACATAACGATCTGTAATCCAGTAGTCTTCCGTCTCTTTGGCATGATCTGTCAACGTAATGACATCGCAAGTGTAATAGCCTCGTTTCACCTTCTGAACATCGAAATAGACAACAGCATAATCGCCTTTTTTTGCAATTCTCTCTGGACCATTCAAGAATGGTGTCGCATGGTTGAGGAAGGTTGTCCAATAATGCAGATTGTTCTTCGACGGTGTTTGGTCGGCAATGAAGCCTAAACCGAACTTCTTCCCTTCTCGTTTCATATTGACAATGAAGCGAATAGCGTCATTTTTGGGTATATTGACCGTACCGAAACGAGAACGAAGATTTAAAAAGAAGTTGTCGAAATATTTGTTTTTTAACGGACGATACAACTCGCCACCCACAAACTTTGTCGTGTCATAGTTCATGTAGATGGAAGTGATCCACTCCCAGTTGCAATAGTGTCCGAGCAGAGCCACCACACTATTACCAGCCTCGAAATGACGACCCATCTCCTCTGGATTGCTGAAATGCATGTGTTTCCGCATACATTCGTCGGAAATGTGAATCAACTTGACCGTCTCGACAAACGTGTCTGATAAATGCAAATAATAGTCTTTTTCAATTTTTATGATTTCATCCAAACTTTTGTCAGGAAAAGACGAAACCAAATTCTCTCTCACCACTTTTCTTCGATATTTCACGACATAGTAAATCAAGAAATAAACGAAATCAGACAAGAGGTAAAGCACGCTCAAGGGCAACCATGCAAGTGTCCACACAACAGCGTAAAACAAATAATAAAGTATTCGCAAGGTCTTATCTATTAATTATTTAATGATACTCACTTAAAGCGATAGTTTATCAGCGAGCGACTTATTAATGGATTCGATGTAGGTCAACAACTCATCGCAACCAAGTCCGGTTTCTGCTGATGTTACGAAGATAGGAGGCAACTCCTCCCACGTCTCCAAAAGGGTTTGCTTATAGGCTTCAATGTTCTCGTTCAGTTTGTTCGTTTTCAACTTATCGGCTTTTGTAAAGACGATAGAGAAAGGAACACCATTGACACCCAAGAAATCGAAGAACTCCAGATCGATTTTTTGAGGCTCTAATCGGCTGTCGACCAGCACGAAAAGATTGTCCAACTCATCTCGCTGAAGGACGTAACCTTTAATCATCTTCTCCAACTTCTCCATTTGCGTTTTGCCCACTTTCGCATATCCGTAGCCTGGCAAATCAACCAAATACCAATTTTTATTGATGAGGAAATGATTGATAAGCAATGTTTTACCTGGCTTCGACGAGGTCTTTGCCAAGTCCTTTCGCTTTGTCAATTTGTTGATTAATGAGGATTTGCCAACATTCGAGCGTCCTATGAAGGCATACTCGGGGAAACTATGTTTCGGACAGGCAACCCACACACTGTTACTGATCTCAAATTCTGCTGACTTTATCTCCATATCTCAAATTTTGTTTTACAATTCAAAAACTTTCAGTTTACAAAAATAAGAAAAATTAGGCGTTTCATCGGGATTAATGGAGTATTTTGTAAACCATCTCCAACAACAATTCACTCTGCGGACTGTTACAATCGACTCCTTTCGACTTCGCATCATACTCCCTCAAAATAGAAATTATCTGCATCGTCTTTGTCGCATTATACTTCTTCGCTCCCGTAACATAATCTGTTACGAAATACGGATTGATTGAGAGTTCAGCTGCCACATTTGCCTGACTTTTATTCTGTAAATAGTGATAAACCATTAGATTAGAAAAATAGCCGTATAACGTTGATATTGTTAGAGTTATCGCAAACGTTTTCATTTGCGCAAGATGGTAAGCAATGAAATTAGCTTTGTTAACATCTCGGTTTATTAAAGCCGTGCGCAATTCAAAATTGTTAAACTCTTTGCTGATTCCAACGTTCTTTTCGACAAAGTCTAACGTGAGCATTTTTACAGTTGGAGGCTTCGTAGTAACCAATTTTTCCAACTCATTTACCAAGCGATGAAGGTCGTTACCAATGTAATCTGCCAACAACTGAACGGCAGGGGCTTCCATCAGGATTTTCTTTTCCATAATGTAATCCTGAATGAATTTTGGCAATTGATTGTCCCAAAGTTTTTCAGAATTGTAAAAAACGCCCCCTTCATTAACAGCCTTAACATATTTCTTGCGCATATCAGGCCTTTTCTTGTAACAAAAAACAAGAACGGTCGTTGGCATCGGCTGTTTCAAATAGGTAATCAAAGCGTCGAACGGATCAGACCCACTTTCGCCCTCCCCTTTTGTGATATCTTGCGCTTCCTTCACAATTATTACCTGATGTTCAGCCATCATCGGATAGGCTCTGGCACTCTCTATGATAGTTCGCATAGAAGTCTCCTTTCCATAGCAGATAGTCTGGTTGAAGTCCTGCTCGTTCTTCGCCAACACATTGTCTGCTATGTAGTTAGCAATGAGGTCGATGAAATAAGGTTCTTCGCCAGATAGAAAATAAACCGGTTTGTATTTCTTTTCTTTCAGGTCTGCCAGAATCTGCCTGTAACTGATTGTCTGCTGCTGTTTCGCCATTCGCTTCGCTATTTTTTGCTATTTTTGCAATTGTAACTCGCAAAGATAGGAAAAATGACAGAACTAAATTTTCCAAAATATGATTTTCGGGTGAAAAACGAAGCCGGCAAACGTTCCATCTTCGATAAGTGCCGAAAAAAATTCGTCGCTTTGACCCCTGAAGAATGGGTGCGCCAAAACATGGTGGAGTTTCTGACCAACGAAAAACATTTTCCCATCTCTCTTATTGCCAATGAAATTGCAGTAGAAATCAATTCTATGAAGAAAAGATGTGACACGGTAATCTTCAACAATGAGTTACGTCCCATCGCAATTGTGGAGTATAAAGCACCACAAATCGCTATCAATCAGAAGGTTTTCGACCAGATCGCAACCTACAACCTCAAGTTGAAAGTGCCATTGCTCATCGTCTCCAACGGACTGACGCACGTTTGTTGCCAGATCGACTACGAAAACCGCCGATACAACTTCTTCAAAGAGATTCCGACCTACGAAGAGTTGAAGACTTTAGCAATTTTGAAGGATTAAAACTTCAAAAAACAGCCGATGGAATCGTAAAATTTTAGAAATTCTAATTTTAGAATCATATAAACGTATGAATACAAATTCATCACCCTATTCATCCCTTTTATTGGACAATGCGACAAAAGAGTTCGCTAAGCTGCCCGGTATCGGACGGAAAACGGCTTTGCGATTGGCGTTGCATCTACTTCGCCAAAGCAAGGAGGATGTGGAACTGTTTGGAAACACATTCATCAAGATGCGCAACGAAATACGCTACTGCAGTGTCTGCCACAATATTTCAGACACGGAGGTGTGTCAAATCTGTGCCAATCCACAACGTGACCCTTCACTGATTTGCGTTGTTGAAAACATCAACGATGTTATTTCCGTTGAAAACACGCAACAATATAAAGGACTATACCACGTTTTGGGCGGAGTCATTTCGCCTATGCAGGGAATCGGTCCGTCGGATCTCAGTATCGACCTTTTGGTGGATCGTGTGAAAAACGGCAACAACATCAAGGAGGTGATTTTGGCACTTAGTCCAACGATGGAAGGCGACACCACCAATTTCTACCTATATAAGAAATTGGGGGCGTTCGATGTTCAGTTAAGCACCATCGCACGAGGCGTTTCGATTGGCGACGAGTTGGAATATGCCGATGAAATCACATTAGGACGGTCTATTGTCAATCGAGTTCCCTACACTGTGAATAACGATTAGCAAGAAAGAACGTAAATTTAGATATTTTTAATAATCATAATTTTCTAAAACAATAACAATAAATCAACTTAAAAATGAAAGGTTTAAAGATTTCTTATTGGGCGTTTTTGGTTATAGCGATAGCCATTTTGCTCGTTTCGTATGGTATGAACTTGAGAGAAATTGGCGATGCGACGCAATTCATCGTCTTGCAAACGGTAGCCACTCTGCTGACCATTGTCTCAGTGCCACTCATCATCAAACTCAGTGATGATAAAATCACCTCTGAAGATTCAAAAATCTTCACAAAGTGGAATTTTCTCAGAATGGCGACCCCAATCGTTGTTTTCGCCATCTGCATGTTGACTTACCACCTTGTAAAGACTGACTCTTCCATCATCTGCGCCGTCGTTTGTGTGCTGGTATTTGCCACGATGTGCCGTCCGGGAAAGAATTTGGGAGAGAAGAAGGGAGAGGAAGAGAAGAAGACGTTATAGATACAGATTCCACTTCCCCATACCCACAATGAACTCATTATACTCAGTTCTTAGTAGGTAGATTTGATCTGGACTATCTAAGGCTATCTGACAAAAATTCGGATAGCCTTTCTATTTCCCACTTCATCGACGATAGACAAAATGTGTGCGCCAGCGTCGGGAGCGATGGTAAACTGGTGATTGCCATTGGTTTCTCCTAAATATTGATCGTCTAAATGCCAATAGAGTGTCGAGTTGGAACGACGACAAACCGCCTTACACACCACCTGCTGCTTCTCCCCTTCAAATCCTCGGGGTATCAAAATCGTGGCGTTATGCTCGGGATAGATAAAATCAATTTGGTCGACTGTCGTACCCACGCAATCTTCGCGATAGGCAGGCAAGGTTCGATAATCGGCATGGCAACTCTTGTAATAATACTCTTGCGCTGCCGGCAACACAAACCACGATTTCGTTACCATCTCTGATGGAGAGGCACACGACGAGTTGACTTGCCACTGCTCATCTTTCGACAGGTGAACCCACTGACAATAAGAGCATTGCAACGTCTTCTTTGAGGCTTTCGGCAAGTAGACCATATCCGTTTCCGCACATATATCCGAAGCCAAACAACCACTCCGACGGCACACCTTCATCTGTTCCATCTCATCATACGGCGCAGTGTACCACACCTCATCATCCAACATCGAAAAGACATCAAACATCACCGGCGATGCAAATCCTACTCCTGTCATTCCAGCACGTCCCTCGCCCGTAGCATTGCCAACCCACACACCAACAACATACTTCGACGAGACTCCAACCGACCAAGCATCTCGGTTTCCCCAACTCGTACCCGTCTTCCAAGCAATGTTCTTCATCGACCGAAACTGCATCCACTCGGCTTCCTCCTCAGGTCGATTCAACTTCGACATGGCTTGAAAGGCAAACCACGTTGCAGATCTCGAAATACGCTCCTTTTGAGCCTCTTTGCCTCTTGCCTTACCCACTTTCAGACGATATGCCAACTTGCGATACATTCGACAAAGATCCCACAGTTTGACCTCTGCACCACCTAAAATCAACGATGCTCCGTAATGGTTTTCATTATGATGTAAAGTAGTCATTCCCAACCATTTCAGATCCTCCATAAAACGACCCGTGGTATGTTCCGAAAGCATTCTGACAAGCGGAACATTGAGCGACTGAATAATCGCCTCATCAGCATGAACTGCTCCGCTATAGGTATGACTGAAATTGATCGGGGTAAAACCATTCAGCGACAATGGCGTGTCTGAAATCAGTCGTCTTGGCGTCAATTCACCACAGCTCATCATCGCAGCATATAGAAAAGGCTTCAGCGTGCTACCCGGACTACGTTCTGCTTGAACCACATCCACTTGAGATGCCTCCAGTTCACGATTGGTTGTATTTCCAACATAAACGATTGGTTCACCAGTCTTAATATCAAGCACCAAAACCGCAATATTGTCAATTTGATTAGAAATATGATAGCGAATAGCATAGCTGTTAGACATATATTGTACCATTCGTTGCAATCTTGTGTCGATGGAGGTGTGAATCACACTACCTTTCTTCTCTTTAGACAAGAAATCAATATAATGAGGAGCGTTGTTAGGCAATGGGTATGGACTCTCTGGCAATTCTTCAGCGCAAGAGAGGTCGTATTCGTCTTGAGATAAAACACCTCGCTGATACAAAATTTTCAGAAGGGTGTCTCTTTTCTTTTTGAGTCGCTCACGGTTTCTTGAGAGGTGAATCAAGGCTGGCGAATTAGGCAAAACTGCCAACGTACAAAGTTCAGCCCACGACAACTTGTCCACTCCACGGTTGAAATACCGCCATGAAGCAGCCTCCAATCCCACGATATTGCCACCGAATGGAGCATTGGCAACATACATCTTCAGAATTTCATCTTTAGAATGTGTCAGTTCAATATCCACAGCCCAAAGTGCCTCGATAATCTTGTTTTTGAGTGTTCTCGGCTGATTTCCACGAGCCATTCGAGCCAACTGCATTGTCAGCGTACTACCGCCTTCTCGCCTACCACCTTGCAAATTTCGCTTTAATGCTCGTCCGACTGCCACCAGATCAATACCCAAATGGTATCTGAAACGACGGTCTTCGTAATTCACCAAGCAAGTGGCAAATCGACTATCCACAGTGTCTGCTGAAGGGAAACGCCACTGCTCGTCCGCTGCTATTCTGGCACAAAGCAGTTCTCCCCGATTGTCATACATCACCGTTGACGTCGGTTGGTTGAACAACTGGCGAGGCATCACAATCCAGTGAAATAATAGCATAAATAGAGCCAATGTCAGGAAGAGACTTCCTAACACAGCAATAACTTTGTGTTGTTGAAGAAATGATGAGAAACGCATTGTAGGAAACCAACTATTGATACTGCTCAACAAAGTCAATATAAATTTTTCTTTGCAAAGTAGGCATATACTGAGCCTTTAAAAGCCAATAAGAGGCGAAAATAGGCAATACATTAAATTCCGTTGCTAACGCATTGGCCGTCATTGTTTTACCTTCTTTTTTTCTTTTAAAAATAGTTTTTCGCAAATCATCCCCATGGAACAAATACTCATTTGCATATTTGTTTGCTCGCCTCTCACTTTGGCTTAGAACGTCATCCTTTTCATTTAGTTTGCCTTCGTAAACTTCACCTCCTTCATCATTGAAAGCATGTCCAAATTCATGAAATAAAGTGAACCAACATGTCGCTAAATCTCTATATCTATCTGAAATCTGAATGAAAGGATTTCCGTTTCTCCACCGTATCGCTCCGTAGACAGTATTTGGCAATGAAGGAACAAGAACTAATCCAACACCAAATTTTGACAATTCATCTGGTAGAGATTTAAAATAGGAAACATCTTCAATAGAATCTTCCCATACTTTTGAATCTATCCAATTCATCAATCCCAGTCTATCATAATTAGGCAAGGTCATCCGTTCAAAATCAATCTCCCCCCTTCTCAACCACGCACACAGATTGATAGGATTTACTTTGATATTATTTTGTTTTCTAAATAATGCAGCACTATGTTCACACTGCTCAAATATTTCGTCTTCACTATCTACACCAAAAAAATCTATTATGTCATCCAATTGGTCATACCCTTCTGTAAACTCACCTCGCAACATTGGCAAAACATTTTTCAACTTCTTATAGGCTCTCTTTGCCTTTTCATAACTCTTTTTGTATACTGGCTTTTCAGAAAGGTATCTTGATTGGAAATCAAATAAATAGGCATACAAGTCCTTATTACCCAATATATCAGCAGCCCTAATCAAAGTTTTATCTGATAATTTTTCTTTTGACTTTAAATTTTTAACGCCTAACTTTGTTTCATAATCAACAACATTATTGGCATCGAACATCTCTACCAATTCTGCGCCTATCGTGTTTCTTAAAGAAAGCGGATTGATCACCGAAATTTTTTCTGCTCTCTCTTTCATACTTTTTCGTATTTATGGTTATTCACATCAAAGACAAATATTGTCCCAACTTCACACAAACGCCTATTGTTATCTTTCAGATCGCCAACCAACAATCGACATTCATCCTCACATAGACCATTGAAGAACTTTCTATAACTCAACGTAACTCTCACTTTCATCACCAGTTCTTCTGTGTCTTTATCGCCTTTCTTAATTTCAATTCTGTTGTCTGTCTGACCAAACATAGCATTATAGTCACCAACTGTTCTAAAGTTGATTAATCGTTCATGCAGTTTCTTGGCAGCTGACAACAACTCAGATCCAAAAATTCTACAGAAAGATTTTACCGCCTTTCTGTCTTCGGGATGCAAAACGTAATCGCTATAGCATTTTACGCTTTTACTTCCATCATACTTAATCTCCATTTTTCAATCTTGCAAAGTTATTATTTTTCTTCTATTTTACTTTAAAGGTTTTCCTCTAAGGAAATGCAAACTATTCCTTAAATATCTCCACCGTACCCCTCTTCACCTTTCCACTTTTGAAGTGCAAAGTGTAGATGTAGACTCCGGCATCTGCGACTTTTCCTCGGTAAGTGCCATCCCAACCATCTTCTGAATGGGTTACCAATAAGCCATATCGATCATAAATGTAGAGTTCGTACCCCGGCATGAAGACATCGTTCTTTCCATTCTGGTTTTTCGGTGTGAAAGCATCTGGCACTTCAATCACCTCATCATCATCCAAAACAACCAAATGCAACACTACAACACTATCACAACTGTTGAACGCTGACGGATAATGTTTATTGAACGTATATTCTCCTCGTTCTTGTCCAGGAATGTCAAAATCCTCGCTATGATAAGGTGTGCGAGAAAAAACAGTGTCCACTAAATGGGTTTCTGGAGAATGTAACACATTGAGCGACAATGCAATAACGCTATCGCAACCGCTTTGTGCCTGCATAGTCAAGTAATAGGTCTGAACTCCCTCTTCTGTCGTTTTTATTTCAAATCCACCTTTCTGATAGGGTTCGTTTCGACAGATGGAATCAACACACGAACGCTGATAAACGGAATCAACCTGCAATGACAATGTCTGGATGTAACGACACCCAGCATCGCTCTCCATCGTCTGCTCGTAGTAGTGCAAGCCCACCGTCTGATAGGCAACCACCTCAAAACCATGCTCAAAATAGGACTCATTTTGGCAGATTCGGGCTTTTATCGTATCTCTTCCCATCGGATCGACAATCAACTTCAACCGCACCAAACTATCACATCCATAACGATTTACGAAGGTCAACGAATCGTAATATACACCTGGCACATTCGTCCAAATATTGAATCCATATTTCTGATATGAACCGCCAGCGCAGGTATGGTCTTCAATCTCCGTAACTGCATGCTCTTCAGCCTTCGTCAGGTAAAGAGTAACTTTTTGACTACAAGCCCCATTTTCAATGTATTTGGTATAAGTTCCACTCTCTGAAACCTCAAAAAACTCGTTTTTGTAAGTATCGCCTGCGCAGATTGTGTCATACAACTCAATATCTTCATTTTGTGCTACAATCACATCGTATGAGGCAGTCGCACTACAATTACCGCCATTGGTAGTGGCTGTAACCGTGTATTTCGTTGTTTGGTCAGGCCTAACCTCTATCAGAGCCGTCGTGTCTAATGTATTCCACAAATACTGTATGGAAGAGTCCAACCCCTCTGCATGAGGCTTGCACACTGTGAAATTGGAGAATGGTCGCACTTTCAACACATAACCGTCTTTTGCCACCGCTGCCGTCTCACCATAAATCATACTGAACGCCCATGCCAACTCTGCCGATGCCTCCGTACTGCTCCAATAATCGCCATACGCCATCTCCGTTCCACCGTTTCTCACAATAGCAGAATCGATGATTGGTGTCAAGGCATACAAAATGCTCATCTGACCAACCGACGGCATATACCAACCTTTCTCCGCATCAAAAGCCCACGCTGCAAAATCGGTCGACTCAGGTATTTGTTTGCGCATCATCGCCGTGTTCTCCTCTCCATTCAGATCTTTCTCACAAGCCAAAATCTCTGAAATTTTTGAGGATGTTCCATCGCCGTACGTCTGCTGTCCTTCGATTTTCTCTTCTTTGTCATACCAAAGATAGTTGCCATCACAATCATTCAAGGCAACCATCCAACCTGTTCTGCCATTCTTCAGAATCTCTACTGCAATTCCTTTCTCTCCATATTCATTCTCCACTAAATCACCGACTTTCACTGTTGGGTGACTCAAATTGGAACGCAAAGGAACAGATTTCACCGCTCTTAAGAAATTTCGATAATAGGAACTTTTGCTGTTTCCCATAATCTCACCAAGGTCAGTCAAGGCACAGAAATATTTGTCAGACAACTCTGTTGATGAGAAATAAGAGTAGGTATAATCATCTGGCGGAAAGGTCGTTCCACCTAAAGCCTCCAAAACTGGATTCACCGTATTGAGTCTTGAGAAAAGCAACCACAACTCTCCCACCGCTGGCACATACCAACCGTTTTCATAGTCTACCGCCCACGCAATCGGATAATCATCAGAATTGCCTGCCGCACGCATTATCGCCGTGTTGCCATATCCATCCTGCTCTGCCAAAACCAAACGTATTTTGTTCTGATTGGGCAACGCAGGAATATCATACCCCGAATTTCCCCAAGTCAGTTTGCGATTCGGATTGTCTGTCAAATCTGCCACCAACGCATATTGATAATCGGGATCAACATAGAAAACGACACCCTCCGCCGTCTTTTTGCCATCTTTCTGAAAGGCACTCAACGACAAAAATCGTCCATCACTGCAATAGACATCGCCAGGAACAATCGGCACCGAATCACAATCGTACAAGATGACACTGCTTCCATTCGCCTCTGCCACCAACGTCAACTGAGGCTTTCCACAGAAGAAGGAAGAACTATCACTTGAGATAATGGAAACAGTAGGCTCTTCAACCACCGTCAACGCCAAAACGACCACACTATCACAACCTGCCGCCGTCTTTAACTCTTGCGTAAAAGTGTAATACCCAGTGGTTTGCAGTTTTCCTAAATTGAAATTATATCGGTCGTATATTGAATTGACACATGCCGTATCTTTAATAAATTGATGATAGGAAGGTCGTGGTTTCACATCCAAAGGAAGCGACTTTGACCCACAACCATTGATTCCTGTTAAAATCAATTTTTCAGCCGTTGTATCAGTAAATGACAAAACAATCTGTGGTGAGTTCTGACCTTTCTGCACTTTCACATTCTTTGGCAACGTCCACTCAAAGTTAGTCGCCGCATTATTGCTCTCTATATAATAGGTAGTGGCAACGTTCGTACAAGGGGTTTGATCGCCCACCAACGTTCCTTCAAAATGGAGTAAATCATTGACAGTCAGTCGTAAACAGACCAAACTATCCAAACAGAAATGGCTACCAATAGGTTTGGTTCGTGTAAATCTCAAAGTGTCATACAAAATGCCCACTGGGGGTTGCGGAATTGAAAAGCCCTTCTCATTGTAATCGTCGCCGATACAAATTGATGCTTCTACATCAAATATCTGCTGTATAACATACAATTGGAGTTCTACTTTTCCTTTTTTTGAACAAGTGGAAGGGTCGAAAATATCGTTATAATAGGTGTTCCATCCCACATTATTCTGCGCTGGCAAGTCGAAATTATGCTTTTTATAGGTTTCTCCTTGACAAACGGTATCGACGATGAGGGTCTCCAAACTTTGCGCTTTATCCGTGATGAATGCGCTTTGGGTGAAGGTACAACCTGTTACGGAGGTTACTTCGCAATAGACTGACTTATCACCGTTTTCTACCGAAATGGTGGTCGTTCGTGTAGTGTCGCCATTGCTCCACAAGTAGGATGAAAAGCCTTCTGGAGCAGAGAGTGTAATGTCCGAACCGATACAATTGTCTGCCTCCAACTGATTAGGGGCGCAATGTGCCGTGAAATAGGCATAACCGAAATGCCCCATCAAAGCACAGTCGTAGGTGATGAACTGCACCTGCACCTCTTGATTGGCGTATGGAGTCAAATCCAACCCCACTTTCGTCCAATCGCGCCATCGTCTTGCGGTATATCCGTCCGTATAGTCTTGAAAACCAGGTATTCCCTCTGCCGCCGACACATCATACTCGGCACAATCGGACACTAAATTTCCATCTTTATCGGTTACACGAACCACAAAACGGGGCTGGTCTGCTTTCTCATGACCAGGATCTTCTAAAACGATTGCAAAATTTACAAACAAAAGTGTGTTTTCGGGATCTACGACAAAGTGGTAGACAATAGCTTCTGCCTCGCCTCCGATATTGTCATTTCCCAACCGAATGGATTTCAGTTCGCCATCGGGTATCGTAGCCAACTGACCTCCTGTGTTTTCATCGAAAGAGACTTTCTCGTTCAATGTCTGACGGTCGTCTACTGCCCCCTCAGTTTGAAAGGGATCGTCAACCATTCCTGTGAAACTTTGAACGAACGACCCCGTGATGTCCATAAAATCGGGGCATCCCTGCTCTACAGTATATGACAAGGCGCACAACGCAAAAAACGCTGCTACCATTGTCATTCCTATCTTCCGACCCACCTTTCGCATTCTCAAAATTCCATTCAGGAACTGACAGAGAACTCGTTTTATCGTCTCCGTCTAACTAATTTTTGTGTCGGTTTTGTCTCTTGCGCTTATACTCAGCCTTCATCTTCGCAGCTCCAGAACCATGCGCTCCTTTCACATACGAAGTACGTTTGGCTTTCGTCTTCACACCCTTCTTTTCGTCTTTATTGACATACTCAGACGATTTTCTGAAAACCGTCCCATGCTCCAATATATGTTGAATATCATCCATATCTACACTTAAAGTTTTAGTTTATGTAAAATATCGTAAAGTGCTATATCACACATTCTTCTCTATTCCTAATTTCTTAGCCTCCTGTATCATAAACTCATACGCAGGCTCATATTCGTTAGGAATAATTCCATCCAAAATGGCATCTTTGATTGCATTCTTTATCTTACCAATCTCAGCGCATGGTGGCAGATTGAACACCTTCATAATCTCCTCACCCGACACTGGTGGTTGGAAATTGCGGATTCTGTCTTTCTCCTCAATCTCCTTCATCTTCTGCTGCACCTTCGCATAATTCTCCTTATACTTGCGCACCCTCTCCTGATTCTTCGAGGTGATGTCCGCCTGGCAGAGAATCATCAAGGCATCAATATCATCGCCCGCATCGAAAAGCAAACGTCGAATGGCAGAATCGGTTACTCCATCCTCCACCAACGCAATCGGACGCATGTGGAGCAGCACCATCTTGATGACAAACTTCATCTTCTCGTTCATCGGCATCTTCATGCGTTTGAACAACTTCGACGTAATCTTCGCTCCTACATAATTATGATTGTAGAACGTCCACCCTACTTTATCAACCCACTTTTTCGTGGCTGGTTTTCCCACATCATGAAGCAAGGCTGCCCAACGTAACCAAAGGTCGTCCGATTTCTCAGCGACACTATCAACCACCTGCATAGTATGGGTGAAATTATTCTTATGTCCGACACCGTCTTTCTCTTCCGTGGCAGCCAAGGCGTGAATCTCTGGCAAAACCAACTCCATCAATCCACACTGCTCCATCAAGACAAGTCCTACGGATGGACGTTTAGACATCATAATCTTATTCAACTCCTCGTTGATACGCTCTTTCGTGATGATCGAAATACGCTCTTTCATCCTGCCCAACGCCTCGAACGTGTTCTGCTCGATAAAGAAAGACAACTGAGAGGCGAAACGCACGCAACGCATCATTCGCAATGGGTCGTCGCTAAAGGTTACGTCTGGATTCAATGGTGTGCGCAAAATCTTATTTTCCAAATCCTGCATACCGTTGAATGGGTCGACCAACTCGCCAAACCGCGCTTTGTTCAAGCATAAAGCCATCGCATTCACCGTGAAATCACGCCTGTTTTGGTCGTCTTCCAACGTTCCATTTTCAACAATAGGATTACGCGAATCTGCTCGGTACGACTCTTTTCTGGCTCCGACAAACTCCACTTCTATATGTTTCAACTTCACTTGAGCCGTTCCAAAACTCTTGAAAACTGAGAGGGTGCTACCCTTCCACGCTTTATGAAACGCCTCCGCTACGGCTATTCCCGAACCGACAACCACCACATCTATATCGTTAGATGGTCTCTCTAACAGAATATCACGCACAAAACCACCAATCACATAACACTCAACGCCTTGCGAATCAGCCACTTCCGAAATCAGTCGGAAGACCTTGTTATCCAAGTATTTTTCCACCTTTCGATCTTCTTTTTCGTCTCTTTTTGTCTCTATTTATAAAACGTTTATTTTCTTACTTACAAACGCATTTACTTGCAAAAATAGCAAATTAGTACGAATTTTGCCGTGTTCAAATTTATTGTTTTCGTATGCAACCCATTTCTGAGGATTTTATCCGCCAAATGAATAGTCTTTTAGGTGAAAAAGAGACTGCTGATTTACTGAAAGCCATTGATAGCGAGCGTGTTACAAGTGTTCGCTTCAACATCGCTAAATGTGATGAAAGCACACTGAATGCGATTGCCGCTTCTGATAAGATTCCTTGGTGCAAATCGGGTAAATATCTGTCAAACAGACCATTATTCACAATGGATCCGTTTCTTCACGCTGGGGTTTACTACCCTCAAGAGGCGGCCTCTATGTTCCTTGAATATGCTGTAAATCAATATTTTGACAAATTAGAGACGGACGAACCACTGATGTTGGATTTGTGTGCTTCTCCTGGTGGAAAATCGTCTATTTTGGCATCAATTCTCGATGGAAAGGGCTGGTTGGTGGCTAACGAGGTGATGAAAACGCGTGTTGGCATTCTTAACGAAAATCTGACGAAATGGGGCGCACCGAACGTTACGGTTACGCAAAACGACCCTAAAGAGTTTGGTAAACTGCCAGGCATCTTCGACCTCATCCTTGTAGATGCGCCTTGCTCGGGCGAGGGTATGTTCCGCAAAGATGACAAAGCCATCGAAGACTGGTCGCTCAACAACGTGCAACTCTGCTGCGAAAGACAACGCCGCATCGTGTCTGATGTCTTCCCCGCCCTTAAAGAAAACGGTTTACTCATCTACAGCACCTGCACCTACAACGATGAGGAGAACGAGAAAAATGTGCGTTGGATTGCCGAAACTTTAGGTGCTGACATTCTGAAAATCGACATCAATCCAGAATGGAACATCACCGAAACAGACTGCGGCTACCACTTCTACCCTCACAAAACGAAGGGCGAAGGACTGTTCCTCGCTATTCTTCAAAAGACAGCGGAACAATCAACTTTGAAACTGAAATCTGGGAAAAACGGAAGAGGAAACGCAAAATCTAAAAATGCTCCTCTTCCTCAAAACATCAAAAATCAATGCAATGAATGGTTGAATGACAATTATGAATTTGTTTTTGAAAACAATGAAATCTCTGCCGTTACCAAATCATTCATCGACTACACAAACCTCTTCCAACAAAACCTGCGCACACTTCGCAACGGTCTTCCCATCGGAACGCTAAAAGGCAAGGATATCATCCCCGACGAGGCTTTGGCTCTTACTTGGGCACTCAAAAAAGATGCCTTTCCAACGGTAGAATGCGACTGGAAGATGGCAATTCAATACCTCAAAAAAGAGAATCTTGTACTTTCTGATGTTCCTCAAGGCATCGTTCTCTTCACTTTCAAAAACATTCCTTTAGGATTTGGCAAAAACTTGGGGAACAGATGTAACAACCTATTCCCTCAAGAATGGCGTATCAGAATGGAGATGGACGAAAACGGCTATCAACCAGTACTTTAAGCAAGTATTTTTTACTATTTTAAGCACATTGTGCAATTCTCATTTGCACAACATGCTAAGCATATTCTGAACTTAACCAGTAGGTTAAATTCAACGAGTCTAATGCCGTCAACAGTTCTCTATTCACGGTCAGATAGGTGTTTCGCGACTTTAAATTGATTGGATGTGAATAGGACGACAACTGCAATACCAAATGCAGACTTGCACCGCTTTCACCTCCATTATTCATCTTCTCCGTTATCAACGTTTTGAAATCCAACAACTTAGTGTTGAGATCAGACTCCTCTATAGCATTGATTCTGACGTAAATGTCTTTCACACCTGTTTTTGCCACATCCGACAAGAACTGCACTCCGTGATACATCAATCGTCTCGTCTTATCATAACTGTTTCGCTTGCCATACTTGCCTCTCAACATAATACTATAGCCTACAGTCAGATAATTTCCATATTTTCCAATTTCATCACTAAAGAATGTGAATTGATGGGTTCCAGAATAGTCTTGCAGCGACACAATGCGCATCAGATTGCCCGATTTCGTAGTTACCTCTTTCACTGCTGTAACCATTCCTCCGACAATCACCTCTTTGTCTTGCATTGCCACTTCCTTCTCTTCATTGACGAACAGAGGTCCATTCCAATCGTCCGAAAAGTCAATCATTTCGGCATTGCAAATATGTTTCAAAGCAACATAATAATCGTCTAATGGATGGGATGAGAGGAAGATGCCGACCAACTCACGCTCCTTGTTCAATTTGTCCATTCTCGAGATTGACTCCACCTTCGGAATTTTAGGTTTCGTCACCATCGCATCCATTTCGGAACTATCGAACAGACTGAGTTGCAGTTGCACTTTTCCTTTGTCATTCTGCACTCTCGTACCATACGCATGAATGCTATCGACAAAGGCTGCTTGCATGAAATTCTCCCTTTTCACCTCAGGGAAACAGTCGAACGCTCCTGCCATCGCCAAGGTCTCCATGGTCTTCTTTCCACACGCCGTCAGGTTGACACGCTCCACGAAATCGTAGATATCTTTGTATTTGCCGTTTTTCTCACGCTCTTTTATAATCGCGTCGACAGCACCCATACCTACTCCTTTTATTCCTGCTAATCCGAATCGAATGTTGCCCTCACTGTTAGAGGTGAAGTTATGCTCACTCTCATTGACATCTGGAATCAACACCTTGATACCCATACGTTTACATTCGTCCATAAACTTCGTGATATCCGAGATGCTATCCATGCTTCGTGTCAAGTTGGCTGCCATATAATCGGCTGGATAGTGGGCTTTCAAGTAGGCCGTCTGATAGGCAACCCAAGAGTAACAAGTGGCATGCGATTTATTGAACGCGTAGGATGCAAATTTCTCCCAGTCTGCCCAAATCTTCTCCAATGTAGCTTTCGGGTGCCCATTCGCCTCTCCTTGCGTAACAAATTTCGGTTTCAACTTGTTCAACACCGCAATCTGCTTCTTACCCATCGCCTTACGCAACATATCAGACTCACCACGGGTGAAGTTCGCCAGCAGACGACTCAAAAGCATGACCTGCTCCTGGTAGACCGTTACGCCGTAGGTGTCTTTCAGATACTGCTCCATGCACGGAATATCGTACTCTATCGGCTCATGCCCCTGCTTTCTGGCAATAAACTGCGGAATATAGTCCATTGGTCCCGGACGATACAACGCATTCATCGCAATCAAGTCTTCAAACACACTTGGTTGCAACTGGCGCAAATATTTCTGCATTCCAGGCGACTCAAACTGGAACGTTCCAATCGTCGCTCCTTCACTATAGAGTTTATAGGTCGCCTCATCGTCAATCGGAATGGTGTCTATATCCAAATCAATTCCATGCGATAATTTGATATTTTTCAAGGCTTCCTTAATGATACTCAACGTTTTAAGTCCAAGGAAGTCCATCTTGATCAATCCAACAGACTCGATTACGTGACCATCATACTGGGTTACCATCACATCCTCATTCGTGTCTTTATCACGAACGGTTGAAACTGGTGCGAAATTGGTCAAATCATCTGCACCGATGATAACTCCACACGCATGGATTCCAATCTGACGAATCGTATCCTCCAACTGCGTCGCATAACGAATCATCGAAGAGACATTCTCGTCACTGCCTTCGTAATATCGCTTAAACTCAGGGACATACTTCAAACAGTTTCGCAAATTCACCTTAGGCGACTTGCCCTTCTCATCTTTGATACTATCATCAAATTTATCTGGGATACAACGTTTTATATCTGCAACGGTCTGTAACGGAATTTCCTGCACACGACTTACATCCTGAATAGACGACTTCGTAGCCATCGTTCCGTAAGTGATGATATGCGCAACCTTCTCCTTTCCATATTTCTTTGTTACCCAACGCAGTACCTCGCCACGACCATCATCATCAAAGTCCACATCAATATCAGGGAGGGAAATACGGTCTGGGTTCAAGAAACGCTCGAACAGCAAATCATACTTCAGCGGGTCAACGTCCGTAATCTTCAAACAATAGGCAACCACCGAACCTGCTGCAGATCCACGACCTGGACCCACCGACACGCCCAACTCTTCCCTCGCTGCTCGAATATAATCCATCACAATCAAGAAATAACCTGGGAATCCCATCGTTTTCATGATGTGCAACTCGAAGATGATTCGGTCTCGCTGCTCATCCGTCATATTCTCGCCATAGCGTTTATGAGCACCCTTCCACGCCAAATCTGCCAAATAATCGGCCTCCAATTTGATACGATACAGTTTCTCATATCCGCCTAAACGCTTAATCTTTTTTTCCGCATCTTCCTGAGAAAGAACGACTTCGCCCTTCTCATTTCTCGTGAATTCATCGAACAAATCCTGCTCGGTGAATTTTTTGCGATACTCCTCCTCAGTTCCAAAACTCTCTGGAATATCAAACTTCGGCATGATAGGGCCAGACTCTATCGAATAGGTCTCAACCTTACTTGCAACCTCCAAAGTATTGGTCAACGTCTCGGGAATATCACTGAAAATGGCTGACATCTCCTCGGGCGACTTCAACCACTCCTGCTTCGTGTAGTGCATTCGGTCTTCGTCTTTCAGCAATTTACCCGTACTCAAACAAATCAAACGGTCATGCGCCTCGCCATGCTCCTCTTCCACAAAGTGAACATCGTTCGTTGCAATAACCTTCACACCCGTCTCTTTTCCTAACCTCAAAATATCAGGATTGATTTGCTTCTGTCGCTCATACACATTGTGGTCGGCATTCGGCTTGTCCGTCTCATGGCGCATGATCTCTAAATAATAATCCTCGCCAAAGACACTTTTAAACCATTCCACCGACTTTTTCGCCTCATCATATTTGCCGGCAATCAACAACTGATCAATCTCACCTCCCAAACAAGCCGACGAAACAATCAAACCCTCATGATACTGCTGCAAAATGTTTTTATCAATACGCGGACGATGGTAGTTTCCATCCACCCACGCTATGGACACCAACTTACAAAGGTTCTGATATCCTTTCTTATTCTTTGCCAACAAGGTAAGGTGCCATCCACTTTTGTCGACAATCACCTCCTTACCTGTCTCGGGATTAATCTCCTTAAAATCTTTATCCTTATCATAGAGTGTTCTTCGCGCACAATAGGCTTCCACACCAATGATCGGAGTGAAAAATTGGGTGTTCAAATCTTCTATCGCTGCCTTGGCTGCCTCTTTCTGCTCCTCGGTCGACTCTTCAGAGTCAATAATCGCCTGCTGCTCCTTGATTTGATCCTTCACCTTGCCGTTCACCTTGTTGGAATAATCAGTAAACTCCTTGATTCCAAACATGTTACCGTGATCGGTCAACGCTATCGCATTCATACCGCATTTGCGCGCTTTATCAATCAAATCTGGCACCTTCGACATTCCATCCAATATCGAATAATGAGAGTGGACATGCAAATGAACAAATTTTCCCATATCTAACCTTTATTGTGGTTATCTCATTGTATTTCAGAGATTTACAAACAAGACAACATCGTAAGAAACACTTCTTTCAAAGTTACACCCTTCTTACGCTTTTAACAAAATTATTGCAAACGTGTTATCAACAAAGCCGAAAATTCTTTCATCGCTGATTTATGCTCGCTAGTTATACCATCTTCTTAGCCTTCACCAATACTTTCTTATCCCCTAAGGTTGTCGCAAAAAGATAGACTTCTCCGCCCTCTCCTATCTTCAATTTGTCTCTTAACTGATTGACAGTCAACGGGAAATTTCTAACCGTGATATTGGCTTTCTTACAGTCTCCTAATTGCTCCTTCAACTCTTTCTTGTTCATTGAGAAAGTTGATTTTACCTCAAACGAACGTCCAGGAAAAGCTTCAATACGCTCGTCCGACGTATATAAATGGCTACTTGCCGCCAATTTATTCACAGCAAAACGCTCCGACAAAATCTTAAATGCGCCTGCTTTCATCACCGAAGCGTTCGGCTCATACAGGTAACGCCCCATCTCCGTCGCATATCGTGCTAAACAAGCCGTCTCTTCTGCTAATGAATAGGTCAAAGATTCCTCTTTCTTACCCAAATTCACACATTTCACACGAACATCGTCAGACTTCTCTCTCGTCAACTGGAAAAGCAACTCCTTGCATTCATTGTTCAATGACACAATATGCAATTCATTCACTTTTTCTAACTCCTTAATTGCCAACGAAATATCCAACATCGGAGAGTATTTTATCCACACCGATGGAGACACCTCTAACAGACGCTCTTTCCACTCCAAAAGATTCGGACTACAATCACTGATGGAAACAACTTTCTTACCTGACTCATCTCGTCTGGCTGGGTCTATGAAAACCGTGCTAAATTGTTTATTATCAGACAAAAATGTCTCCATTGTCTGATGACAAACCTCGAAATTTGAAACTTCTAAACTGTTGAGATTCTGCTGCGCTAAATCACACAACTCCTCATTCTGCTCTACATAATACGAATGTTTGAAATTCCTCGCCACAAATGAAAAATCAACGCCCATTCCTCCCGTCAAATCGGCATAAACATCACCTTCTCCAATAACCGACTGTTTATATTTTGCCGTCTCCTCCGATGAACACTGCTCTAACGACAAATGAACAGGATAGACAACAGTCTCATTTTCAGCCCACGAAGGCACTTTCTTCTTGGCGATTTGCCACCCTGCAATCTGTTGCAGAACATACAAATGCTCATCTGCCGTGAAGCCATCCCGCTTTAAAGCCAACAAGCGCACATCCTCCTCCCGATGAAGTCGAATGTACGCTTTTATCTTATCATTAGATTCCAAATTCATTGGAAATCAATTCATTAACTGAATACAACAGTACGATTCTTATAGACTAAGACCTTTCTGTCAACGTGTTTCTCAACGGCACGAGAAAGGACGATCTTCTCCAAATCCTGTCCTTTATGGATGAACGACTGCACCGTGTCTTTGTGGGTTACACGCACAACATCCTGCTCGATAATCGGACCAGCATCCAACTCGCTCGTTACATAATGACTCGTCGCACCAATAATCTTCACACCTCTCTCGTAGGCTGCGTGATATGGTTTTGCACCCACGAAGGCTGGCAAGAACGAATGGTGAATATTGATGATTCGGTTAGGATACTCCTTAATCATCTCTGGAGAAATAATCTGCATATAGCGAGCCAACACGATGAAATCGATATGCTCGTTGCGCAAAAGTTCCATCTCCTGAGGCTCTAACTCAGCCTTATTGTCTTTGTTTATAGGGAAAACATGGAACGGAATACCAAACTTCTGACCAATCCACTCCAAATCTGGATGGTTGCTCACAATCATCGGTATCTCCACATTGAGACCGCCATCCATATAACGAGACAAAATATCGAACAAGCAATGAGACATTTTTGAAACGAACAACGCCATTCTCAACTTGTCTTGTGAAAAATGGAGTTCGAAACTCATCTCGTAGCGGTTAGCGAAAAGGGTGCGGAATATGTCCTCAATCTTCTCCTTTGGAATGCCAAAGCCTTCCAAATCCCACTCTACACGCATGAAAAACACATTCTGCACATAGTCTACATACTGATCCAAGTAGACAATGTTTCCTTTATTCTCGTTGATGAACTCGGTAACTGCCGCCAAAATTCCCTGCTTATCAGGACAGTGAATCAGCAATATCGCAGTCTCTTTCTTATCCATACTTATATATACCCTTCCGTTTTTATTATTTCTTGTTTAATTACCAACCTCTGAAATGAACTTGATTCGTACCAAACGAACCTCTTCTTCAGTGCAATAATCCTCTCCTAATTCCTTCAAAGCAGACTGTATATCATCAGAAGCCTCCTCATCACGGAAATACTCGAAAATATCGTTGATTTTATCCTCATCCATTATTTCAGTCAAGAAATAGTTGATGTTGATTTTCGTTCCAGAATTTACAATCGACTCCAACTCGTCTAACAACTCGTCAAAGTCAATACCTTGTGACTCTGCGATGTCGTCCAAAGCGATTTTTCTATCAATCGCATGAATAATCGCAATCTTCTTTTCAGATTTCTTTGGAACAGACAGAACACGCAAGTCTTCTGGTCGCTCAATCTCATTCTCCATGACATGCTCTTTGATCAGAGCGACGAATTTCTCACCATATTTCTTTGCTTTTCCTATTCCAACGCCAGGTACATTGCCCAACTCTTCTATCGTGATTGGATAGGTCGTTGCCATCGCCTCCAATGAAGCATCTTGAAAAATAACGAACGTTGGAAGTCCCGTACTCTTAGACACTTTCTTTCTCAAATCTTTCAACATTGAGAACAAGGCAGGGTCTACAGCACTCGGTCCACCCGACTTCAGTTGAATCTCTTCCTCAATCTCTTCCTCGTCTTCTTCGTCCTCTTTGACAACTTCAAATTTTTTCGGATTCTTCAAGAACGCTCTTCCTTCGTCGGTTACCTTCAAAAGTCCGTAATTCTCAACATTTTTAACAAGGTATTTCTGCATCAACGCTTTCTCAATCACGTTGTGCCACGTTTTTTCGCTTTCGTCTTTTCCTTCTCCAAATGTTTCAATGGTCTCGTCATGGCCAAACGACTTGACATCAGATGTCTCATTTCCTCTGATCACATCTATGACATACTCCGTTTTGAATTTTTCATTCAAAGCCAATACTGTCTCCAAAACAGTACACAACAACTCTCTTCCGTCCACTTGTATCTTTGGATTTAAACAATTATCACAATTACCACAGTTATCTTTCTTATACTCTTCTCCGAAATAGTGCAACAAAACCTTTCGACGACATACAGTAGACTCTGCATATCGCTCAATGTCTTGCAACAGAAGCTTTCCTATCTCCTGCTCCGCAACTGGTTTTCCTTGCGTGAATTTCTCTAATTTCTGCAAATCGGTATTGGAATAGAACGCAATACAACGGGCTTCACCGCCATCTCGACCTGCACGTCCTGTTTCCTGATAATATCCTTCCAAACTCTTCGGAATATCATAGTGAATGACAAAACGTACGTCAGGCTTGTCTATTCCCATTCCAAATGCAATCGTCGCCACAATCACCTGCACACGCTCCATGATGAAAGCGTCCTGATTGTCAGACCTCACCGCTCCGTCCAATCCTGCATGATAGGGCAACGCCTTGATTCCATTCAAGGTCAGCATCTCTGCCAACTCTTCAACTTTCTTTCTGTTCAAACAATATACGATGCCAGACTTTCCAGCTTCTGCTTTGATGAACTTGACAATATCTTTGTCTATGTTCGCTGTCTTCGGACGTACTTCATAATAAAGGTTAGGTCTGTCGAATGAAGAACGGAAGAACGCCGCATCTGTCATCTCTAAGTTTTTCTGTATATCTTGCTGCACCTTTGGAGTGGCACTGGCTGTCAATGCCACAACTGGCACTTGCTGTCCGATAAGGTTAATCGTAGGTCTGATCTGTCTGTACTCAGGGCGGAAATCATGTCCCCACTCCGAAATACACTGAGCCTCGTCTACCGCATAGAAGGAAATCTTGACATTTTTCAAAAACTCAATGTTCTCCTCCTTCGTCAACGACTCGGGTGCAACATAGAGCAACTTGGTTTTGCCACTCATCACATCCGACTTCACCGCATCAATAGACGCTTTGTTCAACGATGAATTGATGAAGTGTGCCACACCATCCTCCTCGCTGAAATTGCGCATCGCATCCACCTGATTCTTCATCAAGGCTATCAAAGGTGAGATGACAATAGCCGTTCCCTCCATCAACAAGGATGGCAACTGAAAGCAAAGCGACTTACCACTTCCTGTAGGCATCAACACAAAAGTGTCTTTCCCTGCAAGCACACTCCGCACTATAGCCTCTTGATTCCCTTTGAAAGAATCAAAACCAAAATGCAATTTCAATTGTTCGACTAATGTATCCCCTTTTTTCATACGCAAATGTTTTTTTACGTCTCACTTCAAACCTACTCTCACAAATTTAGAGAAAACGAAATGACTCTGACAAGTAATAATTCATCTATCTACGAAAAATTTTACGCTTCACGCATTTTCTCAAAATTCATATTTTTCAATCGCTCCTTTGCATAGTCTAACGTGATCACCACCGCCTTCGTGTCTGACGAAGGCGTGTCATACATCACATCCAACATAATGCTCTCTACAATCGATCTTAAACCTCTGGCTCCTAATTTGAACTCTATCGCCGTGTCTACAATATAATCCAAGACATCATCATTGAATGACAATTTCACGCCATCCATCTCGAAAATCTTGATATACTGCTTGATAATAGAATTCTTAGGCTCTGTCAGAATATTGCGCAATGCAGTACGATCCAACTGTTGCAAATAACACAACAATGGCAAACGACCAATGATTTCTGGAATCAAACCAAAAGATTTCAGATCTTTCGGCGTGATATACTGCATCAAATTATTCATATCCACCGTACTCTGCAACTTGGCAGCCGCATATCCCATCACCTTCGTATTCAAACGGTGAGCAATACGTTGCTCAATACCATCGAATGCTCCGCCACAGATGAAGAGAATATTTTTGGTGTCGACTGGAATCATCTTCTGGTCTGGATGCTTACGTCCTCCTTGTGGTGGCACGTTCACAATCGAACCTTCCAACAATTTCAACAATCCTTGCTGAACACCCTCACCGCTCACATCTCGTGTGATTGATGGGTTATCACCTTTTCGTGCAATCTTATCAATCTCATCGATGAATACGATTCCACGCTGAGCCAGACTAACATCATAGTCGGCCGCTTGCAACAAACGTGTCAAGATGCTCTCAATATCTTCTCCAACGTATCCTGCCTCGGTCAAAACCGTGGCATCCACGATGGCAAATGGCACTTTCAGCAACCTTGCAACGGTCTTAGCCAACAAGGTCTTTCCTGTACCAGTCGCACCCACCATGATGATATTAGACTTTTCAATCTCCACATCATCATCGGAAACCTCTTGCAACAAGCGTTTATAATGGTTGTAAACGGCTACCGACAAAGTCTTCTTTGCATTGTCCTGACCGATTACATATTTATCTAAGAACTCTTTGATTTCCAAAGGTTTAGGCACTTCCGTAAGAGAGTTCACTGGACAAGCGGAAGTCTTTTGACTCATTCTTACAATCTCCTCCGCTTTCTCGACACACTCATTACATATAAAAGCGTCATCAATACCCGAAATCAAAAAGCGAGCACCTTGCGCACCACGTCCACAGAAACTACAACACTTATCGTCTCCTTTTTTCGCCATACTATTCTTTCTTTGAGCGTACTAAAACTTCGTCAATCATTCCGTACTCTTTTGCTTCGTCAGCAATCATCCAGTAGTCGCGATCAGAGTCCTTTTCGATTTTCTCGAAAGAATTACCAGAATGGTCTGCAATGATTGTGTAGAGTTCCTTCTTCAACTTCTGAATCTCACGCGCAGTGATCTCAATATCAGAGGCTTGACCTTGCGCTCCTCCCATTGGTTGGTGAATCATCACACGACCATGCTTCAAAGCAGAACGTTTTCCTTTCGTACCTGCTACTAACAACACAGCAGCCATTGAAGCAGCCATACCCGTACAGATCGTAGCAACATCACAGCTGATATACTGCATTGTGTCGTAGATACCCAGTCCAGCGTAAACCGAACCACCAGGAGAGTTCAAATAGATTGAAATATCCTTTCCAGGGTCAGCAGAATCCAAATAGAGCAACTGTGCTTGAATCACATTTGCCGTATAGTCGTTGATCTCCGTACCCAAAAAGATGATACGATCCATCATCAAACGAGAGAAAACATCCATTTGAGTTATGTTCAGCTGACGCTCTTCCAAAATGCTTGGGTTAATATAACCATATTCAGCTCTAATGTTTGATGATAATGCCTTTGTATATTGGTCGAAAGCAAGTCCATTCATTCCTAAAT
This sequence comes from Flexilinea sp., assembly GCA_963648205.1. GTDB lineage: Bacteria > Bacteroidota > Bacteroidia > Bacteroidales > Paludibacteraceae > UBA1181. Next base: position 41,923 of record CAVJCT010000068.1, read on the forward strand.
GACCCACTGCGAATTTTCTAAAATCGTTACTCATAATATTTTATATACTTTCGTTTCTTAAAAACAGTAGATATTTCTACGGCTTTTCGTTTTCAGAAAATAAAGTTAATATATTCTTTTCTAATTGTGCAAGACTACAATCGTAAAATTTGATTTTCAGACAAGAAAAAATCCCCGACGCTAATAATAACGCCAGGGACTGTGAAAATCATTTATGCTATACTATTAAAGTGCAGCCTGGTTCTCCTCTTGGAACAACTTGTTGAACTCGTCCATAGAGACGCTCTTCTTGTCCAACTTAACAAGTTCCTTAACTTTAGCCATAACCTTCTCGTCGAGAGCTTGGTCAACCAAACGATCAATATACTCTCTCTTCTTGAACATCTCTTTCGTGTAGTTCTCGAGAACGTCAGCAGGGACTTCAGACATACCATATTGAGCGAACTGAGCTTGAGCAACCTTCTTTGCGTAAGACTCGACATCGTCTTTCTCAACCTTCAAGTTGTTAGCCTCAGAGAATTTTCTCTTGATGATATGCCACTTCAAGTCGTTCAACATTGCAGGGTATTGTTTTTCCAAATCCTCTGCCTTCATATCTTTGTTAGTCTCCAACACCCAACGTTTCAAGAAATCGTCTGGGAATTGAACATTCTCCAAATCCTTCAAGAGAGCCAACTTAGTGTCTAAGAGCAACTTATAGTCTGCATCCTGAGAGAAAGCAGAAGACATGTTGTCTTTGATCTTATTTTTGAACTCCTCTTCACTCTTAACAGCACCCTCGCCGAATACCTTGTCGAACAACTCTTGGTTAACCTCAGCGTCAGTGTATCTGCTGATGTTTTTAACAGTGAATTTGAAGTCTGAAGTTACCTTAGCAGCCTCTTCCTTGCTGATTTTCAAAAGAGAAGCCAGTTCAACGTCGCTACCAGCGTAAGCCTTGTTAGGGTTGAAGTTAGCGTGACCGTTCAATTTAACGCCAAGCAAGAGAGCCTTTTGCTCCTCGTCTTTGAAGTATTTAGGGCAAAGAACAGCCTCTTCAATAACGATACCATCTTCCTTAGCCTTAGTCTTGGTGCGCATTTCAACGAGTTCACCCTTAACGACGTCGTTCTCTTGGATATCTTCACCCTCAGAACGAGTACCGTAGCGGCTCTTATATTGTTTGATAGTGTTATCGATCATCTCGTCAGTAACGGCGATCTCATAGTAAGGGAGAGACTTGCTGTTAACGTCGACATTGAACTCAGGTTCAACAGCGATGTCGAAATTGAATTCGAAATCTTCTTGTTTATCGAAATCGATAGCCTCTTGCTCAGTGCGATTAGGGAGTGGTTCGCCCAAGACCTTAATTTTGTTATCCTCGATGTATTTGAACAAAGACTCAGAAACGAGTTTGTCCAACTCTTCAGCCTTGGCTTGTTTTCCAAACTGTCTAACAATCAAGCCCATAGGAGCGAAACCAGGACGGAATCCAGGGATATTTGCTTGCTTTTTGTAAGAGCGAAGGATTTTATCTACACCTTCTTGGTAATCGCTTTTACCGAGCGAAATTTTAATCGTTGCATTGACTGCGTCAATGTTTTTTCTTTCAATATTCATCCGAAAAACAATATTTTGTTACAATACATTTTTGTTGGGTTGCAAAGATACAATTAGTTTTTGTTATTCACAACCTAAAAATTCCAACAAGTGGTAAAAAAAAAGAAAGGTCTCGAAGAAGACCTTTCTTAGAGCGGAAAACGAGGTTCGAACTCGCGACCCTCAGCTTGGAAGGCTGATGCTCTACCAACTGAGCTACTTCCGCGATAGAAAAGTGGGCGCGGATGGATTCGAACCACCGAAGGTAGAAACCAGCAGATTTACAGTCTGCCCCATTTGGCCACTCTGGTACACGCCCTTTGTTTTTTTGACGTTGCAAAGGTAGGTGTTTGTGGGGAAAGTACCAAATAAATGGGAGAAAAAATTTAGTATTTTTTTGACATTAAAATAATTAATTGGCTATCAGACACTTAGGTTTAAAAATCATTTTCCATCATTCAAATGTATCTTCAAGAAGCATACATCATCGCTCCATGAAGGGGTCTCTGCCTCGTTGATATCCATTGTCAAGAGGTCGTCTCTACCTGGAAATTGTTTCAAAATCTCATCGTCCGTGAGAGACAATCGCATACGAATCTTTTTGAAGAACTTCACCTCAGAATACTCTACCACATTGTCAGCATCAATGGTTTTGATGGCAAGAGAAACAACTGTCATCTGCTCTTCTTTAGTGAGATTGAGGGCTGATAACTGTTCAAAATAGTGTTGACGAAATGCAGCACCATTTTTGTTTAACTCTACAATCCACTCATTAATGTATTTCTCAACATCCATTGAACCAAAGACTTCCTCCTTGGCACAAAGATCTTTTACTTCTTGAATCTCTTCATCTTCAATGTCTCCGTCGCATACCATGCAACAAAAGACCGTCTTCAAATAAATTTCTTTCTTTGTCATATTTGTCTAATTTACAATATTTTACTAAAATCCTATTCGTTTACGTTCCGTTTTTTGTTTTGGTTCTTCCTTCTTCAATTCGCCATTCATCATTGCACGAATGAACTCGTATTTCTTCAATTCATCCTCATTGAGAGATGGTTTTGTGTTGGAAATCACCAATTTGAGCAACTCCATCGTTATTTTGCTGTGCTGACGAAGTGCATTACGAGCAGCATCATTAACAATCAACTGAATATCTGCGGAAACGTAATTTTTAGTGAGACGTGCTAATTCCTCATAATCAAGGGCAAAATCACACGGACGCTTCTCCAAATAGAGTTTGAAGAGTGCAGCACGCGCAGTTTCGTCTGGCACACCAACGTAATATTTCTTGTCCAAACGTCCTGCACGAAGAATAGCTGGATCAATCATATTGGGATAGTTTGTTGCGCCAATAACAAATACGCTCTTCTCCCCTGTTCTGTCCATCTGAGCCAACATCTCATTCACCGCACCGCGTGTCATTTCGTGAACATCCTCATCCCGACTTGGAACAAGTTCATTGATCTCATCAATAAAGATGATGGTTGGCGCATTCTCCTCTGCATCCTTGAACATTTTGGCAATGTTTTCTTGCGTCGCATTGACAAAACGGCTCTTCAACGTTGCAGGCGTCATGCACATAAAGTTGAAGCCAACCTCCTCGGCGAAGTGCTTGGCAAAGAATGTTTTACCACAGCCTGGAGGACCGTACAACAGCATTCCATTGGGAATAGTAACACCATACCGACGATATTCCTCTGGATTTTGGAGAGGTTCGATAACCTCTTCTCGCAACTGTTGTTTCAATTCGTCCATTCCAGCAATAGCAGAGAAACCCTCTCCTTTCGCAACCGAAGCATGTACTTTTCCTTCCTTAGTCTGGTTAGAAAGAATTTTTCTCCTCGTTGATTGGTGTTCAACCTTTACCTCACCATCTATCGCCTGAATGAAATCAGTTGCCGAATGGAACCGATCTTCTGCATCGTATGCAAGAGACTTGGCAATGACATTTTGCAGTTGTTCGTCCAACTCATATTTATCCGTTTTTGGAAAATCCAATTCTTTACTCCGTCTCTCCAAAATCGTATCAACCTGCTCATTTTTAGCAATTCGAGAGAGGTCGATAAACCAAGGCAACTCCCCATAAAGCAGATGATACATCATCGCACCAACGGCGTAGAGATCTGATTGCACAGAACAAGCACCCGAAAAACGTTCTGGAGAGAGATAAAACGGATTGATTTCCTGTAGATTAGGCTTCGTTGGTGTTTGATTCAAAAACCTTGCATAACCGAAATCTATCAGTTTCAAATCCGTCAAATTTCCTGTCAGATTAATCAACACATTTTGAATCGTTATCTCATTGTGGATAATCGGAACTGGCTGAGAATGAAGATATTGCAAGGCTGAAAGAACCGCTTTTGCTATCACTTTCACCTCATAGACACTCAACTCCCCTTCTCGAATGATATGTTGGGCGAGCGTTTCTCCGCTGATGAATTCCGTCGTGAAATAGCCGAATTGAGTAGCGTCAATCAAAAGATTTCCAGAGTCTACATACTTGCAAAGATTGGGATGATTGAGATGTTTTGCCACTTCAACTTCAATGATTCTATCTTTGTCATCTATCTGATTATGAGATAGTTTTGAATAGTTTATCAATTTAAGAAACAGTGTTTTCCCATCCACATCCTTCACACGGTAGGTTTCCGCATAAGAACCTTGCTTATGCGGAAACGCCACTGTATAGCGACCTATTTTATCGTTTTTCTTGAAATGCATACTATTTCAGCAATCCTCCCGCATTAGCAGCCTCGTCGTTTGGCATCAATTCGATGAGTGCGCAAACGATTGGGTGCAGTCGTTCAACTGATGGTTGATTTTGCATCTCCTCCAAGCCTCTGTTGATGAGTTGGCGAGCGCGCGTGGCATCCTTCCAACGAACTGTATTGAAACGCTTGTTGTAATTATCAATGAATCCCATACATTGGTAAACCAAGGTGAGTTTAACAAATTGACCTTGAACCTGTTCCAACACTTCACGAGCGACAGAAACATTTTTAGACCGAATAGCACGATCTACTTGTCCACGAAGATGCTCTACAATCTGAGCAGATTCGGCATTTCCCAAATCATTTTGCACCTTCTCTAAGCGATCAAACTCATCACGAAGTTCTGCTTCAGTGCGTTGCCACTCAGTGCTTGAATCAAGTCGCTCTATTTTACGAAGCAACTCGCGCAAATGGCTCAACACCTCCTTTTTCTCGGATGTATTTTCGTTGTCAGCCTTTATTGCCTCAAAATCAGACTGTAAATCTGAAGTATCAATGTCAGTGGAAGAAAGTTGGTCAATTCCCATTTTCGCCTCACGTATACCCTTCTGAATCTCTGCATTGGTCTCTTCCATTGTATGTTTTCTACTGGTGTCCAAGTCCTTCTCCACCGTTGTGTCGGTAGCAAGAAAATGCACCTCCAAACGCATCTGTTCGGAAGAGTCCACTTTGAGCGTTACATCTACTGGGGTATTCTCCGTAATCAATGCATCAACATCATCTCCTGTAATCTCAACATCAGCGACATGCTCGTAAAGAGAAGCCGACTTTCCTTCCGCCTCAGAGAAATCATCCACTTGATAGATTGGAACAATCAACTTATCGCTTGAAACACCAGGCCGAAGTTGGGTTGTGGTATGCAAATCGTTTACTACACCAGTCGCAGGCAATGGTTTGTTTTTCTCCAAACCTTTCGCCATACGGAACACTTCACGTTTCTTTATCACGTTCCATATTGCAATACCTATATTATATGGCAACGGAGCAGCCCCCACCACGGAACCCTGGATAATTGTAATCTCCGCAGGGAAACAAGGAAGTGCATTTCCTTTGTTGTCATAGCACAAGACACTGAAAGAGTTTGCTCTTCCCTCTTGCAGATTGAGATCAACCACATCACCTTGCTGATTGATTTCAATCTTACCGCTCGACCAACCATTTCTCGAGAACTCCACAAGAACAGACTTGTATGTTGAATCGGAAGCAAGGCTAACTGGCACTGGCACAGAGGTCTCAACCGTTGTTGAATCGTATGAAATATCCAATTTTACCGTACCCACCTGAATATCTTCATCCGAAACCTCCGCTTCCATTGTCGACGCATAAAGTGCCGCACCAGTGGCTACTGCCGTCATCGGGTCAATGCAGGTATCCACATTAGGGGTAACTTGTTCTTTCAACATTTGACGAATCAGCGGACTATGAGTTGGTCCACCGACAAGTATCAACTTACTGATTTGCGAACCGTTAAGATTGTTGCGTTGCACCAAATTTTTGCAAATATCCACGGCTTTTTGGAAGTATGGACGCATCACATCAAACACTTCAGCCTGCGTGAGCGTCAAATCCAACTCGATTTCCTCTCCGTCTTCATCTTCACCCAAATCACCTAAGTTGGAAACAATATCCTCATGATCCTTGAAAGAAAGTTGATTCTTCGCATCCTCAGCATACGTCTTCATAGCATCGCGAAGCACCTCTTTCTTTTCCGAATTAGAAAGATAACCCTCTACCTCATAGTTTTTTTGAAGATATGGTATCAAGATATTGTCAACGATAGCATAATCAAGATTTTTACCACCCAAGTAGTTATCACCCTCAGTGTCAAACACTTTCATAATACCATCCTCGACCTTAAGCAAGGCTGCATCGAATGTTCCACCACCAAAGTCGAATACCATCCAAATACCATTTTTCTCTTCTGAAGTCAGTCCGTAAGCCATAGCCGCTGCAATAGGCTCTTGCAACAACTCGCAACGTTTGAAGCCTGCCATCTCAGCCGCTTGTATTGTCGCTGTTTTCTGATTAACGGTGAATTTCGCAGGCACAGTAATGACCACCGAACTGAAGGCTTCATCCGTAACAAACGACTTCAAAGTCTTCAACACCTCAGCAGAGAGTTCTTCCGAAGAAAAATCCTTATTGAGGTTAGCACAAGAATACTTTGTGTCGGTCGCCATTGTGCGTTTAAACTCAATGTAGGTGTTCGAGGTGTCTTTTTGCCAAGACTTTGTAGCCCGACGTTTATCAGACTTCATCGTATTATAAGCACCATCGCCCACCTTGAAAGAACCCTTTTTGTTCACCGAAACACAAGAAGGCATGGTATCTTTCAACACATCCGTCTTGATTACGACTGGTTCACCCTTTTCCATACGACAGATCGCTGAGTTGGTTGTACCCAAGTCGATGCCGTAGTCAATTTTGTTTCTTACCATATTATTGAATTGTTAAATATTCTGACTAACAGTGATTTGAGCGGCTTGAATCATTTTGCCGTTGTAGTTAATCTGAGGTTTTGTGATTCCCGTAATAACTTGTGCGCCCTCAGCCAAAGACTCATCAGCAACGAAGTTGGCAATCACTTTCATTCCCTCGTTGTAAGGTTTTCCGAGCATATCCACAATCTCATAGCCATTTGCCTTGAAATTGTCTTTGATACGTTCGACAGCCTTCGCCAACTGCTTATAGCCCTTGATAGAACTATCCATACGAGACATATTCATCTCGATACGCACAATTTCATCTGCCACTTTCAACGTAAGCGAATGGTCTGGTTCGTCATTGGTAACCACCTGAGGCACAACTGCCATTTGCTTATCAAACAATTCGAGCAATTTGTCATCCAACTTCACAGACTCCTCTTGCATTTTCACTTGTGCAGACTGCAATGCTTCTTGTGCCTTTCGCACATCATCAATGGAACTATTGCCAGACTTGATACGTTTCACCAAATAGTAGGCAATACCAGCAAGCAACAACACAAGCACAATAGCAAGAACTACACCCCATACCGTGCGACTTTGCAGCGCATCTTGGTTAGCACGCACATTTACATTTGTCTCACCAATCAAGCCCTCAACATTTTCACGATCAGCGGTTTGCTTATCAATCAACTGATTACAAACACTTTGCAGACTGTCAATTTTCGCACGTTGAACCTCGTTCTCTTGCGAAAGCATCTGAATGGTTCGACCATCTTCTTTCTGTTTGCGAGAAAGTTGAGAGATAGAACTCTCTAAACGAGATTGTTGCAATTGAACAGATTCACATTTTTGATAAACAGACGCTATCGAATCACCTGACGATGTTGCCAGTGCAGAAACACCGCAAAAAGACAACGATAAAAGAATTAGTATTTTTCTCATTTTTAATTATTCTTAGAAAAACAATGTATTATGAACTTACAAAATCTAAAACCACACCAAACTATTCCCTTTGTAATCTTATACAATAAAAAGGAAACAATCACAATTGGACCGATAATCAGAATCAAGCAACCATTTAATTCAGATATTTTATCAAAAATATCCTCATCATCCTTCTTTGCAACAAACCATACGACTCCTCCCAAAACAGCAATTATTAAAAAAGAGATAAAGGCGTTAGTGTCATCACTACACTCACTCGCCACACCGATAGCCAACATAATAAACAGAACATGAACTATAAACGCAGAAATTAGGCGAATAAGTTTCTTTTCCTGTAAGCTGCTCAATGTCTTCGACACTTCTTCCTTGTATTTACCATTAGGATACTCAGAAAGATACTCTTTACATGCATTGATACCTTTTTCAAGTGCTAACTTTTCATCAACACAAATGTTAAACTTGGCTTCTTCTTTCTTCTTCTCCTCTTCTTTTTTAAGCTTAGCTATCTTAACGTTCGCTTGTGCCACATACTCGCTTTGTGGATATTCTACTATGAAACTAAACAACGCACTGATAGTTGTAGCATTTTCGTATGAAAGTTTTTCTACGTTATTTCTTGCTTCATCCTTATGTTTTCCTTTCGGAAATTTTTTAAGATACGCCTTATAAGACGCTATATTCTTACAAGAGGAATACACCTCATCGTCCGTTCTTAATTCAACATCTTCCACATTCAATCCATTACACCAACCACAACCATACGTATATCTTGCTGACTTAGACGAGGGTTCAAAACCCTTACAATTTTCAATGATACTATGCAAAGCATCACGACTTTGCTTGTATCGTCCTTCTTTGAATGTTGGTTCTAAATCAAACTTATCCATGTACAGTTGCGTACGCCAAGCCGAAATAAGTGTTGACTTTATATTTTCAAAGTTAAATGCATTTTTTTGAGCCTCATTCACCTCTGCAATAACATTGCTAAGGGCATTATTTACAACCAACGTCGACATTTTCAGATAATATGGATGCACCCGACCCAATTTTTCTTTTATGGAAACAATGTAAGGTGCGCAATCCTTTATCAACTGTATTGAATGTTCTATCAAATCTGGTTTTAATGTAAATTTCAAAAGAAGCAACTGTATTGCCTTATCCTCTTCCATCACTTCTTCTGGTGGCAACTTCTCAATTATCTCCTTCAGTATCTTGCAGTTCTCCTCACATCGTCCTTTCGCTAAACGAGTAGCAACAACGCTATTAGCATACTCTTGCAAAACGGCAGATTTCCGTGCCACCATTGGATTTTTCGCACCATTATAATAGTCAATACCACACTGTAAAATCTCCAATCCGAGTTTGTCGGCAATGGTTTGATACTGCATATCTTGTTTGGACAACAGTTTGCCTAATTGAACCAACACAGATTTTGTGCCGTTCATCAGTTTTATACCCGCCTCATAACGCTCTTCAAAACCTTTGCCTTTTGTCTTTTTCGACTCCTCAATGGCTTGCTGTATGCTATCAAGCAACGGCTGAACAGCTTTATTGCCAAGGTGCTTCTTCCACGATTCATTCGAAATAAGCGGTAACAACTTCGCGACACCAACTTCATCACTCAGTGTGTCCAAAAATAGAAAAGCGAGTTCGTCATTTCCAAGTCCGACGTTGCTGTCGACAAGCGATTTGAACTCCTCAAAATACACCTCATTGTCATACAAGTCCTCTGCCAGCGAGAGTGCCAAGGCATAATCCGAATTCAGCAGCGCACACACGATTTGGTTCTGCAACGAACTGGCACACTCTTTCTTCTGCCAGATTTCCACGGCTTTTGCCATATTGCCACTGGTCAGGTTGTTGAAGGCTACATCGTCTATCGGTGTTGCTTTCACAAACCAAAACTGCGCATAAAAAAGTTGATCTTTAGGCAACGTGAGTTTAGCATCTGCCTCTGCCACAGTTGTGTCAGTTCGTTCCACCTCACCTAATAAATCCTCCAAATCCAAAGGAAAAGTAACTTGCTTCCCCACCTTCAGGAAAGCCTTCATCCTACTGAGATTCGCCAATCGTTCCTTTACAGACGAGTTGGCATACACTCCTAATAGTCGATACGGGTTGTTTTTTAAAACATCCATGCAACAAACTCATAATCGCATCGGCTCCCTAATGTCATTGTAATCTAACCATCAATAAATAAAAAAAGCGTGGAGCCAGTTCCGTCACCCGTTCCACGATTCATAGGCCTTCGCATTGCCCCTCTTGTCGAAACGAGCAACATCGAAAGCCCCACGCAGATGCTTGTATATATAACAACACACAAAAGGTGTGGCGTTTTTAAACACCACAAACATAGTGAATTGCATACAATACACCCTCATAGGGCGTTCTGTTGCTTTGTTTTTGACAAGAGTTTTTTGAGTTTGCGAAGTTCATGAACCGTCAAAACCAAAGCGTACAAAAACGCCTTTTTTCATTATGTCCGCTCACTCTCCTTTGGCCTACACTGACCAAAGGACGAATAAGCGTAGCAAAGATAGTGATTTTTTCATACGATAGCCCCCTTTGCAAGGTAAAACTGCAACTTTATTGTCTTCTCCATACTATGCAAACAAAATTCCTTTCTTTCAAGTCTTCAATAATTCTTCTTTTTCATCTGAAATTTTTGGCAAAAGTGTCAAAAATTTCAGATAGCAATTTCTACATTCATTGCCCCAAAAACAAAAAGAGCGAAACCTTTCGATTTCGCTCCTCCGATTCTATCTAAGAAAAATTAATCTTCGTCTTCTACCATATCATCCACTTGTCTGTGGAAATCTGCCATTTTGATGGCGGTTACTGCGGCTTCTGTGCCTTTATTGCCCAGAACACCACCAGCACGATCTTCGGCTTGCTTCATGTCGTCAGTCGTCAAAAGACCGAAAATCACGGGAATATCACCTTCAGCATTCAATTTTGACAAACCATTGGTTACACCCTCACAGACATAGTCGAAATGCGGAGTTCCTCCTCTGACAACACAGCCTAAGGCAATGATTGCATTCAAGTCTTCAATCTCCATCAACTTCGAGCAAGCATTCACCAACTCGAAACTGCCTGGCACATGAAAAACAAGAATATTGTCCTCCTCAGCTCCGTGTTTCACCAACGTGTCATACGCACCTTTCAACATGCTGTGCGTAATCTTATCATTCCAATCAGAAACAACTATACCAAATGCCATATCCTTGGCATTTGGTACAGAGTTTATGTCATACTTCGATAAATCGACTGTTGCCATAAATCAAAAATTATATTTTTTGAAGTATCTTCAAATTACTTTGAGATGTACTCGATGAACTTCTTCACCTCACCCATCTCTGAGAAATTAGGATATTTCTTCTCAATGTTCTTCAAGATATCCAATGCTTTATCATTCTGATTTAAAGAAAGATACAACATTGCTTCTCTCTTTCCGTAGAAAGGTGCAATCATCTCGTTTCCGTTCTTGATTGCCTTCTCGTAGTAAGAAATTGCTTTGTCTGTATTGTTCATATCCCAGTAAGCATCTGCGATTGCTCCGTAGATGGCTGGTTGAACAGTCTTATCGTCAGCACTGAACTTGCCCAAATACTCGATTGCACTCTCGTTGTCACCCAACTGTTTGTAGCACAAACCTGCGTATGCTTTTGCAAGATTTCCAGCATCTGTCGAACCATATTCGTCAATGATATCCAAAAATCCCATGATCTCTGCATTTCCATCCAACGCTAATTGGAATGAATCCATTGCAAAAATCTGCTCTGCTGCGAAGATGCTCTCCTTAGACTCTTCGTTGCGAGGCTCTAAATAAAAACTCTTGAAACAGATGATTCCGACTACCACCGCAGCAATGACTGCTAATCCAATGAAAATCTTGCTCTGGTGTGTCTCAATGAATGCTTCTCCTTTGTTCAACGCAACATCCATGTCTTCAAACACGGTCTGAGTCTCCTCTTGTTGTTTCTTTGCCATTTTATTTTTTATTTATTTTTTTATTTTCTTTATCTCTGCTCATTAATCCTAATATAGGAAACGCAAAAATAATGGTTAAATTTGAACTTTAGACTCTTTTTGCAAAAAAATCAGTCTCTTCTACCTAAATTCCCTTCAATCAGCGTATACTTCTGCGTTCGACGGCATCATCTTCCAGACTTGCTGAGGAAGGAAAAATCGTAAATCTCTCCCCTCTCGCTTCGCTTTTCGTATCACTGTCGACGACACTTCGACCATTGGCGCGTCTTGCAAAATTCTTACCCGACCGCCAAAAGTTGGTGCATCTTGCAAGTCGTAATTTGGGCGTGGATAAACCCAAACCTCACACATCTCGACAATCGCATCCACATTTTTCCACTTTGAAAAATTCTGAAGATTGTCTCCTCCCATAATCAAAGCGAACTGTGTATCAGGCTCTTGCCTTCTCAACTCCGTCAGCGTATCAATGGTGTAGGAAGGTTTCGGCAGACTAAATTCCACGTCCGATGCAGTGAATTTTGGATAGTCGCCTATCGCTGTCTTCACCATCTGCAAACGCAAATCGTCGGGCAATAGATGCCTATCCTGTTTGAAAGGATTTTGCGGCGACACGATAAAACGAACCTCATCCACATCACAATATTCTGCAATATAATTGGCTAAAATTAAATGCCCATTGTGAATTGGATTGAACGATCCGAAAAAAAGTGCCACCTTTTTCATATCAATATCTAATTGAAAAATCATTCATTTATAGAATCAACCGATGAACTCGCCAACGATTTTCTTCATCAAGCCTTTCGTGCTTTCCAAATCATCATTGACAACAATTCTATCGAAACGTGGAGCGTAGGTCATCTCTTTAGAAGCCTTCTCAACACGGTCGTTAATCACCTCGAGAGAGTCTGTCGCACGTTTTAAAAGTCTCTCTTTCAACGTATTAATAGACGGTGGCATGATGAAGATAGACAACGCATTGTCGCCATACATCTTTTTAATATTGCAACCGCCCACCACATCAACATCGAAAATTACCACATTTCCTTTGCCGTTGATACGTGAAACTTCACTCTTTAAAGTGCCGTAGAATTTATCTTTATAAACCTCTTCGAACTCCAAAAATTCTCCATTGTCAATCTTCTTTCTGAACTCGTCTGGTGTTAAAAAATAGTATTCTACACCATTTTTTTCTTCACCACGAGGAGCACGACTGGTTGCTGAGATTGAGAACTCAAGATTTGAGAATTGCGTCATCAGATAGTTGATGAGCGTGCTTTTGCCTGATCCAGAAGGGGCAGATACGATGATCATCTTCTCCATTTTGCAAGTCGATTAAAGTACGTTCAACACCTGTTCTTTGATTTGCTCCAACTCGTCTTTCATCTTCACCACGATTTTTTGCATCTCAGAGTGGTTTGATTTTGAACCGAGTGTGTTGATTTCACGACCAATTTCTTGAGCAATGAAACCTAATTTCTTACCTGAACTACCTTCAGCCTTCATCGTCTCCTCGAAATAAATCAAGTGTTGGCGCAAACGATTTTTCTCCTCATTGACATCCAATTTTTCGATATAATAAATCATCTCTTGCTCGAAACGATTCTTATCATACTCAACACCTTTCAACTCGTTGAGGTTGTCCATAATGCGAGATTTTATCTTTGCAACTCGCTCATTTTCAAAAGGATCGATAGTAGCCAAGAGACTACGGATGTTAGCGATTTTCTGAACGAAAACAGCCTCCAACGACTGACCTTCACGTTTACGGAAATCAACCAAAGCGTCGACTGCCTTCACAAAAGTTGATTTGACAGTCTCCCACTCCAACTCGTCAAGTTCCTGAGTTTCAGACTTCATCACGTCGGGCATACGGAGCAAAAGAGGCATCCAATCAGCAGGCTCTGGAACACCCAAAGAATCGGACATACCCTTGATTTGCGAATAGTATTCTTTTACCAAAGCCTGATTGATCTGAGTGGCATTAGAAGCGTTGATAGACTCCACCAAGAGCGAAAATTCAACCTTTCCACGCTCCAACTTCTGAGAAACAATATTTCTCAATTCCAATTCCTTCTCCCTGTACACATTAGGTACTCTTGAGAACAAGTCTAACTGTTTACTGTTCAGCGACTTAATCTCAATAGTTATTTTTTTTGATTCTACCTCGCAAGTTGCCTTGCCGAATCCAGTCATTGATAAAACCATTCTAATACGATTTAATCCGTCGTTAATATTTTTCTAACCGCAAATTTAATTTTTTTTTCACAAATAAGTCGGTTCTTCGTTGTTGAGTGAGCAATAAGAACGTATTTTAGTGTAAATTTGCGTTCGCTATATATTAATAAGGTAAAAAGAGATAGAAAATGTCAGCAATAATAGCCATAGAAACTTCGACAGAAGTATGTTCAGCCGCACTGAATGTAGACGGCAAATGTGTGTGGACGAAGAAGAACTTGGAGGGAATGTCTCATTCCACCCTACTTGCGCCCTATCTTGAAGAGTTACAAGCATACGCCAACAAAGAAAATATCAAAGTTGACGCAGTAGCCGTTAGTAGCGGACCAGGATCCTACACCGGACTGAGAATCGGAGTGTCTACTGCCAAGGGACTCTGTTTTGGTGCCGACATACCATTGTTAAGCGTTGACACACTGAAGATTATGGCAGAAAGTGCGATTGCCACATTGAGCGACATTCCTGTAGATGCGTTGTTCTGCCCAATGATCGACGCACGCCGCATGGAGGTTTACACTGCCTTTTTCGATAAACAATATAATAAGGTAAAGGAGACCGCTGCTGACATCATCGATGAAAACTCCTACGCCGACCTTTTAGCGAAACACCCAGTTTACTTCTTCGGAAACGGAGCGGAGAAATGCAAATCAAAATTGACCCATCCGAATGCCCATTTTATACAAGGTATAGTACCCTTAGCAGAAAATATGGCAACAGAAGGCGAAGAAAGATTCAAAGCCAAAGATTTCAAAGACGTGGCATATTTTGAGCCATTCTATTTAAAAGAGTTCGTTGCAACAGTAGCAAAGAACAAAGTTTTGGGTGGAAACAATTAAGAAAAACCGTCAATCCACCAAAACCAAATCACTTTAGCCTTGATAATATGACATCTGAGAATAAAAAGGTTAAATATTATAAAAAAGTAGTTTGGCAGATTCAAAAAAGAGTTGTAAATTTGCACCGCTCTTTGAGCAAAGAAGTTTAACAAAAATAACAAAGAAAAAAAATGGCAACTAAAATTAGATTGCAAAGACACGGCCGTAAGGGGTACGCGTATTACCACATCGTCGTAGCAGATAGCAGAGCACCACGTGATGGTAAGTACATTGAGAGACTTGGATCATACAATCCAAACACCAATCCTGCTACAGTAGAATTAAACTTCGAAAGAGCTTTGTATTGGGTTGAGGTTGGAGCACAACCAACAGACACTGCAAGAAATCTTTTGAGCGACAAGGGTGTTTACATGAAGAAACACTTGAGAGCTGGCGTTAAGAAGGGTGCTTTCTCTGAGGAGGTTATGGAGCAGAAATTCAACGCATGGGTTGCAGAGAAAGATAAGAAGGCTCAAGCTATCGTTGACCAAAAAGAGTCTGCTAAGAAAGAGAACGCTAAGAAGCGTTTGGAGGCTGAGCAAGCAGTTAACGCTGCAAAGGCTGAGGCTCTTTCTAAGAAGAGAGCTGAGCAAGCAGCAGCACTCGAGGCAGCAGCTAAAGAAGCAGCAGCAGAGGCTGAGGCAGCAGCAAAAGAGGCTGAAGGCGCAGCTGAGGCTCCAGCAGCAGAATAATGTAAATTCTACATTTGTACGCTATAAAAGAGGTTTTCTTAATGAAAGCCTCTTTTTTTTGCATTATACCCTCCTATTGTTAGTAATTTAGAGATTAGAAAACTTGATTAAGTCGCATTAATCACTAATTTTGCGCTATCAATCACTGAGTTAACTTTGATGTTGATGAGAGTGGTTAAATGTTTAATGCGATTTTAAATTGACAAAGTAAAAACAAGTCCAAAAATCATGAAGAAAATCAGATTAACCGTTGCAATGTTGCTGATGGCAGGTACTGCAGCAATGGCAGGCACACGTTTGGATATCGTAAACGCACCATGCAAGACCATTAGCGAGGCTTTAGCATATACACTTCAACAAAATAACAAGCCCTTCTCTGTTGGTGCTAAGGGTGAGGATGCTTTCGACAACCCAGGATTGGTAGTCTACACTTACAAGAAATTGGGTGTCGACACTCCAGACGATATGATCAAGTTGAGCAAAACAGGAAAGTCTATCAGCAAAATCGCTAAGATGCAGGCTGGCGACATCGTATTCTTCTCAAACCCACAGAACAAAAAAGAGATTGCTAAAATGGGATTGGTACAGAGTGTAGCATCCGACGGAATGAGTTTCACTTTCTTCTACGCTGACCAGAAAACAGGTACTGTTCGCATCGCCCACAGTTCAGAGGATGAGTTTAACGGACATTTCAAGCAAGCAAGCCGTTTGTTGACCGACAGCGATTTGGCAGATGTTCGCAACGAGTATCAGAAGAGTTCAACTCATATCGACAAGGCAAAGACAAAGTTGAAAGAGGCTCAAGACGCAGTTAAAGAAGCAGAGGCCAATTTGAACGAGTTGCAGTCTTCTTTCGATAAGACGAATGCCTCTGATTTTGTTTTGAAATAATTCGCTAAAGAAAATGGCGAATAAAAAAGCAAAAAACGCAGCAAAGGCTCCTTCAAAGAGAGAGCGTTTGGTACGGAATAGAAGAATTTCCATTACTCTGAACGAAAAAGAGTTCAGAGTGATGGAACGTTTTTTTAAGGAATGTAAAATCAAAAACAAATCAAAATTTTTACGAGACACGCTGATTCGCCTTGCCTGGCAGAAATTGGACGAAAATGCGCCCTACCTCTTTTCCGAAGAGGAGATGTGTTGATCGTAAAAGGTTGTGTTCGCCATGGAGAATGAAGAGGAAAAGATCGGGGCTGAAGGTGAGAATATCACCGATGCCTACTTTATGAAGCAAGCCCTTGCCGAAGCAAAAAAAGCAGAAGCAAAGGATGAAGTGCCGATTGGTGCGGTTATCGTTTGCAGAGGTAAAATCATCGCACGAGCCTTTAATCTCACAGAAACGCTCACAGACGTTACCGCTCATGCCGAAATGCAGGCAATAACCATGGCTGCAAATTATTTAGGAGCCAAATATCTCACTGATTGCACGTTGTATGTAACCGTCGAACCCTGTCCGATGTGTGCAGGAGCGATTGGTTGGGCGCAGATCAAGCGAGTTGTTTATGGTTCGAAAGATGAAAAACGAGGCTATAACCTCATAGCACCCAGGGCTTTACATCCTAAATGCCAAGTAACCAGCGGAGTTATGGAAGAAGAATGCACGCAGATAATGAAGGAATTTTTTCAGAAGAAAAGATAGAGGAAATTTGACGTAAAAGTCTGCCTGTTTCGATAAAATTTGCTAAATTACTACCCTATTTGTTTCTCTTTATATTCATTTTAAAGGAAGAAAAAATAGTTCTAACATAAAACAAGAATGTTAGAGAAATACTACTTTGTTAAAAACATAGACTAATGACAAATCGAGAATTTGAAATTTTATATAAAAAAATCATTGCGCAAACCATTGACAAAGAACTCAATGTTAGTTTTCAAGAATTGCGTAAAATGATTGTAGAAACCAACAATTCGGAATTGAGTGACCAATGCCAGATGTTGGAAGACACCTATAAAAATCTACTCAACTATGCGATGAATGGCGTTGTCGACCCATCGCAAGAGACCATTTACAACCAGTTGCAGACAGACTTGTTGCGATTGGCAGACAAAGCGCGCGACCTCTATTTCACCAAAAATTCCAATAATATCGTCTACCAGAAAAAGCGAGAAATACAGCGCACACTGACGGAGACGACCGACCTTTCGCAGTATAGCATAGCAGAATGTTTTCATAACATTTTTCAATATGTGTGGCTGACGGAGTCGTTCAGTAGCAAGGATGTTGAGACGATGAAGAACATTTTCGCTTCTGAGGATGTGGCAATAGAAGAGAAAAGCGTGTATGTTACGGCGATTACTTTGGCGTTGCTACGAACTTTCGATGAAAGCAAATTCCAACTCCTGCTCGATTTGGTGGAAAGCAATGTGGAGATGTTGCAACAGAGAGCGTTGGTGGGTCTGATATTCTGCGTCAACGTGCATACGAAGCGAATTTCGTTGGCAAAAAATCTGAACGCACGTTTCACGATGATGTTTCAAGATGAGAATTTGGCAGAAGATTTGAAGGAGACCATCATCCAAATTTTGAGGAGCAATGAGACAGAGAAATTCGCTCAAAAAATGAGAGAAGAACTACCCAATATATTGAAGAACACCCCATTCGCAAAGCCTCTGAACGATCAGAATATCAACATTGAAAAACTGTTAGCCGCTGATAAAGAGGAACTTGAGAAAATGGATGAAGTCAATCCAGAGTGGCAATCCATAATTGACAACAGTTCTATCTCAGAGAGAGCCAAAGAGATCTCAGAATTTCAGATGGAGGGCGGCGACATCTTTATGGGAACCTTCTCGCAACTGAAGCAATACCCCTTCTTCAAGAATATCGAGAACTGGTTTTTACCATTTTACGACGAAAACATTTTCGAAGCCTTCAAAGCACCCAACATGGACACGTCAGTTGTCGATTCGCTCATCGGGCTACCATTTTTGTGCAACTCCGACAAATATTCTATGTTGGCGTCCTACGCTGAGATACCACCAGAATTGCGGTCGATGCTAATGCAAACCATCCAGACCAACAAGGAGCATATCGCGGAGATGAAGGAAGACGCATTGAAAGTAGAAGACAAGAAAGCCATCTTGATCGCCTACATTCAAGATCTGCACAGATTTTACAAATTAAACCGTGATAGAAATGATTTTTATAATCCGTTAAACAACTTAAGAAATCTGCACGAGAATTTGATTGTAAAAATCAATCCACGTTCGAACCACATCATGCGAGCGATCTGTGACTATCAGATGAGGAGAGAAAATTATGATTTAGCAGTTGAGATTTCGGAAAAGTTATTGGAGGAAGAACCTAGCGACATAGACTTGACCCAGAAGACGGCGTTGTGCTATCAGAAGTTGAAAGACTACAAAAAAGCCATCTATTATTATGAGAAGGCGGACAGTCTGACGGAGAATGATTTGTGGGTGATTGAGCATTTGGCATACTGTCAGAAGCAGGTTGGAAACAACACGGACAGTCTTGCAAATTACGAAAGATGCTTAGCCACACAGCCCGAGAATATCAAATATCAACGAAACGTAGGAAATTGTTTGATACAATTAGAACGATACGAAGAAGCGTTAAAGATATTCTATAAAATTGACTATCATGACCCTGAGAATGCCCATTCAGCCAAAGCCATTGGGTGGTGTTCGTTCGTCAGTCATAAGTTAGAGAGTGCGGAGAAGTACTATAAGAAGAGTCCGGAAGAGAGTCGAAACGAGAACGACTGGATGAACATCGGCCATATTTTGTTATGTGAGAAAAAGATGGAGGAAGCCATCACCTATTATAATAAGGCGTATCAAAAAATTGGGAAAGACAGGCAACAATTTGCGAAGATGTTTAGTGCTGACGAAGCGATTTTAGTGAGCAATGGAGTGAAGGCAGAAGATTTTCCGTTGGTGCGCGACTATATCCTCTATAAAATTGAGGAATAGAATTGAACTGAAATGTTAAAAAGAGAAAAAGAGCAGAGATATAGATTCACTTTGTAGTAGTAAAGCAAGATTTTACTTACACTTTGCATTATATTCAACAAAATAAAAAACATTTTGTAAGCAAAACAATAAATAATAGAGAAATAGACATAGAAACGCTTTCAATTTGTCAGAAAAAAAGCGCAAAAAACGGGGTGTTTTTCTTGGCAAAATCAAATAACTTTTTCAAATTTGCTAATGAGTTTTCATAAATTTTAAGATTTAAAAACAAGAAAAACGAATGGCTTCTAAACACAACATTTACAAGCAGTTGGAGAATAGAAATATTCTTCGAGTGTTGTTTGTCGCTTATTCAGCGTCCGTGTGTGCGTGTGTGATGGAGGTCGTCTCACCGAGAGAATAGTAGACTGTATTCCGAAAAGAATACAGTTTTTTCTGTTTTTAGGGAGAGGCAGCGTGAAGAAAAAAAATGAAGTAAAATTAATTAATAACCAACAGTAATGAGTTCAGGTGAGATTTTTATTGTAGTGTTGGTGACGGCGATCGTCATGGTGACGGGAGCATTGCTTATCGGCTGGCTTTTGTCTCCGAAATCAACCAACGCCCAAAAAGGAGAACCGTACGAGTGTGGTATCCTGACGAGGGGTACATCATGGATGCAGTTCAGAATTGGCTACTACCTATTCGCCATCCTCTTTCTGATGTTCGACGTGGAGACGGTTTTGTTGTTTCCATGGGCGACGATTATGCAGTCATTAGGAGCGGTAGGATTGGTTAGTGTGCTGTTCTTCCTCTTCATTCTCGTTCTCGGATTAGCATACGCATGGAAGAAAGGAGCGTTAGAATGGAAGTAAAAGACATCAAGATTAAAAACATGAAGACGGAGGACTTCAAGGACAATGCGTACTTGGAGAAATACGTTGAGGAACTTCAGAAGGGCGGAGTCAATGTAGTTGTTGGTGTTTTAGACGACATCATCAACTGGGGACGTTCCAATTCAGTTTGGCCACTCACCTTCGCCACAAGCTGTTGTGGTATTGAGTTCATGTGTGTCGGTGCGGCGCGTACCGACTTTGCACGTTTCGGTTGGGAGGTAACGCGTAACTCGCCTCGTCAGGCAGACGTTATCTTCGTAGCGGGTACGATTGTACACAAGATGGCTCCAGTGTTGAAGCGTTTGTACGACCAGATGGCAGAACCAAAGTATGTCATTGCAGTCGGCGGATGTGCGATTGGAGGAGGGCCTTTCCAGGATTCCTACCATGTTGTGAAGGGAGTCAACGAGATCATCCCAGTTGACGTGTATGTACCAGGCTGTCCACCAAGACCGGATGCCATGCTTTATGGTATGATGCAACTTCAGAGAAAAATCAAAGTGGAGAATTTCTTCAAACTGCCAGAGAAGCCAGTTGTGGATATGTCTTCATCAAACAATCAAACGGAAGAGAAGAAGTAGGATATGAAAACTATTCAAGATATTATTGCATCAGTTGACTCTTCTCTCGCTGTAGAGGAGAAACAATACCCTACTATCAGCGTTTCGCCCGCTCAACTCCGCAAGGTGGCTGAGAAATTGAAGGCGGAAGGCTTCGATGTTTTGTTGAACCTCACGGGAGTCGACAATAAGGAGAATATGGAAGTTGTCTATCATCTGACTTCCACCGTTGATAAATTCGCTTTCATGGTTTTGAAGGTCGTTACGCCTAACCGCGAGCAACTCGAGATTCCAACCGTAAGCGACATTTGGGAATCAGCCAATCTGTACGAGCGTGAAGCATACGATTTCTTCGGATTCCGCTTCATCGACCACCCAGACATGCGTCGCATCTTCTTGCGCCACAACTGGAATGGCTACCCATTAAGAAAAGACTACGATGCGAACCCAGAACTCAACCCTGTTTCGGTAGAGAACGAATCTGTCGAGAACATGGAGGATTCGAAGACCATCACATTCGACAAGGATGGAAATTTGGTTACGAAGACAAACGAGTTGTTTGGCAAGCACGACTATGTAGTGAACATCGGTCCTCAGCACCCTGCCACCCACGGAGTTTTGCACCTTCGTGTATCGTTGGATGGTGAGATCGTCAAGAAAGTCGACCCTAACTTCGGATACATCCACCGTGGAATCGAGAAGATGTGTGAGACACGCACCTACCCTCAGATTTTACATTTGACAGAACGTCTCGACTACCTTTCAGGAGCGATCAACCGTCACGCTTTCTGCCTTTGTGTAGAGAATGCGATGGGAATCGAGGTTCCAAAGAGAGCGCAAGCCGTTCGTATCATCTTCGACGAGTTGACACGTATCGCATCTCACTTGTTAGGATGGGGATGTATGTGTATGGATATGGGATCTATCACCGCCTTCATCTACGGTATGCGTGATCGTGAGAAGATCATGGATATCTTCGAGGAGACAGGAGGAGGTCGTTTGATGGTGGGCTACAACGTCATCGGAGGAGTTGCCAACGAGGTAAGTCCGAAGTTTGTAGACCAAGTCAAGGAGTTCATTCCATACATGCGTAAGATGATCAAAGAGTATCATATTCTCTTCACCAACAACCCTATCGCAAAGGGACGTATGGAGAACATCGGATTCTTGACGAAGGAAAAAGCAGCAGCATTAGGTGTTACTGGACCTTCAGGAAGAGCGTCTGGATGGGCGTGCGACGTAAGAAAGATTGCGCCATACGCAGGATATGACAAACTCGACTTCGAGGAGGTGATCAGACAAGACGGTGGAACATTCGACCGATACCTGATCCGTTTGGACGAAATTGAGCAGTCGCTTCGCATCATCGAGCAACTCATCAACAACTTGCCAGACGACGGATTCAAGGCGAAAGTGCCAGCGTTGATCAAGTTGCCAGAAGGAGAATACTACCAGCGAGTTGAGAATGCCAGAGGAGACTTCGGCGTTTACATCAACAGTACAGGAGGTAAGAATCCATACCGTGTGAAATTCCGCTCTCCATGTATGACCTTGATTTCAGCATTAGATCCGTTATGTCAGAATGAGAAGATTGCCGATTTGATTATGATCGGAGCATCTCTTGACTATGTGATTCCATGTGCAGATCGTTAATGAGAGAAGCAGATTTCGAAACATTAAATCAAAGAAAATAAAAAGATGTTAGTTTTAGAGTTAGGAAACATAGTAGCGATGATACACCAAGCGCTATCAAGTTCATTGCCAGGATGGGCAACGAGTTTGATTGAGTGGGTTATCATCGGTGCAGTATTGTTAGCACTCTATGCGGTGTTGGCACTGATACTCATTTATTTGGAGCGTAAGATATGTGCGCGTTTCCAATGTCGTTTAGGACCTAATCGTGTCGGCCCGTTCGGAATTTTCCAGAGTGTAGCCGATATGATCAAGATTTTGATAAAGGAACTTATCCACATCAATAATGTAGACCAAATATTGTTTAAAGCAGCATTGTTCTTTGCGTTGGCAGGTTCGTTCTGTACGTTTGGAGCGTTGCAGTTTGGCAAAGACCTGGTGTGCATCGATTTCAATGTCGGAGTGTTCTATTTGCTGGCTATCTCCTCTTTAGGAGTGATTGGTATTTTGTTGGCAGGATGGTCAAGTAACAACAAGTACACCTTGATTGGAGCTATGCGTAGTGGTGCGCAGCTTATCAGTTACGAGTTGTCTGCAGGACTTTCATTGATGGCGATGGTGCTTTTGTCTGGTTCACTTCAGATTTCAGACATCATTGCAGGACAAGAGAGTGCGTGGTACATCTTCCAAGCACCATTGCCTGCTCTCGTGGCCTTCATCATCTATTTGATTGCAGGACATGCTGAGACCAATCGTGGCCCATTCGACTTGCCTGAAGCTGAGTCTGAGTTGACCGCAGGATACCACACAGAGTATTCTGGTATTCAATTCGGATTCTTCTACTTGGCAGAGTACTTGAACATGTTCATCATTGCAGGAATCGCAGCAACCGTGTTCTTAGGCGGATGGCAGCCATTCCACATCAATGCAGAGTGGGCAGCAGGCTTCAATAGTGCAATGGACGTGATTCCATCATGGTTGTGGTTCTTCGGAAAAGTCTTTGCGTTGATTTTGCTCAGTTTGTGGGTAAGATGGACATTCCCAAGACTTAGAATTGACCAATTGTTGCACCTTGAGTGGAAGATTTTGATGCCAATCAGTTTATTGAACTTATTGGTGATGGCCGTATGGGTGATAATTTTTTAAATAAAGTAGAGAGATGATACAATATATAAAAGACTTATTTTCCGGCATTTGGAATTTATTGCAGGGAATGCGCATCTCCATGATAAATTTCATCCGAAAGCCAATTACCGAGGAGTATCCAGAGAACCGCGGTAAGAAAGTGTATGCGGAGCGTTTCCGTGGAGAGTTGACAATGCCTCACAATGCCGACAACGAACATAAGTGTACAGCGTGTGGACTTTGTCAGATGAACTGTCCGAACGGAACGATCAAGGTCATCAAGAAAGACATCACGACTGAAGATGGAAAGACAAAGAAAGTGCTAGCACAGTATTTGTATGACATTGGAAGTTGCACGTTCTGTGGACTTTGCACGATGAACTGTCCTCAGAAGGCGATTGTTTGGAGCAACAACTTCGAGCATTCAACCTTCACAAGAGATGCGTTGATCAAGCAGTTGAACCATGAAGGTTCTAAATTAGAGGAGAAGAAAAATAACCCTCAACAATAATCTGGTATGGAATATTTAACAGCAAGTAATATCATTTTTGTCATACTGTCGGCTTGCGTACTTTTGTTCGGAGTTTTGATGGTAACGACTACGAGAATCTTACGCGCTGCCACTTATTTGTTCTTCGTATTGTTTGGTATAGCAGGACTTTACCTTCAGATGAACTACGAATTCTTGGCCGCGGTGCAACTTTCCGTATATGCGGGAGGTATCGTCATTCTCTTCATTTTTGCCATTGTCCTCATCAAGAGTTTGGGCGAGCGGAAAGAGAAGATGTCTAAGATCAAGTCGATTATGGGAGCAGTGGCAGCCCTTAGTGGTTTGGCACTCACGCTCATCACAGTTTTCAAGTACAAATTCGTCACTGCCGATTTTGCCCGTTCAGAAGAGATTGCCAACAATTTGGACATGCACCAAATTGGCGACACTTTGATGGGAACAAGCCAGTTTCAATATCTGTTGCCTTTTGAGGCTTCCAGTATCTTGTTGCTCGCCTGCATCGTCGGAAGTTTAGTAGTGGCACAAATCAATAAGGAGGAGAAGAAATGAGTATGCCATTGGAAAGTTACATTGTAGTCAGCACGCTCCTCTTCTTCATCGGAGTGTATGGCTTTATTGTACGTAAGAACCTCATTAGTATTTTGATGTCTATCGAGTTGATTCTCAACGCTGTGAACATCAATTTCGTTGCGTTCAACAGATTCTTGTATCCTGACCAGTTGGAGGGATTCATCTACAGTCTGTTCGTCATTGTCGTTGCGGCAGCAGAGACAGCAGTTGCTATTTCAATCATCATCAATGTATATCGTAAGAATAAAAACATTGATGCGAAGAATATTAACGATTTAAAATACTAATGGCATGGATTTTACAGTTTTAGCTCCTTTTGTATTGGCCCTGCCATTTGCGATGTTCCTCATCTTAGGATTGCTGGGCTATAAGTTCTGCCCTAAGTGCGCAGGTTTATTAGGAACTACGGTTTTTGGTATCACCACTGTCATCTGCTACGGTATTGCTATTCAATACTTTATGGCCAACTATGGCGGTGCCGAATATCCTAAAGAGGTACTTTTCAACATGGACTGGTTGCGAATGACCGACTCGTTGGTCATCAGCATAGGATTCTTGTTAGACCCAATCTCAGCAATGATGTTGGTGGTTATTTCAACCGTTTCGTTCATGGTTCATATCTACAGTATGGGCTATATGCACGGTGAAGAAGGATTCCAGCGTTACTACGCCGTTCTCTCCCTCTTCTCGTTCGCAATGTTAGGATTGGTTGTTGCCACGAACATTTTCCAGATGTATATCTTCTGGGAGTTGGTGGGTGTTTCATCATTCTTGCTCATCAGTTTCTACTTCAAGAAACCATCAGCCGTAAGAGCAGCAAAGAAGGCGTTCATCGTTACACGTTTCGCCGATATGTTCTTCTTGATTGGTATCTTGATTCTCTCTTACTACACTCAGACGTTCGACTTCGGTCCGTTGACAAGCGTTACTGACAATCATGTAGCCATCGTCAACAGCACAATGGGTGGAGTTACCCTCGGAGGATTCTCAATCATCTCGATTGCAGTGTTCTTGATTTTCTTGGGAGGTGCTGGTAAATCAGCCATGTTCCCATTCCATATTTGGTTGCCAGACGCAATGGAAGGTCCGACACCTGCCTCTGCCTTGATCCACGCCGCAACAATGGTTGTAGCCGGAGTTTACTTGGTAGCACGTTTGTTCCCTATCTACTGCTTCGAAGCACCATTCGTGTTGGAAGTTATCGCCTACATCGGTGCGTTCACTTCCCTCTTCGCAGCAGTCATCGCATGCACGCAGACGGATATCAAGAGAGTGCTTGCATTCTCTACCATTTCGCAGATTGCCTATATGATGGTTGCCTTGGGTGTTTCAGGATATGGCGCACAAGAAGGTTTGGGTTACACCGCTTCAATGTGGCACTTGTTCACACACGCAATGTTCAAAGCCACCTTGTTCTTGGCTGCAGGTTGTATCATCCACGCAGTTCACAGCAACGAGATGGACGCTATGGGCGGACTATGGAAATACTTGAAAGTTACGCACATCACGTTCCTCATCGCATGTCTTGCCATTGCAGGTATCTTCCCATTCTCAGGATTCTTCTCTAAGGATGAGATTTTGGTAGCAGCACACGAGTCTGCCCCTGTTCTTTACTGGTGTCAGACCTTTGTAGCCGGCCTCACCGCCTTCTACATGTTCCGTCTCTACTTCCGCATCTTCTGGTACGACACTCCAGACTACAGCCACCACACACCACACGAGGCACCAACCAACATGTGGTTTCCATTGGTTGTCTTGTCAGTCTACACGTTGACCAGTGGCTGGTTCCCATTCAGCAAGATGATTTCATCAGACTATGTCGGATATGAGATCCACACACACTGGAACGTTGCAATTCCAAGTTTGTGCGTAGCAGCCATCGGTATTGCCATTGCAGCATTCCTCTACTACAAGAAGAATGAGAAGCCAGACCGCATTGCAAACTCAGTCAAGGGCTTCTACACAGCAGCATGCCATCGTTTCTATATCGACGAGGTTTACTTGTTCGTTACCAACAACATCATCTTCCAACGTATTTGCCAACCTATCGCTTGGTTCGACAGACACGTCATCGACGGATTCATGAATCTGTTGTCATGGTTGACTAATAAGACTTCTGAAGAGACGAAAGAAATTCAGAGCGGATATGTTCAGAGTTATGCTTGGTTCTTCATCATGGGCGTCATTGTCATAACAGCATTATCGTTGTATCTCTAATAGAAAAATAGTACGACAATGAATATTTTATCATTATTTGTAATCATTCCCCTCGTCATGATGGTGATACTTTTCTGTATCCCTGGGGAAAAGAAGAGTTTGATTAGGACTGTCATGGCTATTGGAGGATTTGCTTTGTTGGCGACCTCAGCCTACTTGACAATCACCTACTTAGGAATGAGAGAGAGCGGAGTCACAGACGAGTTCGTATTCACGCAATCCGTTATGTGGTATGAGGCTTTGAACATTCACTACTCTGTTGGAGTCGACGGTGTGTCTGTGGCAATGCTGTTGCTTTCTTCTATCGTCGTTATCACAGGAACATTCGTTTCATACGCTATCGAGAATAAAACTAAGGAGTATTTCTTGTGGTTCTTGATGCTTTCAATCGGTGTTTACGGATTCTTCATCTCGTTAGACCTCTTCACCATGTTCCTCTTCTATGAGGTTGCCTTGATTCCAATGTACCTCCTCATCGGACTTTGGGGAAGTGGAAACAAAGAGTACTCAGCCATGAAGTTGACCTTGATGTTGATGGGAGGTTCAGCCTTCTTGATGGTCGGCATCTTGGGTATCTACTACTACTCTATTCCAGAAGGAGGAGTCGCAACATTCAACATTCAAGAGATCTCGCACAATGTGGCAACCTCTGCAGCAGCAGGAGCAGACATGCATTGGCAGTACATCTTCTTCCCTCTCACCTTCATCGGATTCGGTGTTTTGGGTGCTATGTTCCCATTCCACACTTGGTCGCCTGATGGTCACGCCTGCGCCCCTACAGCAGTGTCTATGTTGCACGCAGGAGTGTTGATGAAATTAGGAGGTTACGGATGTTTCCGCGTGGCAATGTATTTGATGCCACAAGCAGCACACGACTTGGCTTGGATCTTCATCATCTTGACAGGTATCAGTGTTGTCTACGGAGCGTTCAGCGCATGCGTACAGAACGATTTGAAGTACATCAACGCCTACTCATCAGTGAGCCACTGTGGTTTGGTGTTGTTCGCCCTTTTGATGATGAACAAGACAGCGATGACAGGAGCCATCCTTCAGATGGTGTCTCACGGTTTGATGACAGCCTTGTTCTTCGCCTTGATTGGTATGATCTACGGAAGAACCCACACCCGTGATATTCGCGAGATGGGCGGTTTGATGAAGGTGATGCCAGTGCTTTGCGTTTGCTATGTGATTGCAGGTATGGCCTCTCTCGGATTGCCTGGCTTGAGTGGATTCGTCGCTGAGATGACCATCTTCGTCGGAGCGTTCCAACACCCAGACTTGTTCCACAGAGTGTTCGTGATTTTGACATGTACCTCAATCGTCATCACGGCGGTTTACATTCTCCGTGTAGTCGGCAAGATCCTCTTCGGACCAATGCAAGACCCACACCACGAGACGTTGACAGATGCTATCTGGTATGAGAAAATAGCAGTGTTTGGTTTGATTTTCGCCATCGCAGCTATCGGTCTCGCACCACTCTGGTTGTCGAACATGATTGGAGGCGGTATCGAAAACTTGGTTAAAATATTCTAATGAGTTGAACGACTCGAATTTGATAAAACTATAGAATATGGATTATAGTAATTTCCTGATTATGAACCACGAACTATCATTGGTAGTGGTTTTGATATTGACCTTGTTGGCTGATTTGGCATGGGGTAAAGAGAAGAAGGGATTCCAACTCTTCACCATCGCTCTCTTCGCCATCCATACGGCGTTAGGTTTCTTCGCATGGAACATTGGCGACGCTGAGTCGTTCGGAGGTATGTATGTAACCTCTCCTATTCACGTGTTTGTGAAGAACATCTTGAATATCGGTACGCTCTTCGTATTCCTCTTCGGATATGAATGGAACAAAACAACCAACTTCAAATATGTTGGCGAGTTCTACTTCTTGACCCTTGCGACACTCTTCGGAATGTACTTGATGATCTCGTCGGGCGACTTCCTCTTGTTCTACATCGGTTTGGAGACGGCTTCTATCCCAATGGCAACGTTGGTAGCCTTCAACAAGAAAGAGAACGTATCGGCAGAGGCAGCAGCCAAGTATGTCTTGACAGCAGCTTTCTCGTCAGGTGTAATGCTCTTCGGTATCTCATTGATCTACGGTACTTGCGGTTCACTCTACTTCAGCGAGGTAGCAGCCAACTTCACCGCAACCCCACTCCACATCATGGCTGCCATCTTCTTCTTGGCTGGTTTGGGCTTCAAGATTTCACTTGTGCCATTCCACTTGTGGACAGCCGATACCTACCAAGGTGCGCCAACTGCGGTTACCGCTTACCTTTCAGTTATCTCTAAGGGAGCAGCTGCCTTCACGTTGATGTGTATTTTGATTAAGGCATTTTCAAACTATCCAGAAGTTTGGAAGCAGTTCTTCTGGTGGATCATCGTCATCACGATCACTGTCGGAAACCTCTTCGCTATCCGTCAAAAGAATTTGAAGAGATTCTTGGCGTTCTCGTCAATCTCACAAGCAGGATATTTGATGTTGGGAGTCTACGCAGGAACCGCACAAGGTATGGCGTCAATGGTGTTCTACTTGTTCATCTATATGTTCACCAACTTGGCAGCCTTCGGAGTCATTGCGACGATTGAGAACAAGTCGGGCAAAGTATCGATGGACGATTACGACGGACTCTACGAGACCAATCCTAAGTTGGCTTTGGTGATGATGTTGGCGATGTTCTCACTCGGAGGTATTCCAATCTTCGCAGGATTCTTCAGCAAGTTCTTCATCTTTGCTTCAGCGATCCAGCAAGGAGAAGTGCTTTTGGTATTCCTCGCGTTGTTGAACACCATCATCTCCCTCTTCTACTATTTGTTAGTAGTGAAGGCGATGTTCATCAAGAAGTCTGACGCACCGATTGCCACCTTCAAGAGCGACAATATGACACGCCTCGGCTTGGTGATTTGCACAGTCGGCATGATCGTCTTAGGCTTGATCAGTCCAATCTACGAATACATCAACGGCATCAGTTTCGGAATGTAGGAGTAGGAATTACGAATAAGAAGGGAAGGCTTGCGAGTCTTCCCTTTTTTTGTGGGAAGAATTGCGTAAATTCTCCCTTTTTTCATATAAATTTGCCACGCTTGCAATGTCAAGTTGCAGGCATACATACAAAAAAGGCGTTTTGTACGCTTTGGTTTTGACGAATTGGAATCTCGCAAATTCATCGACAAGTCAGAGACAAAGCAACCGAACGCCTCACGGAGTGTGTTATATACAAGCACCATCAGCAATGGCAATTAGTCATTGTTGTTTGTGTGTGACATATATACCAGCACTGACGTGGGGTTTTCAGCGTTGCTCGTTTCGACTTGTCGGGCAATGCGAGAGCCTCAATTCGTGGAACGAGCGGCAGACTGGCTCCACGTTTTTTTTGTTTGTATAAGAGTTCATTATTAGGACATTGCAATGGGAGCCTGTGCAGAAGAATGGGGAATATGTTTAATCCATTTAAGAAAGTCAGTAAAAACGCATTAGAGACAGCACTGCAAGCTTGTAGTGTCGCTAATAAGCAGGGATATGCCGAAGCAAAAGTCTATTTGAAGGGACTGAAGAAATCTATAGATGATGCTTCCGAAATAATAAACGAATGCGTTGAAGGATTGAAGAAGTATCATATCAACGATGTATCTTTAGTGCAAAGCATTCGCTCACAGTTACAAACTGTACAAACCGAATTTGAGCAATCTTACATTGACACTAAGAAGAATCTTGATAGTAAGAGCAAAATGTCTTCTAATTTCAACATTACGTTGTTCGGTAGAACGAAAGCTGGCAAAAGTACTTTAATGGAGATACTCACTCATGGAGATGGTTCTCACATGGGTAAAGGTGGGCAAAGAACTACTCGTGACGTTAGAAGCTACAAATGGAAAGGAATGACAGTTACTGACGTTCCTGGAATTGATGCGTACGGAGGACAAGAAGATGATGAAAAAGCACAGGAAGCAGCCACATACGCAGACTTAATTTTGTTTATGATTACCGCTGGTCAACCTGAAGACTCAGAAGCGGACTGGATGGTAAAACTAAAAAGAATGGATAAGCCAATGTTGTGTATTTGCAATTACAAACAAAGTATTGGCGAAGGAATTGATGATTTCAAACTTAAAAGACTTCTATCCAATCCTCAAAAATTAGAGGAAAGAATGAATATAGAAGGCTTAGTCAGTCAATTCAATACATTCTTGAATAAAAATTTGCCGAATGAACATGTGGACTTTATTGTAACACATCTTTTGGCAAAGTACAGTTCTCAGCAACCCGAATATGAGTCTAAGAAAGCGGAATTGGAAAAAATAAGTCGCTTCTCGTACGTTGAACAATCTTTGATTAATGAAGTTAACACGAATGGAGTACTTCACAGAAAAAAGTGCTATTTGTCAATAATTGACGCTCCTTTGTATCAACAAATGAATCAATTATTTGCGTTTAGTTCCGATGCCTATAAACAATTTCAAGTCATTAAGGATAAGGGATCTCAATACACAGACTGGTGTGAAAGATTTAATAATTCCTCAAAAAAGCAACTTGCAGAAAAAATCACCGAAGAGTATAACAAGATCAGAAATTCCATACCAAATTTTGTCGAAAATCATCTTGAAGATGATAATGTTGATAGAGCATGGAAACACCACTGTATGAGATTCAATACACAATATAACATAGAAAGACATATTGAATCTATAAAAAACAGGTTAGAAGAAAAGACGACGGACCTATTCTCTGAATTAAAAACGGAAATGAATTTTTCATTCAAGTATAAGGTAGAAAATGGTTTGGGTAACTATCAGTTTATCAATTGGAAAAAAGGCATGCAATGGGCTGGTGCACTTGTCTCAGCAGGTTTAGGAATAGTCGCATTTGTACTTTCATCAAATCCATTAGGTTGGGCAGCACTTGGCGTAGGAGCTGTCTTCAGCTTTTTCTCATGGCTTTGTGATTCTCGCGAAGATAAGCAAAAAGAAAGAATGAAAGAGTTATCAAAAAAACTAAATGATGGCATAAATAAGTCAGAAAAAACATCTCAACAAGAGATTTTAAAATGGTATGATGAAAATATCGCCTTACAGGAACAACAAATTTCTCAACGTCTATCCGTTGTAGGGCGTGGCATGCTTTCTCTTTCAAATGGAGAAAGACAATTAGCATTGGGATATAGCAAAAATCATAAGGATATAACAAAAATGATTATAGCGAATATCTTTTATGCTATGAACATTCCAATGAATGAAGTTGACCGCATCGTATGTGCAGCAAGGGTTCCAGGCAGAAGGATCGCCCTCGTTATCAAAGGAAAGGAAAACCTTCCGATAAAACTTAACGAATTGGCTTCTCGTCTTGGAAATAACGAAATTATAAATGTAATCAAATTAGACACTTCTAAACCAATAGAATCTCAAATTGTGTTTCTATTTGATTATTTTGGGTTTAATGCGAGGCCAACAATCAGACAGGTTAACAACGGAACACAAACAGTGGTTTACATAGATGATAATACGTATAACCAAAAAGATTTGGACTCGTTGGATTTAATACAACAAATAATGTGCGTACATATAATTCTTAAATAATATGGATACGATAAAAATTGAGAAACTCAGCAAAGATGCACAGGAGCTATTTTCTGACGCAAGAAAAGTGTTTTCTGCATCATCATCTGCAAAATTAAAGGAACAATCTAAATTAGTTCCGCAAAAATTTGTAGACGAAGACAAGAAAGTTCGCATTGTATTTGTCGGACAATATAGTGCAGGCAAATCATCCATCCTTTCTATACTCACTGGGCAACAACTTGAAGTTGGTCAAGGTGTAACTACGAGTAAATGTAAATTCCTTGATTGGAACGGTATAGAGGTCGTTGATACTCCAGGCATTCACACCCAGAAAAGACCTGACCACGACGAAATTACATATAATGCAATGTCAGAAGCAGATTTAATTGTGTTTGTATGTACCGCAGAAGGATTTAGTGAGGGGCTTGGAACTCATTTCAGAAAATTACTTGTTGAAAAAGGCAAGGGAAATGAAATGATGCTCGTTTTCAACAAGATGGAAGATTCTTTGTACGGTAATACCCCAAAAGGACAAGAAGAATTCTTCAAATGTGATGTAGAGCCAATAATATCGCCAGAATTTACGGCGTATAGGTCAATTTGCAGGATGATTTAGACTTACTATGCGTCAATGGGTCAA
>CAVJCT010000069.1:0-94250 GCA_963648205.1 Flexilinea sp.
CCTTTCCCTTGTTTCCTGCTGAATCAATCAAATTCCTTCAAAAATCTCTTTTTGCTGTCGGTCTCCTCGGCTTTCCGTTCGACCGCTTTCCTTTTTGAAAGCGAGTGCAAAGGTAGAGCGTTTTTCCTTATGAACCAAATATCTTGGGGGATTTTTTTGAAGATTTTTTTAGGTTCATTATAAGTTAATGATAATCAATCGTTTATTTTATTGTTTACTTTGGATTTTGGCTATTGTTCAACTAAAATCTGAGAGGGAAAGGCCGACAAACTCATTGAGTTGAGTGCGACTTTTCCGCCAAGTGGGCATGTATTTCGTCATTAGAGCCTCAAAAACTTTGTTGTGAAGGCGTTCTTGTAGGTGGCACATTTCGTGGACTACCACATAGTCGATGCACTCGATGGGGACACGAGCCAAGAGAAGGTTCATCCTTATAGTGCGTGTGGTTTGGGTGCAACTCCCCCACTGCGTCTTCATCATTTGGATTGTCCAAGTGAAGTCGTGCGTGTCCATGCGGAAGTCTATATTCTCTGGTAATGATAATTTCTTTATTTCAAGAGTAAGCATTTTTTGACGACTTGGGAGATTTCTCCATCCTCCTTGGGCATGGCTTGCTATGCAATTGAGTATTCTGTTCGTCAATTCCAAATCTTCGCCCACATTGTCGTAGATGGCTCTTTTCCCATCAGTATCAATGCCTTCTGGATAGTCTTTGCTACCGTTATTGATATCGCGAGCCATTTCGATGAGTTCGAGAAGTGCCTCTTTATAGGCTATCTTGTTCTCTTTCAACTCTTTAAGAAGACGAGTGAGGCGTTCGGAGAGGCGTTCATACTCCTCTGGGTTTTGGTCGTGTTTGCGATTGATCACACGGCGCACGTTGTTGGAAATGACTTCGGCACTGTATCGCTCACCGTATTTTTCGTCGACAGCTTGGGCTTCTTCCATCAAAGCCTCGTTAGACTTTTTCGCAGAGACGACATCGATGAATGAGAGATCGTCCAACTTGCCCAGCACCTCTGTTTCTTGGGCGGTAATGTATTGGTCGAGCAGTTGTCTCATCTTGCTGTCATACTGCACAATGTCCGTATCTTCGTTGGCAGCACGGAGGATAGCAGCCATCGTCTGGTCATAGTCGATCACCATCTTATGGATTTTCTCTTCTTCCGCCTTCGTATAGCCTGCCTTTTCCATCTCGTTGGCGATTGCCAAATAGCATCGAGTCAACTTGCGACTGGCTTCGTAGAACTCATCACGAAGAGGGGCTTTACGATCTATCACTTCCTGACGTTGTTCCTCGGGTGCGGAGCGGTCGTCGAAGACAAGAAACCGATCATCATGTATTTATCGCCCATGCAGAGTTTCATCGCCTCGTGGAGAACGCCCCCTTGCGTACGGTGGCACTCATCGACAAAAACGAAGAGGTTGCCTTTCGGTTTATATTCTTTAGGAAGGTTTTTCTTTATATCATCCAAAAACTCCTCCATTTGGCGTTTGGACGATCTTTTGCGCTTGCCATCGCCGACGGAGACTGCCTGATAGTCGCTTTTACCCCCGCCGAACTTGTGGATGAGGGTGCAGATGAGTTTATGGTTCGACTCGTTGAGGGCGTTGAGGAGCGCACGACCGCTGGTGGCACGATAGGGGCGTTCGTCGACATTGAGGAAGCCCTGTTCCATTTGGCTGTCGAGTTCGTCGCGGTCGGTGATAATCACGATGCGAGGGTCGTTTTCGACGTGAGCGAAAATCCATTTGGCGAGCCAGACCATCGTGAGACTCTTGCCGGAGCCTTGCGAGTGCCAGAATAACATATTTTCGGACAAATTTTTGTGCAATCTAATTTTAAAACGGCACTTTTTTGCCCTTATTTTCGCTTAATTTGCAGTTATAAGACATTGTAAATCAGTGTAATAGATAGCATTTGCAAAATAAGCAGATTTAAATCTGCTTATTTTGCAGAGCATGATTTTTGAGGTTATAAACCAACGCTGTCTCGGGCTTGTTTCACGGTGTTTGCACCCACTGTGTAAGCGTAGCATGAGACGGGGAGAAACTGAAGGATTCCCCAGTTGGTTTCTATTCTTCCCTGTTTGGAGATACTCGTTACGATGGCAGAATCCATTTTGTTTTTCTCGAGGAAAGTGCGCAGAGAGTCCAATTCGTTAGGACGGTCGAAAAAGCGGTCGGTCCACTTTATCTCGACAGCCCATTCTGGTTTCTGCTTTGCCACGTTGACCCCGACGATGTCCACCTCGCCTTGCTCGCTTCGTCCTGTCCGCCAGTTAGCATAACTGATGGAGAGATTTTGGCGAGGAATCCATTGCGCAAAAACTGCCGTCTCGACCATATCGCCCATTTTCTCGTCATTGGCGTCGATAGGTTGAAACAAAGCGCAACGAAGAGAAGGGTTCGTCAGATAAATCTTGAACTGCGTCTCACGTTGATAATTGCGGGCAGTGTCGTCTGTTCTACGAATCACCTTGATGAGGAAAGCAGCCTCTAAATAGCCAATGTATTTGCGGAGCGTATCTTTCTTAACACCAGACTCTTTCGACAAACTATCATACGAAAATTGACCGCCCGAATGGTAGGCAATCATGGTGAAAAGGGAGTTGAGTTCCTGCACATCGCTGATGCCGTAGAGACTTGGCAAATCGCGCAAAAGCACCTTGTCGATGATGTCGTGACGGATGAACTGACCAGGGTCTTCTCTCACCTTGCTCGACAGAACCACCTCGGGATAGCCACCATAGTTGATATAGTCAATGAAGAGATTGTTCAGCACCGTGAGTTTATCCGTCTCATAGACTAAAGTTTGCTTGTTGTGCCAGTCGATGTAGCCGGGGCGCATAATGTCTGAGCGACCTTTCAAATGGATATACTCGTAGAAAGTGAGTGGAGGAAGGTTGAAATCGGTGAAACGCCCAGCGCCGCTCTCGTTGCTCCGTTTTTTCAGTTCGGCAGCAGCGGAACCCGAAGCCACGAATTTCACATTGCGGTAGGTGTCGACCAACGATTTGAGGTTCACCTCCCAATCCTTCAAGTATTGAATTTCGTCGAAGAAGACGAAGAACTGATCATTGCGGATGTCGGTTTCCAGCACTTTACAGGAGAGGTTGAGCAACGTCTCGAGCAAAATTTTGTTGTAGATTGGAGTTTCTACAGATATGTAGATGATGTTTCGGGCGGGGACACCTTGCGAGATAAGGCGTTGGATGGCGTGAAACATCATGACTGTTTTGCCCACACGGCGCGGACCCATGAGGATGACGGCGCGTGAGAGGTCGGTAGCCTCAACCAGACTCATGAAGATGTCGAGATAGAGGCGAGGTGTCATTTTGGCGAAGAAGTCAGGGATATGACCTGCCTTCCACCAAGGGTTGTCTATTTGCAGACGATCCAAAATTTGTTTCTCTAACAACTCTGTGTATATCATAATTTGTGCAATCTAATTTTAAAACGGCACTTTTTTGCCCTTATTTTCGCTTAATTTGCAGTTATAAGACATTGTAAATCAGTGTAATAGATAGCATTTGCAAAATAAGCAGATTTAAATCTGCTTATTTTGCAGGACTGTCGACGAGGCGTATTTTGCCCGTCAGCAGTTGTTGCATCATTCCCTGTTTGAGTACGACGCACTTAGCCTTTTTAGCTTCGAGAGCAGTGAGTTCGTCGTCCATTGCGGTAAGGACGGAGGCGATGGCGCGCTGCTCGGAAAGAGAAGACGGAATTACTATTTTCAATTGCATTAAAGTATGAGAATTCAATTTAGTTCTTCCACATCCGACTATGTTGGACTCAAAATCTACATTTTTGAATGCATAAGAAAGAAATTTGTTATCAGCCCTCATTTCCTTTGCTTGAAGCACATGAGCATGATTGTTTACCCAAATTTTTCCACTTACATATCTAATTGGATAATCAACCAAACTATTAGCACCATCTTCCGCAAGTAATATGTATTCACCATTATGTGTAAAACCCTCAACATAACCTTGAATTCCGTTTGCTCCATAGTACGGTGTGGTTCCATGTTTTCTATTCACTTCAGAAATAGGAATTCTTAAATTGTCAAGACGATCACATATTTCATCAATGCTCACACTCTTCCACTCACCCTCACACCCCTTCACTCTTCTCTTTCCCCCCAGCAGTTCCTGCATAGCGCCGGTTTTGATGGCGTTTTTTTTCTCGATTAGTTTATCGAGGGCGGAGATGAGGTTATCGATGGAAGAGAGGGCGGAGGCGATGCGGCGCTGTTCGGGGAGGGAAGAAGGAATTGCGAAAACAATAGAGCGTACAATTCCATTATAAATTCTTGGAATTGTACCTGATTCCGTAACCCAACTCAGATTTTTGTATATGTAGAAAAGCAATTCATTGTAAACCTTCTTTTCATCGTTTTCAATCCAAACGATATTAGAATCTTGAAAATAAGAAGGTTTTCCATCAAAAACGACAGTTCTTCCTATTGTTCCAGCTGCAGATAATAGAATGTCGCCTTTCTTCGGATAATTATATTTCTCTTTATATGAAGAATATAGTTCACGAGATATATAAGTATCTGGAGTTTTTCCAAACGTTCCGATTTTAAAGAAAGGAATTTCCCCTTTTTCAGAAGTTTGGTATTTCATAACACGCTTGCACATTCGGACCTCGCCAATTTCGCCGAGCGACACCACCTTCCAGTCCGCAGGCACGCAGCCGATTTCAGTATCAATAAAATTAGTTTCGATCATAGGGGGATAAAAATATTAAAAGAATTGTGAGCGATGAAAAAGGAGTTTCATTGGTCAGCGGAGTACAAAGATAGGGATAAAAGAGGATTTAATTGTGCAACGCAGCGTTGCACAAATGGGAATAAATATACAGTTTTGCAGAATTTCCATTGATACACAGACAGTTGCAACGGATTTACACTGACATTTACACTGACATAGGGCCATTAGGATGTTTAATGACGAGCCAATGACCAGATTGTCGCTACCCTCGCATTTGATGTAGTCGGAGGCCTTCAACGATGAGAATTCACGACGAAGGGGGGCAATCGAGAGTTTTGAGGCAGGCTTTCTGAGGGGCCTCGCAGATTTTACCAATACCACGACCCCACGTTTCGATGAAGCTTGGATACACATCGTGCCACGCCTCTTTACACTCTATATTTTGACTTTCATCGATAAGCATAAGACAAAGATAAAGATAAAAGAGGAAAATCGGAGGAAACACTGAGAAGTCTCCGACATTTATTCTGGCACAAAATGTCGGAGACTTTTCATTACTTTTTAAACATTGAAAGACAAATAACTGAGGAATAAATGTCATATATCAAGTTTAAGAAAATTCATTTTAAAAAGTCTCCGACATTTTTTCAACAGACAATGTCGGAGACTTTTTAGCCGTTTTTCTCTTAGATATTTAAAGATAAATATTTGACAATCAAACTATTATAAATCTCTTCAACAGCGAAATTTGGAGGAAAAGTCTCCGACATCTATTCCGACACAAAATGTCGGAGACTTTTTACTACTTTTTTTATATTAGAAGACAAATAAATAATAAACAAATATCATATATCAAATAAACAAAAATCAACTATCATAAGTCTCCGACATTTATTCCGACACAACAATGTCGGATACTTTTGAATTGAGAATCTACCATTCGTAACCATCAAGCACAACCCAAATACCAACATTATCCTTACCTTCACGCCTTATAATGCCCGCCCTCTGTAAGGCAGACATGTCGCGTTCCACAGTTCGCCGAGTTACCATTAAAGTTTCAGCCATAATTTTCCCTGTAACATACGGATTAGACTGGATAGCGGTGAGAATAAACCGCTGACGATCTGTCAACTTTATCTCAGCAGAGCTTTTCTCATCTTCTCTTCGTTCATCGATAACATCTTCCACTGTTCTCCGTTGAACGACTGCCATCACGCCACCGCCATTTTCCTCTATCGTTGGGAATGGCAATTTCGCCTTTTCAAACTCCTCAGAAATTTTTCTGAAACCTCTACCCCATGACTCTACAAAACCAGCTTTGTAGAACACGTTGGCGATATTATGATTACGGGGATAAGACGAATGTTTCTTCAAAAGATCGGCAGTGGTCAGTTCCTTGGGCAAAAGACCGTAATTCCACAGTTCAACGCTATGATCATACACACGCATCTGGATAGCAGGGCCAGTATAGTCTTTATGCGAAATGGCGTTGTATATCAACTCACGCAGAGCCTTTTCTGGCACTTCCAATCGCTCAATACGTTGCAGTCCATCATATTCGATTGGAGAAAGCAGATATTTGGTACGAAGGATTTCCACCACACGGCTCGCCATCTGAATAAGATTGCCTTCAATGACATCTTGCGCGATCAAATCACTCTCGTCAGTATGGAAACGACCGATTTTGAATGTTGCAGCAGGGAAAAAACGGCCCACATGCTTTCCGAAAAGCAGGATGGCAGCGTTTTTCAAGTCGCCATCTTGCGTGAACAGTCCCAAGTTTCGCAATACGTCCTCCGTAGAGGCACTGATTTCGTCTTCATCCATACGACCTGCCCGAATGCTACACTGCAAGAAGTAGTCTATTGCCTTTCGGTCAATATCGTCGAGGGTTGCGCCGAACACAGGGATATCATCCCATGAATGCCCCATCTTCTTCATAATGAAGTTCTGCAAGGCGAGACCTTTCAACTCCTGCTTTGTGGAGCCACTGCGATAGTGGTACGTTCCCTTGTAGGCTATCGGCATATTGCTGGGCGATACGACAATCTCGATATACTGTTTGCCGTCGGCTTTCAGCAGGTTCACATCCTCAACAACGCCGAGGTAGTTGACAATCTTGTTGGGAATGTCCTCCATCAGACGTTTGGCATCCTCCACACCGATAATCTCCTTCTTGTCGTTCACTCCGAGGTAGATACGACCACCCTGAGCGTTGGCAAAACCGCATATCCACTTGAGATATTCGTCGTGCCACGTCTCTTTATACTCTATATTTTGACTTTCATCGATAAGCATAAGACAAAATTATATTTTGAACCCCATTTGCTCCAACGAAGCCATCACCTGCGATTCTAAATCATTTACTTGCGCATTGGCGTTAGCAAGGGTGAAGGCATAACGCTGAGACAAGGTGCTGACACTGTCGGTAATGCTCTGCACTACGGAGGTCATCTCGTTTTGTAGGCGTGAGGTGATGGTCTGCATCCACTTCTGATCGACCACCAAACGCTTCACCTCCTCTTCGGTGATTTTTTGGTATTTCTCCACCACCAACTTCGTGAGGTCGGCAACGGTAGTTCTGAGGTCGCTCTTCACCTTCGTGAGACGCTCGTCCAACTTGACGCACTGCTCGAAGATTTTCTTCGTCTCCGCATCCAATTTCTTGCTCGCATCCTTTTCTGCCTCATCCGACTTCAAGACCTTCTTCACGTTGGCAATCGTTACCTTGTCGAGTTCGCTAAACTCCTCTTCATGCTCCTCTAACAATGTGGCATAGTCTGCCTCGAGAGACTCCCGTTCAGCCGTCAACTCATTGATTTTTGATTTCTCTTTATCAAAATATTCGTCTATTACTATGTTGATGGGTAGTAAATCGCAATCCAAATCGTTGTAATCATAATTTTCTTCACCACTCCCTTGCCCGTCATTGGGAATGAGAGTTCCACGCTCCAGCCCTTACTCGAGATAAGATAGCAGTCGTCTTGCATCGTCTCAGACCTGTAGTTCATCAGTTGGTCGTAGGCATCATAGCCATCCACCAAACAAGGAGAGGCGTTGATGGCAGAGAGCAACGGTTCGCTGATCTCGACGATGATACGCTTCGGATGCAAGCCCACGCCCTGATTTTTGAGCAGTGCGGAAGTCTCTTTCACCCAACCGTTGATAGCGTTATTGAACTCCTGATATTGTTGTTTGAAAGAAGGCTCGTTGTCGATGGCATTACGCAACTCCTCTGCCGAGGGTTTCAGTTGGTAATAGCCCGGACGAAGCATGTCGAAAAGTGCGCTTTGCAAGGTCGGACAAGCCTTCCAGATATGAGACAACTGATCGAGGTCGTGTTGTGGCACGCCCCCGTGAAGATGAGCGTCAATATCCTGCACCACCTCATGGTCTTCCGCCTCGATATAACGAGGAAGGTTGAGGTTGAAATCGTTCTTCTCAATTTCCTCGTAGGTGACGAAATGAGAATAGTGAGCCACCTCCTTCTGTTCGTTCCACACATCGGCGATGTGCTTGATGTCTTGCTCACGCAACCGATTCTTCGGGCCGTCCTTAGCGTAGCCTTCGTTGGCGTTGATCATGAAGATACCCTTTCTGTCGGGTGCATTCTCCTTGTCGATTACGATGATACAAGCCGGAATACCCGTGCCGAAGAAGAGGTTTGAAGGCAATCCGATAATGCCTTTGATATAATGTTGATTAACAATGTACTTACGGATTTGAGCCTCCGCATTGCCACGGAACAGCACGCCGTGAGGGAGAATGCATGCACCCTTGCCTTTGTGGTTGAGCGACTTGATGATGTGCAGCAAGAAAGCATAATCGCCGCACTTCACAGGAGGGACACCGATACCAATGCCGTTGCCCCAACGTTTGTATCGATCTTCTTCGCCCGCACTTTTCAGCCAAGATTTGAGTGAGAAAGGCGGATTGGCGACCACATAGTCGAATTGCTGAAGCATCTCATTTTCAACGTGTTTCGGATTGTTTATCGTGTCGCCCTGCTGAATATCCGCGCATTGTTCGCCGTGGATAATCATGTTCATCTGAGCCATACCCACGGTGCTGACATCGCTCTCCTGACCGTTCAGACTGACATTTTTCTTAGCCTCGGCCTTCGCACGCAACAGAAGCGAACCAGAACCGCACGTCGGGTCGTAGATGCTCACCTGCGGACGTTCATCTTTGTCGATACCCACCACCTTAGCGATCAAACGGCTCACTTCAGCCGGGGTGTAGAATTGACCTTTGCTCTTACCACTCTGCGTGGCGAAATTCTTCATCAGAAACTCGTAAGCATCACCAATCAGATCATCGTCGGCTTCGCGGTTGCTACCGAAATCAAGGCTTGAGTTTTGAAACACGCCAATCAAACCGCTGACCGTCTCGACGAGGTCTTTGCCAGTACCCAATTTATCGGAGGCACAGAAATCTGCATTTTGGAAAACACTTTGCAGTTCGGGGTTCTCTTTACCGAGAGCCTCTAATTTCTTGTTGATTTCCTCACCGATATTGTCTTTATGCTTCAGAGCGACGATATCGTCGAACGTACAACCCTCTGGAATTTCGATCAGTTGGTCAGGGTCAACTTTCTTCTTGTCGCTGATATATTTCAGGAAGAGGACAACGAGGACGTAGTCCTTATATTGGCTGGCGTCCATACCGCCACGAAGTTTGTTGCAGCTTTCAAAAATAGTGCTGTAAAGTTGAGATTTCTTTATTGCCATATTGATATCATATTTTGCAAGACAATGCTTGCCTGCTTTCAAATATACGAAGAAAAAACGAGATGGAGCGACAAAAAAAGCCCACCATTCAAATGGCAGGCTAAGATTAGGAAATGCGAGTTTAGGACAAAAAAAATCCCGAAGGGAAACCCTCGGGACTTTTTTTTGCTTCTTACGCAAAAGATTAGATGTTCTCTGCGAAGTATTTGATAGTTCTTACCATCTGAGATGTGTAAGAGTTCTCGTTGTCATACCATGAAACAACTTGTACTTGGTAAGTATCGTCGTCGATCTTAGAAACCATAGTTTGAGTAGCGTCGAACAAAGAACCGAACTTCATTCCGATAACGTCAGAAGAAACGATTTCGTCCTCGTTGTAACCGAAAGACTCAGTAGCAGCAGCCTTCATAGCAGCGTTGATACCCTCTTTAGTTACGTCCTTACCCTTAACAACAGCAACCAAGATAGTAGTTGATCCTGTAGGAGTTGGAACACGTTGAGCAGAACCGATCAACTTACCATTCAATTCAGGGATAACCAAACCGATAGCCTTAGCAGCACCAGTTGAGTTAGGAACGATGTTCTGAGCACCTGCACGAGAACGACGGAGATCTCCCTTACGTTGAGGACCGTCGAGGATCATTTGGTCACCAGTGTAAGCGTGGATAGTAGACATGATACCTGATTGGATAGCAGCGTACTTGTTCAAAGCGTCTGCCATAGGAGCCAAGCAGTTAGTAGTACAAGAAGCAGCAGAGATTACGTTGTCGCCCTTCTTCAAAGTCTTGTGGTTTACGTTGTAAACGATGGTAGGAAGGTCGTTTCCTGCAGGAGCAGAGATAACAACTTTCTTAGCACCAGCTTGGATGTGAGCCTCAGCCTTAGCCTTAGAAGTGTAGAATCCAGTACACTCGAGAACTACATCAACACCAAGTTGACCCCAAGGGAGTTCAGCAGCGTTTGGTTTTGCGTAGATAGTGATTTCCTTTCCGTCAACTGTGATTGAACCAGGAACAGTAACAGTCTTACCATCCTCAGCAAAAACAGCGTCCTTGTAAGATACAGTGTGCTTTCCTTCGCCATATTTGCCAGCGAAACCACCTTGTGCAGTATCATACTTCAAGAGGTGAGCCAACATCTTAGGGCTTGTCAAGTCGTTGATAGCAACTACTTCGTAACCATCTGCCTCAAACATCTGACGGAATGCAAGACGTCCAATACGTCCGAAACCATTAATAGCAACTTTAACCATTTTTTTATATATTTATGTTAAACAATCGTTTTCCTTCTAAATGACAAAACCTCATTAGAAACAGCCACAACCTGATTTACACGAAATCACTATGACTGCCATCGTAACGAGGGCTATCACTACTTTAATATATTTTACTATATTAAGCATTCTGTTGCAATTCTAATACCTCAGTATGCAAATTTCCATATCCTGGACACAACTGTTGCTTGCACGCGCTCATTGCAAGTAACATCAATGCTGCTGCAATA
Organism: Flexilinea sp.; assembly: GCA_963648205.1. Taxonomy (GTDB): domain Bacteria; phylum Bacteroidota; class Bacteroidia; order Bacteroidales; family Paludibacteraceae; genus UBA1181. Next base: position 10,958 of record CAVJCT010000069.1, read on the forward strand.
ATAATCTTAATAGCCTTCATCACTTATATTATTTTAGTCGTTAACTAACTTTTTTCTTTCTTGAAGCAAAGTTAATTTATTTTCTCTTTGTCTTCTAATTTTCAAACATTTTTTTTTGAAGTCTTGAAGCCTAAGATTTCAACACCGCCACGTTGCCACACCCAATAGAGACTTCTCATTGCCATCAACGCTGCCAACGGAAGGATCGCAACGTTCATCGTCTGTGGGAATAAACAATAACCGAAAATCGTAGCAACGCACGCTATCGCATTGATTATTAGCAAGATACAAAAAGGCTTTGTCAGTCGTTTCCAACACACCAAAATCGGGAAGAGCAACTGCAACGGATTGCTCCACAGCAGATTGAGGTTGGGATGGGTGCAGGGATGAATCGAGACAAACGCCAAGAACGCCAGAATGATGCCCAACAGTCCGTAGGCGATGAAAAGGACATCATCGAGAACATACTCCACGATCAGCGGTTGCTTGCCTTGCTGTTTTTGGCGTTTCACACGCACGAGCGTCCACACGGCGAAAGCGAGAAACAAGAGCGAGAAACAGAGCATCGGTGTGAAATAGCAATGCTCTTTCGGACCTTTTTTATGGACGGGTTGCACGATGGTTATCTCCTTGCGAATCAGAGGTTTCCACACGCCGTCGACCTTTCGCTCGGCACCCTCATAGGCACGGTGTAGTTCCATCGGGAGGAACATCAAGTCGTAGTCGGGAATGCGCTCGTCGGTGGGAACACCCAAGCAGAGATCGATGCCGAAAGTGAGCCATGGCGAGGATTTCGTCAGTTTGTAAATCTCGTCGCGGTAGGTCTTCTTATTGTTGATTTCGGGATATCGAATCTCGCCCAACACCTTCTCGACAATGTTGCGAGGGCGGGTGGCGCAGTTGTCATAAAAGAAATTATAGCGGTAAACCCTGTTTTCGGGTTTTAGGTTCTCTTCCAAGGCTTGGTAGATGGCTTGAGCCTCCTCTTCGGTCAAGTTCAACGTCTGCTGATAGAGGTAGACATTCTTGTACATGGCTTCGTAGTTGGCGTCCATGATCGTCTCGGTGTCCAACCAGTAGTCCGTTTCCCCTTTCACGAACTTGTAGAGGAAACCGTCGTCGAACAAGAAGACACCATAATTATATACCTTATCCACGGAATCGGTATGCACACGAAGGGCGGTATGCCCCCACATCGTGTAGACCTCCTGTTGGGAAGGCGACATCGTCAGCAAATAGACTTTCGTAGCGAAAGCCTCAACGAAGAATAGTTGAGAAAGCAGGCAAACGACGACTAACAAATATTTTTTTGGCAGATATGTTTTCAGCGCGTATCTTTTCAGCAGACAATCGTTCAACAGATATTTCATTAAAACCATTCTCATCTTACTACGATTCTTTGTAAGTGGCTACCCACACCGACAATGTAAACGCCTCGTTTTAAGGAGACTACGATACGACCGTCTTTGGATTTCATCGTGGCTACCAGCACTCGTGCGCCCAACACGTTTTTGACCTCAATCTTCGCCCCATCGTAGGCGTTGGAGATATAGAGGACACCGTTGATATAGTAGACGTCGATGGCATCTTTTGCGTTTTGCTTCGACTTTTCGGTAGGGACAGACAATGGCAAGTCGTCTTCACAACTCGTCGCCTGCGACATCAGATTTATGCCGAAGAAATGCAATAATAACAATATCAAAAGGGTACGCCTCATATTCTCTTTGTAGCGGGGCAAAGTTACGGCATCCCTTTCAGTCGTCAAATTTTATTCTCAAAAAAAAAGTTAAACGACAATGAAAGTATCGATACACGATTATTTCTGCTCGGGTTGTCTTTCAATGACATCCCCTTCGAAACCAGTGATCAAACGGCGCCACTCCTCCGAAATCAGTGTGGAAGTGTTGGTATGCACGTCGAAGCCACACATCACAGCGTCGCACATCGATTTGATTTGCTTTGTCTTCTCATCATACAACACCTGAATCAGCTTCACGCTCTTGCGACCAATCTCGTAGATCTTCGTGCGCACGCGAATATCATCGCCCATGAAAATGGGAACGAAGAAATTGATGTTGAGATTCACGATCACCAGTTCCGCCTCGTGCCAGTTGATGAGACCATGCTTCATCGTCTCGAAATATTTCATCTTTCCGAAATCATAGTAACTCAACTGAATGGCATTGTTGACGTGACCCAGCATATCTATATCGTTGAAGCGAATTTGGATTTTCTCTTCGTGCTTAAATTCTATTTTATTGATATTTTCAATTGCAACACTCATACTTTATCTATTTTAAGAATATTCTTCAATATACAATATTACGAATTTTCATTCTCGTTATTGTGGGGACACTCCTATTCTATAAGAAAACGATATCGTCGATTACAGGTGCGCCCACCGACTTGTTCAGTCTCTCCGTAAGATTTTTTCGTTGCATAGAAAGGTTTGATTTCAGCATTGGAGAAGAGATTTTCACATAAAGCACTCTGTTTTTCACATAGACATTTTCTGTGAATCGTTTCGTCATCTCGTCAGCCACATTATTCCACTCTTCTACTGCCCTTGCACTTTCGATACCAGGGCGCAGATGGTCGGACTGCAACAGTTCGTGCAGCACCTCACCTAAAGTTTGCGTATTCTGACGTTTCATTCGTTCTCTCCTTTTTCACTCTCTCCTTTTTCACTCTCCTCAATTTCGTTCTCCTCTTTGCTTTCTCGGAGTTCGATGTTGCCGCCCTCCACATTATAAAGATGGTAGGGGCAATCGATTTTTTTCAAGATGATGGAGAGGTGTTCGCGGTCGGTGTCTGAGATGAAGACTTGACCGAAGCGGTTGTCTTTGATCAACTCAATGATTTGGTTCACTCGCTGACCGTCCAATTTGTCGAAAATATCGTCGAAAAGCAAGATGGGTTTTTCGTTGCGCAAACGGCGTAGGAAATCAAATTGAGCCAGTTTCAAGGCAATCAAGAAAGTCTTGTTTTGACCTTGCGACCCGATTTTACGGATAGGCAAACCGTCCATCGTCATATCCAAATCGTCGCGATGCACGCCCACCGTCGTATAGCCCACGATGAAGTCCTTTTCACGGTTTTTCGCAAAGAGTTCTGCTTGCGAGAAGCCCTCTTCCAACTGCGATTTGTAGTTCAGTTCCACCTTCTCCTTTTGCAGCGAGACTGTCTGATGGAACTCTTGGAAACAAGGCAAAAAATCGTTGATAAAAGCACGGCGTGACTCATGGATCTTTGCGCCATGCGAAGCCATCTGATCTTCTATCGCCTCGTAGAGCAACGTGTCGCGTATCTCATTGCGAATCATTGCGTTACGTTGTGTCAGCAGGGCTTTGTAGTTGAGCAGATGAATGAGATAATTTCGGTCGTACTGGGCGATGAAACCGTCGACGAACTTGCGACGTTCCTCGCTTCCCCCCAGAATCAACTCCTCGTCGGCAGGCGACACGAGGACAAGCGGAAGAAGTCCGATATGCTCCGAAAGTTTCTCATATTCCTTTTTATCCTTCTTGAATTGTTTTTTCTGACGACGTTTCACACCGCAGTAGATACTCGTTTCCGAGCCGTTGATGTTATAGAGTCCGTCGAGCATAAAGAACTCACGCTCGTGCATAATATTCTGACTATCAACAGAATTGGCGTGACTTTTACAGAATGAAAGATAGTAGACCACATCCAAAAGGTTGGTTTTGCCCTCACCGTTATTGCCGATGAAGCAGTTCACTTTTGGAGAGAAGGTCAAATCAGCCTCTTCAATGTTTTTGTAGTTTAATATTTTAACCCTTTGAAGGTACATTTCGCGCTATCTTTCTATCAGTAAATTATTCTATATCAACAAGATAAGATAAAAAAGAGATGGAGAAGACGAACTAACCATCTTCCCCATCTATATCAAAAGAAATTATTTTTTCAAATAATCAGTTACATTTTTCTCGATACGAGAAGCGATAGCAGAAACATTTTGTTCGCGAACGAATTTCTCGCCAACGATGTTCTCGTATAATTCGATGTAGCGGTCGGAGATTGACTTAACGATCTCGTCGGTCATCTCAGGCACTTTCTGACCTTTTTGACCTTGGAAACCATTGTCCATCAACCACTCACGAACGAACTCCTTAGAGAGTTGTTTTTGAGCCTCGCCCTTGTCGAAACGCTCTTGGTAGCCATCAGCGTAGAAGTAGCGAGAAGAGTCTGGCGTGTGGATTTCGTCCATCAAGATGACCTTACCGTTAGCCTTACCGAACTCGTACTTAGTGTCGACCAAGATCAAGCCACGTTTAGCAGCGATCTCAGTACCTCTTTGGAAGAGTGCGAGTGTATATTTCTCGACGATAGCGTAGTCTTCAGGAGAGACGAGACCTTGTTTCAAGATCTCCTCCTTAGAGATATCCTCGTCGTGCGTACCGATTTCAGCCTTTGTAGTAGGGGTGATGATCGGAGTTGGGAATTTTTGGTTCTCACGCATACCGTCTGGGAGTTTCACGCCGCAGATTTCGCGCACGCCACTCTTGTAGGCACGCCAAGCGCTACCGCAGAGGTAACCACGAACGATCATCTCGACAGGGAAACCTTGGCAACGGATACCGACAGTAACGACAGGGTCGGGAGTAGCCAATTTCCAGTTAGGACAAATATCTTGAGTCGCATCCAAGAATTTAGCGGCGATTTGATTCAAGACCTGACCTTTGAAAGGAATACCTTTCGGCAAAATAACATCAAAAGCTGAGATACGGTCTGTAGCGACCATCACCAACTTGTCTTCGCCCACGCTGTAAACATCGCGAACCTTACCATGATAAACTCCCTTCTGACCAGGAAAGTTGAAATCAGTTTTTGTTAATGCGTTCTCCATTATTTTGTGAATTTAATCTTTATTTTCTATTTTGTTTGACAATTATTCACCTTTAGAATCTTTCAATTCATCCTTTGCGAGTGTCTCAGCCTTTTCGGCTTCACGGCGGAGGCGGCGTTCCTCGTCCGACTGTTCGTAGGCATCGACGATGCGCTGCACCAAAGGGTGACGAACGATGTCTTCCTTTTTGAACTCAATTCTTCCGACCCCTTTCACGTTGTGCAAGACACGCAAGGCATCCACCAGTCCCGAGCGTTGATTGCCGGGAAGGTCGATTTGCGTAACATCGCCTGTTACCAGCACTTTACTGTTCATACCCATACGAGTGAGGAACATTCTAATCTGCTGAGTAGTAGTGTTTTGAGCCTCGTCTAAGATGATGACCGCATCATTCAATGTGCGACCACGCATGAAAGCCAGCGGAGCAATCTGAATGGTGCCGTTCTCCATATAATCCTTCAGTTTCGCACCAGGAATCATACTTTGCAAAGCGTCGTAGAGAGGCTGAAGGTAGGGGTCGATTTTGTCTTTCATATCACCGGGGAGGAAGCCCAACTTCTCGCCAGCCTCAACAGCGGGGCGACTGAGGATGATCTTCTTCACCTCCCGATTTTTCAAAGCACGAACGGCCAATGAGATGGCGACGAATGTTTTACCAGAACCAGCAGGTCCGACGGCGAAAATCAGATCACGCTCATCATAGAGGCGCACCATCTCGCGCTGATTCGGTGTGCGTGCCACAATCGGTTTTCCACTTACACCATATATAATAAGGTCTTTTTTCTCAGAACAAGCGTCCACCTCGTTACCTTTCACGAAGTCGACCACCGTCTGTTCGTCCAACCGATTATACTTAGCGCAGTAATCGTCCAACTGATGCAAGATTTTCTCGAAAGCCTCCACCTCGCTATCCTCGCCCATGCATTTGACGACGTCGCCACGAGCCACGATTCTGAGTTTAGGCAACAAGTCTTTCAGCGTCATAATATTGCTATTATTGACGCCGTAAAAAATCACAGGGTCGGAATTTTCGATTAAAAGGAGTTTTTCAATCATTCGCCTCAAAAAAATTGCTAAGACAAAGATAAAACATTCACACCACTTAAAGCCCCCTAATACGGATAAAAGAACTAAATTTGTAAAAAATAACATTAGACTATAGCAATGGCAAATAAACCATCCATTCCCAAGGGTACAAGGGATTTCTCGCCTATCGAGATGGTGAGAAGAAACTATATATTCAATACGATCAAAGAAGTTTTCAAACTTTATGGTTTTCAACAGATTGAGACTCCAGCGATGGAGAATCTTTCGACCCTTATGGGTAAATATGGAGACGAGGGAGACAAACTCCTTTTCAAGATTCTGAACTCGGGCGACTATCTCGCGGATGTTGACAGCGAGACGTTGGCAGCACGCAATTCCATCAAACTCATCAATAAGATTTCGGAGAAGGGATTGCGTTATGACTTGACCGTGCCGTTCGCTCGTTTCGTGGTGATGAACAGAGACAAACTCTCATTCCCATTCAAACGTTTTCAGATTCAACCTGTATGGCGTGCCGACAAGCCTCAGAAAGGTCGTTACCGTGAGTTCTACCAATGCGACGTGGATGTAGTGGGAAGCGACTCCTTGCTCAACGAGGTGGAGTTGATCCAGATTGTGGACGAGGTGTTCCGTCGTTTGAAGGTGAACGTTGCCATCAAACTCAACAACCGCAAGATCCTTTCTGGTATCGCCGAGGTGATTGGTGAGGCTGACAAGATCGTCGACATCACCGTAGCCATCGACAAGTTGGACAAGATCGGTTTGGAGAATGTCAACGCTGAATTGGCAAGCAAAGGTTTGCCACAGGAGGCCATCGACAAGTTGCAACCTATCATTCAATTGCAAGGTACGAACCACGAGAAGTTGGAGACCATCAAGAATGTGTTGGCATCTTCGGAGACTGGTTTGAAGGGTGTGGAAGAGATCGCTACGATTCTCGATTTCACGGAGAAACTCAATATCCAGACGAAGGTGGAGTTGGACCTCACCCTTGCGCGCGGACTCAACTACTACACGGGAGCCATCTTCGAGGTGAAGGCTTTGGACGTGCAGATCGGAAGTATCACCGGAGGAGGACGCTACGACAACTTGACGGGCGTGTTCGGACTCTCGGGAGTTTCGGGAGTCGGCATCTCATTCGGAGCAGACCGTATCTACGACGTGTTGAACCAGTTAGACCTTTATCCATCGGAGGTATCGCAAACCACGAAGATTCTCTTCACCACCTTTGGCGATGCAGAGTTGAGATTTGCCGTCGAGTGTGCGAAAGCCGTTCGTAGCGCAGGCATCTCGGCAGAAGTTTACCCAGAGCCATCGAAGATGAAGAAGCAGATGAGTTATGCCAATGCGAAGAACATTCCGTTCGTAGCCATCATCGGAGAGACCGAGTTGAACGAGAAGAAGGTGATGTTGAAGAACATGGAGAGTGGCGAGCAGCAGTTGCTCAGCATAGAGGAAGTCATTCCGATGTTAGGATAACATTTCATACATATAATATAATTAAACAAAGGATTATGTCAAAAGTTCTCATTATCGGTGTTGGCGGTGTTGGAACCGTAGTCTGCCACAAGGTAGCGCAGCACACAGAGATTTTCAGCGACATTGTGATAGCAAGTCGCACGAAAGCGAAATGTGACGCTGTAGCGAAAGTGTTGAAGGAGAAGTACAACGTAACTGTCAAGACAGACCAAGTGGATGCTGACGAGACAGCGCAGGTGGTAGCCCTCTTCAAGAGACATCAGCCTGAGTTAGTGATCAACGTAGCGTTGCCCTACCAAGACCTCAACATCATGGACGCATGTTTGGAGTGTGGTGTAAACTACTTAGACACAGCCAATTACGAGCCAAAAGACGAGGCACATTTCGAGTATAGTTGGCAATGGGCATACAAAGACAAGTTTGAGAAGGCCGGATTGACAGCCATTCTCGGATGCGGATTTGACCCAGGAGTGTCGGGAGTCTACACAGCCTACGCAGCCAAGCATCACTTCAAAGAGATGCAGGTGCTGGATATCGTAGACTGCAACGCAGGAAACCACCACAAGGCATTTGCGACCAACTTCAACCCAGAGATCAACATCCGTGAGATCACTCAAAAAGGATTATACTATCAAGACGGCAAATGGATTGAGACCGAGCCATTGGAGATTCACCAACCGCTCACCTATCCAAATATCGGTCCGCGCGAGTCATATCTGATGCACCACGAGGAGTTGGAGTCGTTGGTGAAGAACTATCCAAGCATCAAGAAGGCACGTTTCTGGATGACCTTCGGGCAGGAGTATTTGACCCATCTCCGTGTGATCCAGAACATTGGAATGGCAAGAATCGACGAGGTGGAGTATAACGGTGTGAAGATTGTTCCGCTTCAGTTCTTGAAGGCAGTGTTGCCAAATCCGCAGGACTTAGGCGAGAACTACGAGGGCGAGACCAGCATTGGATGTCGAATCAGAGGAATCGGCAAAGATGGCAAGGAGCTCACCTACTACGTCTACAACAACTGTAGCCACCAAGAGGCATACAAGGAGACAGGCATGCAGGGAGTAAGTTACACCACGGGAGTGCCAGCCAGCATTGGAGCGCAGATGTTCTTCCGCGGATTGTGGAAGAAGCCAGGCGTATGGAACGTAGAAGACTTTGATCCAGATCCATTCATGGAAGAGTTGAACAAGCAAGGATTGCCATGGCACGAGGTGTTCAATGGCGACTTAGAGTTGAAATAAGCAAGAGACACATAGAAGAGGGAACGGCAGTTGGGAGCAACTGCCGTTTTTCTTATTATACCCAAAGCGTTATCGCAATTTACTTCTTCACCGCCTTAACAAAACGATCGACATCCATTGAGATACCTAACGACCAGGTGCGACCCTTCGTCATACAAGAACTCCAGTAGTAGGCTTTTGGCACATAGTTGAAGAGGTTGTCAATGTTGAAATTGATGCTGATACCGTCGAAGAGACGCTGCTGCAAGGTGAACTTCCAGATCTGATATGCGGTGTCGTGCTTCTCCTGATCCGTGTCCGGCTCGGACAAGAAACGACCTGAAATGGCAGCGTTCAATCCGTATGCCGTGCAGAACTGATGATCATAATCGATTCGCCAAGTGGCAGACGAAGGGCGAGGCTGCGAGAACTGTGAATCGACCGTGCGACCCGTCAGATGGACGTAGTTGTAATTGAATTTCAAACCCAATCCCATATCTGTGCGATACTGAGCACTGGCGTCGATACCCATCACATTCACACCATCTTCATTCGTATAACGAGACGCACCCTTCTCTGTTCCATCATCGTAATCATCGGTCGTGATTCGGTTCTCGTAGATGTTGTAGTAGCCCATCACGTTGGCACTATACTGACCGCTGAAGAAATGCGTTCCCTTGACACGACCTGCATGCTCCAATGCGACATTGAAGTTATGGCTCTTCTCAGGCTTCAAGTCAGGATTTCCATAGATCATCATCATACTTGCCATATCGAAGCACATGTACATCTCCTTCAGAGTCGGCGCACGGAAACCACCAGCATAGTTGGCACGAACAGAAATGTATTTCCACTTCGTCATCAAAGCCAGACGAGCCGTCGTCGCCCCCTCTTTAGAGGCAGAATAGTAGTCGTGACGAACGCTACCCACCACGTTCAACCATTTCAACGGATTGTAATCGAACTGCACATAACCATCCACAGACGACTGGCTATGCGCCTCGTTGTCCAAAAACTGATAGGTCGTGAGGTAGTCGTTCATATAATCACCACCCACCGTCAACGTACCGACTTTGAAGATGTGAGAGTAGAGCGCATGCACATTGTGCTGACGATTGCTATAGTCGTGATTGTGCGTGCGAACCATCTCGGAGGTCGTCTTCTTGGTAACCGAATCCTTCGTCGTAACACTTTCGTATCTCAGTTTGTCATACTGATCATAACCGTACGAAACCTCCAAATTGTCATTTTTGGTGATGTCGGCAACTGCTTTCAAACCACCACTATAACCTTTGTAATGATCATCGTAGTTGGTACGATTGCTGACACGATCGAAGTAACTACCTCGAGCAATGAATCTCAGACGATCCGTAGCCTTAAACGTCAAACGCTCTTTGATGTTGATAGACTTTCCACCATAGATACTTATAATATTAGACTCGGTGTCGAATGGACTTGTCAGTTGGAGTGTCTCGGAAGTTGTACGTTGAACGCTCGTCTGAGAATTCCACTTTTTGACATTGAAAGAGACATTTCCACCATAACGCCACTCGTCGTTGTAGGCGTTATATCGAGAGTTGACATTGACCGTCCAAGGCTCGGTGTTTTCACGCGTGATGATGTTGACGACACCACCCACGGCATTCGCACCATAGAGCGCGGAAGCAGCACCTTTGACCACCTCGATACGACCCACATTGTCCATATTCAGACGGTTGTAGTCGACATTGTTCATAGTCTCACCAGCCATACGCTCACCATCGACCAAGAAGAGAACGGCGTTACCACCGAATCCATTCATGTTGAGGGAGGTCTCTTGACTCATCGCATAGCCGAACTCAACGCCAGGCAACTCTTCAGTGAGCAGGTCCTGCACGTTTGTTGCATCTGCAATTTTTATATCTTCGGCTGTGATGACACGCGTAACCACAGGCGCATCTTTCAAAGCCTTTGGCGTGCGTGTACCTGTTACCACCACTTGCTCCAACGCTGCGGCATTAGGAGACAAACGCAGTGTGTTACTTCCATTTCCAGAGGATTTCAAGACGAAATATTCAGACTGAAATCCGACAAAACTTACTTTAACCTTTAATGCATCAGAAGAGGTAGATGAGAGGCGGAAATATCCGTCATTATCTGTCGTTGTGCCAACGTTCTTGTCGTTAGCCACTTGGACATGAGCGCCCACCAACGGCGCGCCTGTTTCATCAAGAACTCTACCAGAAAAAAGTTTAGCCTGGGCGACCGCTTTTTCAGTCGCCCCATTGGCTAAATTTTCATTCTCTGCGTATAAGTTACCGCAAAATCCACTAATTGCAAGAAAGGTGAAAAGTGCAACTTTCCCCTTCATTGTAATTACTCTGCGCTATCTGAAACATTTTTTGTTCCCTCAAACTTGATAATCATTGCCATTGGCATGTTACCATATTTAAGACTTCCGTCGAAAGTCAAAGTGCCTTCAACATACTTTCCTGAGATGGTGCAAGAGTAAGCCTTCACCGTACCGTCGTCTTTTGTTACAGAACCAGCATACTCACCCGAGAATGTTCCGTCGGAAGCCACCTTGAGGTCTTCAACTGGAAGGTTAGGGTAAGACATTGCTCCACCTCCGCCACCAGGGATGGTGATTGTGATTGTGGCTGCGCCCGTAGCCTCAACCTTGTAGACAACCGTGTCGGACGAACCAGAACCCATCACGGTGATGGTCTCCGTGCCAGTGTACTCTCCCTCGAGAATCTTGGCGATAGCGGCTACCTCCTCGCTTCCACCGTTGTCGGTGAGACTGTTGTTGTTTCCGTTGTTGCTGTTGTTGTCATCATCGTCATCTCCACAAGAAACGAACGCAACTGCACACGCCATGGCCATCATGATAGCCAACATTGATCTGAATTTTTTCATTTTGTAACTTTTTTTTGTTTATAAAACTGTTTATTATGAAATTATATTTTCTTCTGTCGTCTTTTATAAATAATGTATCCTGAGATAATCACCAACACACTGAGCGTTCCCCAAATAAAAACAAAGAGTGAACTCAGCGGACCTAAGAACGGACTGTAACATCTTCCGACATGCAATTCCAAACCGAGGTGCCAGAGACTCATCGGCACATTGGCAATCTCCTCGGGTTGCGCAGGCAATTCTTCTGCTCCTGTTGAATATTCAAAAACGAGTCCACTGCCGGGAGTCGTCTTCACATCGAAATCTTCTGAATAGCCTGTTACGGTATGACCTGACAATATCGCCGAAAAGCCTCCTTGCGGTTCTTCACCGAAATAGTCGATAACCGTGCCGACTTGACGATTCCAAATTGACAATCCACTGAACGAGCCAATCAACCAAGTGCCATCTGCCTGCTGACGGAAGACATTCACACCCATCGGACTAACACTCGGCGTTTTGTCCATAATCTTCACTGGTTGCTCTGCGAAATTTTCGTCCACACTCAAGAATCCGTCCGACGTGCTGAGCAACCAATCTTTCTGCACCTCATCCCAACGGATGGCTCTCAGACGGTCGTGCCAAACATTGCCCGAGAAATTCACTGGTGAAGTCTTGCCCAACACCAAAGGAATCATCAACGGCGGACGAAGGCAGGTTCCCGTGATCGTTATAAATAAGGTAAACACTAAGGCATAGACTCCAAAACGATTATGCCACTTCTGATTCCACACCAACCGTTTCAAGCCTTTATTACAATTCTCCTTCTTCTCTCTTTTACGATTCCACCTTATATTATAAGGAAGGATGAAGAGGATGATTCCCGTTACACACAAGATGATCAGCACCACGGCAATGGCATCGACCACCAACCGACCGACAATGCCGAAAAGTTCACCGCTATGCAATTTCCACACGGTGCGGAAGAGGTAGTCTTTCGGTTCGAAATTGCTGGCAGACTTCAACTCCTTGCGCTCGTTTCCGCTCTGTTTCATCTCGTAGACAGCGTCGCGCGAGAGTGCCACAACATATAGGCTATCGGGCGAAAGCGCCAAGTCGGTCAGTCGCTCACCGTTATGGTCTAAGTTCTGGTCAACCCACTGCTTGCCGTCATGGCGGTAGACTGCATAATTGGTAGCACACCACAATGCACCCTCTTTCGTGCGCACCATATTGCGGACACTTCTGCAGTCGACACCCTTCGGGAACCCTTGACTCCAATCTTGCCAATTCGTTCCTGTCTTCTCCGTCAACCAAACTCCATTTCCGAAGGCTACGATGCGACCATCTTCGAGCACAATCGTACCTTTCACCACCCCATTGTTATAGTTTTTCACACTATAATCGGAGGGCAAAATGCAACGTGGCACATCACAATGACGGAACACCGCACGATGATTCAAGATGATTCCCGAGACACAAAACACGATTAAGAAGAGAGCAAAAATCACTCCAACCCACTTATGAAAATTTCTCCACGAAAAAAATTTACTCTTCATCTTAATCTCTCGTTTTTATCGGTTTCAAATACAATCATTTTTCTTAATCTTCTGGCACATAGATGATCTCGCCATTCTCCAATTCGTAGGCGATACCCACCTTCTTTCCTTTTTTGCCCGACTTGCTACTTTGATCTTCCGACGGCGTGTATTTATTGATCTTCTCACCCTCCTTGGTGATGATCTCCATGTTCTCCTTGCCCGGATTCTTCACCATCGTGAAATCCTCCTGACTGAACATCTCCGTCATACTATAACGGGTTACGAGTGCCACCATCAACGCAACGGCAAAGACCATCGCCACATCGAAAAGATTGCTCACCACACTCATCGGGTCATCTTCCTCCTCGGGGGCTAATCGGCTTCTTCTAATTTTTCTCATAATTATTTGTTTTCATCAATTAAATCTGCAATGAACTCTAAGTGTCCCATATCTTCCTTGCTCCAGCGACTCTTCGTTTGTTTAACGACAAAACCGACTGCTGCAGCGAAGATTCCAACCACCGTAGTAGCGAATGCCACCTGCATATTATATGCCATCGAAGAGATATCGCCAGTTGAAAGTCCGACCAACGCCGGTCCCATCGGAATCAACGTTCCCATCAATCCCAACATCGGACCCATCTTCATCAGTGTGGTGGGCAGCGACATCTCTTTCTCCATATACTGTGCAAAGAGGTCGAGCGTGCGATTCACCTGCGCGGCACTGTTTCGATTCTCGACTACCTTATTAATATAGGAAACAATCACTGCCTGCTTGCTCTTTGGCAAACGCTCGGGCAAGGTCGCCAAATTCTCAATCGTCAACGTGTTCATCTGCTCACGGATTTCGGCTCCTGTCTTACGTTTCACCAAGTATTGTCCGAAAAAGCCTCCTAAAAGAAGCAAGGCACGGACAAAAAACCATATCAACAACACAATCACGGGTACTAACAAACCTGTTGATATCCAAAACAATACGTCAGAAATGTAATTCATCTTTACGTTATATTATTTTTATATTTTCAATTTTTTCGTTCTCACTCTATAATAGACATAGCCCACTGCCATACCCACCAGCACCATCGCGAAGACTGCCACCAAGGCTTTCACATCCACCTCACTGATGCCTTCGACTGCCGTTTGACCATTGACTGTCCCAACGACCCCCATCAGACCTAACAGCACATCCACCAGAAACAGCAGTTCCAACCGAATCGGACGTTCGGGCAACAACCAACGCAACCCGTAGGTCAACAATGGCATCAAGACGAACACTGCCATTGCCAATCCCCACGCTATCAACTGAAAGGATGCACCTGGGAAGAAGAATATCAAAGAAACCAACGTTGCAAAAAGCACTGGGAAAATCAGCAATCCCGGAAAATATTTCAAGAAGATGTAGGTGTAAAATTTGAGTTTGCTCACCTTCTCGGCAGTCTTAATGTCGACGTGCATAACACAGAAGAAAATCGTCAATGACACATCGATGCTCATCAGCACTGCCATGTCGAGCATCAACTGCGAGTCTGCCATCCACGCTGCAATCTGCGTCTTCGATTGCTCTATGGCGAATGTCCACGCCATTCCCACGAAGAAGGTCAGCAGCACTGCCATCACCATCACCTCCTTGACGCCATGGAACGTCTGCTTCAACACAAAACTGAAGCAAACCAAAACCATCATCACAATCATCAACGTCTCCATCGCTCGCTACTCCTCATTTATGTTTTGACGGCGACGGCGCACCAACAAGAAGATGCCAACCAACGAGGCAATCACAATCACTGCCACCACAACTCCACTGATCACGGTGGTCGCATTTTGAGTCTCGCCCGTGAGGGTCTCTTTTTTCATCACCATACCGTTGTCATCGTTGCCAGTTTGGGTCTGTGCCTCGCGAATCTGTTTCACATTCTGCTGATACTGCTTAGCCGACGCTTCATTGGCATTGGAGGCAATGAAATCACGAAGTTTGGCATTATCACACACGAAGCCTGAGCATGACGGTTTGAACTCGTTGACCGTCTCGGTGTGCAACTCCGCAATGTCTTTGAGTTGCTGGTCGGTCGCCTTCCAGAGACCTTTTCTCGCACTCTCCATCATCACTGCCGTCATCTCCATCAAGGCAGCAGGATTCTGTTTGTCGAAGAACTCCTTCGTGCCAAGATTATACTTGTCTTTCACATAGACATTGTAAATCTCATTCCACATTTCATTGTCAATGGCAGCGGGTTTCATCACATTCCAACCGTAGGTGTTGGTGATGATCTCGGCAAACCCGCCTGCACTGCTTGCACCCCCTTTCATCTTCTCCTTGATATAGGCTGGATTGAAGATGGTCGTGCGACTCTCAACGCCGATGGCTTCCTTCACCTCTTGCATTCTCATATTGCTGTGGTTGCGATAGTCTGCCAAGTAGGCATCAGGATCTTTCCCTGTAACATTGCGCACTGCCAAGTTCATTCCGCCCATGAACTCATAGACGTGGTCAAGGCTCAACGCACCCCAAGTATTGCTTTGACGAGGTTGCACAACGACATCCGTACGGGTGAGGGCTGCCTCAAAGGCATCCTGACGAACCGCCTCCCAGTTTTTCTCATCTCCGTAATATGCACCCATATTATTAAGGTAAACCTCCGCAATCTCACTCTCCTTATCCCAACGGTCGCCTGCGGTTACCATTCCTTGGATTCCTGTTCCATAGTTTCCATCCACACCGCCGAAGACTCGGTACATACTTACCTCACGCGCCTCTTTCGGAGACATCCCCTTCTCTACCAATAGTCGCTCCGACTCTACAACACCAGCCTTCACCAGATTCTCAAAATCTTTATCCTCGACATTGGCTGCCATCTCTATCGCCTTGTTGATCAAGAACAATCTTGACGCTGCCAAATCACGCAACTGACCAGAAGTCTGCACGACCACGTCAATTCGCGGTCTGCCCAACTGTTTCGAAGGAATGACCCTCAAATCAGATACTCTTCCAAACGCATCTCGAATAGGCTCAACTCCCAACATATAGAGTGCCTGCGCAATCGTCGCTCCCTCCGTCTCGATAAACTCACTGCTCCACAAGGTGTAACTGACTTTTCGAGGGAACTCTCCATTATGTCGCTGCTGATACATCTTGATGGTGTTGTCGCACAACTCTTTGGCTCTCTCCCACGCATTCTCCGTCGGGGTGTTCTCAACATTGATTGAGAAGAGATTGCGACCTGTTGGCAAAGTGTTCGGATTGACGATTGGGTCACCTCCTGGCGATGGCTCTGTGTATCCTCCCGAAAGGGCATTCACCAACGAGACAAACTCTGCATTCGGACAATCACGCAACGCTTGTGAATATTTGTTGATGTTCAACAACGCATGCTCAACCATTGTGATGGCTTGTGCCAAATTGATCTCCTCTCGGGTATATTTTGGAGAACTGCCCATCATACCTAGCATACCTCCGTGTTTCTTTTCTTTCTTTTCAGAATATGCTAAAGAACTATCTTTTACAGCAGTTGCAGAATCGTCTTTCGCCAATTTTGCAGCCTCGGCTTTTTTGATGGAGTCTGCCTTTTGTTCCTCGATATACCACTTCTGCCCTTTCTTGATGGCTTCCATCATCTTGTCGGGGAAACGGCCTGTCTGTTCCATCTTCTCGAACGACTCCTTGCTCATCTGCGGAATCTCTCGTTCATGGGTAACATTCGCAGCCCGAAGTTCACTCACCGTACGAGTATCTTTCTTCTCTTCCTTCTTCTTCTCCGTCATCGGCATATTGCCTGCCATCTGCATCATCATAGAGAGGGCATCGGGAGCGGCTTGCATCTTCTCAACCTTGCGAGCCATCTCCAACTCTTCGGGAGTGATACCGATAAATTGGCATATAAAATCATCCGTAACAGTCAAACTGCCATTGAGCAATTGGGTTACCGTCGCACTGGCTTTGTTCAGATAGCGTTTTGCAAATCGTTGTTTGTGTTTCTCAACATCTGCCTCCGCACGCCCTTTCATCTTATCGGCACTCAACATTCCGTAGGCAATAGGGTCTGTTCCCATCGCATAGACACTGGTTTTGACATCATCTTCATCATACGGAACACCCATTGTGTAGAGGCGACCTGTGATTTTCTCATTCACCAACTCCTCCGAGAAAGTCTCAATGCGAGCAATCTCATCTTCACTGTAGGGTGTCTTCAAATCCGCCGTGTCCAAGTTCAACTCACGAGCAATGCCCATCTCTACCGTTACCGCCTTCACCTTGAGTGCCAACTCATCGGATGGCTTTTTGTTATAAGCCTCGATGGCGTCACTCAGTTGACGGTAGGTGTCGCGCAATTTGCTCTCCTTGAACGGTGGTGTCAAATAGGAAAGCAACTGTGCATAGGTTCTTCGTTTTGCAATCATTCCTTCGCCCACATTGCCGATGGTGTAGACGTAGAAATGGGGCATCGTTCCAACCAAACGGTCAGACCAGTCGTTGTCGCATAAAGCCACTTGCTTGCGTGGAGTGTACTCCAACGAACCGTGCGTACCAAAATGAATCAACGCATCTGCGCCAAATCCGTATTTCGCCCAAAGATAAGAGGCAATGTAAACGTGAGGCGGTGCTTGATTGGTTCCATGCACAATCTTGAACGAATCATCGCCCTCGCCTGCCATCACTTGTGGCATCAAAACGATGTTTCCAAACTGAAGTCGTGCCACTGCCAACCGTCCATCTTCAGTCGACAAATACTTGCCCGGAAACGCTCCGTTGACAAGGTTCATCTCTTCAATCTGACTCTTAGACAACGCTTTGCTCGTCCACTCAGCATACTGATCCGAGGTTACTAACGCTGGATTTCCATTTGCCAAGAAATTAGTGTACGCTCCTTCGGCATACGTTCCAAAAACCGCACCCTGACTCTGAATCATCTTTGCCAACTCGTTTTCTGAGGATGGCAACCCTGCAACATTGAATCCTTCTTTTTTGAGATGTACCAAAAGATTGTAAAGCGACGGCACGACCTCCATTCCAGAAGCAACCAACGCATTCTGTCCAGGTCCTTTCAAGTAGAAAATCGCCACTTTCTTCTCACTGTTGGCTTTTTTCTTCAAATCGACATAGTTTTGGATGTTCTCCACAAAACTCTCCACACGGTCGGGTATGCCATACACCTCCTGCAATCCTTCGTCATTGATGCGGTGGGCAAAAACGACATACGGACGAATGGCTCCGTCAATCTCTGGCGTTACGATGCTCTGCGACATAAATCCGCCGAACATTCCCTGCTTGTCATTCTCCCACTCCTCGGTTAGTTTATTGACATTCAATGGCGAGAACAACGGAATGTTTTTCTCTGAAATATACTTCACGAAATAATCGCCTAATCTTCCGTGTGCCATATTGACCACTGCCGACACATTGACACTGTCCGCATGGTGTTTTGCCACAAATGCTTTTAGTTGATTGACACAGTAAACGACGAATCCTTTCTCCTCGAATGGTTTCGCCAACTCATCTGCCGAACCCATGAAACCAGTGATCAAAACGACTGGCGCATCTTCTTTATAGAGTCCGTTCTCCTTCAAAAACTGATTGTATTCTGCCACACTGTTGAAACCCTTGCTATCGCCATCCTCATCTTTCGGATCATAATGTGTAAGAAGATAGTCGGGATGTTCCTCCACAACGTCTGGCTCGGGTGCCATAAATTTCTTACCATCGATAAACTTGCGGACGTACTGCAACATATTTCGATAGTTTTTCTTTCCGCCGTTCGAAACATACTTCGTGATATACTCCGCATCGAATCCTTTTACCGACGAAATGTTATTATCTGGATTGGTGGCTGCTCGTGTTAAGACAGGAACTTTTTCCGCAGCGTCTTTCAACTGCTGTCGTTGCGCTTCATCAATTCGGAGTCCCATCCCATTCACGAAAATCATATCATAGTCGTCGAGGTCGTCGAAATCATCCGTCGTGATCTCGCCGAGTTTGATCATTCCGCTCTCGTTGGCTTTCGAAATTAAGCCCAACTCCGTAGCCTGATAATTGAGAAAGGCTATCCGCGTCGGACTAATCCAAGCCCTCCACACGCTTACTATAGACAATAGCATAGCAATGGCACATAATGCCACTAACACTTTTTTCTTCACTTTTGTAACTTACTAAACTTTGTAACTTGTTTCTTATGTAACGATGCAAATGTAAAACAAATATTTTTAACTTTATATTGTAAAATAGTGCTATCCAACACAAAAATGCTATTTCACGATGAATTTTCACAATTTCTCCACAAATCGTGCCAATTTTCTCCTATTTTTCCACATCATCCGACTGCGATTTTTCAAATTCTCCACATTGTTTTCCATTTATTGAACACCCCACAAAGCCCTCTTCTATATCTTTGTAGCAAACGATAAGGTTATATCGTTCATGAAATTTGACCCTATTATATAAATATACTATATCTGAGTCTGACCTTTACCATTGGGAAATGTTTTGAATGTCATACAAAAAATCCGAAGCCTTTTGAGTCTCGGATTTTTTTGTTTTTATGGAGTCTACTAAACCGTGGTAGTCGCACCCCTCACCTCTTTATCTTTCTTACTTTACATTCCCTACCTTATAATGCAAACCTCCGGATGTAACTCAATCTCAAACTTCTCTGCCACCGATTGTTGCACTTGCTTCATCAGATAGACGACCTCCTCGCCTGTCGCTCCACCGCGATTCACCAATATCAAGGGTTGCTTCTCATACACACCTGCATGTCCGACGGTTTTGCCCTTCCAACCGCACTGACTGATCAACCACGCTGCCGGTATCTTATAACCGTTTTCCACCTTGAAAGATGGCATGGTTTCATACTCAGACTTTATTTTGAGATATTTCTCTTCCGTGACAACCGGGTTCTTGAAGAAACTTCCCGCACTGCCAATCTCCGATGGAAGGGGCAATTTTTCTTTCCGTATCTTCACAATCACCTCTCGTATATTCTCCAAAGACACATCTCTGTCGCCCAACACTTCCTTCACATTTCCATAGTCTAATTTGAAGGAATGCGCTACAACTTTGTCTAATTTATAAACCACAGAGGTAACAATCCACTGCGGATTCTTTTTGAATATGCTTCCTCGATATTCAAAGGCGCACTCGTCATTTTTCAGAGTGAAAAAGCGATTCTCCTGCGCATCATACACCTCCACCTCGGCTATCACATCCTTGGCTTCCACGCCATACGCTCCGATATTCTGCACAGGCGACGCTCCCACCATTCCCGGTATGAACGAGAGATTCTCCACGCCTCCAAGCTGATGCGCTATCGTCCACTCCACAAACGAATCCCAGACATAGCCTGAACCAACCTTCACCCACACATTTTCAGCGGTTTCATCGGTGATTTTCACCTCTTTTATGGCTGAATGCAACACTGTATAATCAATGTCATTCAACAGCAAAAGGTTGCTTCCCTCTCCTACGCAAAGGAACTTTTTCAACGCTCCTTCGGCATAGAGTCGCTGCAACTCTTCTTTGTTTTCATATTCATAGAAATCTGCACATCGTACATCAATACCAAAGGTATTATGCTGCAACATCGAGTATGACTGATAATGTTTCATTCTTTTCTTCTTTTTCACAAAGATAGATTAAAGATTTGTAAATTTGCGCTCCGCATTACAACATCGACTTTTTACTATGCCAGACAGAAAAAAAATCATTTTCACAGTTACCAACAACTTGGAGGCTGACCAGCGTGTACACAAGGTGGCAAGTTTCTTTCTTGAAAGGGGTTGGGACGTGCTTGTCGTTGGTTCTACACATCGTGCCTGCCACGAGTACAAACAACCCTACGACACGAAACGATTGTCTGTCTGGTTTAAAAAAGGGCCTCTTTTCTATGCGGAATTCAACATAAAACTCTTCTTCTACCTGCTTTTCAAAAAGGTGGACAGAATCTGGGGAAACGACACCGACACGGCTCTGGCGACTTTTCTCGCAGCGAAAATCAAAGGTGTGGATTACTCTCTCGACCTTCACGAACTTTTCCCTGAAGTGCCAGAGGTGACCAACCGAAAATTCGTCAAATGGGTGTGGACAAAGGTGGAGGATTTCGTGCTTCCTCGTGTTACCGACGGTTACACGGTGTGCCAATCAATTGCGAACTACTACAAAGACCGCTACGGAATTGCCCTGAAAGTGTTGCGCAACGTGCCTTTTTCTCGTCCCTACATTCGCACTAACAAATTTGATTGGACGGACAAAAAGGTGGTTCTCTATCAAGGTGCTGTCAACGAGGGGCGTGGCATCGAGTGGATTATCCGCGCAATGCCTTTCATCGACAATGCCATCTTCGTCATTATCGGCAAAGGGGACAAAGACAAGGAAGTACGCAATCTGGTAGATGAACTGAACCTCAACGATAAGGTCAAATTTTTAGGTTTCAAGCCTTTCGCCGAACTATCGGAATACACCAACAGTGCCGACCTCGGTGTCTGCCTCTTAGAGCAAAAAGGACTGAGTTACTATTTTTCTCTTCCCAACCGTATTTTCGATTTCATGCAAGCGCACGTTCCAATGTTGGCTACTGGCTTCCCCGAAATAAAACGTGTTTTGGAGACCGAGCAGACGGGCGTTTGCATCGACCACTACGAGCCTGAATATTTGGCAGAGGTCATCAAAGGGATTTTATCCCAACCTGTCGACCACGACCGTTTTTCTACTGCTGCCAACGATAATTGTTGGGAAAAAGAAAGGGAAACTATCCTTGTCTAATAGTCTCCCTCTCCTTCGTTTTTATGGTCATGTTATTTTTTTCTCGTCTCTCCTGAAATCTGCAAAACCGGGCGTTTTCCACTTGCATTAGAGTAAATCTTGATGGTTTTATGGAAAGCACCGCTCACCTTGCTCTGATAGTAGACATGCACCGAACCAGTATCACCTGGCGCAACTGGATTCTTCGTCCACGTCGGCGTTACACATCCGCATGATGGCACTGCATTGGCAACCACCAACGGCGCATCTCCCACATTCTTATAAACAAACACGTGATCCGACGTCTCGCCTAATACATTGTCCGTCATCACATATTCTGTCTCCTGAAATTCAATCTTCGGCTTACCTGCAGCTACAACACACTGCAACCCCGCTACGGCAAGCATTAATAAAATCATCTTCTTCATACGCTCTATTTTTTATTCAAGAAAATACTCCCAAATAAACAAAAATCCAGTGATAATAAACATCAAAGCCAAGATTTTTCTGAACCAATATTCAAATTTTTGGAAGCCTTCCCACTCTTTTATTTTCTTCTCAATTCCATTTTGGAATATCCATGCCACAAAGATAATCGGAACCGCCGCTCCTACCGAGAACAACACGGGTATCGCCCAGCCACACTCTACATTGCACGCCATCGGTATCATCGCTCCAAAATAGATGGCTGCACTATACGGACAAAAAGCGAACGCCAACAAGATTCCCAACAGAAAAGCACTCCGCTTAGAATAACTTTCTCTAAAAATCTTATTCATCCATATCACACAACGATTCTCCAATCCATGCACATGAAACAGGTCTAACAGGAACAGTCCAATCAGAATGAACAACGGTCCCGCTATCCACCCAATCCACTGCATCACCGTGTCAGACAAACGGATATGCTCCACAAAAGTCATCAACAGCCAACCGACCACAACGTAGGCGACCGACCGTGCCAACACATACGAACCGACAACCGACAGATATTTGTTTTTGCTCTGCCTCAACACACACGTCAGCACAGACACATTGGCTGCCACAGAACATGGACAAACTGCCACGACAAGTCCTAATATGACCACCGTCAAATACGGAACTCCACTATGCATCAACGACTCTATCATCTCTACTTCAATTTCTTCTTCAGATAATTCTCCAAATCTCGCTTCGAAGGATTTATCAGCGCAATCTTTCCCTCTGAATCAATCAAAACTCCGTATGGCAAAGCCTGCACTCTGTAATACTTCGAAATCGGACTCGACCAATATTTAAAATCGCACGCCAACCGCCAAGGCAATACACCCAACGACGTAACATACGAACGCCACTCTTTCTTATCTTCATCCAAGAAGACGGACAACACCTCGAACTCTTGTTCTTCATGTCGCTCGTACAACTCTTTCAACCACTCTATTCGTTGCTTCGTTGCATCACACCACGACGCTCCGAAATCGATAAACAGATATTTTCCATCATAATTGCGCAACCCAATCGTATCACCTAAAAAAGTGGGCATCGCAAAATCTGGGGCTTCCATTCCTACCGAAAAGTTCTGATGCAACGCCAACTCCTCATGCAAATACTGCACGTAGGGCGACTGCTGAATGGAGGCATCAAAAAGCGAAATTATCTCCTCTAATTTCGTAATGTCTTGCGACTGCGACAAAACGCACACAAAATAAGCCGCACCCATCGACGAAGGATTGTTCAGCACGAACTGCTTCGTCATCCACAACAGCGAATCGGGGTAGGTATTGTAGACTTTCGTCAAACGAGATACCTCTTTGTAATTCCGTTGCGTCCGTGCATTGGAAAGATGCACCAACACCGTACTCTGACGGTCTTTCAATCGTTTGTATTCTCTCGCCAATGAATTGAAATCGTCATGCGAGAAAGACCCCGAAACGGTTATTTCCTCGGGCAATGACATTGAACCCGACACCTTGATATCACTGTTTTCCACAAAGACATCAAACGGTGGTCGCGTGCCTATTCGGATAAACCGCATCGTCGGATAATCGATATGACCACGGAAGCGAAACTCACCCGCATGTATCACCGCACTATCCACCACTATCGGCGTGCCTTGCTCCGTCAACTCCATCAAATACGCCTTCCGATCGCGTACACAGCGCAGATTGCCGTGTATCGTGTAGGTCTCACCCCTTCTACACGAAAGGAGCGACAACAACACCATAGAAAGCCATACTATTTGACGGAAATGCTTCACTCTAAATCTTTTGAAAGAATATTTACGCTAAAAAAAGCGACCGACGCACTCAAATGAGCCGTCTGTCGCCTTATTGATTTACTATTAGACTCTAACCAGTTACTGATTACTCTGCTACTTCACCATTCAAGTTTACGACAAACGTACTTCTGTTAGGATCGTTTGATACGATGGTCAAGCGTTGTGAGAACTTGCCTGACTTCATACCAGTAGTGTTCACCTTAACACGGATAACGCCTGTTCTACCAGCCTTAACACCCTTTGATGGGAATGATACGACTGTGCTGCTTGCAGGGTCAATGTTTACTGAACGGATAATCAAAGCAGACTTTCCTTCATTCTTCAATGAAATCTCAAATGTCTTTGAAGAGTTAGCCTTGATAGATCCTAAACTCAAAGAGTTAGAGATTGAGATAACAGGAGCATTTGCTTTCTCCTCTGCTGTCATCTTAGAGAAGTCCTCTGCAACGTTTCCGAACATGTTGACAACCTGATCAGAATACTCCTTACCATCTACTGTCAAAACGAGGCTCTTCTTGAATGATCCCCAAACACCTGAATTTTCAGTATTTGCAGTAATGATGATTTGTGCTTTCTCACCAGCTGCTAAAGTAGCAGGTACTGTTACTTTGAACAATTTGTCTGACTTTGCGCTAACCGTGATAGACTTGCTTCCATTGTTGATGATTTCAATCTTCTCTGTCTTAGATTGTGGATAGAGAACAGTGTTGAAATATACGTTCTTCTTCATCAAACGGAGGTCACCATACTGATGTGGGTATTTGTCCTCAACCTTCTGAGCCTTTGGAACAACCTCTCCCTTGATTGAAAGTCTCTTCTCACCTACGTTTGTAGTTACAGTGATAGTCTTGTTGAACGCACCTGGACGACCACTTGCATTGTAAGTAGCCTTTACAACTCCTGATGCTCCTGGCTTTACTGGCTCTTTCGTCCACTCTGGAGTTGTACATCCACAAGACGCACGAACTTTCTGCAAAACCAAATCTGCCTTTCCTGTGTTTGTGAATTTGAATTCACATGAAACCTTTCCGTTCTCCTCTGGAAATGTGCCGAAATCATGTGTGATCGTCTCAAAAGTGATCTCTGCAACATCTTCTGCGTATGTTGCCACGAATCCACTCAGCAACACCACCAATGACATTAACAATTTCTTCATATCGTTTTAAACTTTAATTTTCTTTTTCTCTATATAGTCGAAACTTGCTTCCGTTTCAGCAGTTGCAAATTTATAAAAAAATCGTAGAAAGCCGTTTTTTATTGTGTTGTTTTCCTTAATATTTCTTAAAATCGGATTTTTCACTCTCGCTACGCTGAATCTCTTCTCTCCGATTCTTGCTTTTTTGGTAACTTTGGAAATTGTAAACTAAGGTGATTTTTAGTGTGTTTTTAAGATGAAAAATCGTATTCTAACCCTTATCGGGCTTTTCTTTTGTTGTCAACTTTTCCTTATTAATAATGTATCCGATAACGTTGTATCGGCTCAAGAACTGAAAGACTGGGAGATTGTTTCTCCGCTCGATTTCGAGACTACCTTGAGTGGCAGTTTCGCCGAAATGCGCAAGAACCACTTCCACGGTGGATTAGACCTTCGCACCAATGGCGAGGAAAACAAACCTGTTCACGCTATCGATGATGGTTATGTTGCAAAAATAACGATTTCAAGGACGAGCTACGGAAAATGTGCCTTCATCAACCACCCCAACGGCTACACCTCTGTTTATGGCCACCTCAACGGATTCGTCCCTGCATTGGATTCTATTCTGAAGGCGAAACAATATGCTGAACATAGTTTTGAGACGACGCTCGAATTGGACTCCACTCAATTTCCTGTGAAAAAGGGTCAGATTTTTGCAAAATCGGGCAACACGGGTGCTTCTGGTGGTCCTCATGTGCATTTTGAGATACGCAAGACAAGCGACGGAACCATGCACAACCCTTTAGAACTCAAAAATCGTCCTTACGGATTTTCTGACGATAAAGCCCCTCGTATCTTCGCCGTCAAAATCTACGGTCTTGATAATCAAGGTGTTGTGAATGGTGAAAGTCAGAAGACATTCAACGTTATCGTCAACAAAGACAGATCTCGTAAACTGCAAGCTGTCAATGGTATTTCAGTGTGGGGAAAAATCGGATTCGCAGTCAAAGCAAACGACTACATGTCTGCCACGGCTTTCAAATATTCGCCTCGCCACCTCCGTGTCTATGCCGACGGCAAACTGATTTCCGACATTAAAATCGACAGTTTTCTTTACAAGGATATTCGCGCTTGCAACAGTTTCATGGACTACGCTCAATGGTCGAAAAACCGCGAATTCTTCATGAAATCATTCAAAGACGATAATTCTCCACTCATTTTCTTGAAAGATCAACCTTACGGAACGCTGACTATCAACGAGGAACGTGACTACAAAATCACCTACAGTGTAGAGGATGATTTTGGCAATAAAGACAATGTCTCATTCGTCATAACTGGTAAAAAGGCTGACATTTCATCAAGTGCAAAAGACTCTTCTCTTTTTGTGAAATGTGGCGAGAGCGTCTTCTTCGACAAGGGTTCTTTCTCAATGAAATTTGAGAAAAACTCGCTCTACGAGGATTTGGAGCATAACTTCAAAAAAGACACTTCTGTTCACAATTTCTTCTCCGCGGTCTACTCGATTGGCGATGCGACCGTTCCGCTTCATACGTTTTGCTCCGTTTCCATAAAAGTGGACAACGACACACTGAAAGACAAAAGCAAATACTACATCGCGAAATTGAACAACCATAATATCGCTTCTGGCTCTGCCGGCGGACAATATGTTGACGGATTCATCGTTGGAAAGACGAACACATTCGGCAAATTCGCTGTGAATAAGGATGTTACCGCTCCCATCATCGCTCCTGTTCACACAAACAAACTACGCAGTCTGCCTTATCTGAGACTGAAAATTTACGATACGCAGTCGGGTATCGACACCTACGACGCTTATATCGATGGTGTCTGGGTGATGTTTGAATATGACGCAAAGACGCAACAGATCACCTACTGGCTCGACAAAAAGCAGGTGCAAGAGTTTAAAAATCACACGTTCAAACTCGTTGTGAAAGATCATTGCGGCAACGTAAAAGAATATACGAAACAAATCTATTGGTAATTATAAATAATTGATTATCAATATTTTCATATCAAAAAATCTCGAAAGATGAAAAAGATATTTTGCACGATATTTCTTCTTATTTACGTTCTCGCAGGCTTCTGCGGAACGAACATCATCGTAGGCAAAAACGCCTCTTCTGATGGTTCTACTTTCTGCACCTACTCGGCAGATTCTTACTATCTGTATGGCGACTTATCTTTCTTTCCGTCAACGGATTACGCAAAATACACGCAGACTAAAATCTACGGATGGGACACCCACCGCTACCAAGGTCTCATCGACCAAGTGGGTTCTACTTTCGCTGTTTTGGGTAACATCAACGAACATCAGGTCTGCATCACAGAGTCTACTTTCGGTGGTCGAAAGGAACTGATAGACACCACTGGCGTACTCGACTACGGTAATCTCATCTACGTTACTTTGCAGCGTTCAAGGACTGCCCAAGAGGCCATTCAAGTGATGGCCGACTTAGTCGACAAGTACGGTTATTGCAGTTCTGGCGAGACTTTCTCCATCGCCGACCCGAACGAGATTTGGATTATGGAGATGATTGGCAAAGGTCCCGATATCAAAGGGGCTGTTTGGGTGGCAATGCGCATGCCCGACGACTGCATCAGCGTGCATTCCAACCACTCTCGAATCACCACTTTCCCACTCAACGACAAAACCTCCTGCCGTTATTCCAAAGATGTGATTTCCTTTGCCAAGGAGATGGGCTTTTACGATGGAAAAAACAAAGATTTCAGTTTCTCCGATGCCTACGATCCAATGTCGTTCAACGCTCGCCGTTTCTGCGATGCCCGCGTGTGGAGCATCTACAAGAATGTGAGTCAGTCGACCTCCAAATACCTTGATTATATCTTAGGAAAATCGAACGAGCGATTGCCTTTATGGGTGAAGCCCGACCAAAAGGTTTCTCTATTACAACTGAAAAATCTTTTGCGCGATCATTTCGAGGACTCGCCTCTCTCGATGGCAAACGATCCTGGCGCAGAGCCTTTCGGAGCCGAATATCGCTACGAGCCAAGAATCTGGGAGTATAACGGCAAGAAGTATTTTAACGAGGAACCCATCGCAAGTCCAAAGAATGCTTTTTCGTTCGTCGCTCAGATGCGCAACTGGTTGCCCGACAAGATTGGCGGTGTTCTATGGTTTGGTGTCGACGATGCCACATTCACCGTCTATGTTCCCATCTATTGCGGCACCACGCAAGTACCCAACTGTTTCCGCAAAGGCAATGGAAGTCTGCTCAATTTCTCATGGGACGCAGCCTACTGGGTGTTCAACTGGGTGTCTAACATGGCGTATGCGAAATACAAATACATTGCGCCCGACATCAAGAAAGTACAGTCGGAATTTGAGCAGAAATTGGAAGACAACCTTCAGGTAGTGGAAGAAGCAGCGCAATCGCTCTTCAAAAAATCGCCCGACTATGCCAACCGTTTCCTCACAGAATACTCAGAGAACCAAGCCAACCTAATGATGGAACAATGGAAATCATTAGGGCAGTTTCTGATGGTTAAATACACTGACGGAAACATCAAAAGAGAGCGCAAAGGCAAGTTCATCGACAACGGCTGGGGTGTGCCAGACGGCATCCAATCTCCAGGCTACTCCGAAAGATACTACAAAAGCATAGTGGACAGCACAGGAACGCGATTTGAAATGATCGAGGAATAGCCAAATTCCGAACGCCAAACAATACAAATCATATTTTTCTGTTCAAAATTTGACTGTTTTATCCTTCCAACTACATTTCCTAATCCCATAAAAAAACAGCGAACTCCAATGAAGTCCGCTGTCCTTTTTTCTATCGTTTTGTCTTACTTAATAATCTTCTCCAACTTTGAAACGTTGTTTTGAATCACCTCATCTGGCAACTCGTAATTGGTCAAATCGCCTGCCAAATATTGGTCGTATGCGGTCATATCAATCAATCCGTGACCTGAAAGGTTGAAGAGAATGGTCTTCTGAACGCCCTCTTCTTTCGCCTTCTGAACCTGACGAATCGTGGCTGCAATAGCGTGTGCTGACTCTGGTGCTGGAATGATACCTTCTGCTTGAGCAAAGAGGGTTGCCGCATTGAACGACTCCAACTGCGGAATATCAATACCCGACATCATTCCATCTTTGATCAACTGGCTCACGATAGTTCCTGCTCCGTGGTAACGAAGTCCTCCTGCGTGGATATGTGCAGGTTGAAAATCATGTCCCAAAGTGAACATTGGCAACAACGGCGTGTAACCAGCCTCATCACCGAAATCATATTGGAAAATGCCTCGTGTCAACTTAGGACAAGATGCAGGCTCTGCAGCGTAAAAAACAGTCTTCTTGCCATCCATCAAATTATGACGCATGAATGGGAACGAAATACCACCGAAGTTTGAACCTCCACCGAAACAGCCAATCACAATGTCAGGATATTCACCTGCCATCGCCATCTGCTTCTCAGCCTCCAAACCGATGATAGTCTGGTGCAACGTAACGTGATTCAAAACACTACCCAAAACATATTTGCAGTTTGGCGTCTCCATTGCCAACTCAACAGCCTCTGAAATGGCAGTTCCCAAACTTCCTTGATAGTTAGGTGTCTCGGTCAATATCTTGCGTCCTGCTTTCGTACTCATACTTGGAGAGGCAATCACCTGTGCACCGAAAGTCTGCATGATAGAACGACGATATGGTTTCTGATGGTAACTAACCTTCACCATGAAAACAGCCAACTCCAAACCAAACGCCTTTGCAGCGTATGACAAAGCAGCTCCCCATTGTCCTGCGCCCGTCTCAGTAGTGATGTTGGTAACACCCTCTTTCTTACAGTAGTAAGCCTGAGCCAACGCAGAGTTCAACTTGTGCGAACCTACAGGACTGACACTTTCATTCTTAAAGTAGATATGACAATTAGTGTCCAACATCTTCTCTAATCCGTAAGCACGAACCAACGGTGTTGAACGATAACCTTTATAAAGTTCACGAACCTCATCTGGAATATCAATCCAAGCGTCCTTTGTGTTCAACTCTTGCTCTGAACATGCACGGTTGAAAATGCCTGTCATTTCGTCAACCGTCATCGGTTTCTTCGTCTTAGGATTCAACATTGGCAACGGCTTGTTTGGCATATCTGCCGCTATGTTGTACCACTGATAGGGTATCTCACTTTCTTGAAGAAAATATCTTTTTTGCTTTTCCATTTGTTATTAATATATTTTTCCAAAGATAGCGAAAAAAAGCAACATTATTCGGTTGTACGTTTCATTTTTTCATAGTATCGTCTTCTTCTACAAAAAAAGGCCCGCCACATTATGTGACGGACCTTTCCCTTCATTATATTGTATGAGGAAAATTTATTATTTCTTGACCTTCTTAAGTTTGTCGTTTTCTGCCTGCAACTCCGCAATCACCTTGTTTTGTGCCTCGATAGTCTGCATCAACGAGTTCAACTCCTCATTGTCGACGCCCTCTGGGAACATTGAATTGACACGATCAATGAAGTCGCTCAACACGTTCATATAGTTCATGAACGCATCGTATGGCGAGTCGTACCAACAGTTCTGACGGTGTGAACCACTCTTCGTAGACATGAAGTAGAGGTGGTCGCTCGACTGCAAATAGTACCAATCTTGCAGCAACGACTTGTTGTACGACAAACGGACACGCTCGCCAATCGAATACAACTTGTCGAACGCAGAGTGTTGTAAATCGTTACCCAACCAAGCAGAAAGGTCTTTCTCCTCGTCTGCCCACGACATTGGGTAAGTTACACTCACTTGGTCTACTGGCTTACGCTCGAAAATCTGAGATGGGGTCTCAAAATTGATGTCCATCTGCTCGGCAAACTGAGGCAATGCTTTCAAGAAATCAAAGATACCCGTCTCCTTTTTCTGAATCTCCCCAAAGGTCTCATATCCCATGAAAAGGTTGATAACATCCTCAGCATCAGGCTGATTCTTGATCCATCCCATAAACTTATCGGCTGTCAATGGAAACTCATTCCAACTCCAGTCTGAGAAACGGAATGTGATATCATCGCTCAAGGTCGAGTTCTTCAGCAAAAGTTTCAAGTTCGGACGACTGGCACTGCAATAAACATAGTTCGGACTCTTCCAGCCCAAAACATGCTTTGCGCCTTCCGTCAACATTCCTTTGAAGCCCATGTCTGCCACACGATCTCCAATCTCGTCAGAATAAATCATCTCCGTATTGCGGAACACGGTTGGCTTCACTCCGAAAAGATTTTCAATCTTCTTGACATGCTCCTTCACCTGAATCTCAAACTCATCCGTTTCTCCTTTCAAACAAGCGAGCGAGTGAGCATAGGTCTCAGCGAGGAACTCCACACAACCTGTTTTTGCCAACTCCTTGAACGAATTGATCACCTCTGGACAATACAACTCCAACTGCTCCAAAGCAACACCAGAAATAGAGAAGGAACATTTAAACGCTCCTTTCGTATCCTTGATCATCTGCAAAAGCGTCTCGTTGGCTGGCAAATAACAATTACGAGCCACACGAGAGATGGTCTCCTGATTCGTATAGTCATCGTAATAATAATGGTCAGTGCCTATGTCGAAGAATCTATATCTTTTCAACCGAAATGGCTGATGAATCTGAAAATAGAAACAAATTGATTTCATATATTATTGCTTTTTATTCAAAATAAACTAATTCCATCCCAACACTTTATTGTAGACGTTTCTGACTTTCTGAGCAGCATACTCCCACTTGATTCCATCAACCTCTTTCTTTCCTTCCGTGCGAAGTGTCTCATACATAGAAGGATAGGTGATGATACCGTAGATAGCGTCTGCCATCGCATCAATGTCCCAATAATCGATTTTGATGACGTGAGAAAGGATCTCCGCACAGCCTGATTGCTTGGAAACAATGGTAGGAACACCCACCTGCATAGCCTCCAACGGAGAGATTCCAAACGGCTCGGAAACGGATGGCATAATGTAGACATCACTCGATTTCAACATTCTGTACACCTCTTTGCCTCTCAAGAATCCTGTGAAATGGAACCGATCTGAAATGTTGCGACTTGCAACTAAATTGATCATCTTCTCCATCATATCACCGCTACCTGCCATCACAAATCGCACATTGTTCGTGCGCTGTAAAACACGATAAGCAGCCTCAACAAAATACTCAGGACCTTTCTGCATGGTGATACGACCTAAGAACGTTACAACTTTGTCTTTCGTTCCTTGGTTGCGCTCGATAGCCAGAATCTCAGGACTCAAAGGCTCAACAGCGTTATGGACTGTGGTAACCTTCGCAGGGTTGATTCCATAACGGTTGATGACCGTGTCGCGAGTTAAATTGCTCACCGTGATGATATGGTCGGCGTGATCCATACCTGCCTTCTCGATGTTGTAGACAACGGGGTTCACATTACCACGGCTACGGTCGAAGTCGGTTGCATGAACGTGAATCACCAACGGTTTGCCAGAAACATACTTCGCATGGATTCCAGCTGGATAGGTCAGCCAGTCATGCGAGTGGATGATGTCAAAGTCTAACGCACGACTCACCACTCCTGCCACTGCATCGTAGTTGCGAATCTCCTCTTGCAGATTGTCAGGATAACGACCAGAAAACTCCACAGAACCAATACCATTTACACCTATGTGATTATTGTCTTCACGAATACAGTCTCGGAAACGATAATATTCCTCCTTAGACATTTGTCCGTTCAGAATCTGGTCTAAATAATTCTGATCGGGGTCTCTCCAACATACCGGCACTTTATTGGCCGCAATTATCTTCAGAAAGCTCTGATCCTCGTCTCCCCAGGGTTTAGGCAACATAAAAGTAATATCCATATCCTTCTGCACCGACATGCCACGGGTCAGACCGTAACTCGCCGTTCCTAACCCACCAAGGATATGAGGTGGAAACTCCCAACCAAACATTAAAGCTTTCATATCTCTTATTTGTTGTAATTTTTCACAATCTTCAACGCTCTCAGCAACTCTGCCACATTCATCGCATACGAGATTCCGCCTCGTCTACTGAATGGTGGATTTCCATCATACATCTCAGCAAGCGTACCGACACATCCAACGTGCATCTCCTCCTCGAAGCCTTCGATTCTTCTCTCCACAAATGAGAGTCCGCTATTCTTATATACATTGAGATATCCCTCAATATAGACACCCATCAACCATGGCCAAACACAGCCTTGGAATGAGGCATAGACTCTGTCGCACTCGCCTCCGTCAGCATGTCCATGATAATTCTGACTCTTCGGACTCAAAGATCTTAGTCCGCGCGGTGTCAACAACTCTTTTGTAGAAATGTCGATAATAGACTTTTTCTGACTGTTCTCCAATGGAGAATATTTCAAAGCGACTGCCCACAACATGTTCGGACGAACCGCATGCTCACGATAGTCGTTGATAACATAATCGAACAAATAAACGCCAGTCCAGAAGACTTCCGAGAAACTCTTTTGGGCTTTTCCTGCCACCTCTTTCAGTTTCTCTGCGTAAAACTCGTTGCCCGTCTCCGTTGCCAACTCAGCAACAAAGCATAAAGCGTTATACCACAAGGCATTAAACTCAACCACATAACCACATCTTGGTGTGAGAACGTTGCCACCCCACTCTGAAAACATCCAAGAACGTGAACTTTCTGAATGTACCAAGCCATTCTCTTTGAGTTTCAAACTTGGATGCTTGCCGTTTAAGATGAACTCTAAAATTTCTTTCAAGAAATCGCCATATCGTTGCCATGCTTTCTCATTCGAGGTTGCTTTGGCATACTCTTGAATAGTCCAAGTAGCCCAAAGAAGCACGTCTGGATCAGTCAAACCCTGCACCTCACTATCGACTGGCTTACCTGCCATAAACGAGCGAAGCTGCGGTATCATCGTATCCATAACTCGCTCAAAGCCTTCCAAATCGCCCACTGCCAACGAAACGCCTGGCAATGAGATGAACATATCTCGAGCGACACACTTAAACCAAGGATAACCTGCCAAAAGATAAAGTTCAGACTCGCTCTTTCTATTGAAGAACTGTTGAGCCGAATTTTTCAGACAGTTGAAGAAGCCCGTACGAGGGGTACGCTTCGTAACTTCCTCATAATAAACGACATGCAAACGATCCGTGTCTGCCTCACTGACTCCTGCCGAGAAAATGACAGACTCGCCTTGCTTGATGGAAACCTCGAACGTACCAGGTACGAACAAGTCTTCCTTATTATAATAGCCACGCTCAGCCTCACGAGGATATTCAATACCCTTGTTCCAATGTGGATTAGGCTTGAAGGTTGCGGGCTTGTTAAACTGCATATAGAGCGTAGGATAACCTTGATACAAACATGTAGAGATACCATTTTTGATTTCTCTGTATGAAGAGTTCAACTGGTAGTTTTCCACGCAAAGGTCGTTCACACTTCTGAACGCAAGGAACGGACTAAAACGCAGCGTTGTTGGCGAATTGGCTTGCAACAACGTATATTTAATAAGTATTCTGTTCTCGTAAGAAACAAAAACCTTCTCTTTTGAAAGAATTACGCCACCTACACGATAGATTCCACAAGGCAAAACATCACAATTGAACTCACGCATATACTTATGTCCGCTGGGTGCGTAATTGTTGCCCCAATACTTATGCAAGCCCAAATTGAACTCTGCGCCATGCTGAATCACCGTCTCGTCTAACGATGAAAGAAGCACATGGTTTTCATTGTCCAAACTTGGAACTGGGATCACCAACAAACCGTGATATTTTCTTGTGTTACAGCCAACTAACGTTGTACAATGATAGGCTCCCGACTTATTGGTTCGCAACATCTCTAATGAAAGCGACTGCTCCAAATTAGTCAAGATCGTTTTGTCATATCTTAGGTAACTCATAATGCTCTTTGACTTTCGTTATGTCCTTCTTTTCACATTCATAGCAATTAGACACCACAAATGTACTTTAACGCATAAATTTAAACATTTCAAACGATATGAAGCTTGTTTTATTTTAGATTTTTTTAACAAAATGAAATGAACGATTTCTCAGTCCATAAAAAGAAAAATCTCAGTCTCTTTCTCTGCCAAATTTTGTAATTTTGTAATTCAACACTCATTGACAATAATCAAAATAGTACAAATCAATGAAACTAATCGTGGATAGCGGGTCTACTAAAAGCGACCTTGTATGGCTCGACGGACGAGACATCGTAGAACGAAAGCAGATTGACGGTATCAATCCTTTTTATCAAACGGAAGAGGAAATAGAGGCATCGTTGGGCAATAGTTGCTCTTCTCCGTTGAAAGAATGCACTACCGAGGTTTACTTCTACGGGGCTGGGTGCGTGCCTGCCAAGTGCGGCATCGTCAAAGAGGCGATTAAGCGAGTTTTTGTCAACGCGAAAGTGGAGGTGGAGAGCGATTTGTTGGGAGCAGCAAGGGCATTATTGCAACATAGCAGTGGCATCGCCTGCATATTGGGAACTGGCTCAAACTCCTGCTTTTTCGACGGTGAGAAAATCATCAAGAACGTGCCTTCTCTCGGTTTCATTTTAGGGGACGAAGGTAGCGGTGCCAATATAGGCAAACATCTCATAGCTGATATTTTGAAAGAGTATGCGCCTCAAGAAATTCGGGATCGATTTTTCATTGAAGAGGGGGTTACCGCTGCGGAAATCATGGACCACGTCTACAAGCAGCCGTTTCCAAACCGCTACTTGGCACAATTCACAAAACATGTTTTTCGACACAAAAAGGAGGATTTTTTCCGCAACCTCCTGCACGACTGTTTCTCTCAATTTTTTGAACGAAATATTCTCCCCTACGAGTCTTACTTGAAGGGTCAACGTACACTCCACTGCATCGGTTCTATTGCCTGGTATTTTCAAGAAGAAATACAAACGGTAGCAGAGGGTTATGGCTTCAGCCTCAACATTTTACAAGCCCCAATGCAAGGGCTGATACAATATCATAGCGAGGGTTAGCCTAATTTTCCAGTTTTTATTTCCTTTTGAAGATATGCATAAACGTAACCTGAACTTTGATAGTACAAGCCAGTGTTAGCGTCGCTCAATTTTTCAAATGTTGTGGAGTTATAAAGCAAATTCAAGGCTTCGGGCATCGAAAGATTATAGTCGTGCATCAGATATTCCGTTAAGTCAACTGCCACTGACTCAACCATATACTTAAACTCAGTCTCCGTTACATTCATAATACTGGCAAGTTACCTTAACTGTTGAACCATGGTATAATATCATAAAGAACCCCCATTCTTTCTGCAATAGATTTCTAAATTTTCTAAAGCATCTTCAAAACTTAGCGTATGCAAAATGCCATAATGCTTTATGATCAGTTCTATTCCTTTATAGAATTGCAAATAGTGGTACGCTTGCTTTGCCGTAAGCGAGAATTTTTTTGCAAATTCATCCACTAAGGCAATGATATATTCTATTTTGTCTCTTATCGGATATTCCATTATCTTAACAAGTTAATTCACCTATTTCGCCTTCAAAGTAACAATCGGAACAAACATCTCCTCTAACGAGATACCGCCATGCTGGAACGTGTCCTTATAATACTGAACGTAATAGTTGTAATTGTTTGGATATGCCATGAAATCGTCATTTCCAGCAAAAATATAGGTGGAGCTGACATTCGGTGCTGGCAAACCTACCTTCTCGGGCTGCTTGATTTCCAACACGTCTTTAGGGTTATAATCCAGATTTTTACCTACTTTGTAGCGCAGGTTCACACTGGTGTTTCTATCTCCCACCACCTTAATGGCATGGTTCACTCGTATCGAACCGTGATCGGTTGTGATGACCACCTTCGCTCCTTTTTCCGACAATAATCTGAAGAAATCGCAAATCTGCGAATGTTTGAACCACGACTTCGTCAGCGAACGATAGGCAGCCTCCGTCGATGCCAACTCGCGTATCATCTTAGAGTCCGTACGAGCGTGCGATAACATATCCACGAAATTGAAAACCACCACATTCAACTGGTTCTTCTCATATTTGGAATAGTCCGAAATCAATTTCTCACACGCTATGGAATCATTGATTTTGTGATAAGAGAAGGTATATTTCTTTCTGAAACGATCAATCTGCGTCTGAATCAACTCCTCCTCAAAATTGTTTTTTCCTTCTTCCTCATTCTCGTCCACCCAATACTGAGGGTACATCTTCTTGATCTGATTAGGCAACAATCCTGAGAAAATGGCATTGCGGGCATACTGCGTGGAAGTCGGCAAGATCGTACAATAAAGGTCTTCATCCTCAACCACGAAATCACTGCCCAACTCTTCTCTCACCATACGCCATTGGTCGAATCGGAAATTATCAAAGACGATGAAAAAGAGTTTCTCTCCTTCGTCCAACAATGGGAAAAGTTGCTTTTTGAAGAGGTCGTGACTCATCATCGGACGGTCAGCCCCCTCCTTAAACCAGTTTTCGTAGTTCTTTTTGACAAACTTCACGAATGTCGAATTGGCTTCGTCTTTCTGCATCTGAAACATTTCCGTCAGTTGATGCTCTGTATGTTCCAACTCCAACTCCCAGTAAACCAGTTTCTTATAAACCTCCATCCAGTCGTTGATGGTCAGAGAGTCGTTGATTTGCATTCCGATTCGTCCGAACTCCGAACGATACTCGTCTGTCGTCGTTGAAGAAATGATTTCCTTTTTATTAAGATTCTTCTTGATTGACAGCAATATTTGATTCGGATTGACGGGTTTGATCAAGTAATCTGCTATTTTCTTGCCGATGGCTTGTGTCATCAAGTCTTCCTCTTCACTCTTTGTAATCATGACGACGGGGACAAGAGCATCCTTTTCTTTGATCTGCGTCAGTGTCTCCAAGCCACTCAAACCTGGCATATTTTCATCCAAGAAGATGATGTCGAAATGGTCTTCCATGGTGGCTTGCACAGCATCCTCACCATTGTTGACACATACGACTTCGTAACCTTTGTTCTCTAAAAACAAGACGTGGGCTTTCAATAGATCGATTTCATCGTCTGCCCATAATATTTTTGCGTTACTCATATCATCTTCTTTTAAAAGGTTTGACTTTGCGAGTTCATCTCTCGGCTATCGATTGAGATACAATCGTTTATATAACTCCATATAGACGGTTATATTGCCGGAAGATTTCAACACTTCGTAATTATCCTTCGAAATCACAATGTTTCGATATGGGATATTGTTGAACGAGGCTTTCACATCAGAACTCTTCACAATCTGCTTCAAGTAAGATATTCCCAACTGCGCATTGGCGAACGTTCCAACAATGTAGATTTGAGGAAACTGCGAGGTACTCTCGGTTACCACATTGAGGTTCAGCAACGGCTGGTTGGTCGAATTGTACTTATTGAACGCATCGGAAACCGTCTGCGCTTCCGTCTTACCCGAAGGAACAATCACTGCAAAGACATGTGGCGACTCAGGGTCGTAGGTGTACAAGCCTTTATACTTCTTCAGCGGTTTCTTCGGCTGAGCAGTCTTCTTTTCTTCCGTCTTCACAGAGTCTTTTGGTTGCTCAGTTGGTGCGACAGTCGATTTCACCTTACCCCCTTCGTCGGCTTTCTCTGGTTGAGGAAGCGGTTCTTTTCGCTCCTCGAGAGGCTTGACGGGTTGCTCGGATTGCTTCATCTGTTTGTCTTCTGCCGTCTTTTCTTGAACTGGTTCTGTTGGTTGAGCGTCCGACTTTTCTGGTGTCTTCTTCTCATCAGTAGAAGTCTTATTTTCTATTGCTTCTTTATTGACGAAAGACGCTCCATTCAGGTTGTCGCCCTCTTTCACATTCAGTTTTTGCTCGGATTTGATTTCCTCAATTTCTTTTTCCTCACCAACCAACTGCACGCTCACATTGTTATTTCGTTTGCGAGTCATAATACTATCGCGATAGAATATCTCATACTGCTCCAACGTGTAGCCGTGACCAATCAACTCCAAGTTGTCTGGGGTAATCAAAAGATACCTGTAGGTACTGCCATAGAGAGTCTTTTGAATGCCTTCATCTGCAATGACACCATTGATATACCAAAGGGCTTCGTCATAGTTGTCCAATCCAGAAACGGTCAGCACACCTTGTTTCACATTGATTTCGAAGTCCTTGATCAAGAACTTAGTGAAGTTGTACATTGCCGTCTCGTAAAGCAACTTGTTCTGATCCACCTTCAAAGTATCGGTCATCAGTTTGAAGAGATAAGGGGTCTGATAGTTGACGGTGAATCCATGACTCGCCGTTACGCCACTCTCCTTCTCTTCTTCCAAACGAGCCTCCTCGCGCAACGCTGTCAAACCACCCACCGAAGTTCCCTCCGTAGGCACTTTTCCTTGATTGATCAACGCAAGAATGTCCTTTGCCATCGAAACGACATCTGCATTCGGATAACGCTCTACCAAATGGTTCAATGAAGCAGCAAAAGTATCTTGACTCATTGTTTTTCCGATACCTAATGAGTTGAGTAACATAAACTTAGGCAACAACGAGGATACTGGATAGTTCTGCTCCATGTATTGCGTATTTTTCGAAACGGCAGTAAAATCACCCTTCAAGAACGCAGCGTAGGTATTCTCATAGATAGAATCTTGCTCGTCTTGCATTCTCTCCAGACGCTGGCGGAAATCTGGATTTGACAGAATCTTCGCATACTTGCTGTCAGGATATTGTGCGATAAGACTATCTCTATACTTATTGCTCATCGTCTCGCCATAGTTTTTGCCTGCTATACGATAGCAACAGTAGTAGGCATCCGCTGCACGAGAATCGTTTGGATAACGACGAACAAACTCCTCGAAGGTTTCGAGTGCCTTCGGATAATCCTGCAATTTCTCCTCATAGATGACTGCCATATTGAAGAGGGAGGTTGCTAATTGTTCGTGTGCCACACTCTTCTGCTCGTCGGCAAATGGGATCTGCTTCAGATAATACTCCGGACGTTTCGGATTCTGCTCATTGGCAAGATTTTCTTCTGCATTTTCATCTTTAACCGAATCGTTAGCGAATCCTTCCATATCAAGTTTATCTGCCAGATTCTCCTCGGCAAACACCATGATGTTCTTATTGCGACGGTTCCAATTATCCTCCAATCGACGGGTACCAAACTTGCGTCGGAACTCCACCTTTCCTTTATCCACCGTGCTCTTCGTGTAGAAATACCAAGTGGACTGCTGTGAATTGCCCAACGCACGATTGTCCATCACTGCCATATTGTCGATTTCCAAGTCCAACTTGCGCTGTTCCTCACGCTCTTTGATCAGTCGCTCCTGCTCTTTGCGCTCTTCCTCTTTCACCTTCTCAATTTCACGATTCACCGCCGCCGTCAACTCCGACTTTGGCGCAGTCGACAATGCCAACAAACTATCTTGCAGTTTGTACGTCGTATAGTTGCCCACCAACTCATCCAACACTTGCGACAATTTAGAGACACGCTCATAATCGTCATGTTTCTGATCGATAAGTGAATAAGCATCCGAGTAGCAAGGCTGCGCCTTCACATAGTCTTGTCTGCCATAATAAATGTCAGCCATAGTGATGAGGGTCTGAGCCTTCTCCAATCCGTTGCGGGTACTTGTATCTGCCGACGTGCGATAGAGACGAAGCGCCTCTGCAGTATCTTTGCGTGCCAAGTAGATATTTCCCATCGCATAATAAATCTGATCCAAATAATCAGCATTATTACGGTTCTTAGCCAGTTTGTTGAGACGCTTGATCAAGTCGGCATCCGATGAACTTTCCACCACCTCCGTCTGCAAAATATTCGCATTGAAAGTCATCTGATAGTTCGGATTGGCTTTTATCACCTTGTCATAGTAGAGGTAGGCATCCTCCTTCTGACCTAAATATTGATAAATCTGCGCAATGACAAAATTGAATCTTGTGCGCTGCATTCTGTCTTCTTCGACCTCAACAGCCTTCAGCAAATGAGGTAAAGCCTCCTTGTATTCCTTGTTCTCGCAATGCAAATCTGCCTTCGCTCCATGATATAGTCCAACGACATCAACAGGCAATTCTTCACCATCAATATTGTTCAGAATCTCCTCTGCCTCGTAGTTCCAACCTAATTCCTTCAACGCACGAGCCTTCCAAATTGACGCTTTCAACACCAACGTTTTATCATTTGAAAAGTGCTTCGTAATGTAGGTGAATGTTGCCGAAGCAGCCAGATAATCGTTCGAGTAATATTTTGCCTGACCCAGCAACATCCACACCTCGTCCATGAAAGAGTTGAACTCCTCTTGATTGTAGAATGCCACATACGCAGGGTCGCGCATCTTCTCATATTTTTTCTTCGGTTTCTTCTGCATCGAATGCTTCGAAATCGCCAACTCGCATTTCTCGATGGTGCGGGTCATATCACCCTTTGCCACCCCCTCAGTCGACTTGTCGCTCACCGAGAAAACTGGTATGATGTGAGAATAGTCGGGCGCGTAACTATCGTCAATCTTCTTATAACCCTTTTTAAACGACTCATGCGCATTATAATAGACATTATAACGTGTATTCAGAGCCTGGTATCTACGATTGAACGCAGTGTTCTTCTTCATATCGCAACCCCCTAACGTAAAAATCAGAGTTGCGACAAATGCTATATATATAATAGGTATAGAAACGACTTTTGCCGTTTTTTTCTTAAATATCATCTCTTTATAGTTCTCTTTCCAACAAGAATTCAATGTTCTTACAATTAATAACCTTAGAAAAGCACAAAAATTGCACACACGAGACAAAGTTAACCAAAAAACACAAAAAACTATAACTTTAATACTTACCTATACAACGAGTTTTTTCACCATCAAAGAGCCTCGTCCTTATTAAGTCTTCTTCAATTTCTATAACTCATTGTAAATCTTACAGTTAAAAGTAGTTTTTCGCAAAATCCCCATTTTCATTTGGGCAAAAGTTAGCAAAATCCCCATTTTCAAATGGCTGAAAACTTGCAAAATCCCTGAATTCAGAATTTTTTATTTTTCCAAAAGCCAGTCGACCACCCACATCTGCTTAATTCCTTCGTGCCAGACAACGGGGTCATTATCCAATGTCAGAAGATATTTTGGATAGTGGTCATCCAATCTTAACAACGGCTGCAATTCTCGCTTCATAGTCTGCTCATCTCGCACCGTCAACGACACTTGATAGTAGACTTTCGTTTCTCCTTTTATCACTACGAAATCAATCTCCTCATCACCGGTTTTGCCAACATAGACTTTCCCTCCTCGACGAGCCAATTCTAAAAAAACAATGTTTTCTAAGATATGACCCAAGTCTCGCCCCTTCGTTCCAACGATAACCTGACGTAGACCCACATCTGCCAAGTAATATTTCTGCCCAGTTTTCAGGAATTGCTTTCCCTTCGTATCATACCGCATAACTGGGTAAAAAATGAAACTATCCGTCAAAGCGGAGACATACGACTCCACCGTGTGAGAGGATATTTTGCGACCATCCGAAATCATCGTGTCTGATATTCGTTTCATCGCCGTAACATTACCAATGTTATCTGCCAAGAAGCGCACCACACTCTCCAAAATCATCACATCCGAGACTTTCTTTCGGGCGACTACATCCTTGAGAACGATTGTGTTATACAACCCTCGCAGATACTCGCCAACCATCTCGGCATCATTTTTAATCTGCGCAACGTATGGGAACGCACCTTTCTCCGTATAATCGCGATACGCCTGCTCCATACTAAATGGAGAGACTAAAGTCGATACATATTCACGAAAAGAGAAAGGAAACATCTTCACCTCTATATATCGTCCCGTCAACATAGTCGCAATCTCGCCCGACAAAAGATAGGCGTTCGATCCTGTAACATAGATATCCACATTGTCCATCAAGAACAAACTGTCTATCACCTTCTGAAAGCCATCAACCAACTGTATTTCATCGAAAAATAGATAATTCATTTTCGAGGTCTGCAACTGCTCTTTTATATGTGCATACAACACCTTATAATCTAAAAATGGCTCTAAATCCAGATTTTCAAAATTATAGGTCTGCACCTGTGTTGCCTCAACATCACCTTTTAGAATCTCTTCACGAAACATCTTCAGCAACGTGGATTTTCCACACCGCCTTATGCCCGTAACCACTTTTATAACCTTCTTGTCTCGCCATTTTCTTAACTGAGACATAAACTCTTCTCTCTCGACCATAGCCTAAAAATTTGCAATCCATTGCAAATATATCTCAGTATCGCCAAAAATTTGCAATCCATTGCAAATTTTCCGCCGATTCACCAGATTTTTGCAATCCATTGCATTTTTCTAATTCCCATCATCTTTGAAAGAATGTGCTGAAAAACATTTTTTCACCGCTTGTATTTCAGAAAAATTCTCTTTAAATTTGCAACCGCTATCAGGATTATGCCCAGGTGGTGAAATGGTAGACACGCTAGTTTCAGGTACTAGTGACTGAAAGGTTGTGCGAGTTCGAGTCTCGCCCTGGGTACCACCCCAAAGTGCTTTCCCGTAAAGCACTTTTTTTGTTACAGCACACTACTTTGTCTGTTCTGCTTAACATTTTAATTTTCAATCATCTATGAAGAGAATTACGACACTGCTACTCCTTTTGCTCAGTTTCATCGGGTTCGGGCAGAATGTCGCTTGGGCAAAGGTGAAAGCCGTGAAAAAAACACCTACCGTCGTCATTCCCTACAGCAAAGAACTGAACGCCTCCCTCTACGCCTATTTCAAAAGTTTGTCGCCCATCCTGAAAGACAACGTTGCGCAGAGCGACAGCGTAATCGTCAACGACGACAAGAAAATCTTCACTGTCTATGCCAACAAATATTCTGAGAGTGTTCCTTTTCGCGAGGATATCGTCCGCACTGCCTAC
The DNA here is from genome assembly GCA_963648205.1 of Flexilinea sp. GTDB lineage: Bacteria > Bacteroidota > Bacteroidia > Bacteroidales > Paludibacteraceae > UBA1181. Next base: position 54,932 of record CAVJCT010000069.1, read on the forward strand.
GACACGGTTCGAAGCGTTCTTCCGGAACATCTCAAAAACTACAAGATAGAAATCCTCATCAACGGTTACGAAATATCCGACCTTGTACCTAATTTCTACAGGGTGAATCAGAAAATTGACAAAAAGCGTCTCAATGTTGATGATAATGACGAACCGAACATCGTCCGCAGAATCAGTCCGATTCGTAATTTCACCAAAGGACTTTCAGACAACAGTTTGGCAATATGGGCAAGTCATGGTTGCTATTTCGAACATCGGGAAAACGACTGGGTGTGGCAGCGTCCTCGACTTTTTCAAGTGGCAGAAGATACCTACACGTCTGAATATGTGATTCCGTTCATCGTCCCCATGCTCGAGAATGCAGGTGCGTATGTGATGATGCCTCGCGAGCGTGACACGCAACTCAACGAGGTTATCGTAGATAATGATGATCGTGATTTCCTATATGATGAAGTCAACGATGAGAATCATAGATGGCACACGGGCGACACCTCTGGTTTTGCTCGCAGTGATGCTCCTTATTTGGATGGCGACAATCCTTTCTGCTACGGAACTTACCGACAGATACGGGCGCATAAAAACGGTTCTGCACTCGCCTCTTGGTCGCCCAATATTCCTGAAGATGGCGATTATGCCGTCTACATATCTTACCACACGCTTCCCAACAGCACTAAAAACGCACGTTACACCGTCTATCACACTGGCGGTTCAACTCAATTCAATGTGAATCAGCAGATGGGCGGAAGCACTTGGATTTACTTAGGGACGTTCCATTTCAAAAAGGGATTCAACCCCGAAATTGCCAGTGTGGAGCTCACCAACAAAGGGCATAACGGAACTGTCATCACGGCAGATGCGGTTCGTTTCGGCGGTGGCTATGGTGTCGTAGCCAAGCGAAACGCGGAAGATTCCATCGTGTTCAGCAACAAGCCGAAATACTTGGAGGGGTCTCGCTACTGGCTTCAATGGGCTGGCTTTCCCGACTCGGTCTACTCGCACACTGAATTTACCGACGACTACAAAGATGACTATATGAGTCGTGGTCATTGGGTGAACCATCTCATCGGTGGTTCTTCTAAATCTCCTGACACTCAAGGTCTTAACATTCCTATTCAATTGGCATTCGGACTACATACGGATGCAGGATATGTGCATAAAGACTCTGTCATTGGCACCATGGGCATCTACATGTCTGAAAGCAACGACCGTCGCACCTACGATGCTGGCAACCGCCGTATCGCCTCCCGCGACTTCGCCGACCTCATCCAAACGCAGGTGGTCTCCGATATTCGTCAAACGCTCCGCCCCAACTGGACACGCAGAAAACTGACAGACGCATCCTACTACGAGGCTCGTGTTCCGCAAGTGCCATCGACCCTTTTGGAACTGCTATCTCACCAGAATTTCACCGATATGCGCTACGGATTGGATCCGCATTTCCACTTTATCGTCAGTCGCGCAATATATAAAGGTATTCTCAAATTCCTCTGCACACAGCAAAATCGTCCCTACGTCGTTCAACCGCTTCCTGTGCATAAATTTCACGCAGAATTTTCTAACAACGAACATAATGTAGTGATACTCAACTGGGAAGCTCAAATCGACAGTTTGGAGCCAACTGCCACGCCCGACCGCTACATCCTCTACACGGCGATTGGCGACAACGGATGGAACGACGGCGAACTTGTTACATCGTCTTCCGCACAAGTGTCTCTCAATCCGAATCAGATCTACCGATTCAAAGTTACCGCTTGCAACGACGGTGGCGAGAGTTTCCCTTCGGAAGTTCTCACCGCTGGCTATGTACCTAACTCCGGCAAAACGGCCCTCATCATCAACGGATTCCACAGAGTGTCCGCACCATCCTCTTTTGACACCCCACTCTATTCTGGTTTCTTAGACTCCGACGATTACGGTGTTCCTTACTACTACGATTTGAGTTACACAGGCAGCCAATATGTCTTCAATAAATACAGAAAATTCAAGACGAACCACACTCCTGGACATGGAGCAAGCCACGCCCTCTTCGAGAACAACAAAATAGCAGGCAACACGTTCGATTACACATATCCGCACGGGAAGGCAATATTAGCCGCAGGTTACTCGTTTGTATCTTGTAGCGACGAAGTGATTTACGAAGGAGGGTTCGGACTTCGCACTTTCAATTTTGTTGATTTGATTTTAGGTGAACAGAAAAGCACGAAAGTGGGCGACGAAATCCGCTATCAACTCTTTCCGCAGAAGTTGAGAGTCAAGTTGGAGAATTACCTCACCAAGGCGCACGGCAACCTCTTTGTCAGTGGCGCATACGTGGCATCAGACATCTTCGAGCGAGACTCTTGCGACGAGAATGCAATCCGTTTTGCCATAAAGACATTGCATTACAAACTCAGCGAGAGCCATGTTTCAACAGGCGGACTCATCTCCAACTATTTCTCAATATGGAAGGAGTTCGGCACTCAGTTTTATCGCTATTGCAACGTCTTGAACGACAAGCAATACGCAGTGGAAGCCCCCGACGGAATCGACACTGCCAATGGTTCTCAGATTATCCACTCTTTTGAGGGTAGCAATCTGCCTGCCACCGTCGGTTATCGTGGTCGATACAAAACAGTCGTTTCGTCTGTGCCTTTCGAAAGCATTGAAGGCGAAGATGAAAAAATTTCTTTCATGAAAGAGATTATCTCGTTCTTTGAGAAATAGTTACGATTTTTTTTGTATTTTCGCAAAATGTAGCAAGGCTACAAAGATGTTCTTTTTCTTATTGAGACTAAAGTATAAACGATATATTTTTTAAAAATTATTATTAATATGATTGATTGTTTTATTCCTTACCTCAGTGATGAGACGACTATTGAAACAATAAATGCCCTGAGAGAAGAAAGATGTGTTGGTGAGATTATTTTACTTGTTTCAGACCAGACCGCTGTTCCACAGCTTGGTTACAGGACGATTGTCACAAACAACTTGGAGAGTTCAAGAACAATGAAGTTCATCTCTCTAATGGCACAGAACGACTACATTATGTACTGTCCTCACAATGTGCCTTTCCGTTTCACTCAATATGGAGTGGAAAGATTGAACCAGGTTGCCACAATCACGCAAGCAGGTATCATCTACGCAGACTACTACGAGGTGGTCGATGGTGTTAAGAGAGCGCACCCTACTATTGACTATCAGTTGGGTAGCCTCCGCGACAACTTCGACTTCGGTTCTGTTATCTTAATTAACCGTAAGGCGTTCCAATTGGAAGTTAACAACAACAAAGAAAACTATGTTACTTCTGGTTGGTACAGGACGCGTCTCGCCCTCTCGTCTAAACGTCCAATCTTCCACCTCAACGAGTTGCTCTACACCGTCGAAGGTGATGCGAACAAAGGCATGTTCAGCTATGTCGACCCTCGCAATCGTGAAGACCAAATTGAAAAGGAGATGGCTTGCACTCGTCATTTGAGAGAGACAGGTGGTTTCTTGGAGCCTATCTTCAAGCCTGTCAATTTCGAAATGGACTACTTCGAAAATGAAGCTAGTGTCATCATCCCAGTGAAGAACCGTGCGAAGACGATTTCTGACGCAATCCAGTCGGCTATCAACCAATCGACTGAGTTCCCTTACAACATCATCATCGTCGACAACCACTCTACCGACGGCACTTCGGAGATCATCGACAAGTTCGCTCAACAAGACGAACGCATCATCCACATCATTCCAGATCGCGACGACCTCAACATCGGTGGCTGCTGGAATCTTGCCATCGACAATATCCACTGCGGACGATTCGCCGTTCAATTGGATAGCGACGATATCTATCAAACGGAACATACCTTGCAAACCATTGTCAACACATTCTATAAGTTGCAATGTGCAATGGTCATCGGTAGTTACACTGTTACCGATTTCGATTTCAACCCAATCGAGCCAGGTTTGATCGACCACCGTGAATGGACTCCAAAGAACGGACGAAACAACGCCCTCCGCATCAACGGATTGGGTGCTCCTCGTGCATTCTTCACACCAATCCTCAGAAGCTACCACATGCCGAACACCAGTTACGGTGAGGACTACGCTATGGGATTGTCCATCTCACACGACTATCAGATCGGTCGTATCTTCAACTCCATCTACCTTTGCAGACGTTGGGATGAGAACACCGACAGCAACATCAGCGTGGAGAAACAAAACGAAAACGATCGTTACAAAGACAAGTTGCGTACACTCGCTTTGCTTCGCCGTCACAAACAAAACAAACGTCGTTTGCAACAGCAACAACAACAGCAGCAGATGCAACAACAGCAGCAACAACAGCAGATGTATCGCCGCTAATACGCTCGTAGCATGATTGATGCAAAAAAACTCTATAATGAACAGCTCACGGAATGGAATGATTTCCGTGAGCGTGTTTTGCAATTAGACCAGATCGAACTCAAAAAATTCAATTTCGGCAACCATACAATCTTCACGCAGTTCAACCCTGCCAGAGAGGTCTCCAGCAATGCCAAATTGGATGCGAAGTCTATTGCCAACCGCAAATGTTTTCTTTGCGAAGAAAACCGCCCTGCCGTACAACGAGGAGTGGCAATCAGCAAAGATTTCACCGTTTGTGTCAATCCTTTCCCAATTTTGAAAGGACACCTGACCATTATCAGCAACAAGCATCAACCGCAAGCCATTCTTCCTGTGATTGCCGATTTTATCTCATTCACAAAAGAATTGCCCGATTTCACTTTGCTCTACAACGGTCCGGCAAGCGGTGCTTCTGCCCCCGACCATCTTCACTTCCAAGCTGTCTTCAAAGGGCAATTACCCTTCGAGTCTGAGGAAGACAAAGTGAGCAAAAAACTGTTGTCTGAAAGCAAAGCAAACGGCAAGAGCGTCTTCGAGAATGGCAAAATGGAACTTTGGCAAAACTACGGCAGAACAATGATTCATATCGAAAGCGAATCTGCCAAACTTGCACAGTCTTACTTCGAGCAGATGTACAAACAATACCAAATGCTCAATGGCAACGACGAAGAACCCAAAATGAACCTCTTCGGAATGTACGAGAATGGAATCTACCATCTCTTCGTTTTTCCTCGCAAGAAACATCGTCCCGACTGCTTCTTTGCCGAAGGAGACAACTACAGAATGGTCAGTCCTGGCGCAATCGACATAGCAGGTATTCTTGTTCTTCCTCGCAGAAAAGACTTTGACGAAATCGACAGAAACGAAATCGAGAGCATATACAAAGAAGTAACTCTTTAACGGAGTTACTTCTCTTTTTTCATCCTATTCAGTGTAATTTACATTCCACTATCTGTTTCAATCCAAACTAATTTCCTTTGTAGACGCAGAAACTATTAGCCTGATGGGTCGCCAAGACTAAAACCTCCGCAATCTGCACATGCTTTGGCGCGGAAGCCGCATAGAACACCACATCCGCAATATCATCTCCATTCAACGGAGTGATTCCTTTATAGACATTGTCGGCTCGCTGATCATCACCACGGAAACGAACGTTCGAGAAATGCGTTTCCACTAATCCAGGCTTCACATTCGTAACTCGCACATCCGTATGCGCAACATCAATACGCAGTCCGTCGGAAATCGCTTTCACCGCACTTTTCGTTGCACAATAGACATTTCCACCTGCGTAGGCTGCATCTCCAGCAAGCGAACCGATATTGATGACATGACCGCTGTTTCGCTCCACCATTCCAGGCACTATCAGACGTGTCATTGTCAACAATCCCTTGATGTTCGTGTCTATCATCTCGTCCCATTCGTCGAGATTGCCTTCATACTCTGGATCCAGACCTCTTGCCAATCCTGCATTATTAATTAAAATATCAATGTTTTTCCATTCGTTTGGCAAGTTTTCAATCTTATTGACTGCATCCTGACGATTGCGCACATCAAATGCCAAAGGCAAAACAGAGACTTTATGCTCCTTCTCCAAAGTCTCCTTAAGTGACTTCAACTTCGCCTCGTTTCTTCCCGTCAGAATCAACGAGTAGCCTTCTTTCGCAAATCTACGAGCGCAAGCCTCACCGATCCCACTTGTCGCTCCTGTAATCAAAACAATCTTTCCCATCCGAAAATCATTTAGGTCTTTTGTAATTATTGCAACAGATTTTTCATCCGATACGACATCACAACGTATGCGTTCGGGAACAAATGGAATCCATCCGTCGCATCATATTCACTCTTCAAGATGCCACCGTCCGTAGCCATCTCATCATACATATCTATATAGTTCAACCCGTTTTCTACGGCATACATCTTTACGAACTGATTATAAGCGGAGACATTCTGCGAGGTCGCTTTCCCTTCTCCATACTTCAAAACCTCCCCAATCGGCAACTGAGACAAGATCACAATCTCCGTTTGAGGCAGTTTCTTCCGCAATGCTTTTTCATACTCCACAAACAGTTCGTACACCGCATTCACAGCCTCGCCAGCATTCAACTCGTTGAATCCCAACATCAAGAAAATCTTTGATGGCGTTTTATCTGCGAATCGCTCCTCCATTTCAGACAATTCTCGTTCTATCGTTGTCTTATCATCAGCAATCATTGCGATACGAACATTCGGAATGAGTGCCTGCCAATTACAGCAACGCAAACGGTCGTCTCCAATCAACAAAACATCGTCATTTTGGAAACCGTAGGCAAACCGCATATCATCGGCAGCCGCAACGACCGTCTGTTGAGTCATCTTATCTGAATCTCCGCATTGACAGAGACAAAAAGAAGCAATCAACATCAAAACGCTGATTGCCAATCTGTTATTCTTCATAAACTTCTATTTCTGTGTATTGTCAGAAACCTGCTGAAGCACCTTTTTAGCGAAATCACTGATTTCATCTTCTGGCTTCATCACATACTTTTCAGGGTGACGGTCATACTCGTACAATTGATATTTCTCAATCACATCAATCAAGAGTTGGGGATAATTCGGATTCGTAGCATAACCCGCTTTTTTCAACCCTATCGCCCACGCTTTGTAATCTTTTATCCAATAATTGAACAAAAAAGCGTAACGACTGCGGTAGACTAAAAAGAGAGAATGGTCGCGATAGGAGGATGCCGCATCCAAATAGACACGAAAACAATCGTCTTTCTTGTCATCATCCTTCAAGTAAGTCTCCCCTTGATAATCGCTTGTACATTTGATTCCGAAGTGATTGTTAGCCACCACAGCAAGGTCGCTTCGTCCGCTACCCGACTCCAAAATTCCTTGCGCCAATGTTATGCTTGCCGGAATCTTGTACTCATACATCTCACGAATTGCCGTCTTATAGAACTTGTCTATATAGGCAATAGTCTCACTGTCCGTTCCTGCCGCCTGACCGTATGATCTCAACGGGAAGAGACTGAAAAGGACAATGAGACTCAATATTGTAAATCCTGCGAATTGTGTTCGCATAGGAATCACTTTTCTTTCAAGATTCTGCTGATTAAACAGACAAAGTCTTCAAAACATCCATCAACTTAATATCGACTGGTTTATCGTCTTTGATGGCTTTCGTGAATGGAACGTAAACCACTTTGTCATCATCGATACCAATCATCACGTTTCTCTGCTCATCCAACAAAGCATCGATAGCAGCAGCACCCAAACGGCTTGCCAAAATTCTATCCAACGCAGAAGGACGACCACCACGCTGCAAGTGACCCAAGATAGTGATACGAGAATCATACTCTGGATGAGTCTCCTTCAAACGTTTCTGAACGCCTAAAGCACCACCTGTAACATCACTCTCTGCAACCAACACGATACTACTGTTCTTCGTCTTGCGGAAACCACGTTGAATCAAAGACTCCAACTGATCTTCTCCCGTCTCAATCTCAGGGATGATGGCAGCCTCAGCACCAGAAGCGATAGCAGAGTTCAATGCCAAGAATCCAGCATCACGACCCATCACCTCAACAAAGAACAAACGCTCGTGTGAGTTTGCCGTATCACGAATCTTATCCACAGCATCCACAATCGTGTTCAAAGCCGTGTCATAACCAATAGTGAAGTCTGTTCCGCAAACATCGTTGTCGATAGTACAAGGCACTCCAACGACAGGAATATTATACTCCTGAGCGAAGATACGCGCACCTGTGAAAGTTCCATCTCCACCCAACACTACCAAGGCGTCAATCTCTTCCTTCATCATCGTATCGTATGCCTGACGACGACCTTCCTCCGTTCTAAACTCTTGTGAACGTGCCGTACGAAGAATTGTTCCTCCTTGTTGGATGATGTTACTAACGTCCTGCGTTTGGAACTCTTTGATCTCTCCTGAAATCAAGCCTTTGTAGCCACGGTAAATTCCCTTTACCTTGATTCCATGAAAAATAGCCGCACGCGTTACTGAACGAATAGCCGCATTCATACCTGGAGCATCTCCTCCAGATGTAAGAATTCCGATACAGTTAATTTGATACTTCATTTTATTAGCAATTATGGTACAACATTCATTTCTATTTTCTGCTTCAACTGCTCCATCAACCATTTTGGTGTGGAGGTCGCCCCGCAAATTCCTACCGATTGAACGCCTGTCAACACTGTGAAATCCAACTCGTCCAAATCGGATATCATATAGATATTGGAATTCACTTTCCGACATTCGTCAAACAGCACCTTGCCATTCGAACTCTCCTTTCCACTCACGAAAAGGACTAACTCATGTTTCGATGCAAAGTCCACAATCTTCGGAATTCGATTTGCCACCTGACGACAGATCGTATCATTGAACTCGAGTTCACAACCTGGCTGCATTCGTTTTTCTATCTCCTGACGAATGCGGTTGAAACCTTCGATCGACTTTGTCGTCTGCGAGAACAGTCGAATATTCTTCGAATAATCAATCTTTGAAAGATCTTCTAATTTGCCGATCACTATAGCATGCCCCTCCGTCTGTCCTACCAAACCATTCACCTCGGCGTGCGCTTCCTTGCCATAAATCACAATCTGCGTACGTTCTCTGTCTGATTCTAAGTACGCTTTTCGAATCCGCTTTTGCAGATTCAAAACCACAGGACAAGTGGCATCTATTATCGTTATCTCATTCTTCTCCGCCTGCTGATAGGTGGTCGGTGGCTCTCCATGCGCACGGAACAAAACTCGTCCGCCATGCAACTGGTTGAATCCTTCACGGTCTATCGTTATCAAGCCCTTCGACTCTAAACGACCCACCTCCATACTGTTATGCACAATCGCACCTAAACAATACAAACGGCTCGACTTCGAGAGTTCCTCCTCTGCCTTCGTGATGGCTGTAACCACACCAAAGCAAAATCCAGAGTTCTTATCTATCTCTACTATCATCGCGGAATCTCTCCATCTATCGTCTCTTCCAACCTCCTTCGATGAGATTATTCGAGACTTCTATTTTTTTATTTCGTTCTCTCTTTGAAACGCTCCATCAACCACTCATTCTGCTGTGGAATCGTCATCTCACTGTTATCCAATACAATGGCATCCTCTGCTTGGCGTAGCGGACTCTCCTTGCGGTTCTGGTCTAAATAATCACGCTGTTTCACGTTCTCCAGAATCTCCTCCATCGTTACCTTGTCGCCCTTCGCCGTCAACTCTGCATATCTGCGTTGCGCACGAACCCCAGGCGAAGCAGTAACGAAAATCTTCAACTCCGCATCCGGGAAAACAACCGTACCAATGTCGCGACCATCCATCACCACACCTCTATCCACACTGTATGATTGCTGTTGTGCCACCATCGCCTTTCTGACAAACCCGATGGCACTCACCACACTCACCACGTTAGACACACGCAACGAACGAATCTCCTCTTCTACATTCTCACCATTCAGATAGGTTTCATTGCGCTTCTTATCCGCATTATATTGGAATGATATTTTTATATCTGGCAATGCGACTCTGAGCTTCTCCTCATCCACCACATTGTCTTTCACTAAATCATTTCGAAGACAATAAAGGGTAACAGAACGATACATCGCACCCGTGTCGACATACGCATAACCCACCGCCTTAGCAAGGTCTTTTGCCAACGTACTCTTTCCACAGGATGAAAATCCATCTATCGCTACAATTATCTTTTTCATCTTCTATATATAATTTAATTTTTGATCTTAATTTTTAATCTATCGAATTGACACTCTCCACAACCTTGGCGGTAGTCTGCTCCTCCTCTTTCTGACTCTTTCGTTCACTCTTTTCCTTGAACGAATCAATATTGGTGGACAAAGAAAGCGTGAATGTTCCACCCGACGGAGCATACTGAGCGTAGGCTGCATCTAAGTTGAACTTGTAGACTTTAAAGCCAGCACCAAACGAGAAGCCGTTGATTCCTCTCGCATTGGAAAGTTGATATTCTCTGTTCCGACGATGGTTGTAACCCGCATCGATATGGAAATATTTTGAGAAGAGAATCTCCACACCAAAAACGACATGTCTGAAGAACATATCCGCACCATTGATATCCTTCACCTCACCAGTAGTAGCATCTGCCACACGGGTGTAATCAAGATTCCAATCGTTGAGGTGATCGTAGGTTACAGAAAAGCGGAACGGAGCGTGCATCAACCGTTTTGAGATACCGATCTGCATGTTCCACGGCAGACGTTCCGTATCTTGGTCTTCGTAATAACTTGAGAAACGAAATCCGAAATTGCGAACCACGAAACCTGCGCACAATCCGAGTTCCTCATTATTATAGTTCATACCGACATCGAAGCCCAATCCGACACTCGTATACGAACTGATATGAGAATAAATCGGTTTCAAAGCCAAACCCACACGAATATGTGCGCCCAAATAGCGAGCGTAGACCAGATTCAGAGCATAGTCGGCAGCCGAGAACTCGCCCGTGGCGACACCACTTTTGTCGTAGCCTTCCAAATCGCCATACCCCATAAAAAGGAAGTTGACACCGAAATAGTTCAACGTATCTTTCGTGTATGCAAAAGAGAACATTCCGCCGTTAGCGTCGGCAAGGTAGTTGACATACGTAGCGGAGAGCGACTTAGTCATCGCACTCGTAAACAGAGATGGGTTATTGTAGATTTGCCCAGCATGGTCGGCACTCATCGTGATATTTTCGCCGCCCACGCCAGCCAATTTTGCCGAATAAGGAAGATTCAAGAATCGATAAGTACCCTTGCCCGTCTCGCCCCAAAGCAAACACGGGAGAGATAGCAAGAAAAAACATATTAGCGTTTTGAACCTATTGTTAAGCATATTTTCGTTCATTACATGCACCTTTTCTCGCCACGGCAAAACCCAGTGAACTTGTTTTTTGCTCGTCTGGCTTAACGAAAAGGTCAACACATTCTCGGTTCAAATATACTAAAATTTTCTGGGAGAAAGAGAGATTCTGGAGGGATAAATTTTTGGTGTTACGAAAGTAGTGGTGAGATTGCAGAAGTTAAGGAACAGTTCAGAAAAAATCCTTAACTTTGCGATATCTCGGTGTTCTGTTTTCACCGATATACGAAGATTATAACCCACCGCGTACGATGATACAACTATATGTTGGGTTTAGATACTTTTAAAGAACATTAAATAGGTATCAAGAACTTCTACACAAATTTGAATTGGTCAAAGGACTATACCTTATAAGAGATTATCACTCATGATGATACGGTTCTCCCTTCAAAATCGTCATCGCACGGTACAACTGCTCCACAAATATGAGACGAACCATTTGGTGGGAAAAGGTCATTTTCGACAAGGATACCTTGCCATTGGCACGGGCATAAACCTCGGGGGAAAAACCATAGGGTCCGCCAATCACAAACACTAAACGCTTGATTCCTGAAAGGGTTTTCTTCTCTATATAGGATGAAAATTTCATCGACGTGAACTCTTCTCCTTTGTCATCCAACAGCACGACTTCATCGCCCTCTTGGAATGACTTTAAGAGCATCTCGCCCTCCTTCTTTTTCTGCTCGTCCTCCGTTAAATTCTTCGTATTCTTAATGTCGGGCAACTCCTCTATCTCGAACGGAATATAAAATTTGAGACGCTTTTGATAGTCGGAAATAGCATTTTTAAAATTTAAATTATTAGTTTTGCCGGCGGCTGTTAATATGACCTTCATAATGGAATATTTTACGGCAAAAATAAAAAGAAAAACAGAAAAATTCTCAAATATGAAGACCGAGAACGAACTTATCGAAGACCTTCTCAATCTGGCTTTTGCTGAAGATATTGGAGATGGCGACCATACTACTTTATGTTGTATTCCTGCCGACAAAATCGGTAAAGCACAATTGCTTATCAAAGAGGATGGCATCCTCGCAGGTGTAGAAATTGCCAAGAAAGTGTTCCACAAATTCGACCCTGATATGAAAGTCGAAGTCTTGATTCAAGATGGAACTCCAGTGAAGAAAGGCGACATCGCTTTCTATGTTACTGGCAAAGAGCAATCTCTCCTTCAAACGGAGCGCACCGTTCTCAATATTATGCAGAGAATGAGCGGTATTGCCACTCAAACGAATCGCTACGCTAAGCAGTTGGAAGGCTTGCACACGAAAGTACTCGACACCCGTAAAACGACTCCTGGATTGCGTATTCTCGAGAAGCAAGCAGTAAAGATCGGTGGCGGTTGCAACCACAGAATCGGTCTCTTCGACATGATTCTTTTGAAGGATAACCACGTTGACTTTGCTGGGGGTATCAAGAACGCTATCACCAAGGCAAAAGACTACTTGAAAAAGAATAAAAAAGACCTCAAAATCGAAATCGAAGTGCGCAACTTCGATGAGTTGGAAGAGGTGATGCAAGTGGGCGGTGTTGACCGTATCATGCTCGACAATTTCAATGTCGCAGACACGAAAGAGGCAGTAAAACGTATTGCAGGCAAATACGAGACGGAATCGTCTGGCGGTATCACTTTCGACACACTCCGCTCTTACGCTGAATGCGGTGTCGACTACATCTCTGTGGGCGCGCTTACCCACTCTGTCAAAGGTTTGGACATGAGTTTGAAAGCCGTAAAATGAGGAATTTTCTTCCAATCTCATTAGTCTCTCTCGCCCTTCTTTGCGGTAGTTGCAGCAGGGGCGAGGTTTCTCAATCAAAGTCCGACACAGTTGAGTCTTCTTTTTATCAGGCTCCAACTGCATCGGGGCAAAAGTCTGTGTCTACAAGCGAAGACAAAAAAAGTGTTTCCAATGATGATACAGACGATAAAGGAGACGCTATCTTCAGTCACACCACTAATAAAGGTACGCTCTACCGCCACGAAAACTACTCGTTCTCCTATTCTGAGGAAGACGAGCAAGCTGAATGGGTGGCATACGAACTGACCAAAGAGGAGACTTACGGCAAACAAGAGAGAAAAGAGAAATTTGTATCCGACCCTATTGTCGTTACTGAATCCTCTCATCCTTACGAATATCGAAACAGCGGCTACACCCGAGGTCACCTCGCACCTGCTGGCGATATGAAATTTGATGAGACTGCCATGGCAGAGTGTTTCTACACCAGCAACATCTCACCTCAGACGAGGGAGTTCAACGCTGGGATATGGAACGACCTTGAGATGAAAACTCGCAACTGGGCTCGCAAATACAAAAAAGTCTATGTCATCACAGGTCCGATTCTAACAGACAAAGGTCTCAAGAAGATGGACTACGAAAATAACCGTGGGAAAAAGGAAAAGAGTGATATCACGATTCCAAAACGTTTCTACAAAATCATCTACGATTTCTCGTACGCTGGCAAAGAAAAAATGATTGCCTTTATCATCTCGCAAGATGCGGAAGGCGACCTTGCCGACTATGTAACAACCGTTGATGAGGTAGAAGAAGCCACAGGCTTAGACTTTTTCACAAACCTCTCTAAATCAGAGCAAAACGAACTTGAAAGTTCATCTGATTTAAGCAAATGGGCAAAATCACAATCTGCCTACTAATTCATTTTGAAGAAATAAGAAAAATAATATGAAAGCATTTGTATTTCCAGGTCAAGGTTCCCAATTCACGGGAATGGCAAAAGACCTATATGAGAAGAACGCAACAGCCAAAGATTTGTTAGAGAAAGCCAACGACATTCTCGGATTCCGCATCACTGACGTGATGTTTGAGGGTTCAGCAGAGGACTTGAAACAAACAAAGGTTACTCAACCTGCTGTGTTCCTCCACTCCGTACTCTTAGCTAAATGTATGGGCGATGCCTTCCAACCTGATATGGTGGCAGGTCACTCTTTAGGTGAGTTCTCTGCATTGGTTGCATCAGGCGCAATGAGTTTTGAAGACGGACTCATTCTCGTTTCTAAACGTGCTATGGCAATGCAGAAAGCCTGCGAGATGCAACCTTCTACAATGGCTGCCATCCTCGGTTTGCCAGACGAGAAAGTTGAAGAGGTTTGTGCCTCTATCACAGACGATGTCGTAGTGCCAGCCAACTACAACTGTCCTGGTCAATTGGTTATTTCAGGTACGATTCCAGCCATCGACCGTGCTTGCGAAATGCTCACAGCCGCTGGTGCTCGTCGTGCTTTGAAATTGGTGGTTGGTGGCGCATTCCACTCTCCACTCATGCAACCAGCAAAGGTTGAATTGGAAGCAGCAATCAAGGCAACCAAGTTCCAAAGTCCTAAATGCCCTGTCTTCCAAAATGTTACGACCCAAGGCGAAACAGACCCTGAAGTCATCAAGACCAACTTGATCAAGCAGTTGACTGCTCCTGTAAAATGGACACAGTCTGTTAAGAATATGGTTGCTGCAGGTGCAGACAGTTTCACAGAAGTCGGACCAGGTGCTGTTCTTCAAGGTATGATCAAAAAAATCGCCAAAGAAGTTGATAAAGAGCTCACTATCAACGGAGTAAACGCTATCGACTAATAGACTTTATCTATACCATAGATGAGGCGAAGCTAATAGTTTCGCCTCGTCTCTTTTATAAACCATTCATATTCAACGATATAGACTATGGAACAGAACAAGACGTACAAACGAGTATTGAGCATCGCGGGCAGCGACTCAGGCGGAGGAGCAGGCATACAAGCCGACATCAAGACCATCTCTGCCTGTGGATGTTTCGCCACCACTGCCATCACTGCTGTAACCGTGCAGAACACTTTAGGTGTGGAGAGTGTCTTCGGCTTACCAATAGAGAACATAGAAGGTCAGATAAACGCCGTTTTAAGCGACATTGGCACCGACAGCATCAAAATCGGCATGTTGCACTCTGCCGAAATTGTTCGTTGCGTGGCAAAGATGATTCAGAAATATGACATCAAAAACGTTGTGTTAGACCCAGTTATGGTTTCCACTTCTGGACATAAACTCATCACCGACGATGCCATTTCCGTGCTTAGCGAAGTGTTAGCCCCCTTGGCAGCCATCATCACTCCCAACATTCCCGAAGCAGAGATTTTAATCGGAGAGAAAATCAACAAAAACAGTGAACTGCCAACCATCGCCCAACGATTAGCGGAGAAATATCACACCTCCATCTATCTCAAAGCAGGACATCTCACAGAAGACAAACTCACCGACATCTTCTACAATTATAAAACGAAAAGCGTCAGTGAATTGACCTCTCAAAGGCTTTACACGCCAAACACACACGGCACAGGTTGCACCCTTTCCTCTGCCTTAGCTTCAGGATTAGCCTTGGGGAAAACGATGGAAGAAACGGCACAATTCGCCCACGACTACCTCGCCCAAGCCATCGTTGCAGGCGCAGAATACAAAATTGGAAATGGTCATGGCGGTGTAAAGCATTTTTGGAAATTCTGGTAAAGTCTTTCTCTGATTTCGGTTGACTCACAACAAAATCAGATAAAGACTTTCGAGCATATTCCTTGAAACGTTTACTGGACTATTCCATATTCTTGAGCCTTTTCCTTATTAATCACCTTTACGGCAGTATCATCTATTTGCCATAGTTTCAACGTGGATTTCAACTCCCTTTTTAGCGCATTCTGCAGAGGGGGAAGCCATTCTGGCTTGTGACCGCTGATAATCAAGTATAACTTGTATTTTGCTTTTTTCAAGTCCACACGAAGCAGATTTTCTCCAATCTTTTCTTCTTTATGGCGAAGCAATACTGCGTTATATAGCAGGAGAGAGTCGGAAAATTTCTTGCCTATCTCACCAATATAAGCTTTGAAATTTTCCGGAGAGTTGTCTTGTCGGGGTGATGAACTCTTTGCTTCAAGCAAAAGGATGTCATTGTCCTTTTTCACCAGACATTCACACGCTTTGAATTGCAACGTTGCCAGTAACTTGGATTTCTCTATACGGTATAAGTCTTCTTTCGGAAAAGAAAATGACATATTGGATTCCTCAAATTCCTCCTTCATAAAAGAATCTCCTCCTCATATAAGTTTATAGACTCATCAATAATGGGATTGTCAGGCATTTCCATAAGCAAATCACCTATTGCTACTTCTCCGTTACCCTCGAATGATATCACGGGGATGGACATTTTTTCTTTGTGAGCCAATATGTATAGTTTTTTAATTACGAAGTAAGAATGCGACGAGATGAATATCTGTAACCCCGCCTTGGCTAACTTTACAAGAATGCTCATAAACTTACTAATCATAATAGGATGAAGATTTGCCTCTGCTTCATCTATAATCACTACGGAATCACGAGTCAAGTAGTGATTGCCCAACAACAAATCTAAAATAGCCAACCGTTTAGTTCCTTCTGATGTTAAGTTAATCTCGAATATTTTCCTGTCTTGATCACGAAAAATCCATTCCTGATTTGCCGTGTCATACTCTATTTTGCCTCCAATGGCATCGTTCAGCATCTTTCTGGCACTTGCAAACTCTTTGTAATTTCCTCCCTTAATAGTTTTGGACAAGGCCTTTGACAAATCTACATAGGTCTTGTCAAAGCCGAATGAACGGTCTACATCAAATGATTTGAGTATGATGTCTTGTACTGAGACGATCTCCTTGGCTGGAATGAATATGCTATTTGCTGTCGTCGGGGCGAAAGTACTTGTAAGACTTTGTACAGATTTTACTGTGGTAACTCCGAAACTATAGGAAAAACTCTCGTTTTTATCTGATTCCATTGAAAATGTCAGGGCGGAACTTCCCTTTTTCACCAAATTGCCCAAACTGCGACCTTGGAATGTCCAATACAAAGCATCGAACAGTAACTCCTTTTGACTTTTGGGTTCTTTGTCCCTTTGATACTGTTCTATAGTTTTCAACGCTGAGTATAAGGCTTTCAAGAAGAAAGTCTTTCCTGAACCATTTGTGCCTATCACCAGATTGAGGTTTTGCAAACAATCTTGGCAAGAGAGTTTGTTAATCGGTCCATACGAGGACATGTCTATATTCTTAATCATAAACGGCTATATATTTATAGTCCACTCATTTACTAAAGTTTTTCCACTCCAAAATAGGAGCAAGAATAACAGTTTCTCAAAATTTTTATCTTTTTTACGTCCAACAAACTAAGATACAATAAATTAGACGAAACAGTTATGAACGCTAAGTTAGTCAATTTGTCTGAACTATCCAACATTCTCAGCATCGAATGTCCACATTGCTCGAAGTTGCTTTTGCCAATAGAAGGCAAGAGACATTTGTTGCCGAGTGGGTCGTAGGTGTAGAGCGTCTGCGTTTTGTTTGTCCGTTTACACACACCATACCATAAAAAGAAAGGGAACGAGGCAAAACCTCATCCCCTTTTATTAAATTCATTAAATCAGATTTCCTTAGATTATACCAAAGAACGGATCAAAGTCTCCTTGTCGCCTGGCAAGTAATCCATAGGAGCGATCTCAGGCATTACATAGCAACCAGGTTTTTGTTTCAATACGGCACGAGCGCAAGAAACCAAGATTTGACCAGTCAAAGCTGGGTTGTTGATAGTCATCTTGAACTCGAAACGTTGGCTTTGAGTCTTTCCTGAAACACCCTTTCTCTCCAAGAGAACACCGTGACCCATATCGCGACAGTTGTCGACGCTGGCAACAGGGATAACGTGAAGTTCATCGTGAGCGAAATAAGAATCAGCCTTCAATTCATTGTAGATCTGCTCTGCGGTGTAACCGTCTTCCAATTCAACATAAACCATACGGCTGTGAATGCCAGTACCCTGAGGGATAGTCATAGACAAAGCATTCTTAACACCCTTCTTTGAACGAGCGACAACAGAGTGACCCATGCTCATACCAGGACCGAAGTTAGTGTAAGTCAATCCCTTAGGAGCCATAGCCTCGAGCAAAGTACGAATTACAGAGTCTGAACCTGGATCCCAACCTGCTGAGATAATAGAAGCCACATTGTTTTTCTTTGCTTTAGCGTCCAAATCCTCGTGCAAATTCCAAACATCCGTATGGATATCGAAACTATCTACAGTGCAGATTCCCTTAGCGAGGTAAGTAGTAGCCAATTCAGGAATGCTACGTGATGGGCCACAAAGGATAGCCACGTCAACCTTTCCAAGTTCGCTGATGTCAGAAACCACCTTTACGTTGGTGAGTTCTACGGGTTGAGGAGCAGAAGCGTCGCGACGCACTACACCAACAAGTTCCATATCAGGAGCGGCCTGGAGAGCCTCAACTGAGTAACGGCCAATATTACCATAGCCAATTACAGCAACTTTTATTTTACTCATAATCAAGAGATTTTACAGTTTATCAAAAAAGTAACTAAAGGGTTTTTACGAAAAATCCCCGAAGTTTGAATTACGACGGGGATTTTTTCATTATTGTTTAGTTTACGATTAAACCAAACCTTGAGCTAACATTGCATTGGCAACCTTAACGAAACCAGCGATGTTTGCACCCTTAACATAGTTAACTGTGCCGTCAGCCTCAGTACCGTATTTTACACAGTTCTCGTGGATGTCCTTCATGATTCTCTTGAGTTTCTCGTCAACCTCTTCTCTTGTCCAAGACAAACGAGCAGAGTTCTGACACATTTCAAGACCTGAAGTTGCAACACCACCTGCGTTAGAAGCCTTACCTGGAGCGTAGAGGATCTTAGCAGCGATGAATTGCTCAACTGCAGCGATTGTAGAAGGCATGTTAGCACCCTCAGCAACCAACTTAGTTCCGTTCTTCAACAATGCTGCTGCATCGTCACCATCCAACTCGTTCTGAGTTGCACAAGGCATAGCGATATCGTATGCTCTCAACTGCCAAGGACGTTTTCCTTCGAAGTACTTAGCCTTTGGATATTTAGCAGCGTACTCTTTGATACGACCACGTTTTACATTCTTCAAATCGAAGATGAAAGCGAGCTTCTCTGCGTCGATACCGTCCTCATCGAGGATAGTTCCGTTTGAATCAGAAACTGTCAAAACCTTAGCACCTAATTGAGTACATTTCTCAACGGCGTACTGTGCAACGTTTCCTGAACCAGAGATGGCAACTGTCTTACCTTTCAAAGAGTCACCCTTAGTCTCCAACATATATTGAGCGAAGTAAGTTACACCGTAACCAGTAGCCTCAGGACGGATCAATGAACCACCGAACTCAAGACCCTTACCAGTCAAAACACCGGTGAACTCGTTTCTCAATCTCTTGTATTGACCGAACATGTAACCAACCTCACGAGCACCTGTTCCTATATCACCTGCAGGAACATCAGTGTCAGGACCGATGTGGCGGAACAACTCAGTGATGAAGCTTTGGCAGAAACGCATTACTTCGTTATCTGATTTTCCCTTAGGGTCGAAGTCTGAACCTCCCTTAGCACCACCCATTGGAAGAGTAGTCAAAGAGTTTTTCAAAACCTGCTCGAATGCTAAGAACTTCAAAGTACCCAACTTTACTGAAGGGTGCAAACGGATACCTCCTTTGTATGGACCGATCGCACTGTTCATCTGGATACGGAATCCACGGTTGATCTGGTACTCACCCTTGTCATCAATCCAAGGAACACGGAACATGATAACTCTCTCAGGCTCAGTCATTCTTTCAAGAATCTTTGCCTTTTGGTACTCTGGGTGTTTCTCGATGAATGGCATCAAAGATTCAACAACCTCTTGTACAGCCTGGTGGAACTCTTCTTCTCCTGGATTTTTAGCGATAAGCTTATCCATGAACTCTTTTACCTTTGCATCCATAAGATTACAGTTTAAAAGTTTATATATCTTTTTAATTATCTCTCAATTTTTATTTCTCTCTCAATTTGAACTATCCATCATTTTGAATATTTCAAATCTCTTTGTCAACTCTTTCGAGTCTCTTTTGTCTCCTTTCAGACTTTCACCGACTTAACGTTTCGCTTTGCTTTCGTTTTCGCCTTGTGTCTTTCATTTTGACATTGCAAATATACATCCATTTTTATTACTGCAAAAAAATTTCCCTATTTTTTTTAGCAAAAAGCGATTTTTTTTTGATACCGACGAAACTTTTGTAAGTTATACTTTGTTTATCGTGTCATTTTGTCAAAAAAGCCGTCCTTTTTTACCTTTTTCTACTCTACCGCTATCTCTATGAACTCAAAATGCTTTCATTTTGCCTATTTTCTGACAAAATGAAAGCATTCAGCCGTTTTTTCGTGTTTTAGTTATTCTTTTTGAGGGGTTTCTTCTTCTTTTACAGATTCATCGCCACTCTTTTCTTCCTCTGTTTCATCTTCTTGAACCATCGTTGAGGCTCCAGAATAGGCATCTATTAGCATTTGATCAAGGGTTCCTTTGTATTCTGCCTTCTGATGCTCGCCTTTTTGTAACATTTTGCTAACTGATTGCTGGGTATAGACTACCGGTTCGCGACAAATATCTGGACAATTGTAACTCTTCAGCAAATAGAGGTCGTATAAGGGATCTTCGTGTGGCAATTGGAAGGGTTTGTGCGCCTTGCCATTGCGATCGAAGTAACTGAAGTAGAGTCGGGCATAATTGCCATCGTCTCGGCGCGAACTCACCATCAACCATCGACCTGTACTCGACCATTGTGCATACCCCTCTGGACGGTTACTATTGACGACATCGACATCCAAAACCAAACTGTCTTGAAGGTCATAGACCACGACATCTGCATCGTAGTGGAAATAATGGTAGGCTCCGAACGAGGATTGCGTCATGGCGACATACCGACCATCTGCTGAAACGCTCGGTTTTGCGACACTGTGCTGGATGGCTGATGGTTGATAGACTGCCTCGGGCTGACCAAAAGTTCGGGTTTCAAGATTGAACGGAATTCGATACAAATCATACAATCTACCTTCGTAGGGGTTTTCCTGACCGATGCCCAACGAGTCGGTTTGACAATAATAAAGGTATTTGCCATCGGGCGACCATGTCGGATAGGTCTCCATCGTGTCTCGTGTTTTCAAGACATACTCCACAGTATTCTTCTCCACATCATATAGTAATAAGTCTGAATAGTAGTCGAACACTTCGATTTTACAATAGCCCAACGAAGGAAAAGCCTGTCGTACAACATTGTCGGAGAACACGATCAGAGGAAGCGACGGATGCCAACGTTCATAAACGGCAGAAGCTGGCATATCACCCACCTTCGTATCGACAATCTTAGTTTCACCATTATAGGTTACAACCATACCGCCATTGTTTGAACGATGATGGAAGACTTTGTTTTTCGGATGCCCCACCTGCGAAGTGTGGCAGTTCATACATTTATGACCAATATAATTATAGTCCGTGTCAAATTTGCCAACACCGACAAACTGTTTCACCTTTCCTGTTTCAATATCAAACTCAAACAAACCGATTTCGCCCGTCAAGGTATAGGAAGGCTCAATCAATCTGCAAGTGGCATATCGATCGATAGAATCGTTCACGACCGTGATTTCGAATGGCGTAAATTTCTTCCATCGTTCTCTCTCCTTATACCAAACATCAACTGATACCAGGGCAGAATCTTTTCCTTGAACCGCATTGCTCAAGAAATTTTTCCACTTAGAAAGAGGGAAACGAACCTCACCGTTCTTACCCGACACAATCAACGGATCGATACCATCTGTAGAGACACGGCACACTGTCTTGCCCTCTTTCCCATCAATTTTGAAATTGAGAGGAGCGACGTTGACCGGCACATAAACATCCTTGTAATCGGGATAAATGTTGAAAGGATCGTTCGAGTTTGAAAATTTGTCAGGAATCGAATCTGTACAAGCCAGAAAGGAAGACAAAAAACAGCAAAAAATAAGAAACTGAATGTATTTCGAAAAATCACATTTTCGAGTTTCTTTCTTTAAGAAAAAATTTTTCACCATGGACTAAACTCTTGGTTGTCAAAGAAATAGTAGGTTGCGTAATTGTTTGGATATTGGGTCGCTATCTGCCAAGCAACCTCATCATATTCTTTATTCGTATATTTCTTCTCAGTCGCTTTTCTGGCGATAGCCTCAACCACCTCGCCCACCTCTTTTGAAACGGCAAACCGTTTTTGCAATTCAAAATCACCCGTCAACATAATTTTAACGGCAACGGCTTGTTGAAAATAAATCGGCAATTGTTTTCCATCGTAAAATCGCAACATCGTATTGAGATCTTTCAAGAAGAAATCCAAATCCTTGATATAAATATCTGCCAAAAGACGACGTTCCACATTATCATAATTGACATCGCCGTACGATAGAAAATTCTTGTAGAACAAAGTCATACCATTCAAATCGACAATCTCGGCAAATTCATGTTTCTTCATCTCCACATAAAGCGGATTATCATCGTACATCGATTTGCGATTGAAAAGATATTTTTCCAATTCTTGAACATCATCGTCCAAGCATTTTGTCTTCTTCATCACCTCTATATAATGGTGCGCCAAATCGCCCTCATTGTTCAACAAAGCAAGGAGCGCAAACCGTTTCAGTCGTTCGTAAGATTCGCCATAAACGACCCAATCCTCCATGTTGAGTTGCACAGCCGACGAAAACAGCGAACCATAGAAATAGAGGAACGGAGAGAAAATCGAATATGACTTATCATCCTGCGACATCAACGGAGGAACGAAATCAAACATCTTGTCCAACAGCTTGTCCGTATTCGACAAAGCCACCACACGAAAAGCATTCTCATAGTGCGTGAGATGGTCTTTCATATCCACGACCTCCAAAATCTCCTGCCATTTTTTCTCATTTGCCAATTGATACAGGTGCATATCCGAGCGAAACCGAACATTGTAAGGCAAAGCCGCAACACCTACAACTGCAATTATAGGTAGGACAAACAATGCTGCAGAAACAATTATTTTCTTCAACCGAGTCGTTTCTTTTACAACAAAACGGCTTGCCAAGACGATCAAGATAATTGACAGTAAAGCCGAAAAGAACACCCAACTGTAGTCGTTCACCGGAATCGGCAATGGGGCAAAAGCGACATACACCCAATATTCATCATAGAAATAGGCTGTGAGAGCGTTTAATATCGGGAATAGCACCACAACCGACACTCCATACAACCATTTCTTCTCTGGAGCCAACATCATTATCAGTATCATCGCAACAGGCGAAAAAACACCGATAAATGGGTAGGTGATAACAGAAAGGAGTGTACAGACTGCCCATTTATAGACTTCTTTCGTCCTTATCTGTCTGTACAACAAAGTCCAAGCACAAACGAGGATGGAACCGACAATGGGAGTCCAAAACCAAGCGACATCAAAAACGATTTTCTCGCCATATCGAGTTAAATATCTGACAAGTAAAAAGGCGATGAGAATGAGGCTTGAGGGTAAAAATGAGATGCCCCACCAACCAGACCGTTTCGTTAGTCTCTCTATCAGATATTGCAAAGTCGTTAACAGAAGGGAGAATACAATCGCACCCAACCACGGAGTTTTGAACGACTGACTCAAAAATCTTCCTACATAGACGAGCAATCCACCGCCTCGAAAAATGAGTTTCTGGGCAAACTCACTGTCATACAAGAAATAGCCATTCCAGAAAAAATAATGCAAAGCATCCTCGTAGAGAACTCCTAAAAGTAGAAATGCAAAGACAAAGAAGATGATGCGAGCCAACCAAGATAAAACATTATCTTTCAATAGATTATCGATTGTCATCATCTTCTTCACTGTTTAAGATTAATAACTTACAGTAGATGCACCTGTTACAACATCCACGGAAGAATCTTTTTCAACGGTTCCTTTAAAATTAGGTGTTACATGCACCGTAGGATCGTCCATCAGTTCGTAAACATCTTCTGCGGTTATATCAACTGCGGTTTTTCCGAACTCAGGATAATTGTAACATTTCAAGAGAATACGGTCGTAAAGCGGATTTTCGTGAGGCATTTGGAAAGGTTTATATGCCTTGCCGTCCTTGTCGAAATAAGAGAAATAGAGGCGAACATAGTTTCCATCTTCACGACGAGAACCAATCATCAGCCAACGGCCGTTCGACGACCATGTTACATAACCATCGGCTTCTGGCGAGTTGATGATCGGAAGTTCCTTCAACACAGAATCTTGGAGGTCGAACAGAACAATATCCGCATCTTTGTGAGTATAATGGTAGCCTCCATATTCTGAGATGGTCATTGCGACATAGCGACCATCTGGCGAAATTCTCGGTTTTGAGATACTCTTATTCAAAGAGACCGCATCGTAAATCAGTTCAGACTGACCTACCCCCACCGTGTCGGCATTGAACGGCATACGCATCAAATTGAAGTTTTTATTCAAGAGATTTTGCAATTCTTCAACACTTTTGGCTGCCGTACTTGTGTAGTAGATATACTTTCCATCGGGCGACCAGTCTGGGTATGAGGTAGTCTGAATCGGCGATTTCACCAAATAGCGAATCTCATTCTTTTCAATATCGTATAACAAAATATCGGAACGATGATCGAAAGCCTCAATCTTCGCGCTACCCTTTGTTGGGAAAAGTTGAGCCACGGAATTGTTTGAAAAGACGATGAAAGGCAACGTTGGATGCCAACGCTCGTAGACAGCACCTGCTTTCATATCTCC
Source organism: Flexilinea sp. (assembly GCA_963648205.1). GTDB lineage: Bacteria > Bacteroidota > Bacteroidia > Bacteroidales > Paludibacteraceae > UBA1181. The sequence goes on from CAVJCT010000069.1 coordinate 79,757, forward strand.
AACTTTTGAGACAATGATTTTTTTCTCGCCATTGTAGTTCATCACCATACCGCCACCTGGTCCACGTTGTTGGAAGGTGTAATTTTCGGGGTTACCTCGCTGTGAGGTATGGCAGTTCATACAACGCGAAGTTCCCAATTCTGGTCGACAGCGGAATTTGTGAGATCCGACAAAAGACAAAACCTCTGCATCTTCTACATGATATTGAAACAAAGCCAAACCACCTGAACAAACATACGAAGGCTCTATCAATCTGTAAGTTATGTACGAATCCATAGAGTCTGGCACAACCCTCACATCAAACGCAGGATAGCCCAACCATTTGCCTTCGTTCTTAACAAAAACATTGACAGAGAGGCGACAATCAGAATTTTCGTTCAGCATTTCGTGCCACTTCTTCAAAGGAAATTTTATTTCCCCATCCGAGGACGAAACCGTCAACTTCTCCACTCCATTTACTTGTATCGAAGCGACGTACTTGTCGCCCTTATTTTCAACAACAAAATTGATTGGCGAGATGTTTTTTGGAATGACAACATCCTTATAATCAGGATAGATAGACAACGAATCTTTAGCGTTCTCATACTTAGACGGAACACTTTCAGAACAAGCCACAACCGTAAAAAAGGCGATTATCGTTGTGAAGATTCCAAATAACCGATTTATGATTTTTGATTTCATATCTATCCTATTAGTAATTCTTTTCCTTAAAACCATTCCTATACATAATGATATCAGTATTGTCATTGTTGAATAAGAAATAATAAGCGTACGATCCTTGATATTTCTTACTCCATTCCAAGCCCAGTTCACCACGATCTTCGTTTCGATGAGCAAAAACGTCATTGTAAATTTGCTCCACTCGAAGCGCGACACTTCTTTCTACAGGATAACGTCTTATCCAAGATTCATCATTCGAAATGATTGTTTTCAATGCCAAAGCCTCCTGAAAATAAACTGGGAACGGTGAGAAGAAATCTTTCGGCACAATAGAAAGGTCTCTTACGAAGACATCCAAACTTTTCAAAGCCAAATCCATCAACAGTCGACGTTCCATATTCGCAGCATCGACATCTCTGTACTGGAGGTAGCAGTACTGGAAGAATTTACAGCCATCCAAAGCCACCTTCTCTTGGAAAGTATGATCTACCAGATTTTTGTACATTGGTACTTCCAACAGTTTCTGGCTATTTCCAACGTATTTTTCAAACTGATCAACGACAAAATCCATTGATTTGGTTTTCCGCATCACCTCAATATAACGTTTTGCCAACTCATCCTCACCATTCAACAAGGCCAAAACCACAAACCGTTTCAACCGTTCAAAATCATCTCCGTAGGATGTCCACATCTCCATATTAAACTGCAACGCCGTGCTAAAGAGGGAACTGTAGAAAAAGAGATAATCACGATAGACGACACTTAACAAGCGATGCGCGTCATCCTGAAGTGGCATAGGCGCATCAAAAGCCTTGTCAATCAGATGGTTAGTATTCACCAAAGCAACTAAGCGGAAGGTATTCTCGAAGTGATCCATCTTCCGCATCTTCCTCGTCTCCTTCAAAATGTCTCGCCACTCGTAATTGCGTGCCAACTCAATCAATTTCAAATCGGAACGGAATTTTTTATTGGCAGGAGTTGAAACCAACACGATCAATGAGATAAAGGACAAAAGCGTTGCCACTGCCATTATGCGAGACTCTATTTTAAATCCGATACCACTCAAAATTGCCAAAACAATCACCGACAGAACGGCAATCAAAGAGACAATGAGGTGCGACATAAAGAAATCATCCGACATCGGATTGAACAGCACATGCAAGTAAAACTCCGTTGCCCAGAAAGAAGTCGGTATCGGCAGAATGAAGAAGAGTGCCACGAAAGCAACGCCCCCCGCAATCTTCATTTTCAGTTCGCCCTGCAACGAATAGTACAACAAAGGAAGTATGCTGAAGAATCCTATAAATGGATAAAGAACGGCTGACAAGACGACTCCAACAACAAAGCCAACTATCTCATTCTTAATGAAATGCTTCATCAAAGCATACAAACCGACCGAAAGCAGGAGACCTAAAACGGAGGCGAAATAATACCCTCGTTCAAATTTCCAAAACACTTCATATCGAGGCATCAAAAATGCCACAATCAACAAAATGGATGGCAAATAGGTCAACCAATAAAGTCGATTTTCCTTATCAAAGCACTTAGACAAACCATATTGAAGGAGTGTCAAAAAGAAGGCAAAAAACAAGCCTCCTATGAGTGGAGTGTGAAGGAATGTATTGAGAAACAGCGAGATATAGAGCAGAAGTCCACCCGACTGTCCTATCGTCGTACAAGCCCAATCAGCATCATACAAGAAGTAACTGCGCCAGAAAATCTGGTACATAACGTCCTGATTGACAACTCCTAAAATCACAAATGAAAAGATGAAGAACAGCAAACGCATTCCCCATTGGCTCTTCTCGCCCATCAGTTTGTCTGACAGGCTCTTAATCATGCCAACCTTCGACTCATTTGTTTTTACCTCGTTTTTTGCACTCTTCGTATTTTTCATCCTATTAATTCTTTTCAGAAATTAACCACTGATAAAAGCCCTCACAAGCATCTTCCAACAAGTCCAACACCCTCTCAAAGCCCTCATTTCCACCATAATAGGGGTCTGGCACATGGTCTGCCTCAATATTCACGCAAAATTCTGTCATCTTATGGATTTTCGCTTCCTGCTCGATAGTCGTTGCTCGCTCCTTCAAATCATCGATATTGGAATCATCCATACCAATGATATAGTCGAACTCCTCAAAGTCGGAACTGCGCACGGGACGAGAGATTGACGTTAGATCATATCCTCGCAGATCAGCGAAATAACGCATACGACGATCTGCTTTCTCTCCCTCATGATAACTCAAGATGCCGGCGGAATCGACAAAGAAACGATCATCGCCTTTGCGTGCCAAAACGGCTTTCATCACCGCCTCGGCAGCCGCTGAACGACAAATATTGCCTAAACAGACAAACAGAATTTTACGTTTTTTCATTCTCTGAATGGTAAAGTTTCAGATTAATTATTTGCCAAAGAAACTCTTGATTTTCTGGAATAACGATTGCTTCTCCTCTTTCTTTGGAGCAACCTCAGACTTTGTCTCAGTTGGCTTCTTATTTTCACCTTGCTGACGACGAGACTGACCTTGGTATCTGTTAGAATGATTTTCATCACGGTTCTGACCATCTTTCTGCCAGAATCTTCCACCTTGAGCAGCACCGTTCTCACCATTATTATTGTTATCGTAACGTCTTCTGTTGCGGTAACGATTGCGGTTTTGAGATTGCTCCGTTACGCCCTCGCCTCTGTTCTCATCACGATTTTCGTTTCTTTCGCCACGATTCTCGCCTCTGTACTCGCCACGGTTTTCACCTCTGTTTTCACCATGGTTTTCGCCTCTATTCTCACCTCTATTGTTGTAGCGGTTGTTTTGACGATTTTGGCGGTATGGACGACGATTCTCGTTTCCTGATTGAACGTTCTCTTGAGAGTTATCAACTTGAGATTCAGCATTTTCAGCATTCTGTTCGCCCTCTTCTCTACGATTGTCGTAGCGGCGATTTCCATAACGTCTGCCTCTTCCGTTCTGACCGTTTTGACCGTTTTGACCATTGTAACGGCGACCGTTTTGTCCGTCTTGTTGATAGTTTCGTTGTTGTCTACCTTGGTTGTCTTGAGAATTTTGTCCTTCTTGATTTTGGCTTTCAACATTCTGATTTACAATAGGTTGACCATTTTCATCGACCATCTGAGCGTCATTTGGCTGACCATCCGACTGATTGTTTCTTTGTCTGTACCTATTATTGTCTCTATTTCCATCTCTGCGATCACGGAAATTTCTTCTCTCGCCATTATTATCGCCACCATTGTTGTCGCGATTGTTATTATCACGGTTATTGCGATGACCATTTCGGTCTCCTCTATTTCCGCCTTGACGATTGCCATTTCTGCGATCGTACTGTCCTCTGTTATTGCCTCTACGAACTGATGGCTCGTAAGCAGGGCCCTCACCCAAACTTTCAGGCAAAGGCAATTTGTCGATTGTCTTTTCCAAAAACTGTTCTACTTTACCAAATTTTTCTTGATCTTCCTCCGAGATGAAAGTAACACCTCGTCCTGTTCTATTCGCTCTCGCCGTACGTCCGATTCTGTGAATGTAATCTTCCACATCGTGAGGCACGTCGTAGTTGATAACTGTCTCAATATCATCAATATCGATACCACGAGATACAATATCCGTAGCAATCAAAACAGTTGCTTTTCCACTCTTGAAATCCAACAATGCTGCGTCGCGATCGGCTTGCTCCAAGTCGGAGTGCATCTCCACGACAGACAAGCCTCTTCTCTTCAACTGACGGGCAATCTCCTTCACCTTCAATTTTGAAGATGAGAAAACGATGGTCTTGCGTGTCTCGTCTTCTTTCAAGACAGTCGAAAGCAACTCGAATTTCTGCGTCTCATAGCAAACGTAAGCCTCTTGCTTGATACCCTCGGCAGGCTTAGAAATGGCAATGTTGACCATCTCAGGATTGTTCAAAATCGTCTTCGCCAACTTCTGAATCTTAGGAGGCATCGTTGCAGAGAACATTATCGTTTGTCTCTCTTTAGGCAACTTATTGACAATAGTGATAATATCATCATAAAATCCCATATCCAACATTCTGTCGGCTTCGTCCAAAACGAAATATTTGACCTTCGAGAAGTCAACATTATCTAACGAAATATGAGAAATCAAACGACCTGGAGTGGCAATAACAAAATCGGCTCCCATCTGCAAAGCCTTCTTCTGCTGATCCCAGACAGAAGCATCGTTTCCTCCATAAACTGCAACCGAACTGACAGAAAGGAAATATGAAAAGCCCTCCAACTGCTGGTCAATCTGCTGAGCCAACTCACGTGTAGGAGCCATAACGATCGCACTCACAGCGTCCGCACTATGTTCATCTGTCATCAATTTATTCAACAACGGCAAAAGGTATGCTGCCGTCTTTCCCGTTCCCGTCTGCGCACATGCAATGATGTCTTTACCTTCCAAAATCTTAGGTATTGAAGCCTCCTGCACAGGGGTCATCTCTTGAAAATTCATCGCCGAAAGTCCTTCCATCAGACTTGGCTCTAAATTTAAATCTTCAAACTTCATATATCTTTTTTCAAAATTTTCTGCGTTCTGCAAATTTATAAATAAATGTTGAAAATCATATATTTACAACCCCTCTACATTGGGTCAACGTCAACATTTATCATCAAACTCTTGAATTGTCTCTGCGACAACAACTCTACCGTCAACTGTTTCAACAGGTTCTTCGCATTGTCGAACGAGGCGGTCGTCTCTATCTTTAAAATGATTTTTCGAATGAAATAGGTCTGTATGCGTGCCACCAACGGACGGTCGGGTCCTAACACTCTGTCGCCAAACACTTTGCGCATTCCATCTGCCATCATATCGGCTGCCCAATCCACTGTTTTCGCATCTTTCGACTTGAGATAAATGTCAATCATTCGATAGTAGGGCGGATATTTGAAAGCATAGCGTTCTCGCATCTCACGGTCGAACATCGTCGCATAATCGTTCTGCTTAACTAACTGAATGACAGGATTATCCGGCGATGTGGTCTGTATCACCACAATGCCTCGATTGTTCTTTCGTCCTGCGCGTCCTGCCACCTGCGAGAACATTGAAAACGACCGCTCTTGCGACCTGAAATCGGGAAAATTCAGCGTGGCATCTGCATTCATCACACCCACCAATCGCACTCTCTCAAAGTCCAAGCCCTTGGAAATCATCTGAGTACCCACCAAAATATCAATCGCACCTTGTTCAAATTGTGAGATTATCGTTTCGTAACTTTTTCGTGATTTCGCCACGTCTAAGTCCAATCGTGCCACTTTTGCCTCTGGGAACAACTGCTCCACCTCATCTTCAATCTGCTCCGTTCCCAACCCCACTGGCGCAAGGTTCGGCTCTCCACAGGCTGGACAAACATACGGCACGGGTATCGAATAGCCACAATAATGGCATATCAGTTGATTGGTGTTTTTATGATAAGACAAACTGATGTCGCAGTTCACACACCGAGGGGCTGCAGAACAAGTGCGACACTCCATATAAGGTGAATAGCCACGACGGTTTTGAAAGAGAATGACTTGCTCTTTCCGTTCCAACGCCTTCCGCATTTGTGTCAGCAGTAGCGGTGTGAAATGCATCTGCATCTCCTTCTTTCGACGTGCTTCTTTCACATCTGCCACGACGATTTCGGGCATTTCAATGCCCTCATATCGTTGCATCAACTCCACCAATCCATATTTTCCTCTTTGCGCATTGGAATAGGACTCCACCGAAGGGGTTGCCGATCCTAACAGCACATGCGCCTTCTGCAACATTGCCAAAACAATGGCTGCATTTCCGGCATGGTATCTCGGCGCAGGGTCAAACTGCTTGTACGATGTTTCATGTTCCTCATCCACAATCACAAGTCCTAAGTCCTTGAATGGCAGAAAGATAGATGAACGAACACCTAAAATCACCTTCACATCTGAATGGTCGTCCAACAGTTTTTTCCACACTTCTACTCGCTCTGCATCCGAGAATTTGGAATGGTAGACTAACAGACTGTTACCCAACACTTTACGAAGACGATTGGTGATTTGTGTGGTCAAGGCAATCTCGGGCAAAAGGAAAAGTGTCTGCCGTCCTTCTGCCATCATTTTATCTATCAGATGAAGATAGATTTCCGTTTTACCCGACGAGGTTACGCCGTGCAACAAGACCGTTTGTTTCTCCTTAAACTGCTCTAAAATAGACTGATACGCTTCTTGTTGCACCTCCGACAAGGGGGACAATGCCTGAGTCTCTATCACTGCCGAGTTGAGTCGCCCCACCTCTCGTTTGTTGATTTCAAGCACGCCATTCTTCACCAACGTGTTGATGGACGAATCGGACGCTCCTTTGTGCAACAGATCTCTTTTCCTGACTTCCTTAGATTTTTTTTCTTGAAAATACTGAGCCAACTGCAGATAGGCCACCATCGTCTGCATCTGCTTCGGATGTTTCTCCAACGAATCAATCAAAACCGTCAACTCAGACTCTTTTTCAAACTGTGGCGTGAGGCGGACAAAAGGCTCTATCTTAGGCTTGTATTTTTCTTCTACATTTTCAGAAATCTCCACTGCCCCCATCTCCATCATTCGTTTCACCAAAGGAAGGCAGTTTTTCATCTCCAAAGCCTTATTCAAATCTTGCACCGACATCGGTTTATCACCCAAAATATCCAACAGCAACTGCTCTCGTTCTTTCAAAGGTGCATCTGCCACAAAATCGCCCACTGCCACAATCTGCGTCTCACTCTCCAATTTCAAACCAGACGGCACGGCGGCCTTGAAAACCTCACCTAAGGTGCATTGATAATATTTTGCAATCCACTCCCAAAGTTTCATCTGTACAGGCCGAACCACACTCTCCTGATCCAACACAGAAAGCACCTCTTTCACTTCATACCCCTCAGGCTCAGTGAAATGCACCTTGTAAATCAATCCCGTATAAAACTTATTCTTCAACGGAACGATTACACGCACTCCAAACTTCGCCTCCGCCTGCATCTCGTCGGGCATACGATAGGTGTAGGTATTAGCAATGGCTAATGGCAATATGACATCCACAAACATCATTGAGAGAGATTTTGATTTATCAAGAATTTTACAAAAAGAAGAGGACCCAAACGTCATCGGATCCTCTTCTTCGTTATCTATTGCGATTTTCGAGTTATACTCAATCGTCTTCTAATCAACAGATTAACCTACAATCTTCTTGTAAAGGTTGCGCATGTTAACAGCGTCGCCGATCAACTTGTGCAAATCCTCAACTTTGACACGCTCTTGAGCCATTGTGTCTCTGTTACGAAGAGTTACAGTGTTGTCCTCCAAAGTCTGGTGGTCTACTGTTACACAGAATGGAGTTCCGATAGCGTCTTGTCTACGATAACGTTTTCCGATGGTATCTTTCTCCTCGTAAGCGCATCTGTAGTCGAACTTCAACTCGTTCATGATCTCGTTGGCCTTCTCTGGGAGACCGTCCTTCTTCAACAAAGGCAAGATAGCACATTTAACTGGTGCCAATGCTGGTGGCAATGAAAGAACAACACGTTTTTCGCCATTCTCCAACTGCTCCTCTTTGTAAGAACCCGCCATAACAGACAAGAACATACGGTCAACACCGATTGAGGTCTCGATAACGTATGGAACGTATGATTTTCCTTCTTCTGGGTCGAAATACTCCAACTTCTTTCCTGAGAACTGACTGTGACGAGACAAATCCCAGTTTGTACGAGAGTGGATTCCCTCAACCTCCTTGAAACCGAATGGCATCAAGAACTCGATATCAGTTGCAGCGTTAGCGTAGTGTGCCAACTTATCGTGATCGTGGAAACGGTATTTATCGTCGCCTAAACCAAGAGACTTGTGCCATTTCAAACGGAACTCTTTCCAATGTTTGAACCACTCCATCTCAGTGCCTGGCTTAACGAAGAACTGCATCTCCATCTGCTCAAACTCACGCATACGGAAGATGAACTGACGAGCAACGATCTCGTTACGGAAAGCCTTTCCAATCTGAGCGATACCGAACGGGATCTTCATTCTACCCGTCTTCTGAACATTCAAGAAGTTGGTGAAGATACCTTGGCAAGTCTCAGGACGAAGGTAAATCTGCATCGTGTTCTCAGCAGTCGAACCCACTTCCGTCTTGAACATCAAATTGAACTGCTTAACGTCAGTCCAGTTCTTAGTTCCACTGATAGGACAAACGATTTCCTCGTCGAGGATGATTTGCTTCAACTCAGCCAAGTCGTTGTCGTTCAATGCTTTAGCGTAACGAGTGTGAAGAGCATCACGTTTCTCAATATTCTCTAAAACACGAGGGTTGGTCGTCTTGAACTTCTCAGCATCGAAAGCGTCGCCAAATTTCTTAGCGGCCTTCTCTACCTCTTTATTAATCTTATCATCGTATTTTGCGATTTGATCCTCAATGAGGACATCCGCACGATAACGTTTCTTTGAGTCTCTGTTATCGATCAAAGGGTCGTTGAAAGCATCAACGTGACCAGAAGCCTTCCAAGTAGTTGGCTCCATAAAGATGGCAGCATCGATACCGACAATGTTCTGGTGCAAAAGGGTCATACTGTCCCACCAGAATTTCTTAATGTTGTTTTTCAACTCAACACCGTTCTGACCATAGTCATAAACCGCGCCCAATCCTCCATAGATCTCACTTGATGGGAATACGAAACCATACTCCTTACAGTGCGACACCAACTGTTTGAAAACATCTTCTTGTGAAGCCATATCGTTATTTTTTATTCAATTTTCTTTTTTATAATTACCAATTTGCAAAAGTAGTCTTTTTTGATGATATTGTGAAAATGCACGATTGAAAATTACGGCAGAGTGAAAATTCGACAGGAAAATGACACTCCATGTAAAGTACAAATAGCCACTTCCGTCTGCCATTTTTCAAAAAAGCAGTATCTTTAACCGATAAATTGAAAATCATGGGATTATCGGATAAGATAAAGTTCAAATTGTTCAGTGGCAAGAACTCTAAACTTGCTTATTATATTCGATTGGCTAAACTTCGCACCGCTTCCTATTTTGCGAGTTCTCAGAGGTTGGAACGTGGATAAGTTGGACGAGGTTGCGAAGCAAAGGTCTGACTATGAGTATGTTATGGGACGTGTCGATTATTATAACCGACTACAGTCTAATTGCGTTGCAGGTTCTGATTTGTGGCAAAAAGAATCTATTCCTTTGGGCGAACAGCGAATGGTACGTCAAAAGGTCTATTTTTTAGACTCTATGGAGTATGCTCGTTTTTTCTCAAAGGAATATAGATGGATTTTATTGCCCGGCGACATCACCTACGTTCCACAATCCCCTTCAATCGTGAAGAGTCGCCCGATCGATGAAGCCAATCAGAACGCCAATTCCGTGATAATGAAATTGGACAAAGTGCGTCATTTCATTTTTGTGGACGACAAAATCTCCTTTAAAGACAAACAAGACCGTGCAATCTTCCGAGGGAAGGTAGCAGGCAAAGCCAGTCGATTAGAGTTTATGGAGAAGATGTATGGCAACCCTCGTTTTGATGTTGGTGCCATAGACAAGGTGAAAGAGGAATGGACTTGCGCAAAAATGACGATCGGAGACCATCTGAAATTCAGATATATTATGTGTCTCGAGGGCAACGACGTGGCAAGCAATCTCAAATGGGTGATGTCGTCCAACTCGATAGCCGTTATGCCGAAACCGCAATATGAGACATGGTTCATGGAAGGTTCGCTTATCCCCGGCTATCACTACATTGAGGTAAAGCCAGACTATTCTGATGTGGAATCTCTATTAGACTACTATTCTTCTCATATCGACGAAGCCGAGGCAATCATCCAACATGCTCACGAGTATGTGAACCAATTTAAAGACAATGAGCGAGAAGACCTCATCTCTTTATTGGTCATGGATAAATATTTCCGTCAAACAGGCAATGCATAATTTTATGCTTTTCTGCTCCACCGCACCTTTTTCTTGTTTTTTTCTTATACCTTAGCAAGCGTATTAAAAATTAGAAATATATGCAAAATACAAAACCCAATAGGTTTCTTTGGAACACGAAACTCTTCGCATCCATCGTTCTGATCGCTCTTTCATGCAATTTCACTTTTGCAAAAGATAGCGACAAAACGTCTACTGAAAGTAAGAAATCGAATGTCCGCACTTTTCCTTACGAAGGTATGCCGACAATGGACAATGTCAAATTCGACGTGTTCTACACCAAAGTGAAAAAACAGGCTGCCGTGGGGAGTTTTCAACTCGACCTTATCACAGTTGGTTGCTTAGAAGCCCACCTTTCTTGCCGTCAATGTGCTAAGATTCTGACTGTTATCTCAGCGTCGAGCGACCAACTCGCAGCCCTCGAGGTGATGTCTCCTTGCGTTTTAGATCCTGAAAACGAAGAACTCATCTACAACATCTTCACTTTCGAAAGAGATAAGGAAAAAGCAAAAACCATTTTCAGAGATAAAAATGTGCTTTGGCTAAATTTCTAATCGGCAAACAATATGTCGATTTTTACAAAATAGATTTTTCCTCATTGTCATTATATTATAATAAGAGAAGGAGGTGTGATTGGGAAATCGCACCTCCTTCTTTTTCTATTATTCAACTATTATTCAATCAATTACATTTCGTGTTCTTTCTGTTCCTAACTTCATCAATGCGTCACCCAAAATCAGATAAAGACAATAGTTAAAATAATTTTCTTTAATGACACCATTTGGAATCAATACTAATAGATTTTGTCAAGCATCTTTCTGCTATAAAGGATACTTTTCTCTTTCCTTGACTGTCTTATTTTTAAGCGAAACATCGGTTCATATTTGAAGTTTTCATTCTCACCAAAAGTTTCAATCTCCTTTATACAATCCTCCATTCTGACGCAAAAACGTTTTTCAACGATTGTTTTGTTCGCAACCGCATCAACCCATGCCGTATCCATTATTTTATCATTTTCATGATAATGGCAAATATAATCACTTTCATCGTTTCTGGTTGCTTGACATTTCGGAATCAAAGCCAAAGTGTCTGTATTAGACTTAAACGAACCGACTTCGAAAAATGCACCTTTACTGTCATGGTAGGCAAACGTGGAGTCTGAATGATTCAAGAAAAGATAAGAGTTATCACCTACATACATTTCTGCCAATTCAGATAGGCTTTTATGCCGTATTCTCTTTCTCATCCTTTTCATCTCATCTTCGTCATAACCGCTGAACGCATTGCTATCGTTGGGATAATAATGTGCTAACGAGATGTCTCTAATATTTTTTCTTTTTTTCAAAAAAATACGACTCTCAATGGATTTCGTCATTACTTTATGATTTGATATTGTTGCATAGATGGCTGCAAGAGAATCTCGTTTTTTAAAAGAAGAACCCCTTTCCCCAATAACAAATGCACATTCCGGGAAAACTTTTAAAGTATCGTCTTTTACCTTGTAGATTCCACATTCTTTAAAATCGCCATACGACCCCGCTTCAAAGAAAAAGAAGGTTGAATCCTCACTATCCAAAATTAAAAAAGCGTCCATATCATACCTTCCTGCAAAATACACGTCAATTTCATTCATAGAAAAAACCGAGATAATACATAGTATATTACCAAACACAACCGTTAAAATAATTTTTTTTAATCTTTCCATCGTTTTTATGTGTAAATAAAAAAATATATTGTTCGTACAAAGCCTCGGTCATAGATTCAGATTTATTCTTCAGGTTGCCATAACATGATCTTTCTGGATTGCCAATTCCACCAAACATTTTTCCTCTTTCATGTGCTTCCTCTTCATCCATATAATCGTACAAGATTCCAGGAGTTGAAGTAATTCCTATCCCCTCATTTGTTTCCTCAAATGATAATCCACACATTTCATACTGATATGCATGTTTCAGTTCATGAGCAAAAGCACCGAGAAACGAACCCTCTGTGTTACTATCAAAAAATGAATTAATATTGACGATAAAGACATCTGATTCTTGGTAATACGACACGAAACCTCGCAAATCCTTTTCTCCAGCGGCACATTTTCTCTCGTACTCCTTATAATCATACATAATGGAAGACTCTCTAAGTGTTTCTATTTCAGATTGGATGCCGTACAATTTTTCTAACTTTCTCTGACGCCATTTCCGAGGTTTCCGACTTTTTATAGTAGTAATTCTATTATTTATTTCCTTTTCATACACACCAACTTGTTCATCCAAGGCATTAGTAAACTCCCTTCCATCCATATCCACAAACCGCACAGGATTTCCTCCGCAATACGAGTAAGGACTAAATTCGGGATATTTCTCAAACAACGCATCCACTCCATACCAAACGCCTGACGCAGGCTCTCGATGCCTCGCCCCATGATCATACAACCCCGTATTCTCATCCAACTCTTTTCCACTGAACTTGTAAGGGTTTTCGTACGACCCAACGTGTTCGTCAATCAAAGCCTCGCCGTAGGAAGCGTACCAGACGAATTGGGAGATGTTGCCGACTGAGTCTGTGAGATAGGTGGTGGATCGGAGGTGGTCGGTATGGTAGAAGAAATTATCGCTTTCTCGCTGATTGTCAGACTGATAACCGACACCTGCGACTGCTTCTTGCACACTTTCTTCTTCGAACCACACTGGTGGGCCAGGGACTTCGCCTTTGCCGTATATTTTTCCTTTCTCAATCATATCAAAGAATTACTCCTTTTTGTATTTCCCAATTTGCGACATAATTTCGTCCACCTCACGTTCTACCGACTCTTGCTTAGATGTCTTTTCATCTTTCCAAATTATATGATGTTCTCCCCATTCCGCATCACAGATGTTAACTATACAATTATTTTCTCTGGGTTCAGTATATGTCATTAAGTAAAGAGTGAAAGAAAGCGACCTAACGCCATCTTTAGGAGCAATAAGAGTCAGTGATGCAAAACAGCGATTTTGAGGCAAGTAAATGTTAGTAGTATATGTGTCGTAAGCTCCATTATATCCATAACTATCCATTGACTTGCAATTGCCTGTAGAATCACGTTTGTATACTTCATATATTGGGTGCTCTAATTTGAACTTTTTTATTTCAGAAATCAAATATTTACCATTGTCTTTCGGCATATCAGTCTCAAATTCGTAAGAGGGATGCCTGTACCAACCTGCTCCACATGAAGACATTAAAATCAGGATGGAAATAATTATCAAACATTTCATTCTATTGTACACCAATTGATTTTATTATATACTTGATTAAAACTATTGCAGAAAATGCGGATGCTGTCATTATAGACCTTGTTGCTGTACAAAAATCCGCCGAATACATTAGCGCATTATCAGCACACTTCAGATTATATTTTACTAAATCAAAATCTGCCTCAATCACATCTATAGATAATAGAGCTCCACTTAACCCAGATACCTCAGCTGCATCATAAGCTCTGTCATGTGAGATAGAACCAAACTCATCAAAACTATAAGGAACATAATCGTAATTCCATTGTAAGTCGTCGTATGTCCTTGGATTGTTTGCCCCCGTATAACTTGTGCCAAATAAATTGTTGTGTAATGTTTTTGCATCAACGCAATCGTCTGCCACCCCGACAAACAACGTGTATGGAGAGCCCTCTATTCCTCCTCTTATCGGAGCTTTTCCAGAACAAAGGACTCCATTTTTATACACTCTGCCATTTTTGTTTTCCTTTGCATCGTTGTAAAAAGAGTAGCCATCAAATGAGTCTCCGTCGTGCAACATTGTCGGGTTATATTTTTGACCTTTCAAATCGTTTTGTGATTTAACATCACGGTCATAATAAATTTCTGTAACTCCATCTACTTCTCTTTTCACCCAATTCATACCATTAGGATCCATAAATTTCAC
>CAVJCT010000070.1:0-13978 GCA_963648205.1 Flexilinea sp.
TTAGTCCTTACTCGTATTGTGCAGGAAATCCCGTGCGGTTTGTGGATATGGATGGCAAGGAAGTTACTGTATATGGCCCTGATGGAGTGGCTGTTGTTAGAAGTATCTCAAGATCTATTGTGGGGAAGGAATTGAACGTTTCCATCAATGGAAATGGAAAATTGTCAGTGGAGAAAAAGCAAAAGAGACTTTCGAAAATAGCAAAATCGTTGTATGATGCTATCACCTCGGAATTTGTCAAGGTAAATCTTTTGACAACAAAAAGTAAGGTTGACGAGAATGGAATGGTGTTTATTGGTGGAGGTTTTAAGGGTTGTGAAATAGAAAACTCGCCCAATGGAAATGTTGCCATAACAAAACAAATAATAAACATGGATGTTTTGGATTGTCTTAGCGATGCCAATGCTAAGCCTGGTCAAGATATTATTCATGAAATTACAGAATCCTACATCGGTGGCGTTTTATCTTTATCTGCAAAAGAGAATCCATCCGATATGGCCAACGAAAATGGTTTGATATATCAAATGGCAGACCAAATGGCGACACCTCAATCAGGTTACATAACTCCTCACTATTATGATTCGAACGATACGGAAGTGTCAGAAATTAAAGGAGTAAAGAGGGCGGAATTTGTTTCTAATGGTAAAATAATAATGACATACCCATGAACAAGACAATTTTTGCTATTTTATCCATTGTGGAAGTATTGTTGTTTTATGGAATTCCTCAACTAATGGCTGAGAATCAGACTTATAAGTTGTTACGGACAGACTCCATAAACAACTATTACTTGTTTTTTGCCAATAAAAATGATTCTGTGTATGAAATTGTTGCGGAAAAGAAATTGGCTCCGAGTAAAATGATGATTGGTGCTTTTTACAGTATGGACATATACCCACAATATGGATATGATAAAAAGTACAGACCGTTAAATTACCTTGACGTTCGTTGCGCTTCTTATAAGGATAATACTGAGATATGTTTTAAAGATGGTTGTATTCCAGAACTTTACAACCTTAGATCTATTCCAGTAGAGGTTCAGAAAGAATTCAACAACATCACGGAGAATGCGTCTTATATAGATTGGGAAGATTCCGATAAACAATGTGAGAACTCAATCTTTGACACTATTGTTGATAGTTTAAATTTGAAGGAAATTGTGAAATGGCAAAATGATTTTTTTCAAACAAAATACAACTACCATTTTAAATTTTCAAAACAAAGTAGCCAATCTATAAACTTTCAGGTAAAAGGAAATGACTATTACTTAACAGTTAATTTGGAAAACAAAAAAAGTTGGTCGTCTATGTCAATGTCTATTTTCCAAACTCTTTGCAGAAGAAGATTGAAAGGCGAATTTTTGATTTCAGAAAATTTTTATCCTACGTTTTATTATCTTTTAATGGCCATTTCACTTAAGTTTTCTGAGGGGTACATTCCAGAAGAATTTGTCTCACTCCGTCAGCCACCTAAAGAAGACTATATTTACATAGGCGGTGGAGTTTTCAACAGCCACAAATTCCACCGATTCTACGATTCATTCGATTCTTTTTTCAAGAACCAAAAGTTGTCTGTTGCAGGACTCAAAGAGTTTCTTGCGAAGTATGTCGCAGACGAAAATCCGAGAATATTTGCCATGGTAGACTACGATGGTTCAATCCTTCAAAAGGACTCAATAAGAATTGATATCGTAACAGAATCCACTGGAATTTTGTACAGTTACAAGGGCGATAAATGTTTTGCCCAACCTTTCGAATATAGTTCTAAAACGGATAAAAATGGACAGAATATCCGTCATTGTAAAATCAAGAAAGTGATGGCTCAATCGTCTGATTTTCTTACATTTAAAGTGTCCGATGAGTTCACCATAACGAACGATTCAGAGTTGAATTTCCGTTTCCGACGCGGTGGTAAAAAAGGTTCTTATCAGCTAAATTTGAAGGTGTTGACGGAAGAGGAAATGAGAATGGAAATGTAGATGTGAGACGAAATGAAATCGCAGACAGACATATCACATTACTGCCATGCGAACCCAGTGCGGTTGATGGATTTGAACGGAATGTTCGATACAGAGGATGAGGTTATGTGGTTTTCGTTTCACAACGACATAAACGGACCAACCACTCAGCGTCAAGACGGTTCATACGAACTGTATGACCCGGACACACGATTCTCCTATTATCACGACGCGGACGGAATGCTCCACACTGAGATTTCCGAAGTGTCCGTTTCCGTCGTTCGCCCTGCGCAAGTAGAGTCTCCAACCCTGTTTGATCATATCGTCAATGGATTGACGACCGTAGACGAGTTAACGAATGATGTGGCAAGGCCAATTATCTCGGGAGGAATATTGCTGAACCCAATCATCAGTCTGGCAAACAGCAGTCATACCCTGTATTATGGTGAGGACATATATGGAAATAAGGCTGATGATGAAGACTATATGCTGTCTGCCATCGATATTGCGACAGTGGGGATTGGAAAGGTAAAGTGGCTTAAAGAACCTTCAAAAGAAGTGATAAAAAAAGGTGCAAAGTACCTTTCCTGGTATACAGCAATTAAAACTTTTGCATTAGAGTTGAAAAAACAATGAAAAGGAGGTTTAAAATATTTCTAATATCTGCATTGTTATTTGCAATTATCTATGTCTTAGGTAGCCATTACATAAATCATTTTGCATGTAAGGGTTGTCCCCCACAAACATGGAGTGAGTTAGGGAATTTAAAATGGATTATTTTACTTTTCTCTTGCTTATTTGGTATTGATATTGCTCTTACAAGTGATAAAAAGGACAAAAAGTAGACAGTGGCGAGTGTAGCAAAGGCGTGAACTACACCCTCGCCATACAGTATGACGTGATAGATAAAGACAGCGATTCTATTTTCTCTATTTTGCATACAGTTACTTACAAAAGTAACTAAGGGGTGAGGTCCAGGGGAGAAACTCACCCTTACTTTTTTATAATAAAAAAGTTTTAGCGGACAGTAGCAATTATAACATAGCCTAATAATCTGATTACGAACAAATTAGCGAGCAAACATTGCACTGAGTCCGAACTTGAAGTATGACGGATCCATTGCGTAGCCTCGCATGTAGAGGTAGTTGTACTTGTTCATCCAAAGGGCGTTGAAGTGGTTGTATGCCACATAGAAACGGACGCGCTTCAGTTGGAAATTGAGGAAGGCGTCCATATAGACATAGTCGCCATACTTTGTGTAGTTGCTACTGTTGGCATCTTGCACGAAGAACTGTCCTGTTGCGGGCATATAGTTGGGTGCGTTGTAGGCACTGTTCCACCGCATATCCACTCCGATGGCAATGTTCAAAACCTTGAAAAGTTTGTCGAAGCGAAGGTAGGCAGACGAGAACCATGAGAGTGTAGGCAAAGGCAGAACCTTAGCCTCACTTGTCTGTTGGAAGGTCAATTCATTGTCCCAGTGCAAACGCCAGATTCTTGCACGCTCTTTGGCACTGAGTGTCAGCACTTGCAAGTTTTGATCATACTGCTGAGGCATTGCGTTTTTATTCCAGTAGACGTAGTTGTTCAAGTTTCTGAAATCGGCAGAGATTTTCAGTCCTAAACCGTCGTAGAACGCGAAGGTTGGGAACGACAAGAAACCGTTGACGGTGAAGTCTTGTTTATTCTCGAAATCATTACTCCACTTGATGTGGTTGGAGAAATAGTAGTCCTCGTAGAAGTCAGGGCAATAGCGTTCGAACTTGGCAGAAGCACCAATCTCGACAGGCTGTTTACCCCAGTTGGCACGGCTATCCAATTTTCCGCCCACCTCGAATGAAGAGGCTGTTTTCTTCTCGTCCAAGAAATAATATTCACCATAGAATTGGTAGGTGAAGACGGGACCTTGATGTTTCGACAGAATAGCACCGACACCGAATTTATTTCGATGAACCGTATTGTAAGCAGGGTTCATTGTGTAGCCCAACGAGTCGTTATGAGGGGTAACCTCGCCCGTTGCCAACGACTTGTTTTCGTCCAAGTAGGTGTACTTGTTGAGGGTCAGAGTAGCGTAGGCAGCGAAACCGAACTTCATCAGCGTGTTATACTCCTCGTTGAGAGAGACACCGATGGTTTGTTTCAATTGGAAGAAGCGAGAAGAATCGGACGAAGAGACTGTATTGTAATTCTTCGAGTCGCTCAAGTTGTAACTATGGTAGAAACTATCAACAGACATACCGCCCGAGATGGATGCTCTTTCATAGAATCTTCTCCAATCGCTTTCACTACTGAATTTATAGATGATAGAGGTTACAGGGATGATTTCCGTAGTTGTAGAATCGGGAGTAACCTGCACCTCTTTCTCGACACCGAAATTGTATCGGTAGTTGAACGCCGCGTTCCAGTTGCGCACCTTCGTCCAATCGTTATCCGTGAAATAGACAGGCACTGTGGTAGACTCCATATTACCCGTGTTTTTAGGGTCGGTAATATTGTCGTCATCGGTGAAACCTCCACTTTCGTAACTCTCGTAGCCATTGAATGAGACTGACGCACCGAATTGGCTGTGGAATCCGTCGTAACTCATGAAATAGCCAGCATTGTAGTTTTTGGTAGACTGCGACGAGTAGAAACCATACGCTTTCGTCCAATCGCCATAGAGTCCGAAGTTGAATTTCTTATTGACATTCACCGTGAAAAGTCCATCTAAACGACGAGCATCACGGTTGTTTTTCGTACCACCATAGTAGTTGATATACGAGAATGGAACTTTCGTATTATAATAGGTAATATCCTCGGGAGCACGGTAGTAAATCTGATAAGGTTGGAAGAAGATGAAATCCGTCTTCTGAGTTCTGTCGATAAAGATAGCAGACTGCGCAGGCGACCCCATATTGCCCAACGTCTGAAGAGCAATCGTCTTCTTGTAGGCAGGGTTGTTGACGTAGAAATTGGTCATTGAAGAGTCAATCTCAGCGTCTTCTTTAAATGCCAACGGACCTTTATAATTCCACGAGAAGATGGTTCGTGGTTTGGCAGGTTCTTTCACGACACTATCAGCAACAGCCAAAGAGTCTGCGTCCAACTTATCTTTCTTCCTTGCCGAAACAGGCAAAATGAAAAGCAAAGAGACTAATATTAGAAGAAAATTTTTCATCGGCTGCAAAATTAGCAAAACGGAGCGACTTATTAAATTTTTTCTTCTTCGTATCGATAACTCAAAGAGACACAAGCAGCGAATATCGCACCAATCATAGCAAAAAGCATATCCTTTTGTGTGTCAAACGGATCTCCTTGAGATGCCACGAAACTCTCGGCAAAGTCGTTCGACATCAATGTCGTAGCATACTCAAACAGTTCGTAAAAAGCACTGATGGCCATTGCGACACTGATGCAGAGGAAGACTTGCATCGCACTTCTCTTCACCATCTTTTTCGTTATCAACATCTCCTTGCAAGCCAAGTATGGTGTTACACCTTGCATAAAATGGCCCAGTTTATCGTAGTTGTTGCGATCCCAGTCGAAAGTCTGACCTAACCAGTCCGTCGGATTGAAGAAAGGCACTTCAGAGTAGGTAAAGACACCCCCGATTGTCAGAACGATGATTTCCAGTGCGAAAATGAAATTCAGCAAACGAGAGAAATGCACGCCACGGTCTAAAAGTATGAAAATGGCAATGAAGCCGATATAGGCAGGCAACACCTCCATAAACCACACTGCAGCGTCCTTGGCAACGAACGCTGAGAGCGTAACCAACCAAAAAAGCAGGATATACGCGTATAACGACTTTCTTTTCTTTATTCGATCTATTAAATTCATATCCATCTTCCTTTTTATCCCTATTCTACCCTATTTTTTCGATTTGTAGAACAAGGTTGTTTTATTAGAATCTTTGAAAACACGCTGAGAAAAACTCATTGCATCCTCAGGGGTTACCTTATTATATGCCTCTATTTGTCTGTAGAAATCATTCGCATCGCCCAACTTTTCGAATATGGCGAGGTCGGAAGCAGTGTCCGTTCGAGAAAAAGAATTTTTAATAAACCCCACCTCAAACTTATTTCGCATTTTTTGCGTTTCATATTCAGAAATTTTCTCGTGTTGCAATTCGTAAATCAACTCGTCGAAAGCCTCGTCTGCCAAAGCAGGAGTCGTGCCTTCAGCAAATGCACCTTCAAAATAGAGGACACCCGCCTCCAATTTTGAAGAAAAGAACGAATTAGCACTCGTGAAAAGTTTCTTTTCGCGCACCAACCGCTGCGTAACGCGCGACGATTTTCCATTTGCCAGAATATCCGTCACAAAATCTGCCAACACACGATCGGGCGTTCTCATTCCACCGATATGGTAGGCTCGTGAGAAGAATGAAAAAGGAACATCGCGCTCCACCTCCACATACTTAGGTTCTGTCTGAACTGGCACTGGAGGAATGTTGCGCACCGCAATTTGACGACGAGGAATTGCACCGTAATATTTCTCAACCAATCGTTTGGTGTCGTCTAACGAAATATTGCCAACAACGGACAGAATCGCATTGTTGGGCGCGTAGTGAGAATAGAAGAACGACTTCACATCCTCTAAAGTTGCATCTTCAATATGTTTCAGTTTCAAACCGATAGTAGGCCATCCGTAGGGATGATTGAGTCCGAAGATGGCACGCATCTTCAGATGTTGCATATCGCCGTAAGGTTGGTTGATGCAACGCTCTTTGAACTCCTCGCAGACCACATGACGCTGCACTTCCAAACTTTTAGGCGAGAAAAGCAGTCCTTTCATTCGGTCCGCCTCCATGTAGAAGGCCGTCTCCACATTGCTTGCTGGAATCTCCACATAGTAGTCCGTGTAGTCGACAACGGTGAACGCATTGTTCTCACCACCAGCAAGTTGTATCGGTTCGTCATAATTTGGCTCGGCAGGCGTACCACCAAACATAAGATGCTCGAAAAGATGTGCGAAACCCGTCTTCTCCACATTCTCGTCGCACGAGCCCACCTCGTATAGCGTGTTGACCACCACCAATGAAGTCGCTTTATCTTCCTTATGCACCACCCTCAAGCCATTGTCGAGCGTAAACTTATTCACCGTCTGCTCTGCCATCTTCTCATCCTATTTTTGTTTCACATACAACTGCCCTGTGGAGAATCGTCTGACTTCCACCGTCATACCTTCATCCACATAACTACCATTTTCAGACACCGCATTGTAGATCTCATCACCGATTTTCACCTTTCCAGAAGGGCAAAGCACCGTTACCGTTACTCCCTCTTGACCAACCAATGAGTTTTCAACTTTCTCCACCTCTGTATTATCATCCAAAGAAGTATTTAAAGCAATGTCTTTAAATATGCCGTCTTTTCCAATTTTAGTTGACAAGTAATAAACAAGGATACCCGAGCCTATCATTGCCAGCAAGACAGTCAGCAAAGCGATTGAAGCGTCGTGCATAGAAACCATTTTGAAAGAAAACCAATCATTCGGAAGAAGACATAAGATGAATCCTGCAATCACAAAAACGATACCTAAGATACCCGTAACACCAAATCCAGGAATCAAGAATATCTCGACGAGAAGCAGTCCGATACCCACCACGATGAGCAAGCCCTCCCAGATCTCAGCCAGTCCGTCAATATAGAGCGGTGCGAAATAGAGAACCGCCGCCACGACGGCGACTGCCAAAGCGAAACCAATGCCAGGCGACTGCATCTCAAAGTAAATACCACCGATGATGAGCATGATCAAGATACCATGCAAGACGGGGTTCATCAGCCAGCCTTTGAAATCGTCCCAAGCAGTTGCCTCGTAAGAAGAAAGTTGATAATCCGACTCGTGGAAAGCATTCACTATGATTTCATCAATATTTTCATAAATACCTTCACAATATCCATGTTGCACAGCATCATTAGCGGTAAAAGTGAGGATTTTCGTAGAGTCGACCACACCCGGAACCACCACGCTCTCGTCTACCATCGCCTCGGCGATTTTGGGGTCTCGACGCCATTTCTCGACGGTATCACCATTCACCACGATCTTCACCTTTCCCTGCGACTCAGCCGTTGAACGAATGATCGAGCGCATGTAACTCTGATACTTGTCAGGGGCTTTCGTACCATCCTCGTTCACGACAGTAGCTGCACCGATATTAGCCCCTTGGCGCATGTAAATACTATCGCAAGCGATGGAGATGAGTGCACCCGCACTGGCAGCGTTGTTGTCTATAAAGACGTAGACTGGCTTTTTATAGTTGAGGATCGCCGTTCGCATAGAGTCGGCAAAATCAACTGCACCGCCATAAGTGTTGAGGTGCAAGAAAACAGCATCTACCTGATTATCAGAGGCTTCTGCCAATCCATTTTTCAGATATTGCCAAGAAGTCGCACCGATTTCTTTGAAAATTTTTATCTCATAATAGGACTTGCCCGCCCAGCACTGGAAGAGGGCGCAACAAAACAACAAGAGACAAACAAGTTTTCGTCTTATCATAAAAATTCAATCAATTATGTTCTTTTATCCGTCCAAAATTAGGTAAAAAGAGTGAAAAAAACTTAATTTGCGAAGCCTTATATTACAACCGACAAATAAAATAAATAAAAATAATATTGAGTATGAAAAAAAAGTTACTTACCGCGATGTTAGCCGTCTGCAGTGGCCTTTGTGTAAATGCAGCAGCGTCATACGACTTCGAAACGGGTGGATTGACGTGGGGAAAAGGCTGGGGAAACGGATCATCCGCGATTGTTAGCAATCCCTACAAATGTGGTAACACGAGCGACTATTGTCTTCACATCGTAACCACGGGTTGGGGATTGTTGGGTTATGAGAACCAAGATGACCTCTCAGCCTACTATATTGCCGTTGATGTGTTCAGCATGACAGATTGCACAATGAAAATCTACAGTGAAGGACTCAATGACAATAAATACTTCACCATTGAGAAAGGAAAATGGCAAACTGTTTTCGCGGACTTTAAAGATGCTTCTAAATCAGGTATCGGATCAGCTTTGTACTTTGGTCCATCAGTCGAAGCAGGAGAATTCTACATTGACAATGTCCGCGCAGTTTCAAGCAAGACTGGAGCCGTTTCTTGTACAGAGGCTTACACCGCTGAAGAGTGCAAGAACATCGCAGACTTCACCTTCGGACAATTGGCTATGGGTGGCGGTGGATTCGTTCCTGGCGTTATCGCCCAAGGAAAGACAAAGATCGCCCGTACCGACGTGGGTGGTGCTTACAAGTGGAACTACAGCAGTTCTAAATGGGAGCAAATCACCACCTACATTTCAGAAGACAACAAGGGATTGTACAGTATCGAAGGTATTGCCATCGACCCTCAAAACGAGAATAACATCTATTTGTTGGCTGGAAACCAATATTTCAGTTCACAAAAGACAGCAGTTTTGTGCTCTAAAGATGGTGGAAAGACATTCACCACTTCAGACATCACCAGCATTGCCTTAGTTCACGGTAACGGCGACGGAAGAAACTGTGGTGAGCGTATCGCAGTCGACCCTAACAACAGCAGCATCATCTACTCAGGTGCAAGAGCCAGAAATCCGCTCATCCGCAGTACCGATGGCGGTGCTAACTGGGAAATTGTTTCTTCTTTCCCTTCTTCAGCATTCTCAAACTCTATCAACTGGCCAAGTTGGGAAAGCAACTCCGTTAAAACAACTTCCGACGAAAACGGTACGACTGCCGTTGTATTCGACGGTTCAAGTGTTAGCGATGGCAAGACTCAGCGTATCTTCGTGGGTATTTCAAGCACCAACACTGCTAATGTCTATGTTTCAGAAGATGGTGGTTCTTCTTGGTCTACCATCAGTTCGTTGCCAACCAACCTCATCCCTTGCAGAATGAAGATGGATAAGGACGGCAACTTGCTCATCGCTTACTCAGACAAGAAAGCATACGGAAGCAACGGTGCTATCTACCGTTACAATCCAAACACGAAGACTGCCGAGAACATCTCGCCAGCAACAGGATACGCATTCGGTGATGTTGCCGTTTCACCTAACGACGCTAACAAACTCGTCGTTTCAACCAACAGCACATGGGTGCCTCAAGCATGGGAGAATGGTTCATCTGCCAACGGAGACATCATCTGGGTATCTACCGATGGTGGTAAGAACTGGACAAACTTGAACGGCAAATTCACTTTGAAGAGCAACGGTGTAACTTGGATTTCAGGCTACGCTCTCCACTGGTGCGGTACAGTCTGCATCGACCCTACAACAGAGAAAGTGTCATTCGGTTCTGGTAACGGAATCTTCTCTTGCGACGATATCTGGACTGCAAGCGACAACTACACATTCTACTTCGATGTGAAAGGTATTGAAGAGACTGTTCCTTTGGACGCTGTCAGCATTCCTTGCGGTGGCAACTTCCTCTCTGTTATCGGAGACTACACCGGATTCATCCACACAGACCTTAGCACCTACCCTGCTATCCACGACCCAGCACCTGGAACAACAGGAGGTATCAACTACTACAGTGGCGACCACAACATCCAAATGCGTGTTGCCAACTCTGGATTCTACATCACCACAACTGGCGCAAAAGGTTGGAAGAAGACTTCTGCCAACACCTCTTACTCATACACCAATCAATACTGCTCTAGCTGCGACCCTTACCCATCTAACGAGGGTAAATGTGCCATCACTAAGAAGGCTGACGGAACCATGCGTTACTTCGTAATCCCTGGTCCTGGTGAGAGCGGTATCTTCTACTCTGACAACGAAGGTGCTTCTTGGACAAAAGTTTCTGGCACAGACAAGGCAACCCACATCCAAGTAGACCCAGAGAACGACGAATTGGTATATGCAGGTGGTAAACAATACTTCTACAACAGTTCTGACTACGGAACAACCTTCACCTCTCAAGCATTGTCAAACGGCGACTACGGACGTATCGCAGTTGTCAACGGTGTTGAAGGTTTGATCTACGCACCAGGCGGATCTAACGGTTTGTATGTTTCAGTAGACAAAGGTGAGAAATTCACAAAGGTTGAAAATGTAACAAGTTGTGATGCAGTCGGCGTAGGTGTCGGCAAGGATGGCAAGGGCTACGTTATCTACCTCTACGGATCTGTTTACAACTGTACACCAGGAATCTACTTCTCTGAAGATGAAGGAGCAACTTGGACTCGCGCCACCACTGACAACCAACAGTTCGGTGGACCAGGAAACGGACAGTTCATCTTGGGCGATTGGAATGTTTACGGACGTGTTTACATGAGTTCTATCGGTATGGGAATCATCTACGGAGAGTATGCCAACAAGGCTGCTGCCACTGCAAGTTTCTGCGACGGAACAAACGTCAACGAGGCTAAAGCAGAGAAAGCGGTAGTCATCACTCCTAACCCATTCTCTGAGACTGCAACCCTCTACGGCGAAGGCGATTACACCATCACCAACATGCTCGGAGCAGTTGTAGAAGAAGGAACTGCCAACGGCACTGCCGAAATCGGAGCCAACCTCAGCAATGGCGTGTATGTGGTTCTCTTCAATGGAAACGCAGCAAAACTCATCAAGAAATAAGCCATAATATTTCTTTCAGATAAGGAGAGAGAGTCGTGAATGCGGCTCTCTCTTTTGTTTTTGTGCCTCAACTTTTTATCTCCGAAATTCGTATCTTTGCCCAAACGATAATTGTTATGAGGCAGCTCCACGTATACGTCAACGACACCTTTGCCGGCACACTGACCGAGGCAAAGCCAGGCAGAGACTACACCTTTGCCTACGATGAAACGTATTTAGCATCCGACGGCCCTGACATCTCCGTAACGCTTCCAAAACGTGCAGAGCCTTACACCTCGAAGACACTTTTCCCATTCTTCTGCAATAACCTTCCAGAGGGAGCAAACAGAAGAATGATCTGCCGATACGAAAAAATCGACGAACGAGACCTCTTCAGTCTTCTCGTAATCATGGCAGACCAAGATTGCATCGGAGCCGTTCAAGTAAGAAAGATCAAGGATGACGGGAAATAATTACATATTAGATTTTGATTTGGAGCAGTTTCGCGACGTAGCAGACATCGTCAAAACGATGAAACGCATCTCCGTTTCGGGTGTGCAGGAGAAATTTCCAGCCATCGTAGAAAACGGCAAGGTGCGTCTTGCTCGCATAGACGATGATGACTTCGCACTCAGCGAAGGGTTGTCGCCCAACATCGAGACCAGCGAAGTTATGGACAAAACAGGACATCCCTGCCGTTTAGACTTCTTTCGTTTCGGAAAACTCATCGGAATCGCAGAGCCACGCCTCAACGGCCTTCTCGACCGCTACACCCAATTACCAGCGGAAGTCGAAACTATGATTTCCAACAGTTACCTTGACGAGAAGACGAAGCGTTCCTATCTTCGCATAGTGAAAGAACGAATCAGTCGGTTTGTGAGAGTGGCAGAAGATTAAAATAAAAAAATCGCAATGAAACAAAAAGAAAATAAGTCATTGATTATCAATGAAACAGAAGACTACACAGGAATACTTCGACAAGCTGTCGCAGTAATTGAGAATGCACGAACAGACATAGCCAAACATATCAATGGTTATGTCTCGACTGCCTATTGGGAAATAGGAAAATTGCTACACGAACGCAAAGTGGAAGGCGGACATGGAGATCGTGTAGTAACCCGACTTTCTGCCGATTTGAAAGAACAGTTTCCTCAGTTGGGCGTTTCTACCCGACAATTGTGGAATATGAAGATGTTTTATGAAAGATATTCTCAATGCGATTCAAAACTGCTACAGGCTGTAGCAGTTTTGCCATGGTCTCATAACTTATTGTTACTCAGTAAGAAAATGAGTGATAAAGCGGTTTTGTTCTATGCGACAGAAACAATAAAAAAAGGATGGTCCCGCAATTTATTGCTCAATGCCATAAAACTAAACATGCACGAAACGCATGCGCTAAAACCTGCCGACAACAATTTCGACCGCACGCTTCCTGCCGAGCAAGCGAATTATGCCAACGAGGTGTTCCGAAGCAGTTACAACCTTGGTTTTTTAGGAGTCACAGAGCCATTGTTAGAATTGGAGTTAGAGGAACGATTGGTGAAAAAGATCACTCGATTTCTCATCGAATTAGGTAATGGATTCACATTTATCGGCAACCAACATACATTAGAATATAATGGGAAAGAAAGCAGAGTAGATATGCTATTCTTTCATCGTGGCATGCGGTGTTTAGTGGCAGTTGACCTGAAGATTGGAGCGTTCAAGCCAGAATATGCTGGGAAAATGAACTATTACCTCTCGTTGCTCGACCGTTTAGAACGTGGCGAGGGGGAGAATCGCTCTATCGGCATCATTCTCTGCGCTGAAAAGGACAATGTTGAAGTCGAGTTGGCATTAGAAGATATGGGCAAACCCATCGGGGTAGCAGACTACCAATTAATCATACCACAAGAAGAACTTAAACAGTTAGTGTCGGATGAAATTAAAGCGTTCGACGAAGAAACGAATAGTGCAACGAACGATAAAGACGTTGAATGACCCAATCCGATTGTTTTTTATCAAGATTTCCAATCGATTTATAAAAAAGTCAAAACTGCTACAGCCTGTAGCAGTTTTTAAATCACACATGCCGACCATTTTGTTGAGCTCAACAAAATGGTCACCTTCGTTTCTAAATCAACTTTTTTCTATATCTTTGCATTACTAGTTTTGTTAACTCCACCTGTTTTATGGTGATTAGTTTGTATAAACAATGAAAAGAGAAGAAATTGAATTGTTATTTTCACAATTTGAGCAAGCTGCTTGCATGCTCAATGAGGTTGAATGTTGGAGTGCAAGAGACTTGTGCTCTCTATTAGGTTACACAGAATGGCGTAACTTCTTGAAAGTCATCAACAAAGCGAAAGACGCTTGTAGCAATGCTGGCAATAGCACCCCCGACCATTTTGTTGACGTCAACAAAATGGTCGAGTTGGGTTCAAAGGCTGAACGTCAAATAGATGATGTCATGCTGACACGATACGCATGCTATCTTGTGGCTCAAAACGGCGATTCTAAAAAGCCCGAG
>CAVJCT010000070.1:14667-16429 GCA_963648205.1 Flexilinea sp.
ACACATTGAATATCAATAGATAACGTTATTATTTTTACTTCAGACCATTTTGTTGGCTTCAACAAAATGGTCAAGTAGCACTTGATGGCATTTTTCCCTTTTTTCCTATCTTTGCAAAAGTCTATATAGCAAAGAAAAATAACTCTGTTTGCAATGGAACAAAAAGACAAAGACATAGCACTCTTCGTGGCATTCTGCATAGAAGAATACGGAGCAGACAAAGGGTTGAGCGGAGAACAAGTACTTGACTTGTTTTCCAAATATGGTGTTACCGATTATCTCAGCCATTGTTTTGAACCACTCCATACACAAGGGAAGCAATGGCTGATGGCAGAAATCGACGAGTTTATTGAGATAAGAAAAAAGAAAGAACTATGAAGGTATATTACGGCAGTTTACAAGTGGTGGAACATCCCCAAATACTCGGTTCTAACCGTACGCTTGACTACGGAATGGGATTTTACACAACAACATCAGAGAGACAAGCCAGAGAGTGGGTTGTGAGACGAATGCAAGAAAACCACGCAGATCATGGTTTTGTTAATGTTTATGATTTTGATGACCAAAAGCTATCGGATTTTAAGACTCTCACATTTCTCGAACCCAGCAAAGAGTGGGCTGATTTCGTAATGTCCAATAGGACAAAGAAAGGCTTCACTCACGATTACGACATTGTCTACGGTCCCGTGGCAAATGACAAGGTTTACCTTCAATTTAACTTGTACGAATCGGGAGCGATTAGCGTAGAAACGCTTGTTCGAGAACTCAAAACGTACAAATTGGTAGACCAATATCTCTTCCATACCGAGAAAGCACTTTCAGCCTTACATTTCGTTGAATCCATTCAAATCAAATTGTAAAAATGTTTCAAG
Source organism: Flexilinea sp. (assembly GCA_963648205.1). Taxonomy (GTDB): domain Bacteria; phylum Bacteroidota; class Bacteroidia; order Bacteroidales; family Paludibacteraceae; genus UBA1181. Next base: position 15,540 of record CAVJCT010000070.1, read on the forward strand.
TTACCCAAGATAATCTTCATTTGTTTATTCCAGGAAAAATCAAGTGGTTAGTGGAGTACCTGCACGACGATTACGGCCTCTCCTTGCAACAGTCGCTCAACCGCATTTATCATTCCCAACTCTACAAGAAGCTATCGACAGAAAGCACCAAATACTGGCAATGGAGTCCAGTGGACCTATACGCTGAATTGGAAATGGAGAAAGGACAACAAAACTGCAACAACCCCTCGCACTTTTGAAATCATCTCCGACCATTTTGTTGACCTCAACAAAATGGTCACCGCCCTCCTTGCCAACACTCCTTCGCCTACTCGCCCCTTCCCTCGCCACCGCAAAACCCCATAAACTTGCCTTCCCTCGCCTGACTTTCAAAATACTCGACTTCGTTTCGCTCCCCCCTCTTCTTTCTTCGTGTCGGCTGCGTGAAGGTTGAGTTTTTTTGCTACCTTTGTGGAAAGAACCTCTCCTTTATTTCATAACCAAATGAAGCGGAAAGAGGGGAAAAGAATGTGAAAGAGAAAGAAAAACATAGTTTTATAGTTTAGTTTTTTCGTATCTTCGCAAAGAAAAACATATTCAAGTTTACAATTTGACTAACAATGAAAGAGAATATAGACTCTAAATATATTGGCAATCGTAGATTCATATTAGAATTACGCTTTGACCACAAACTACAATTTTTAGATAGAAAAGGAGAAATTGTTGACTCCTTTCAAAAAGATAAAATTTTTACTGTCAATCATTGGGAAATTGGGTCAAGCGACATTACAATACGAGATAATCAAAATAAAGAAGAGGCGAAGAATATAGTGCAAATTACAATGAACAGACTAAACTACAACTCGTTGAAAATTGACTCTATAGAATCTTTTTATGACAAATTCATAAAG
>CAVJCT010000071.1:0-32671 GCA_963648205.1 Flexilinea sp.
GGTCGTCCTCCATCAAGAACTTGAACACCGTGTCGTATATTGGATTTGCAATTGTAATCTTCATAATCTTATCAATTTAATGTTGCACACAAAACTTTTTACAAAGATAGTAAAAAAGTACGCGTTATGCAAATTTAGTGTCTGAAACTTCCTCCTACTGTTCCCCTTCCTATTTTGTTGCTTTGAATTTTGCAAAATATTTGAGTCTCTTTTCTTTAATTCAAAAAAACATTGTAAATTTGTGTCGTAAAAATTTAGACGATATGACAAATAAATTCCATCATCACCATCATTTTTATCAACGATAAAATCGGTGAGCGATGAGTTTATGCAAAATATTGAGGCTTGCCGATATTCGGTGAGCCTCTTTTTTGATATGACATTTAGTCTTTCTTTGGTGTTCGTATATAAGTAATAACATAAAAATATTAAGTAGTATGTTAAGAATTGCAGTTCAGGCTAAGGGCCGTTTGTTCGACGAGACAATGACAATGCTCGAAGAGTCTAGTATCAAGGTTAGTTCTGGTAAGCGCACTCTTCTCGTGCCTGCCTCTAACTTCCCAGTCGAAATCCTTTACTTGCGCGACGACGATATTCCACAGGCTGTGGCAAGTGGTATCGCTGATGTCGGTATCGTAGGTGAGAACGAGTTCGTTGAGCGACACGAGAACGCAACTCTTATCAAACGCCTCGACTTCAGCAAATGCCGCCTCTCTTTGGCTATCCCTAAGGCTGAGGATTATCAAGGTTTGGAATGGTTCAACGGTAAGAAAATCGCAACTTCTTACCCTTACATCCTCCAAAATTTCTTGGACAAGAACAACATCAAGGCTGATATCCACGTCATCACTGGTTCGGTTGAAATCGCCCCTGGTATCGGTTTGGCAGATTGTATCTTCGATATCGTTAGCTCTGGCAGCACTTTGGTGAGCAACAACTTGAAAGAGGTTGAGGTCGTCTTGAAGTCTGAGGCTGTACTGATCGGTAACCCTGATCTGAGCGATGAGAAAAAGGAAATCTTGAACGAACTTTTGTTCCGTTTCGATTCTTACAAGAACGCTGAGGGTAAGAAATACATCATCTTGAACATCGAAAATTCAAAGATCGGTGAGGTCTGCAAGTTGCTTCCTGGTATGAAGTCGCCTACCGTAACTCCACTCGTTCAAGAGGGTTGGTCTTCTCTCCACTCTGTAATCGAGGAGAAGACTTTCTGGGACATCATCAGCCAGTTGAAGGCATTGGGTGCTGAGGGTATCCTCGTCATCCCAATCGAAAAAATGATTTTGTAAAAGATACGTCTATGAAGATATATAAGTATCCAAAACCTGAAGAGTGGGGCGAATTGTTGAAACGTCCTACTTTCGACAATGCTACGCTTTTCGATATCGTGCGTGGCGTTCTCGATGATGTGAAAAAGAACGGTGACGCTGCTGTCAAGGCTTACGAACTGAAATTTGATAAGGTTGATTTGCCTTCTTTAATCGTTACGGAAGATGAAATAAAAGAGGCTGAAAGTTTGATTTCCGATGATTTGAAGAAGGGAATCCTTTTGGCAAAAGATAATATCACGAAATTTCACCAAGCGCAAATCCAAGAGTTGCCTTGCGTGGAGACAATGCCTGGTGTGAAATGTTGGCAGAAGGCTAAAGCCATCGAAAAGGTGGGACTCTACATTCCTGGTGGAACTGCTCCTCTTTTCTCAACAGTGTTGATGTTGGCTCTTCCTGCTCAAATTGCTGGTTGTAAGGAGATTATCTTATGTACGCCTCCTAATAAAGAGGGTAAGGTTCACCCCGCAGTGTTGTTTGCTGCAAAGACGGCTGGCGTGAACCGTATCTTCAAAATCGGTGGTACTCAGGCGATTGCGGCTATGGCATACGGAACGGAAAGTGTTCCTAAGGTTTACAAAATTTTTGGTCCTGGTAATCAGTATGTTACCGCTGCTAAGCAGATGGTGAGCCTTAAAGAGGTGGCTATCGATATGCCTGCTGGTCCTTCTGAGGTTGAGGTGATGGCAGATGATACGGCTAATTCTGTATTTGTGGCATCAGATCTTCTTTCTCAAGCAGAACACGGCGTTGATAGTCAGGCGATTATGGTTACTACCAGCGAGACTTTGGCAGACAAAGTGATGAAAGAGGTGGCAGACCAATTAGAGAAATTGCCTCGTAAGGAAATTGCTGAGAAATCGATTGCAAATAGCAAGATTTTCGTCGTAAAAAGTATAGATGAGGCGGTCGCATTGTCAAATGATTATGCTCCAGAACATCTTATCATCTCTACGGAGAACTATCGTGAGGTGGCTGAGCGAATCAACAACGCAGGTTCAATCTTCTTGGGCTACTACACGCCTGAGAGTGCGGGCGACTATGCTTCAGGCACTAACCACACATTGCCTACCAACGGTTATGCTAAGGCGTATAGCGGTGTGAACATCGACAGTTTCCGCAAGAAAATCACTTACCAAGAGATTTCAAAAGAGGGCTTAGGTCGTATCGGAGACGCTATCGAGGTAATGGCAAGCAACGAACATTTGTTCGCTCATCAAAACGCTGTCATCTTGAGAAGAAAATAATCCGATTGTTTCACTAAAAAATAGTACGATATGTTTGAATTGATGAAACAGGTGCGTCCTAATATCTGGAAACTTGAGCCTTACTCTTGCGCACGCGACGAGTTCAAAGGCGAGGCTTCTGTCTATTTGGATGCCAACGAAAATCCATATAATGCTCCGTTTTGCCGTTACCCAGACCCTATGCAGTGGAAGGTGAAGGAAGAGTTGTCTAAGAGAAAGGGTGTTAACAAAAAAAACATTTTCTTGGGGAATGGAAGTGACGAGGCGATCGACTTAGTTTATCGTATCTTCTGCGAACCTAAAGAGGATAATGTAGTTGCCATCGCTCCAACCTACGGTATGTATAGGGTATGTGCCGATGTCAACAATGTGGAATACAGAAGCGTTCCGTTGGATGAAAACTTTAAATTTTCTGCGAAGAGATTGTTAGAGAAGGTGGATGATAATACCAGAGTGATTTGGCTTTGTTCTCCTAATAACCCAACAGGAAATTTGTTGGACAATAACGAGATTGAGACTTTGTTGAAATCATTCAGTGGAATTGTCGTTGTCGATGAGGCTTACATTGATTTCGCTAATGTCGAGAGTTGGAGCAAGCGTTTGTCGGCTTTTCCTAATTTGATTGTCCTTCAGACTTTGTCAAAAGCGTGGGCAAGTGCGGGTATCCGTTTGGGTATTGCTTACGCTTCGGAGGCTATCATCGGACTTTTCAACAAGGTGAAATATCCATATAATGTGAATATTCTCACTCAAGGAAAGGCATTGGACACCCTCAAAAATGTTGACGAGTTTAACGCTCATCTGCGTATTTTGTTGGAGGAAAGAAGTCGGATGCAACGTGAATTTTCTGAGTTGCCAATGGTGAGAAAGATTTATCCTACAGACGCTAATTTTATCTTGGTGAAGGTGGATAACGCCAATAAGACTTACCAATATTTGGTAAATCGTGGTATTATCGTTCGCAATAGAAATAGTGTCATGCTTTGCGGTAATTGCCTGCGTATCACCATCGGTACACCTGAAGAAAACTCTATCTTGTTAGATGCTTTGAATGGGATGAACTAATGTCGACGCATAGAATCTCGAAATAAAACGAAGGGCAGTCTTGTTTTGGACTGCCTTTTTGCTATTAGTGAGGTGCTATGGCAAAAAAAACGTAATGTCATTTCGTAAAAAGGTAGAAAAATGGTTTTCTATTAAAAATAGAATTGCGAAATTTGGACTACTATTGGCTAAATAGGAAGAATATGAAAAACGCAAATGAAGTAAAAGAGGAGATGGTTGCGTGGATACGCGATTATTTTCAGAAAAGCGGAGATGAGAACACCAAGGCTTTAATCGGTATCAGTGGCGGAAAAGACAGTGCGGTGGTTGCTGCTGCGTGTGTTGCTGCTTTGGGTAAAGACCGAGTGGTCGGCGTGATGATGCCCAACGGTGTTCAGTCTGATATCGCTGATTCTCAACGTATCTGTCAGATCTTAGGAATCCAGAATTATACTATTAATGTAGGTAATGCTTACGACGCTTTGTCGGAAGAAATTTTGACAAAGGTGGGCGGTTCGTTGACTCCTCAATACAAGACGAACACTCCGTCTCGTTTGCGTATGGTTTCACTTTATGGTATCGCTGCCCTTATCGGTAATTGTCGTATCTCCAACAATGGAAATAAGTCTGAGCGTTTGATGGGCTATTTCACTATTTGGGGTGATGGCGCCGGCGATTTCGCTCCTTTGGCTCATCTCTACGTCAGTGAGGTGATCGCTGTTGGTAAGGCTTTAGGTTTGCCTGCCGATTTGGTCGAGAAAGCCCCAAGCGACGGTATGAGCGGAAAGACAGACGAGGAGAACCTCGGTTTCTCATACGAGTCGGTCGAGAAGGTGCAAGAGGGTGATACCGCAGGACTTTCACCAGAGATGGTGGCAAAGATTCAGAAGCGAATCGCTGGTATGAGTTGGAAGGTGAATTTGCTCAGTTTGCCTAATTTCAAGCCCAGTAGCAAGAAATAACGAGTGAAAGGAAACAACTTTTACAAAAATTAACGGATTTGTAATGATTACTAATGGCAAATCAGTTAAATTTGTAAGAATTTAGTTAGAAAAGTATCTCAAGTAATATAGAAGAATATGGCAGATTTAAACTTGGATTGGTCAAACATCGGTTTTGGATACAGAAAAACCGATTACAATGTACGCTGTTACTACAGAGATGGTGCATGGGGAGAGATTGAAATTTCTTCAGAGGAAACCATTAACATCCACATGGCAGCAACTTCCCTCCACTATGGACAGGAGGCTTTTGAAGGATTGAAAGCACGTCGTTGCAAAGACGGTAAGATTCGTGTCTTCCGTATGGTGGCAAACGCTGAGAGACTGCAGTCAACCTGCCGTGGTATCTTGATGCCAGAGTTGCCAACAGATAAGTTCTGTGCAATGGTTGAGAAGGTGATCAAGTTGAACGAGCGTTTCATCCCTCCTTACGAGAGTGGCGCATCTCTTTACATTCGTCCGCTTTTGATCGGTACGGGCGCTCAAGTAGGTGTTCACCCTGCAAAAGAATATTTGTTCGTGATTTTCGTAACGCCAGTAGGTCCTTACTTCAAGGGCGGTTTCGCAACTACTCCATACGTTGTCATTCGTGATTACGACCGTTCTGCTCCTTTAGGAACTGGTATCTACAAAGTGGGTGGTAACTACGCTGCAAGTTTGTTGGCTAACCAAAAGGCTCACGATATGGGCTACTCTTGCGAGTTCTACTTGGATGCGAAAGAGAAGAAATACATTGACGAGGCTGGTGCAGCTAACTTCTTCGGTATCAAGAATAATACTTACATCACTCCAAAATCAACCTCTATCTTGCCTTCTATCACCAACGATAGCTTGATGACTTTGGCTAAGGATTTAGGTTTGAAGGTCGAGCGTCGTCAAATTCCTATCGAGGAGTTGGAGACAATGGAGGAGGCAGGTGCTTGTGGTACGGCTGCCGTTATCGCTCCAATCGAGAGAATCGACGATTTGGCAATGAACAAGTCTTACGTTTTGGCTAAAGATGGTAAACCAGGACCCGTTTGCACGAAGTTGTACGAGAAGTTGCGTGGCATCCAATATGGTGAGGAACCAGATGTTCACGGATGGATCACAGTGATCGAATAATTCGAGATAGATATAGTTTTTTATACGAAAGGCGGTGGAGTTTGGTGCTTCACCGCTTTTCTTTTGTCTATAAACAAGGTTAAAATGTAGATGTAAGAAAATGGTTTAAAGATGAAAAATAGATGTTCGTTCGGAAAAAATAGAGGGAAAAAACGGCAAAACTGATTTTAAGCAAGAAAAAATGTTTTTTGTTGAATGAAAAAAATACTGTTGCTGCGTAGTTGTAATATTGCATTGTTGAGAGAATAAAAAATAATTACAAGATCACATAATACGTAGAGAGATGAAAAAGAGGTTTATATTTATCTTAGCGGCGAGTGTGGCTCTGCTCCTTTGGGCAGAAAGCAAGATGGTCTTCCACTTCAGTGGAGGAACGCTTGAGTCTATTAATTTGTCGGACATTGATACGATACGTTTCTATGACGGAAACATTATCGTAGGCAAAGCCAACAAGCAGTACACTGTCTCAGTGGTGGATAGCGCGACATTCGATTTGGAGCAGGTAACTGGCGATACAGTCTTCGTTACCTACAACGGCTCTTCAGTCAATGTCATCAATCCATATCCTGAAGATTCAGTTACGGTTTTGTCGGACGGCGCAAATGTTGAGGTCGCATCTTCAATCGACAAAAAAGGAGTTGTTTACTATCTGTCTGGTACTTCTACCGATGGTTCGTTCACATTGACTCCAAGTCGTGGTTACACATTGGTGTTTGACAATTTGTCATTGACCAGTGCGACCACTTCACCAATCATTTTGAACAAGGCTGTGGATGGTTCATCCTACGCAGCAACGGTTAATTTGAGAGGTGCTTCTTCTTTGGCTGATGGTAGTTCTAACACTAACAAAGGTACGATTCTTTCAAAGTCTAAGTTGAAAATCAACGTAGATGAAGGCGCACAGAGTGGTTCTTTGACGGTTACTGGAAACTACAAACACGCTATCAACTCTGCTAAAAGATTGGAATTGTATGGCGGTGAGTTGATTATCGCAGGTGCAGTTACCGATGGTTTCAATGGTGATGGAATTGAGGTGTACGACGGTACATTGAAGATTTCAGGTGTCCAGGGTGATGGCGTTGATTGTTCGGAGGTCGTTCGCATCGAAGGTGGAAACGTGATTGTTGAGGCTACGGCTGACGATACGAAAGGTTTGAAATGTGATAGCATCATCGAAATTTCTGGTGGAAATGTGAATATAACCGCTTCTGGTGCAGGCTCAAAGGCTTTGAAGAGTGGTAAGAAAACGATCCTCTCAGGCGGTGAGGTTACAACAACTTTGAGCGCGACTGCGGCGTTTGTTGATACAGATGGCAGTTATAGTTACAATGCTGGAATCAAGTCTGACACTTCGATCGTTATCAGTGGTGGAACGTTGAAAGTTACAGGTGCAGGTATCGCAGCTCGTGCATTGAGTAGTGATATGGATGTCGAAATTTCTGGTGGTACTTTCAGTGTCGATTTGACTGGTGCGCATAGCATTGAGACCAGCGATACTACTTCTGTCTTTGGTATCAAAGCCGATGGAACTGTCAATATTTCTAATGGTACTTCAACAATCAATATTGGTACGGCTGCAACGGCATCAAAAGGTATTAAAGCAAATAATGTTAATATCTCTGGTGGTGAATTGACGATTGTTAATGATGGAAAATATTTCTCTACAACGTCAAGTTCTTCTTCAAGTTCATCTTCTGGTTCTTCTTGGGGTGGCGGTCGTCCTGGTGGCAGCAGTTGGGGACAGCAAACTACGACTTCATCAGATTTCATTGCTGCAAAGGCTATCAAAGTCGATTCAGACTTTACTATCACAGGTGGAACTGTCTCATTGACTGCTAATTACGGTAAGGGAATCATTTCAGACGGAACAGTAACTTTGGGTGCAAAGAATGGTTCTGACAGCGACTTTACTTTGGATATCACAGCAGGTAGCGATAACTGCGGCACATACAGCTCTGGCTCTTCTTCAAGTTGGGGAGGCATGGGCGGAGGTGGCGGTGGCGAATCGCGTACTAAAGTCAACGGAAAGCCTAAGGGTATCAGCACTGATGGCGAAATCAACATCAACGCAGGTACAATCAACATCAAGGCATACGACACAGGTATCCTTTCAACAAGCGCACCAACCAATGTAAATGGTGGAACAGTGTACATTGACGCTAAATATGACCAAGGAATCTTCGCAAAATACAGCACACTGACATTCAATGGCGGTTTTGTGAAAGTAACAAACTCATACGAGGCATTCTCTGGTATGGTCATAACATTCAACGAGGGTAGTTCAACCTATGCAGTCTCTTCGGATGATGCTTGGAATGCTACGGATGGAAATGAAAAATCAAGTTCTGTTCACATCTATGTAAATGGTGGTGTTCACTATGCAGTTGCTGCAGGTGATGGTTTGGATTCAAATGGTGATATGATCATTTCTGGTGGTATCGTCGTTGTATCGCAAACTGGAGATGGAAACTCTCCATTGGATACAGACAGCGGATGGTCGCATACAGGTGGTTTCGTCTTGGCTTGCGGTGGTAGCGGAATGTTCAGCGAATCTGTTCCAACAAGTTCGGCAGGACATATCTACTCAACTTCGATGAACGTTTCTGCAAATAATTATTTGATCGTTGCCAACACTTCAGGAAGTGTTCTCGCTGCATTCAAAGTTCCTCAGTCTGCTCAAGCTGCCGTATGTGCTTACAACAGTGATGTAACCAACTACAAGTTCTATGTGGGTTCAAGTTACAATGGAACGTTAGATTACTTTGATGGCGTCTTCGGACTCTACACAAGCAATCAACCTACTATCTCCACTTCAAACTACACTGCTTACAGTGTTTCAACAACAAATGGTAACTCAGGTAGCGGTGGCCGTCCATAATTTCTGAAATACGCATTTTACAATATCTTTGGTGAAAGGGAAGTCTTCAATGGGGGACTTCTCTTTCTCTTTTTGTATATTTGTGTAGAATAGATTTTTTGAAGATGATAAATTTAGTTTCAGTATATTGTGCGTCGAGTTCGAAAGTGGACGAGGCATTTAAGAGGCAGGCATTTCGTTTAGGCGAGTTGTTGGCAGAGCGTGGTGTCACTGTGAAGTATGGTTCGGGAAAAGTCGGACTGATGGGCGAGGTTGCCAAGGGTGTTCTTTCCAAAAAAGGTAAACTCATCGGTGTCATTCCTCAGTTTATGGTCGACGAGGGTTGGTCGAACCCTGAGGTGACGGAAGAAATCATCACGGAGACCATGCGCGAAAGAAAGTATATCTTGGCGAAAGATGTGGACGCTGCCATCGCACTCCCTGGCGGAGTTGGAACGTTGGAAGAACTGATGGAGGTGATCACAGGTCGCCAATTAGGACTCTTCAAAAGTCCAGTGATTATAGTGAATATAAATCATTATTACGATGATTTGTTGCGTATGTTTCAACATGCGGCAGAAGAGAATTTTATGCGCGACACCCATTTAGAATTGTGGAAAGTCGTTGATAATGTGGAAGATGTAATCGAAACGATAGAAAAAGCGGAAGTCTTAGATGAGAATGTTCGTAAACACGCTGCTCTCTAAATTCTATTTGTGAAAATAAAAAAATTCGACTCTTTTATATGTCTCAATCCAACACGAAGCAATGGTTTGCTAATCTTCAGCAGAAAAGAAGAAAATTGGCAGAGCAACTGAAAGACCCTGCTGCGGTAGGTCTGTGGAAATCTGTTGTCGACAAATATTCTGACAATGCACATTTCGTTTATGAGTTGCTCCAAAATTCGGATGATGCAAAAGCGACCACTGTTCGTGTCTATTTCGATGAAGATGAGATTGAGTTTATTCACGATGGTGCTGTCCCTTTCACCATTTCAGACCCTTCTGAAGAGAATTATGCGGAACGTTCTTCGTGGGGACATATCAATGCGCTGACCTCCATCGGAGCAAGCAACAAGACGGAGGAACAGCAAATTGGTAAGTTCGGTGTCGGTTTCAAGTCCGTTTTCAAGTATGTTGATATTCCACATATCGAGGACGATGAATTTTCTTTTGATATTGAAGATTATATTGTCCCTGTTTTAAAAGAGCGAAGAAGTAAACGACGGAAGAAAGGGGAAACCTCTTTTATCCTTCCATTGCGGAAAACATATGATAATGAGAACGATACGGCATTGAATGTGATAAAACAGAAGTTTGATACGCTGCACCTTCCTTTGCTTTTTCTGCCTCATTTAGAAAAAATCGAACTATTCCAAGGAAATGAAAAATATTCCGCTTATTCAAAGAAAATATTAAATTCTCAATCGTTAGATGATTTAATCTATTACGAATTATGTTTGTCTGAACCTAATCAGACGGATATTTATTGCAGATTGTTTGAGAAGAAAATTTCTTCAGAGAATGATTTGAAAATTTCTTGTTGCTATTTCTTCAGTAAGAAAGGTGAATGGCTGAAAGACAGTGCGTTAGACGAGCCGTTGTTCTGCTATTTCCCAACTTCGCAAAAATTACTTTTTCCCTATATTTTGAACGCACCTTTCCGACTGACGGAGAGTCGAGAGTCGCTTAAGGAAAATGATGAGTGGAATGAGCGGATGGCAGTGGAATTGGGAGTGTTGGCAGTTTCTGCGGTGAATTTTATGGTCAAGCAAGAACCTTTGGATAGTGCTTTGTATTGTTCTGTGTGTCAGATGTTTCCAAAAACGGATGAGTTGAAAAAACGCAAAGATTGGTTTCCGAAAAATCATGTTGAGGCAATTAAAGAGGAGTTGCAGACGGCAAGAATTTTTTGGTCGCAGGATGAAAAATGGGCAGACGGAAATCATCTCGCTTTGGCAGATTCTGCTGAATTGCAACAATTGCTGAATGACGATTTTCTTCATGAAAAATGGACAGCGACGACGGATAGAACTTTGCTGAACTTTGGGTATGTTGCTACTGACTCAAAATTCGTTGAATTGAAATCTTTCTTTGAAAATTACAAACTTTCAGCTTTTTGTGTCAAGGGGCAAGATTTTGTTGAACGTCTACAGAAAGAGGATGTTGAAGCGATGCCTATAGAAAAAGTCTGTAGGTTGTATTGCTATTTAGATACCTTGTCGAAAAAAGATGCAGAGATTGCTAAATGTCTGAAAAAGAAGCAGATATATCTTAGTGAGAATGGCGTTTGTTACACTCCAAGGGAGATTTTCCTTTCATCGGGTGTAACAGGAAATTATCCTATAATTCATTCTTATTTCATTGAGAATAAGAGTGTTATGCGATTTTTTGAACGGATGGGAGTCTCTAAACCTGGTGAGTTGATAGAGATACTTCAATATATATTCCCTCTTTATCAAAACGGAGAGGTTTCGTTGGAGGATAAGGAGAAAAATGCGGAACATATAAGGTTTATTTTCCATTATGTTCAATCCTTGTCTTTGTTTGACGATGACAGAAAAGAATTTTGTGATACTTTGTCGAGTGTCCCTATCTTGAGGGTGAAGACCATTGATGGTGTTGTGCAATATGCTGCTCCGAAAGAGACTTATCATCGGACGACTGATTTGGTCGATTTTATGTCCGACTGCCCATCTACATATTTCTTTGATAATGAATGGATTATAGAAAATATTCTGCCAGAAGAGCGAGATGATTTTTATACATTCTTGTCGAATATTGGTGTTCATTTCGGTTTGAATATCAAAGATGTAGAGCGAGATAAAAATTCAAGGTACTATCATGATTTAGATCTTCATCCAGTGTCGTTGAGAACCGTGGATGATGGTGCTCAAGTGATTTTGGATAAGGATATTGAGGGTGCATCTCCCGAGCAGTGGACGGAATGCAAGTCTGTCGCTTTTTTCAACCTTCTAAACAAGTCGGTGCAGAGTCTGACGACCTACCTCTTCAATGTCTCATTGGAGGGTACTTATCGCTATGTGCAGAAGGGAAAACGTAATTACACGGAGGAGGTCATTTATCATACAACGGCGAAGAAAATCGTCTATCATACCCCTTGGCTGAAGTCGTCGGATGATCGTTGGGTTTCGCCATCGGAGGTGGAATATACGACGCAGTTGGCACCGATTTACAATCTTGAGGCTTCGGATTTGCTCTTTATGTTGGGCATTCAGAAAATGGAATTTCCATCGAATTTGACAGCAGAAGAACAGACTTTCGTGTTGTTTGCTTTGCGATGCAAATCCGACGGAATGACAGTGAAAGACCTTGAAAATGCAGTTAATTTGTGGGAAAAGGAGCAAAAAAGTCTTCTTTAGGGCGTTTTTTTAAGAAAAATGTAAGAATTTCTTGAAATATTGGCTTTAAAATAGCAATATTTTTTAGAAACAGGAAAAATAATCATTATATTTGCAAGAAAGTCCATTAAAAAAGGAGAGCCTATGGTATCTGAATTTTTTATGAGTCGTTGCTTGCAATTGGCGGAGAAAGGTTTTGGTAGAGTGTCCCCGAATCCGATGGTGGGTGCTGTGATTGTGTATGAGGATGAGATAATCGGCGAAGGGTATCATCAACAATATGGTGGTCCGCATGCTGAGGTGAATGCGATAGCGTCTGTGAAAGACCCTTCGTTACTGCCGAAGTCGACGATTTATGTGAGTTTGGAGCCTTGTTGTCATTATGGGAAAACGCCTCCTTGTGTCGACTTGATTTTGGAGAAGAAAATTCCACACGTTGTAGTTTGTAATCGTGATCCGTTCCCTGCTGTTGATGGCAAGGGAATCGAAAAATTGCGTGCAGCAGGTGTCGAGGTTGAGGTTGGCGTGAAAGAAGAGGAGGGACGCTGGGTGAACCGCCGTTTCTTCACTTACCACGAGCAACATCGTCCGTATATCTTTTTGAAATGGGCTCAGACTGCTGATGGTTTTGTGGATAAAATTCGCTTCAACAGTGATGTAGAGCCTTTGCACATTTCGAATGAGGAGTCGCTCAAGGCAATGCACCAGTTCCGTGCTGGGGAGACTGCCATTATGGTGGGCCCGAACACGGCGATGCTCGACAATCCGTCGCTTACCGTTCGCTACGCAGAGGGAAAGCAACCAATCCGCATTTTACTGGATCGTGATTTGAAGGTAACTCGCGACAGAAAAATCTACGATGGATTTGTGCCTACGTTGGTGTTGACAAAAGACGTGCCGAGCGACAATCTTCCAAATGTGAAATTCTTGCAATGTGGTTTCCATAATGATGGAAGTTTGAACATTGACTCATTCTATAAAGTGTTGTATGACAATAAGATAGAATCGCTCATTGTTGAGGGTGGAACACTTCTGATAGACAGTTTGATCGCAGAAAATGCTTGGGATGAGTTGCGGGTGGAAATCAATCGTTCTCTATACATTAGCAAAGGAGTGGAAGCCCCTAAGGTGGATGTCGAGAAGATGGAACTTCAGAAATATCAGATTCAGCAATTTGGAGATAATGAGGTGATGATGTTTCGTAAAGCCTCAATCGGATATAGTGCTTGTGGAGAATAAATTTATTTTCTCTGATTTTTAAAGTATATTTGTAGAACACTTGAGAATAAAGTTCAGATGCTTTTAGAGATTGCCTACATTGTGCTTTTACTGGTTTATGTGTCCACGATTGTGAGCACAATTCTCCTTCTTTTGATTGAGAATCGCAATCCAGTGAAGTCTATTGCATGGATTTTCGTTCTCTTGTTTGTGCCTATTGGTGGCTTTGTTTGCTACATTCTTTTTGGAAAAAAATTCAGAAAAAAACGAATTATCAATAAGCGAAGCATCCGTTTGGTGAAGTCGTACGAGGAGATTGCGCAACGGGATGTCTCAGTGCTGAACCTCACTGATATGCAGCGTTCGTTGGTCAATTTGGCAATTAACAATAGTGATGCGCCTTTCTTTGAGAAAAATCAAATCAAACTCTACACGAATGCGACTTTGCTGTATGAGCAGATTTTTGAGGATATAAAAAGGGCAACCCACCACATCAATGTTGAGTATTATGTTTTTAGTCCTGATAATTTAGGACGGAGGATGATGGATGCGCTGATTGAAAAAGCCAAAGAGGGCGTTCAAGTGCGCCTTATCGTTGATGATGTGGGCAGTTGGAATTTCAAGAAATCGCATGAGAAGGAGTTGCGAGACGCTGGCATTGAGGTGGAGCGTTTCTTGGAGGTGGGTCTCTCGTTTATTAGCAGTCGTGTGAACTATCGAAACCACCGTAAAATATTGGTGATAGATGGTAAGGTGGGCTATACAGGTGGCATCAATGTTGCCGACAGATATGTCAAAGGATTGAGTTGGGGAACTTGGCGAGACACGCATGCGCGCTATGAAGGCGGTGTGGTTTTGGGTCTGCAAAGAGCCTTTTTTGAGGATTGGTTCTTCGTGCGCCAGTCGTTGATCGACGACAGCGTCTACTATCCTGCACCTTCGCAAGAGGGAACGGTCAGGATTCAGACTGTGGTGAGCGGACCGGACATGCCGTGGACTTCCATTATGCAGATGTTCACGAAATCCTTCTCGATGGCAAAGAAGCGAATCTTTATCGAGACACCTTATTTTATGCCCCCAGAGGCATTGTTGGAGTCGATGCAGACGGCAGCGTTGTCGGGGGTCGATGTGCGTTTGATCTTGCCACGTCGGTCGGATGCGCCACTCACGTTGCTCAGTTCCCATTCCTATTTGGATGCGATGTTCAAGGCAGGTATCAAGGTCTATTTCTATCATCCTGGCTTTATCCACAGTAAAATCACAATCGTGGACGATGAGGTGGGCTTTATCGGAAGTGCCAATATGGATTTTCGCAGTTTCGAGCAGAATTTTGAGTTGAATACAGTTATATACGACAAAGAGGTTGTTGCACAGTTGGTTTCGATCTACGAGCAAGACTTGAGTGATAGTTTGAAGGTAGAGGAGTCGAGTTGGAAGACACGCCCTAAGAAGATGAAGGTGAAAGAGTCGTTGGCTCGCTTGTGCAGTCCGTTGTTGTAGAAAAAATTATACACTACTAAGATGAATGAATTTTTAGAGTTGGAAGAGAAGATTGTGAAGGTGTTGAAAACAGTATATGATCCCGAAATTCCAGTGGATATATATGAGTTAGGACTCGTTTACAATATTGATATAAAGGATGGAGACGTTACGATTGATATGACTTTGACCGCACCTAATTGTCCCGCAGGAGAATTTCTGTTGGAAGATGTGAAGATGAAGGTGGAAGGCATTGAAGGCGTTAAGTCGTGCAAGGTCAACTTGGTGTTCGAGCCAGAGTGGACGAAAGACAGAATGTCTGAAGAGGCGATGTTGGAATTGGGTTTGATGTAGAAATCGGAGGACGAGACGTGGATGAACAGAAGATAGAGGAGCGAAAAAATGTTTATTTCGCTTCGGATGCCCATTTAGGCTTAGACCTCTATGGCGACCCTTTGGAGAGGGAGAGAAAATTAGTCAGATGGTTGGACAGCATTAAGGCGACTGCCCGCGAGTTGTATCTCGTAGGCGATATGTTCGATTATTGGTTTGAATATAAGAATGTAGTGCCGAGAGGATTTGTTCGCTTTCTCGGCAAGTTGGCAGAACTGTCTGATGCTGGCGTCAAGATCTATATGTTTGCGGGCAATCATGATATTTGGATGTTCGACTATTTTCAAAAGGAGATTGGTGCGACGGTGATTGACGGCAGTTATGAAACGACGATAGACGGTAAAAAATTCTACATCGCTCATGGTGATGGCTTGGGCGATCCGAGTCTGTCGTTCCGTATTATGCGCACATTGTTCCGAAACAAAATCTGCCAGGGACTATATAAAATGTTGCATCCTCGGCTGACGGTTCCGTTTGGATGTGCTTGGTCGCATAACAGTCGCAAGAAGAAGATGGGAACGCCAGGCGAGAAGTATTTAGGCGAGGACAAAGAGTATTTAGTGCAGTTTGCCAAGTCGTATGCCAAGCAGACACCGACCGACTTCTTCATTTTCGGACACCGCCACATCGACTTAGACCTGATGATTTCGACAGGAAGTAGGGTCGTGATTTTAGGCGATTGGCTGACTCATTTCAGTTATGGAGTCTGGGATGGAGAAAATTTTTCGTTGGAAGTTTTCGAGTCGGAAACCAGTGAAGTAGAGCCAGATATAGATGAATTTGCGTGAAAAATAAAATTGTTGAAAAACATTATTGTGAAATTTTGTAAAAAATAAATACTTTTCATAGGTTTGCGCTATGAGACGGAAAAGGGGCTTCCCCTTTTGGAATCAAGTAAGAATCGAATATTACGAAGCAGTTTTTTTAAAGAGAAAGTGTTTTTTTAGACGAAAATAACAATTAAATCAGATTGATATGAGAAAAGAAAGTTTATTCATTGCTTCTTTGCTTTTTGCTGGTTTGATGGGCAGTTGCTCAAGCAATCAGGATTGCGGAAGTGCGACAACCGGATCAGCTCCTGAGTTGAGAAGAATGAAATGTGAGTATGTTCCAGATGGTGGCGAGGCAGTTATCTATGGTAGAAATTTGGCGAATGTACAAATCTCATTCCCTGGTAATTTGGTAGCGGACGTTGTAGAGCAGAATGATACAATGATTCGCGTGATTGTCCCTGAAGGAACGACAGACGGACGTTTGAAAGCCATCAGTGCTAATGGCGAGACTTTGTCTAAGTTCTTCTTCCGTGACGACCGTAACACGATCGTTAACTTCGACAGAAAACTTCCTACTTGGGGAGGTTACAGTCCGATGAACGACGACGGTTCTTTAATCGAAGGTACATTAGAGTTCGGTGATTCTATCACTCCATTCCCTAACGGAGCAAAGTTGATCGAGCCATGTAGCAATAATTTCGGATTCCTCTACGGAACATACGATCATCCTTGGAACATGAACCAAAGCATGTACTTGCAGTATGTTGCTAACCCTCAGGAGGGTGGACGTGGTAACATCTCAGTTGCAGGCAAGGTATTCGAGAAATATGAGTTGGAAGAGTTGGCTCTCAAGTTTGAGGTTTACGTTCCAGAAGAGATTCCTTACAAGGGTGTTAGAACTGAGATTTTCTTTGGTCCTATCAATGCTCCAGACAAGCACGGACGTGATTTCTCTCCAATTTGCTTCTGGAAGCCTTACGAGGGAACAGACAACGGATTCTACACTGATGGTTGGGAGACTGTAACAATTCCGTTGACAGCATTCTGCCACAACACATCTACTGATGAGGAGGTTGCAGACTACAACTATAGAGACAAGTTGAAACAAGCAACTAACTTCAGTTTCTTGCAGTTTGGTCAGCCAGAAGGCGCACCTCAAATCTTTATGTGTGTTGATAACTTCCGTATCGTACCTATCGAAGATTAATTGAAGGAAAACGAAGGTTAATATAAAACTGATATAAAACGAAGAGAGGGAAGAGAAATCTTTCCTCTCTTTTTATTGTTTGAAAATCAAGTGGTTACGATAAACTTGGTAGAAAACTTAAAATAAACTTTGCACGATTGTTAAAAAGTATTTTTCTTTGCAATCGGAAATCAATGAAAACAGGAAACAAAAAAAAGAGGAGAACAGCAGATCACTCCGGTGTCCTCCCACACTGCAAATCAAAAAAACATATTAATTATGAAACAAAGTATTGTCAATTATTATTACTCATTGAAACTCTAAGGTTGCCTTAGATTAAAACCTAAACCTTACTATCTATCCTTTTTTTCAGTCTACTTTGTTTCATTGATTTGCTGAAAAAACTCGAAGACATTTAGAATTTCAAATCGTATCTGAGACTCATCTCATAACCAACATTTTTTTCGTTTGCGTTGCAATATTAAAGCCTATTTTGAAGATTGCAAATAAAAGTTTGTTAGAGTTATTAACATTATTTATAAAATTGCTTAATTGTTTGATAATCAGAAATATAAGTTATTAACAATCGGAGTAATTTTCTTATCATCTCTTTTGTATTTTGTATATTTGCGAAAAAAAAGAGAGAATGAACTTAGTAATCGACCAGGGCAATTCGTCTGCCAAAGTGGAAATTTTTGAAGGAGAGAAGGTAGTCTTCTATCAGAAATACGAACGTTTCTCGGTAGAAGAGGCGGAGTCTCTGTTGCGTGAGTATGATTGTCGGCAGGCGATTCTCTCGACGGTGGTGGATGAAGATGAACAGTTGACGCACTATTTGTCTGATAAGTTGGAGAAATGGGTGTGCTTGACGAATGAGACGACGATACCTATTGAAATATTGTATGAGACCCCGAAAACGTTGGGACGAGACCGTATTGCAGTGTGTGTCGGTGCCAATTATTTGATGCCAGACACCAATTTATTAGTGATAGATGTGGGAACGGCGATCACATTCGACATTGTCAACTCGCAAAACCAGTATGTCGGTGGAAATATTTCGTTAGGAATTGATATGAGAAGGAAGGCTTTGCACACTTTTACGGCAAAACTTCCGTTAATAGAGGTAGATGATGATGCGAAGATGATCGGCACAACGACTGAGACGGCGATAGAGTCGGGTATAATTCACGGAATTGCGGGTGAAATCAATTCCTTCATAGCCGCAGTAGCGGAAGTTTATCCTAATCTTAACGTCTTTTTAACAGGAGGAAGTGCCAAATGTTTTGAAAAGCGAATAAAAAGTAAGATATTTGCAGAGCGCAACCTTGTTCATATAGGGTTGAATAGAATTCTGAATTACAGATGATAAAAAAGGAACTAAGAAGAGTTGCATCGTTGATGTGTTTGTGCGTGTTGTCGGGATTGATGACGATGACCTATGCACAGCATAATACGAGTTCGCCGTACACGAGATACGGCTATGGAAACATCATAGACGGAGGATACGGACAGTCTCGTGCGATGGGTGGTTTATCATACGGTGTAAGACCGTCGCAGTATATCAATGCGGTGAATCCTGCATCTTACACGTCGATAGACTCTTTGACGTTTCGTTTTGAGGCGGGTGCAAGTTTTCAGATTTCAGACCAGAAAGGTTCGGGCGTAAGGAGTACGTCGTTGAACGGAAATCTTGAATTTTTGGCATTTCAGTTTCCTATCCGCAAGTGGGTGGCATTCAGTGTTGGATTGCAGCCCGTTTCAGTGGTAGGATACGAGTTTAGTCAGACTGAGGAAGGCTTTTCTTCTATCTCTTCAGGAACGTTGACTACAAAATATGAATATTCTGGAGAGGGTGGCGTAACCCAGTTGTATGCTGGATTAGGATTCAAACCGTTCAAATGGTTGGCAGTCGGAGGAAACTTCCAGTTCAACTTCGGTACAATCAGTCACTCGAGTAAGTCGACCTTCTCAATTTCATCCTATCACGCCACAGCGATGACTCAGGAGATTTCCATAAAAGACATTTCTGGAAATTTCGGTCTCCAGGCGATGATACCGTTGAAGGAGAATCATAATTTGACAGTCGGTGCGGTTTATCAGATGAAGTCGAGTTTGAACGCAGATGCGACGCAGACTATCATCACGACAGACACGACAACGCTGTCATACGACAATCAGTTTGACTTGCCAATGCATATCGGTGTGGGAGTGGTTTACTCTTATACGGATGCGTTGATGGTGGGAATTGACTATAAAAGAGAATTTTGGAACGATGTGAGGTTTTTCGGAGAGAAGAATTTTTACAATCGCGACAAGTTCATTGTAGGAATGCAATATTTACCCGATGCGAATGGTAGAGCCTATTTTCAGCGCGTAGCCTATCGTTTCGGTGTTAACTACTCCAAGTCATACTATAGTGTGAATGGAGAACAACTCAACTCATTCTCGTTGACGACAGGTTGGGGATTCCCTTTGAAGAGAGGATTGAACCCAACGAGGATCAACGTAACATTCGAGTATGGACACAATGGAGTTGTGTCGGACACGCAAATACGCGAGCAGTATTTCAAGTTCACTCTGAATGCGACGATCAACGAGCGATGGTTTGAGAAACGTAAATTGAATTAATAAATAAAAAACATTAAAAACTAATTGAGATGAAAAACAAGGTTGTTTTATTGGGTGCGATGATGGCGATGTCGGCAACGGCATTTGCTGCGACGGGGGTGCAAACAGGCACCAAATATGGAACGGGACAAGACAGTCTCGACTGTATCCAGTATTTAAGTTTGTTTGGACCATACGCAAAACAGGGCGACTATGCACAGGCTGCAGAGCCATGGGAGAAAGCATACGCTAATTGTCCTGCTTCATCAAAGAACATTTATATCTATGGCCCTAAGATTTTGGCATATCAGATCACTAACGAGAAGGATGCCAATAAGAAGGGTAAGTTGTTTGATAAGTTGATGAAGGTTTACGACGATCGTGCGAAATATTTCGGTAATGATCGTAAGATGAACAAGAATCAGATTTTGGCTGAGAAGGCGATGGATTACATCGACTATGTACCAGCAGCACGCGACCCACAAAAGACAAAGGCTTACCAGTGGTTGGCTGAGGCAATCGATGCTGAGGGTTCTAATTTGAAAGCCAGCGCATATCAGCAGTATTTCACGTTGTCTAACGATTACTATAAGGCAAACAATGACGGATTCCGTCAGAACTACTTGAACGACTACTTGAAGGTCAGCCCATTGTTGACAGAGCGTATCCAGTCTGGTAACGAAAAGGATTCTGTTAACTTCTCAAATGTAAAGGCTGCTTTGGATGCTACATTTGCTGCATCAGGTGCCGCAGATTGCAAGACATTGGATGGCATCTACGCTTCACAAATCGAGGCTAAGAAGTCTGACAAGTCGTTCTTGAACATGGTTTTGAGTTTGTATGGAATCGCCGACTGTGAGGAGTCAAGCGTCTACTTCAAAGCAGCTGCTTACAAGCACTCTATCGACCCTTCTGCATCATCAGCAAGAGGTTTGGCAGTTCAGGCATACAACAAGAAAGACCGTGCAACAGCGTTGAAGTACTTTAAAGAGGCTGTTTCTTTGGAGACCGACAACTCAGCAAAGGCAAAGATGCAGTTGAAGATCGCTGCTATCTACAAGGAGCAAGGCAACTACACTGCATCACGCGATGCTGCAAGAACAGCGTTGAACTACCAATCAAACTTGGCAAACGCTTATATCTTGATTGGTATGTTGTATGCTGATTTCAACAGTTCAATCTCAGACGATGCCGTTATCAAGCAAACAGCATTCTGGGCTGCCGTTGACAAGTTGGAGAAAGCGAAATCAGTCGACCCATCTGTTGCTTCATCAGTAAACAAGATGATCAATTCTTATAAAGCAGTGTTCCCAGACAAGACAGAGTTGTTTATGAGAAACATCAAGGATGGTGACTCATACACAGTTCCAGGTTGGATTGGAGAGAAGACAACAGTAAGAGGAAAGTAATCAAGTGTTGTTGATTAGAAATTATAGATTAAAGCGTATGGCAGTCCTATTGGGGATTGCCGTATGCTTTTTTTTCTCGTGTACGGAGAAAAATGAGGTGGTCGAGGTAACAGATCGAGCGAGCATGCCGCGACTGAGTGCCACGAATGTAGTAACGTTGGTGTCTGATTCTGGCATTACGCGATATCGGGTGAATGCGAAGGTTTGGAAGGTGTTTGACAAGGCGGCAGATCCCTATTGGGATTTCCCTGAGGGCATCCATTTCGACAAGTTTGACCCTGATATGAAGGTAGACGCAGAGATTCAGAGCAAGAAGGCGGTTTACTACACAGACAGGAAGTTATGGGATTTGAGTGACAGTGTGCATGCGATGAATTTGGAAGGTGAGCATTTTGAGTGCGACCAGTTGTTTTGGAGTGAGACAGAGGAGCGAGTCTATTCCAATGGAAAGATTAAAATCACGCAGCAAGATAAGATTATCTATGGACAAGGATTTGAGTCGAATCAGACCTTCACAAAATATGTAATAAAGAGGCCCGAGGGTATATTCCCTATAGAAGAGTAGGGGAGTGGGGCGAAAATAAGTTGTTAAATACACAAAAATGGGCGTTAGATTCACACAAGGGGAGGCTTAAATCATTATTTTTGTTACAATGTCGAACGAATGTGGCGGCGTTATGGGGATGTTGTAGGTTGTTGAAAACCTAACAGTGAGGAGAGAGAATCTAATATTAATCGAAAAAAGCATAAATAATTATTGGCTTATGGAAAAAAATTACAGAGTTAAAAATTCACATTCGGGGATCAAGCAGAAGCTGCGCCAGTGGCTTTTGATGATTGGAATGGTGATGATTGGAGTGGGGTATGCGGGGGAAGCGAGTGCGGAGTATATACCGACAGATTTTGCATTTCAAAAAGGTAGCGATATAACCTTTATAGAAACTTTTGAATATGACAGGGTTTTTGATTTTTCTGAAGCAGGAGCAGCGGGAGAAGACTTAGATATGACTTTTATCGACCTTAAAAGCAAGGTGAAAACACAATTTTGTCCGGGGTATATTGCGGTATGTATGATGACGTGGGCAGATTTAGCTGATAAATATGATGATTATGATATGCAATATACCTCGTTGTATATAGGAGTACACCCTTCCTTCTCTCGAATGTGTAGAATTGACTTTTTTAATGATAAAACTTCTCTTTCAGAGGATCAAGCGGGTCCGTATTATTCTGAAACAAAGATTGGTGAATCTAACGTCAAGAGTATAACGGATGATAATGGATTTGAAACGGAATTAGTGTACATTAAAAAGGTAATGAAAAATGATAGAGAACATACATTCTGTTTTTTTCACATCAAGTATCCAGAAACAAATGAATATATTGCCAACAGCAAGGCAAGTTTGGTTTTAAGACAGGAAGCTCATTATGATTATAGCGATTATAAGGATTATTATATAACTACGGATGCACCTTTAAAACCTCTCGATTTCAATGTTTCAACGAGCAGTAAGTCGTGGAATGATGACTGTAAGTATCAGTACACTGTGGTTGAAAGTGATAATTCGGTTAGTGGACAAAAAGAAGCAAGTCATATTCAGTATAAGACATTTGTTAATGGAACTCAAAAAAGTGTTAGTGGTGATGCAAAATCGGGATGGGTTTCATTTTCTGGGGAAAAACAAATTGTTGAAGATTTGTCTTCGTATGGCCTGACCTTGGATAACTTTAATAATTCTCAGATAAGTTTTCAATATCAGCTTGCGAAGAGTTATACGATTAATACAAAAAATTGGTTAAATGCAGCAAAAAATTCTATGTCAACGAAAACTCAGTATTATACATCTGGGTGGAAAACGGTAACTCCTCAGAAACTTATAATGCCGACAAGTATAGATGCGCGATGGGTTAACTCTGGAAAAGTAAATTTGGAATGGAGTTTGAGTGAGTTGGGAAAGTCTGAAGCAGACTATGACCTGTCAGGCTTTGTTTTGCAGAGAGCCACGAATAGTTCGTTTTCAAGTGATTTAGTGACATTTAATTTGGATTATAATAAGAGCTCTTCTTCTTATAGCATAAGTGATTCTTATGAGAATTTGTTTACAACGAAGGAATCCAAGAAAACGTTTTATTATAGATTGAGAAGAAAGCATACAACATGGTCTTCACCGTCGGTGAAATGTGAGGTGAGCAATGTGTGGACTAGTCTAAAAAAAATTAATAGTCTTTCTGCTACGACAGAAAATGGAAAGATAAAATTAAAGTGGGATTTAACGAGTGGTGTATGGCCTGATAATGTATCCTACTCCCTTGAATCTACGCCGGCTCTTAGCGTTTCTGCTCCTGGAAACTCTGCAGAGTCGTGTGAAATATCTGGGGCTTTAACTTGTACTGAATATTCTTTTAACTTGAAGGTAAATTATGGTGGAAATGTGCATTCTTCAAAGTTGTCAAATACAGTCATGTTGCCAAGTGACAAAACGGGTGAGATAGAAAGTTTTGATGTTTCAAAAGGATATTATACAGATAGAGCCTCGGTTTCGTGGATTCTTGGAAAAAATGGTTCTGAGTTTAGTTATTTTAACTTACAAAGGAGGGCTTACAATACGTCTGATTCTATATGGGAGACGCTTACTACGGTAGAAAATTTAGGTAGCTCAGAGTTTCGTTATGATGACCAAACAGGCAGACCGGGTATATACTATAACTATAAAATAGAAGGAGTTCAGACATGTAATGGCGTTTCAAATCCGTCAGTGTCAAAGACTGATATTGGATTCTCTCAACCCTACGGAGTTGTTTCTGGAAGTGTAACATACGGTACAAGCAAGCAGGCAGTAAAAGATGTTTGTGTAATTGCGCAGGGTGGTTCTGCAATGAAGAATAGAGCATTGTATTTCACAGGAACTCAAGTAGAGATTGATTCTGAAACTTCAAATAAATTGGCTCCTGGAGAGAGTGGTACTGTTCAGTTTTATTTCAAAAATATTCCAGGAACGCTTCGAACTTACGTTCTTCAGCAAGAAGATGGTGTGAAAATCCATTTTAGAGAAAATATCGTGTATTTCAGTTGGAAAGGAACACAAGCAGAATTGTACTATTCATTGTCCTCTTCAGGTAAAAATGTCAACAATGAGTTTATCCATTATACATTTACATATACACCAACGTTGTTGAAATTGTATGTAAATGGAAAGTTGGTTGCGACGAAGGATAGATCTATTACAAATAACAATAAAGGAAAAGCAATTGTTTTAGGAAAAACGGATAATTCTGGAACCAATAACACAACTGAATATCCAAAATTCTATTTGGATGAGCTTCGTTTCTGGGATAAAGCATTGGATTCCGCCACAATCGCTCAAAACTACGACAGATACTTAAATGGGTCTGAGGATGGTTTGGTAGGTTACTATCGTTTCGACGAGGATATTGAAAATTTAGCTATAGATATTTCAAATGTGCAAGGAAAGTATAATGGCAATCATTTTGCTATGTCGAAAGTTGAGAAACGGTCTAATACATACGAAGTCCCTACCTCCGATCAACTCTCCCTCAAAACCTACACGGATGCGAATGGTGCTTACTTGATGAACAATCTTCCGTATGTGGGAGATGGCGAGAGTTACACCATCACGCCAAGTTTGGGCGTGCATTCGTTCTCACCTACAGAGAAGACGCTCTATTTCAACGATAATGCCAGCAATCATAATAATGTAGACTTTACCGATAATTCTAGTTTCAACGTTTCGGGCCACGTTTACTATGATAATACGACTTTCCCTGTCGAGGGTTGTAACTTCTATGTGGATGGTGTGGTCTGCACTACGGGCGATGGCAATTTGGTAACGAGTGATAAGTATGGTGCTTATACAATCAGCGTGCCGATTGGTGAGCATTATATTCAGGTGAAGAAGGCGAACCATACTTTCGTGGGTGCAGGTCGCTATCCTGTGGATTCCTTGGGTATTGGTAAAAAAACTGTCTTTGAGAACCCAAGACAAAGTTTGAATTTCTATGACAACACTTTGGTTACTTTAGTCGGTAAGGTAGTCGGTGGAGATGTCGAGGGCGAAAAACCTCATGGCTTCAACCAAACGAAAGCCAATATGGGTCAAGCGAGAATCAAACTGTTAGCGAATGGAACTGGTCAGTTGAATGAAGACACTGGGACTGGAAGAGTCTTCTCTTCTCCAATTGACTCTGTGAAGAGTAAGGCAACGACAGGCAAGTACGACTCTGGTGGTGACGCTCGATATGTTACGATTGAAACGGATCCGGAGACGGGCGAGTTCGCTGTGTCGCTTCCTCCACTCAATTTCAGCATCGATAGCATTAAACTCATCAATAATCCTGATTTTGAGTTTAACGTGTCCGATTACACTGCGCCTGCACTGGCTGATGCCAACCTGAACAATGTGTTGGTGGATTCGGCTTTGGTGGATAGCACGCACTATGGATATGTGAAATACATCCAAGCCTTGGATGTCGTGGCACATGTTGAGCCTACTTTGGAGGTGACGGACGCTAATCATACGGATTCATTGTTTGGTGATAATACCTATATATATACGGATCCGCTCACGATGGAAAAAGACACGGTGGCAATGATCGGAAAAGATTCGCTCTATTACACGATGGGTTACCCTGTCTTCTCACAAAACACAGAATATACGTTCAATCTCTTTGGTTATGAGCGATTTGTGAACTATGACAAGGTGAAGGCTAACTCGCCAGACTCTGTGGATAAAGTGCCTTTGCGTGGCGTGGAGGTTACGTTGTCGAATGAGTTGGGAGCACAGCAGGTAGTCTCAGCTTGTGAGGATAGCGCATGTATCGTGCAAGGTTCTAAGAATGATTCTGTTTGGGTAAAAGCAGGTGATGTGTTGAACTTGGCAGATAACACGGTAACGTTGGATTCTGTAACAGGAAAGGCTGCCTACGTCTTCAAAGCAACCTACCCTCAAATCACCAGTCCGTATACAAGAGGATTGAACATCAATTATGAGGTGAATGGTCGTGTGTATGGTTGGGATCAGAATGGTGCGTTTAAAGGTATCATCCTCGGTGGATTGCCAACGGGTAACAATTTTGTAACTGCTGGTCCAGATAAGGTTTACTACATTTTGCGTGACCCTGCCGGTAGCAACTCTTTCGCTACTTTGGAAGAGGGTTCTGTCGTAACCGTTGAAGAGTCGAAGAATCTTTGTTCAACGGAAGGAACAGAAATCAACACTGTTAGTACTATTTCGACGAGTGTCGACACTTATATGGGTACGGATATTCTTGGTGTTGTAACCTTGATGAAGGTGGCAAGCGTTGAGACGGTTGCGCAAGGATTGACCAACACCACGCTCACTGCCACTCAGAACAAGTCGGAATCTACAACTACGACAATGACGGTTACGAACGCTATCAGCACTTCCGACTCTGAAGATTATGTGGGTGAAGGTGGCGATGTCTTCATCGGTTCGTCTACCAACCAAGTGTTTGGTAAGGCGAGAATGGTTACTATCGGAAAAGACACGTCAGGAAATTATTCTATTGCGTTGGATGAAGGTTTGAATGTGTCTGAGTCTTACAACACAGAGTTTATCTACACGCAGACTTACATTGAAGGTACTTTAATCCCTAACTTGGAGAGTTTGCGTAATAGCTGCTTGACACAAGTAAGTGATAGTATTTACAAAACATACAAGGATACAACGTTGAAAAAGAAGAATGAGACAGGTCACATACTCTACATCACGACGTTGGGTTCAAATGATGAGCGTTTTGGCTCTGACAATACGGATGAGTCTGTCTGGGGTAAGATTAATGCAAAAACTAAGAAGATCGAAGGACTTATCGACCGTATCGAAGGACCAAGTTATATGTTGATTCTTCCTGAAGGTGCGTCGGCTGAAGACATGTACAGCGACACCGTCGTTTGGTACAACCAGCAAATCGCTTTGTGGAAGAGCCAATTGGCAGCCAACGAACGTGCGAAGGTTAGAGCCATTGAGAATAGAGATTCGTTCTTGATTGTCAATAAATCGTTCGATGTGGGTACGGAGTACGAATCGGTTACTGAAAATTGTTCGTCTGTTACGAAGATGAAGGAACTCGGAGTGCAGACTTCACTCATGGTGGGTGTCGGCACAGGTTTCGAAATCGTTGGAATTGGAACAGATGTTGAGATTAAGGTCGAGGCAAATGTGGATTATAGTACGTCTACAACTAAATCGAATGAGCAGTGTCAGACGGTTTCTTACGAATTGGTGGAAAGTGGTAACAACGATGCCCTTTCTGTTGATATCTACAATGCGCCAGATGGTTTCGGACCAATCTTCTACACTCGCGCTGGTCAGACCTCTTGCCCTTACGAGGGGGAGAAACTCACTCGCTACTACGAGCCAGACCAACATACGATTGCTCAAGCCACAATGAAAGTGGAGAGTCCAGAGATCAGCTGCGAAGTGCCAACTGTTTCGGACGTGCCAAGCGGTTCACCTGCTAATTACACATTGAACCTCTACAACAATTCGGATATTTTGGCTGATGGCTATTACTATCTGATGGTGGTAGATTCGAAGGGTGCAGATGTGTTAGTGGATGGTGCTTCAATCACCGTTGTTCCGCGTGCTGTCCTTTTGAAGGCTGGCGAAATTACTGAAAAGAAGTTGCAAATTAAACAAACCCAGTTGGATGTGGTGGATTACGATTCAATCGGTGTCGTTATCGCTTCAATGTGTCAATATGACGAGACGGGCAATAATGAATTGATTTCCGATACGGTTTACCTTTCTGCTCATTTCAATCCTGGTTGCTCGCCAATCACGTTGCAAATCGATAAGACCACCATCAACACCAATGAGGGTGAGTTGACTTTGAAGGTAAAAGATTTCGACCGTACATACGGTGGATTCAGCAAAATCTATCTCCAATACAAGGCTATCGGCGATAATAATTGGAACTTGACGAAGTCTTTCGCATTGAACGATTCTATTAAGAAGGCGGAGAAGACGGATTCGGTTATCACAACCGCTTCGTTCAACTATCCATTCGATGTGAACAGCATTTCGTTCTACGATCAAACGTACGTTTTCCGTGCTGCGACTGTCTGCAAATATGGTACAGAAAACATTTATGCATACAGTGATGAGATTTCGGTTGTGAAAGACCAGTCGGTGCCAATGGCATTGGGTACGCCAAGTCCATCGAACGGAATCTTGGGTGCTGGCGATGATGTTTATGTTGTCTACAACGAACCAATCAAGTCGGGTGCTCTCAGCGCAGTGGAGAACATTCAGGTGCGTGGTGTGTTGAACGACTATGTTGTAACGCACGAAACGGCTTACAAGATGCAGGGAACAGAGGCGAAAACGGAAGCCCCAATCTACTGCGGTAGTGGTGATTTCACTCTTGAGACATGGCTCAACTACACGAAGCCAGGCACGCTCTACAGCTGGGGCAAGAATGGTTTGGAAATCGCTATCTCTGATGATCATAAATTGGTGATTTCTTCTAACGGTAAGAAAATCGTTTCAAAAGATACTGTTCGCCAAAACTATTGGATTTACCTTTCTGTCTCAGTTCAGAAAGGCGCGGACGATAGTTGCTATGTATCAGCCAATTATGCGTATGATGCAGTTGATGTACAACTCTTTGCTGGTCAGTTGTTGCCAATCGAAACGACTTCGTCAACATTCTCTGTGGGTGATGGTATGGAAGGTTACATGCACGAGTTGACTCTTTGGAATGAGTATCGTCCATTCGCATCTGCTAAATCTCAGATGTACAAAGGTAAATATGCTTCAACCTCTGGTTTGATTGGCTATTGGCCGATGAACGAGGGTAAGGGTCAACTTTTGACAGATAAAGCCCGCAGTCGCCATCTCACCGCCCCTGCTGATAGTTGGTTTAACAACTCAGAGAATTTTGCAGTTGAGTTCTCTGGTTCTGATACGTTGAATATCAACATTTCTGAATGTCCTGCTAAGACTGACGATAACTACTTGGTAGAGTTGTGGTTCAGAGGTACAGAGACAATGGCTTCAAACCTCTTCCATCTCGTGGGTAGCAACCAGTTGAGTGTCGACTTCACCGAAAATGGCGGTTTGACTCTCACCACTGCCGATGATACTTATACTATCACAAACACCAACAATTTGGACGGTGCATGGCACCATTTCGCATTCAACGTGCTTCGCAATGGCAATGCGGCTATCTACATTGATGGTTCGTTAGTTAATCAAATGGCAGCGTCGAATGTTCCTGCATTTGCTGGCTCTAATGTTCTTTTGGGCGCTGATTTTGTTGGTCAGATGGACGAGTTCCGCTATTGGAAGGCTGTCCGCACGGCTGAGGTTATTCGCGAAAATGCTTACTGTCGCTTGTCTGCCGATGAAGAGGGACTCGAGGCTTACTATCCTTTCGAGGCTTCTTCTACAGATGCAAATGACCAACTTGTAACAAATGGCTCTGCAATTGATTTAATTGACAATAAAAAGGCGACTGGTATTGCTCAATTCACCGAGCAAGCCCCTGCTCTTACGGCTGCTAAACAGAAGGAGAGTGTTACATTCTCTTACACTGCTTCCGATACGAAGATTGTTATCGACGTTACGGAAAGTCCTTACCGTGTGGATGGTTGCACATTGGAGTTCACTGTGAAACGTGTGCAAGACCTCAACGGTAACTATGGTAACCCAATCACTTGGACTGCCTACATGAATCAAAACACTTTGGTTTGGGCTGACGATGCGCTTTCTTTAGAACAGGAGAGCGGCGACGAGACGAATTTCTCTGTGGCAGTTTCAAATAACAGCGGTTCATCTAAAACTTGGTACATTTCCGACCTTCCTTCTTGGCTCTCTGTTGATAAGGAGAGTGGAACTTTGAGCGCACTCTCTTCTAAGACACTCAATTTCACTGTTCTCAACTCAACGCCAATCGGCTACTACGAGGCTGCTGTTTTATTGATGGGTGCTGATACTTTGAGCGACCGTCTCGACCTTTCTCTTAAGGTTACAGGCGTTCGTCCTGAATGGAATGTTGACCCATCTGAGTATGAGTTGAACATGAATGTCATTGCTACACTCAAAGTGGATGGTCAGTATAGTGAGGATGAAAACGACCTCATCGCTGCCTTCATCGATGATAAGTGTGTCGGACTCACATCTCCATCTTACTACAATCGTTACGATTCTTATTATGTGATGATGGATGTCTATGGCAACGCTGATATGGCGAACAAAGAGGTTCAGTTCCGCATTTGGGATGCCAGCACTGGTGTTACTTACGTTTGTCAAAGTTCGGAGAGTGTGAACTTTGGTAGCAATGCAGTCTACGGATCTATTGAAAAGCCTATCGAACTCACTACCACTGCTTTACAAGAGCAAAGCACTCGTTTGTCTGCAGGTTGGAACTGGGTTTCAATGAACGTTGCACCTACTGATAAATCGGTGTCAAATGTGATGAAGAGTGTTGCTTCTAACCTCCACACGGTGAAGTGTAAGACGGCTTTCGCTCAAACCTTGAACGGCAAATTCGCAGGTTCTCTCGATGAAATGTCGAATGCCAAGATGTACAAGGTGAAGATGAACGAGGCTGCCAATTGGACACTTTTAGGCGAGGCTGTTAATCCAACGACCTACTCTGTATCCATTGCTCCAAATTGGAACTGGATCGGCTACACTCCTTCTTACAGTCTCTCTTTGAATGACGCTTTTGCAGGCTTGAATCCTACGAACGGCGATATGGTGAAGAGTTCCGAAGGTTTCGCGATCTACAGTGGTTACGAATGGGTTGGCTCTCTCTCTACATTGACTCCAGGTAAGGGTTATATGTATAAGAGTCTTGCCAAAGATTCTCTCTCATTCACCTATCCAAGTAACAAATATGCATTGTCAAATGGTTCGTTAAGAGCCTCTTCTTTCTACAATTACACACCAGTTGCCGACAATAAATATCCAAGCAATATGACGATTGTTGCAGTTGTGAAGAATGGAAGCGACTTGTTGACGAATTCTGAAGTGGCTGCCTTTGTAGGTGATGAATGTCGCGGTGTCGGACGTTCTTCTGAGGATGAAGCACTCGTATTCCTCACTGTCTTGGGCGAGGGTAGTGGTGATTCTATTATCTTCAAGGTGGAGAACAATGGCGAGTTCGTTACAGTTCCAACAAAATTGGTGTACGAAGATGACGCAACAATTGGAACACTCGAAAAGCCGTATGTGATCAATCTCATCCCTTCTTTGGATGTCGAGGTTACGACTGGCAAAATCAACATTTACCCAACCAACGTAAAACAAAACCTCTACGTTGAGGCTGGTAAATCAATCAAGAAGATTTATTTGACCGATATGGAAGGTCGCATGATGTACGAAAATACATACGGTAATGCAACAGGTCTCTATACGATAGATATGACCTGCTACGCTCCAGGTATCTATTTCGTCTTCATCGAACCAACTGAAGGTCAGTTGATTATGCATAGAGTAATGAAGTAGAGTATTTCTTTACATTTTTCACTTTTCACAGTCAGGTGCAGTTACGGCAGAGATGCTGAACTGCACCTGACTCTTGACTAAAAGTATTAGAAACTAAAAAATATAGTTATTATATAAAAATTATATTTATAATAAAATTTATAAAAGATGAAAAGAATCATTACAATATTGATGGTGTTCAATTGCGTGGCATTTTGCAGTTCAATGCAGTGCAAGGCTCGCATGCAGTACTTGACAGCGCGTCAAAGGTTGCAGGTACTTGGCGTTTCGCAAAAAATCAATACGATGTTGTAGGTGAAGATAATGCTCTTATTGCAGACGACTATAGCGGCTGGATTGACCTTTTCTCTTGGGGAACGAGTGGATGGAACAGCGGAGCAAAGGCTTATCAACCTTGGGATACTTTGTCTGGAATTACCACTGATTATAATGTTGGAAACGTAGCTACCAATAGTCTTTTAGATTCTTGCGCTAAGGCCGATTGGGGTGTCTACAATGCTATCAGCAATGGTGGCAATGAACCGAATAAATGGAGAACTATGAACGGATCAGAGTGGCAGTATCTTTTCAAAAATAATAGTTGGACTTTAGGCTATGTCAGAACAAATGCCAACGATTCTGTCTTGTGTTTTATGTTGATTCCAGTGTCTTTCTCAGCTCCTGATGGTACAACGCTAACGGTTATAAGTACGACTACTAATTCTGCTGCAAAGGATGTGTCTGTGCCTACTGGCAACTCCTATTCTGCGGTTCAGTTTGAGGCTCTCGAGAAGTTAGGAGTTGTCGCTTTACCTTGTGCAGGCTATCGTAATGGTATAGAAGTATACGATGTAAGTACGATAGGCTACTATTGGACATCTTCCGCTACCGACTGGAGATGGACTGCCTCTTTCCGTTTCTATAATAGGTATGTTTGTTCAAATGATTACAGTTTTCGGGTTAATGGATTATCAGTTCGTTTGGTTCAGACTATCCAGAATGAATCTAAATAACTGATATATAAGTATATAGAAAAAATATTAGTTGGAAGATAAAAAATATTGAAAATTATTTTGCGGTTTCGTCGAAACGCTCTATCTTTGCACTCGCTTTCAAAAAGGAAGGCGGTCGAACGGAAAGCCGAGGAGACCGACAGCAAAAAGAGATTTTTGAAGGAATTTGATTGATTCAG
>CAVJCT010000072.1:0-79661 GCA_963648205.1 Flexilinea sp.
ATTCTGAAACTGTTGAGAAGATAGCCGCATATACAGGTGCGATTTTAGGAGATATGGCAGTTGAAGCGTTGAAAAGTTCTTTCGGAATTAAATGTCATACGGGAGGTTTCGTAGATCGAGTACGGAAAACTAAATGGGGAACTCCAAGTTATTGGTATTGTAACTGTTGCGGAAAGATTTTTTAATTTTTAAATTGATTTAAATGTAATTATATGTCAAGAATATTTAGAAATCTTTTAATTTTACTTTTATTGCTGAACTTTACAAATGTTTTTGCTGGAAAAAAGTGGGTGCAGTGTTATGGCTGTGGCGGAACTGGTTATATTGAGTCTTGGCATCATGTGGTTCGAGCTTGTCCTGCGTGTGGTGGAACTGGTGGTGAGTATGTGGATCAAAAGGAGTATGATTCGTTTATAGATGCTTTATATGAGGCTTGTACTTATAGATATAAAAAAATAGAGCCGAATGATGTGATTACGGAGGAGTTGATATCTTATGAGGATTACAAAAGCTTACCTAAAAATAAATTAAAGTATTTGAGCAAAGGTATGAGCAGAGAGACCTGGGAAGAGGCTGTTAGTAAAGTTACTGGCTATCGTTATGATGCTTTGATTAAAGGTGCTAAATTTAAGAATTTTAAAAGGGAATCGTATCGGGAATCGTATAATACATACCAATATTTTAGCATCTGCTTGATAGAACCTAAAGATGTGGTTACGGATGAGTTGACCTCGTATTCTGCTTACTCACAAAAAATAGTTTGAGATTTTTAAGTGAAGGTTTGTCATGGTCAGCTTGGTCTAAAGGAGTTTTTTATGTAACAGGTTGTTAACCAGATGATTTGACCGTTGGAAAGAAGTATGTATCTGCGGAGCATCAGAAGGAAATAAGAAGGTTGGTGGTTATGCGAAAATGAGATTTAGAAATCTGGCTCATAATAGTACAATGTCGGTGTATAAGGCATTGTCTCAGTACCCTGATACAGATGATTGGGAGAAGAGGAATAAACTGTTTAGTGTTACAGGTGGTTTGTTGTTTAGATTGGGTTGCCCTTTGCATTTGAATGTAGGTCTTGGTTACGGAAAGAGGGTACAAATGTATGAACTCGATTCTGAAACAGTGTCTGAGTATGATGAGAAAAGTGGCACGACGTCAACTTGGGAAAAACATACATGTGTTGTGGGTGAGGATTCGGAGGTAAAAGGCTTGGCTATGGATATGGGTCTGCTGTTGTATTTGAAACGATTTTCTTTGAGAGCAGGTGTCTCAACGATTGGTTTTAAGTACACCGATGTTGAAGTTGGTATTGGTTTTAATTTTGGTAAAAATTAATAAACTTATGAGATATATTTTTATTTTATCTATTATTACATCTTTAATGACTTTGTCATCTTGTTCAAAGGACAAAAGTTTAGAAGAGTTTATTAGAGATGGAGCAACGTATGAGAATGCTGTTCCAAGTGTTGTTGATAATCCTAACGTAGTTGATGAATTCCAAAATGATAGTGTGAAATTTGGCAATTGAAATTTTGAAGAGTTTCTTTTTTTAGTTTGGATTTTATGAAATTAAGTTAGAGCCAATTCTGAGGTGTCAGAATTGGCTCTTTCATTTACCACAATCATTTCTTTTCCATTTCTTCTAATAGCCTATCTATTATAGGTTTCAGTTCTGGAATGTCATAAACGATAGTGTTCCATAGATCCTCCGTTTTGATTGTGTAATAACCGTGGACTAAGACGTGCCTCATTCCCTCTATAACGTTCCAATCAACTTCTGTATGTTCTTCCCGAAACTCTTTTGTTAGCATATAGACTGCTTCTCCAATAATCTCAACTAACTTGACAAATCCATAGAAAACGATAGGATTTTCGTTTAAATCTTCTTCATTATAACGCTCTTTGTATTCAAGTAGTTGATTTATTGCGGATTGAATATGCTCTAATCTTCCTTTGTCTTTAACTTTCTCTCTCATAAATCATTATTCTATCTTTACCTACACTGTCTCTTGCAAATGGCATCACTCTTCCGTCTTCTACTATGTCAACGTTGCGGTGAAGAATTTCACCTAATGAGATAATCATGCGAGAGATGGTCATTAGGCTGATTCGGGCATTGCTCCTGTCATACTCCACGAGAATGTCAACATCACTATTGTCTGTTTCTTCGCCTCGCGAACACGACCCGAACAACCAAGCGCGCTTCACGGGTTGATCCGCAAAGAAGGCCCTAATCTTGGGTATCATATTTTCTACATTCACACTCAACATACTTTTCCCTCGAAAATTACAACATTCTATCCATTCTCCCTACTCCACAATGCTCTTCACCCTCTCAATGCCCCATTTCTTCAAACTGATTGGGGAAATGCGGATGTATAACGAGGCGGTCGGAAATCCAATATACATTTTACCCCGTATCTTTATGATATAAGTGGTCTCCGCAAAACTGTACTTGCTAAGACTTACATGTGTCTTTTTGGGTATTTTGAAATACTCTCCTTCGTTCTCTGTGCGTAGGTAGAGATAATCTTTTGTGATGGCACGCGTTATATTGTACAATGTCGGGTTTAATTCGTATTTGTATTTCTCAAACTTGTCAACGCATACGCCTCTGTTTTCTGCTTCTTGAATGTCTTTTTCATGCCGTGGATTGGCATTGTTTGATCTGCACAATTCAAGGGTACGTCTCCAAGGATTCCTTACAGAGTCCTTGAATTGGTGACCCCAAATCTCTGTATTCAAGTGCAATTTTATGTTATCTATTCCATTTGAAGCGTCTATTCTTGTATAATAATAGGCGTGGTTCTCGGTTTTTATTGGTCTTCCTTTGATATAATCTAAATAGATGTGTGGTTTGATAAAATAGAACTGATATTCTTCGCCTTCTGCCTCGGAAGAGTCATGGTCTATGAGTCTTGAAATCGCAACCTCGTATCGCTCTTTTTCTACTCGAAATGGCTCGTCAGAACTTTGGTAATCTTTGTTTGAACTTCCCTTTACTGTATACTTGGTGAAAATATACAGTCCAGGAACAGTGGTTGGTTGTATCAGGAAAAAGTCCTTCGTGTTATCTGCGGTCCTTACTCCCCAAAATCCGGTGATGTCTAAACTTACAAGATTCTGTATGTAGTCTTTCGCTGCATCAAAACTTAGTTTAGGGTTGGAAATGTCTTCTGCTCGATCTAAAATTGTTACTATGTAATAAATCAAATTGAGACGCGTTTTTTTTGCATTTTCTACTGCTCTTGCCTCGCTAATCAATGGATGATCCTCAATGACTTGACGCTCTTTGTTCACGTCTTCTGGACTTATTTCTTTGTCTTCTTCTTCGTTATCCTCGTCGTCTTCTTCTTCACCATCCATTTTGAGTACACTCTCAATCAAGTTGATGGCTTTGTCGAATTCTTCCGATATGTCTTCTTTTTCCTGAACACGATCTATGTTGACAATTTTAAGCAGGAACAATATCATAACAGCAATCGAAAGAAGATCCCCTTCGGCGAAATCTTCAACAAGTTCAGCTTCTTTTTTCTTTTTTTTGCTATTATGCCATGTGTTAGGATATAAATAGTTGTTAATCAGACTTTTGGCAAATTCCTCTTTGCTTTCTGCATCTCGTCTGGCAAATTTCTTTTTGTAATAGTCTGATGCAACTTTTACACTATGCATGAGGTTGTTGAGGTCGATTGCATTGTAGGTTAAATCGCTCACTTTCTCCGCCAAATCCAAATACGCTCTTCTTCTCTCCTCGGGCTTCGGAAAGGCTCGCTCAATGACATTGTTGCCGAATTTTACATTCCAAAATGCTTCCAACTCGGCTGTGGTGTTGAAAACAAGTCGGTTCTTGTAAATCCAGTTGAGCCTCGCAAGGGTCTTGTCTTCTGACTTTGACTCTTGCTTCACTTCTGCTTTTACTTCTTTTGTCTCTTCCATAATTTATTATTTACCGATTTTCTTTTTCTCTTTTTCAATTCTCTTCTTTATCTGATTCGCCTTCTCATAGTCCTCGTTCTGAATGGCTTCTTGCAAGTCTTTGATCATGAGGGCTATCTTCAACTCGTCAGAATCGACGGAGATGAGCTGCTTGTTTGCCACCGATGGGGTAGTGTCTATCAAGTTCTTCGTCATCTCACCGCCTTTGTACATCACTTCCTGGGTGGCATACAATGGTGCATCGGTGAGGATGGCCACCGCAATTCCGTCCGTCGCTTTTATGTCTAAACTCTCAGTTTCGGTGCTGTCTTTTCTGCTGTAAAACACTTTTGCTTTGTAAATGTCATCGTCCAACTCGCTGATGCACACCTCTTTAACCTTGTATTCTTGCTGCTTCAGAAAGTCGGCGAACACCTCGTAGAGCGATGGCGTCGGAAGTCGTTTCCCGAAGAGGTAGGCTGCGATGTGTGCCACCTCGTGCTTGCCTGTTGTAATCCCAAATTTCTCTTTCTCATCTAAATCTGAAAGAATAATCAGAAAACTGTCCTTTGAAGCGTCGACGGTGAGCATACTTAACACTCGAACTTGAATTTTATCCATAAAATTTAAATTATTTGAAATGAAACAAAACTTTTATTGTAAACTATTTGTATATCGGAAAATGTATCTAAACTGTATCATAGTACATTCTAACTGCAAATATAGACTATCCAACGAAAAGAAAAGAATATATAAGAAAATTTTTTTTACTTTTGTATTTAAGGTAAATA
Organism: Flexilinea sp.; assembly: GCA_963648205.1. Lineage (GTDB taxonomy): Bacteria > Bacteroidota > Bacteroidia > Bacteroidales > Paludibacteraceae > UBA1181. The sequence goes on from CAVJCT010000072.1 coordinate 4,704, forward strand.
TATCAAAGTGCAGAAAAAACTAATTGTAATTGAAGGTCCGACGGCTGTTGGCAAGACGGAGTACAGTCTGCGGGTGGCAGAGGAGTTGCACACGGAGATTATCTCGTGCGACTCTCGTCAGATGTATCGTGAGATGAAGATCGGTACGGCTGCTCCCACGGCAGATGAACTGGCTCGTGTGCCTCATCATTTTGTTGGCAATCTCTCGATCCACGACTATTACAGTTGTGGAAGATTTGAGTTGGAGGCTCTTCAAGTATTGGATGAACTCTTTCAAATGCACGATTCTGTGGTGATGACAGGCGGTTCGATGCTCTACATCGATGCTGTTTGTAAAGGAATTGATGAAGTGCCAAATATTGATGAGAATTTGCGTGCTTCTCTTTGGCAACGTTTTGAAGATGAAGGACTTGACTCGCTATTAGAGGAATTGAAATCGCTCGACCCTGAGTATGCTAAGATTGTCGATCCTAAAAATGGAAAACGTATCATTCATGCTATAGAGATATGTTTACAAACAGGGAAAACCTACACGGAGATTCGTAAAAACGTGAAGAAGGTTCGTCCGTTCGACATTGAGAAAATCGGAGTTTTTCGTCCTCGGGAGGAACTGAACGAGCGTATCAACCGTAGGGTGGACATTATGATGGAGCAGGGTTTGTTGGATGAGGTGAAAGGTCTTTATCCTTACAAATCGCTCAATTCTCTTAACACAGTGGGTTACAGTGAGTTATTCGCTTATTTGGATGGGATTTTTACGTTAGAGGAGGCGGTTGAGAAAATAAAAACGAACACTCGCCGTTATGCTAAAAAACAGATGACGTGGTTCAAAAAAGATGAAGAAATCACTTGGATCAACCCGAATACTTTTCAGCCTATTGAAGGAAAAGTGTGCTATTGAGATTTATTTGTCTTATTCCTCGTTTCTTCGTACCTTTGCAATAATTTTCCTAAGAAATAAAATTGTTTAAAATAAAATATGATTACAGCTTCAGACATTGTAGTGCAGTTCGGAAAGAGAATTCTTTTCCAAGATGTAAACCTTAAATTCACTGGCGGAAATTGCTACGGTATTATCGGTGCAAATGGTGCTGGAAAATCCACTTTTTTGAAAGTTATCAGTGGTGACCTTACTCCAACGAAGGGTAGCATTACGATTGCTCCAGGCGAACGTTTGTCTGTTCTTCGTCAGGACCACTTCCAATTTGATGAAGTGCCTGTTCTTGAGACAGTGCTTCGTGGTCACCAACCTCTCTGGGAGGTGATGCAAGAGAAGGATGCTCTCTACGCTAAAGCCGATTTCTCTGATGCCGATGGTATTCGTGCTTCTGAATTGGAAGAGAAATTTGCTGAGATGGACGGTTGGAATGCCGAGAGTGATGCGGCTGCTCTTTTGAGTGGTTTGGGTATCAAGGAGGATTTGCATTACAAATTGATGAAGGAACTGAGTGGTAAAGAGAAGGTGCGTGTCCTTTTGGCTCAGGCTTTGTTTGGTAAGCCAGACAACCTGCTCCTCGATGAGCCTACCAACGACCTCGACCTCGAGACGGTTTCTTGGCTTGAGAATTACCTCTCTAATTTCGAGAATACAGTGTTGGTTGTTTCCCACGACCGTCACTTCCTCGATTCTGTTTGTACTCACACTGTCGACATTGATTATGGTAAGATTTCAATGTTTGCTGGTAACTATAGTTTCTGGTACGAATCAAGTCAGTTGGCTCTCCGTCAACAGGCTCAACAGAATAAGAAGGCTGAGGAGAAGAAGAAGGAGTTGATGGAGTTCATCCAACGATTCAGTGCCAACGTGGCTAAGTCTAAACAGACGACAAGCCGTAAGAAGATGTTGGAAAAACTCAACATTGAGGAGATTCAACCTTCAACCAGAAAATACCCTGGTATCATCTTTACGCCAGATCGCGAACCTGGAAACCAGATTTTGGAGGTGAATGACCTTTCATACACAACGCCTGAGGGTGATGTTCTCTTCAGAAACGCTTCTTTCAACATTGAGAAAGATGATAAAGTGGTGTTCCTCTCTCACGATCCTCGTGCGATGACCGCTTTCTTTGAAATCATCAACGAAAACGTAAAGGCAACTTCGGGAACCTACAAATGGGGTGTAACCATCACTTCGGCTTATTTGCCAGTCGACAATTCTAAATTCTTCAATACTGATTTGAAGTTGGTGGATTGGTTGGCTCAGTTCTCACCAGACACTAACGAGTCGTTCGTTCGTGGCTACTTAGGTCGTATGCTCTTCTCGGGTGAGGAAATCTACAAGAAGGCGAGCGTCCTCTCAGGAGGTGAGAAGATGCGTTGTATGATCTCAAGAATGATGCTCAAGAATGCCAACTGCTTGGTACTCGACTCTCCAACCAACCACTTGGATTTGGAGTCTATCCAAGCCTTCAACAATACTTTGAAGACTTTCAAGGGCGTTGTTTTGATGACATCTCACGACCACGAGTTCATCCAAACCGTATGTAACCGTATCATCGAGTTGACTCCAAACGGAATCATCGACAAACGTATGGACTACGATGACTACATCACAAGCGACGAAATCGCAGCTTTGAAGGCTAAACTCTACGTTTAATTAGTGTATTCATATCTTTTAAATATTTCTCAAACTGGCAAGATTTTTCTCTTCCAGTTTGAGATTTTTCTTTAAATAAAGAATTAATATATGAAAGATTTATTTAAAATTTTTATTACATCTGCATCTCTTTTGTCAATGATAAGTTGTGGAGAATCGTCTAACCGTTTCAAGTCTGCTAAGGCAGAAACTACTGTTGAGGCTGAGATTATCCGCATGGACAAAGACATTTACGAGTTGGACGATTGCATCACCAAACCAGCGAAGTTGGGCAATTATGATTTGATGACGGCAGATATTCCCGATGCAGATTCGGTGTGTCTTGATCAAAAATTGATAGGATTGCAAGAGAAATATCAGGACAAGTTTTTCCTCTATCTTCGTCAGTTAGGAGCGATGACGGGTGTGATGTCGATTCGACCAGCCACGTTGTTCTACCTTTTCCTCTCTCATCCGGCTTACCACGATTTGTTCGCAGATTGCGAGAAGGAGTATGAAAATGTGGATGATTTGCAACAAGGATTTTCAAAAGCATTTTCTCGCACGAAGACTTTGATTCCAGATTTCAATGTGCCGAAGGTTTGCACTTACTTCTCAGGCTTCGCAGAATATATCGCCGCAGATTCATCAACAGTTTACGTTTCTTTGGAATATTTCTTAGGTGCGGATTATAAGAATTATCAATATGTGCCAGGAATCTATGATTATATGATTCCGAATTTGAGAAGAGAAAAAATAGTCCCTGATGCGCTTTATCATTGGCTTTGCTCGGAGTATCAACTTCAGAAAGAGGCTGGCAATCTGTTGGATAACATGATTCACTATGGTAAGATTCTCTATGCGATGGAGGCGATTTTGCCAGAAACGAGTATGCAGACTATCATTGGTTATAACCAAGAACAGTGGGAGTGGTGCGAGAACAATGAACCTCAGATGTGGAATTACCTGCGCCAATACAATCAACTTTTCTCCACGGATAGCAAAGTCATTTCTGATTATCTCTTCCCAGCCAACTGTACGAAATATTTTTCTACGGAAGAGAATCAAGCCCCAGCGCAGGCTGTGTTGTGGTTGGGTTGGCGAATCGTTTCTCAGTTTATGAAAGAGAACAAGGAGGTTTCGCTCAACGATTTGCTCACGGATAACCAAGACGCACAAGAAATTCTTCAACTCTCCAACTATCGTCCATAGAGGGAAAATGAGAAGAAGATAAACGGTAGCAAAAAAATAAGAGGGCAGTCAACATTTCATTGACTGCTCTCTTTTATGTTAGGCAACTGATTGATTATCAGCCGAAATCGATTTCAAATCGGTTAGTAGACTCATCACCGCCATTGTCATCCTTGGAAGAGTTTTCTGAATCTTCATTGTAGATAAAGTTCATCACCTCGTCGATACCATTGCGGAACTTTTCAAAATCCTCTTGATACAAGAAAATCTTGTGTTTCTCGAATGATACTGGGGAAGTTTCATCTCCAGCAAATTTCTTCTTACTCTCTGTAATGGCTAAGAACAATTCGTTCTTGCGATTACGTTTCACATCCAAATAATAGATGCGCTTCCCAGCTTTCAAAGCCTTCGAATAAACAATCTCCTGATCTCGCTTATCCGCCTCCATTAAGTTCTTTCCGTCTTCCATACTCATTTCCATTTAAATTGTTCATACACCCACCTTTCCTTGCTATGTTAAAGCCAAGTCACCTTGTCTTTGCTCAGAAAAGGTTCAATATTCCAAAACGAAATCGATTACAATGTATTTTAATTTTTTGTATTTGCAAAGTTTCGACGGAAAAAATAAAAGGGAGAGGCGAAAAAAATTTCACCCTTCCCTTTTTATAAATTTTGAATCGTTAATTAGTTCTCTGCAACGATAGGTTGAACAGAAACGAATGAACGATTGTTCATCTTCTTCTTGAATACTACAACACCGTCGATCAATGCGAACAAAGTGTGGTCTTTACCCATACCTACGTTCTCACCTGGATGGTGAACTGTACCACGTTGGCGAACTAAAATGTTACCTGCTTTAGCAACTTGTCCACCGAAAATCTTAACACCGAGTCGCTTACTTGCTGACTCACGACCGTTCTTGGAACTACCAACCGCTTTTTTGTGTGCCATTTCTTCTTAGTTTTTAAGGGTTAAGCGACTACGTTTTTGATTTTTAACTCTGTGAAGCATTGACGGTGACCGTTCAATTTGCGGTAACCTTTTCTTCTCTTCTTGTGGAATACAAGAACCTTGTCTCCTTTAACGTGAGAAACAACTTCTGCTGTTACCTTCGCACCTGCGATTGTTGGAGCACCAACTGTAACATTTCCGTCATTGTCTACTAACAATACTTTGTCAAACTCTACGTCAGAACCACGTTCTGCATCCAAACGATGAACATACACCTTCTGGTCTTTCTCAACCTTGAACTGCTGTCCAGCGATTTCTACAATAGCATACATTGCTTTTTACTATTTTAAGTTATTTCCGGTGGCGGACTCCAAAAACTCTGAAATCTCTTCTTTAAGCCACGAAGGATAAATCGGGTGCAAATTTAAAAGTTTTTTCTTTTTTAACGAAATAAAGACGTTAAAAAATACTGGAAATTTTTGTCGTCAAAAACTGTTGATAATCAGATTTTTATGCTCTGTGTTTTCCTGTGAAGTCTTTGCATCGTATGGAAAAGACACAGGTGCGTGCCACCACTTCTTCTGGAAAATGGTAGACTTCATTGGTTCGACCAACGTGTTGTATGAGGGTGTTGAGGGCGTGCGACTTCTCTTCGAAATCGTCGAGGAAGTGAGCGACACCACTGCCCATCACGCTATCGTAGCGGTAGCCTGCTTGACAAGGTTTCTCTGTTGTGCCTGGTACAAACTCGTGTCCGCAATCCATCTCAAAATAGACGTTGGGGTTTTGCTTGAGCAAGTCGATCTTCTTTCCTTCTTTCGCACTGTGAACATACAAAATCAAATCATCACCTTCTCGTTCATAGCCAAAATTGAGGGCTACGACGTAGGGGAGATTGTTGCTGTCTACCATTGCTAAATGGAGGACATCGCAGCGGTCAATGATTTTGAAAATATCGTCAACGTCGTTTACTTGACGGTCTGATCGTCTCATATTATATAAGGTATAGGTTATTGTTTTTGTAAGGTGATTACCGAGTACTGAGGGTTGAGACCTAATCTGACGGGCATTGCCACACAACCGATGCCTCGAGAAACAATGATGTAGTTTCCGTTTCGCTCGTATTGTCCGTCGTATTGGTCAAAACCGTATTCGGCAGGCGACCATTCCCAGTTGCCTATCTTGATACCCATTTGAGCAGCGTGAGTGTGACCAGAAAGGGTGAGGTCTATGTTGCGAGCGTCGCAGATGCTGTCTTTCCAGTAGGTTGGATCGTGGGTCAGCATTATCTTGCAGGCGAAATCGTCTGTGCCTTCCATTGCTTTTTCAATCTCGCAGAAATTAGTTTCTGGTTTCTTTCCCCAGTTTTCAGTACCGATGATTACGAGTGAGTCGTTTCCTTGGTGAAGCACGACTGATTCGTTCAATAAAAGTTTGAATCCGAAATCTCTGACTTTCTGACGAATAGCCATGCTGTTCATCTCTTTCAAATCCTCGCTTTCCCAGTCTTGGAAGTAGGTGCTGTAGTCGTGGTTGCCCAAAATAGCCAATTTGGGAACGTTGGGGTCTAATCGCTGAAAAACGTATGTCCAGTTGTTACATTCTGTGGCGAAGGTGTTCACCAAATCGCCGGTGAAGACAATCAAGTCGGGTTTTTGCGCATTGATCGAGTCCATCAGAGGCAAAAGTTTCTCTTGCGAAAAAGCGAAAGTACCCAAATGAGCATCGCTGATTTGCACGATTTTGTAGCCATCAAAAGCGGCAGGCAAATCCTTCATCGGAACGTTGTAAACCCCTTTCTCGAAATTGAAACGAGTGACGAAGATGCCGTGAAGAATGGTGATAGCGCAGATGGCCGCCAAAATATACCCTGCATTCTGAATTTCCCTCCATTTTTTCTTTGTCAGAAAGAAAATGAGGTCGCAGGTGCAGAAAGCCAGTTTAGGAATGTAGACCAAACCCAGCACTGCGACGAACATAATCAGTCGGAAATAGGTTTCAGGAGAAAAAACATAATTGATATTTGTCAGAATAGTCAGCGAAACAATGATAAAATACGCTGATATGACCCAATGCAAAATGCTGGTTGATTTTGTTACCCAATGCTTCATGAACCTGCGGTAGAGGTAGTAGTCGGGTAGCAAAACCAATAAAACCAAAAATATCAGAAATACGGTGTAAACGTGCATTGTCAGAATTGTGTTAACGATGTTCGAGAGCCACAACATTCTCGACGTGGTGGGTATGAGGGAACATATCCACAGGCTGAATGGCTGTAACTTTATACTTAGCGTCTAAGAGGTTCAAGTCGCGCGCCTGGGTGGCAGGGTTGCAACTGACGTAAACGATACGTTTCGGCTCAGCATTCAGAATCGTTTGGACGACATCGGGGTGCATACCGTCGCGAGGAGGGTCTGTGATGATGACGTCGGGTTTTCCGTGCTGTGCGATGAAGTCGTTCGTGAGAATATCTTTCATATCACCTGCGTAGAACAATGTGTTGTCGATGTGGTTGTTCACGGCATTGACTTTCGCATCTTCTATTGCTTCAGGCACATATTCGATACCGATCACCTTCTTTGCCAATTTTGACACGAAGCAGGCGATTGTTCCAGTTCCCGTGTAGAGGTCGTAAACCAACTCATTACCAGTTAGTTGCGCAAAATTACGAGCCACCTTGTAGAGTTCGTAGGCTTGCGGACTGTTCGTTTGGTAGAACGATTTCGGACCGATTTTGAACTTCAGACCTTCCATCTCCTCAAAGATATGGTCGCGCCCTTTGTAGACGATGGTCTCCTGGTCGGTGATGGTGTCGTTGCATTTTCCGTTGATTACATATATTAAAGAGGTAATCTGTGGAAATTGTTCGATGAGGTGGTTGAGCAGACCTTCGCGAGCCTCTTTGTCTTCGTGGTAGAAGACGACGGTGAGCATGATTTCGCCCGTGCTGGCAGTTCTGACGACGATGGTGCGCAAGAATCCCTCTTTGTTTCTCAAGTCGAAGAATGGCAAATTGTGTTTTGCAGCATACGCTTTGATGCAATCACGAATTTGGTCGCACACCTCATCTTGGAGGTAGCACTTGTCGATGTCCAACACCTTGTCGAACATGCCAGGAATATGAAATCCGAGTCCGTTCATGTTTTCAGTCTCGAAACTGGCACCCGAAGCGACTTGCTCGTAGGTGAGCCATTTTTTGTTCGAGAAGGTGAACTCCAATTTATTACGGTAGCGGATGATATTTTTAGAGCCGATGATGGGGGAGATTTCGGGCAGTTCGACCTTACCGATACGGAGGAGGTTGTTGTAGACTTGGTCTTGTTTCGCCTTCAACTGGTCTTCGTAGGGGAGGATCTGCCATTTGCAACCACCACACACGCCGTAGTGAGAGCAGAAAGCCTTCTCTCTTCGGTCGGAATATTTTTTGATATTGACTACACGACCCTCCATGTAACTGTTTTTCTTACGAGTGATTTGGAGGTCTACCACGTCGCCAGGCACAACAAACTGGGTGAAAATGACCATGTCATTCACCTTAGCGATCGCCTTTCCTTCATTGGCGACCCCTGTGATTGTTATATCCTCGAGCAGCGGTAATTGCTTTTTCCTTGCCATCTTTTTTAGTTTTCTATTTTAATTTGTAAAGTTACTTTTTTTTATGAAAAAGCAAGAAAATTAAGCGAGGAATGTCAATTCTTAAAAATCCTTAAATAATAGTATTTTTGCATTGTAAAAATTTATTTTTCATTGAAATTATCTACCTTAGATTTTTGTTTAACCAATGTCATTAAATGGTATGAGTAAACTATTTTGGAATAAGCGGTACTCTATTGTTACATTCTTTATAACAGTATTTATTATGGGAATCAGTTTCTTGACTTTTAATCTTTCCTCATCGTCATTTGATTATGATGCGGCGTGGAAAGAGGTGGATAAAATAGCCTATCCGAATCCGAAAACGGCGATAGAAAAGATTGAAAATATCAATCATCATGCAGAAAAAGAAAAGAACGATATTCAGCAGTTGCGTTGTATTCTTCAGAAAGGAAAATTGAAAGAAACGATTGAAGATGGCGCGTTCAAGAAGAGTTTGGCTGAGTTGGAAACGTTCAGAGAGGGAGTGAAAGACCCTGCTACGAGGGCGGTTGCCGACTATCTGTTAGGTAGGATTTATTTGAGTTTTTATAGTAGTAATCGTTGGATTTTTGAAAATCGAACCGATTTGGCTGACACCATTCCTGAGGATATAGAAGAATGGTCTAAAGAGTTGATTTTCAATAAAGTAAGAGAGTTGCAAATACCTGCTGTTCAAGTGTCAGAACTCAAGACAACGAAGGCAACAACGTTCAAGGCACTTTTTGATTTTGCCCAAGACGATGCCCAATATCGCCCTACACTGTTTGATCTTTTAATGAACGATATGGTGAGTGAGGATGGTGTGTGGACGATGGATGAAAAAATGAAGATGCACCAGAAATTGGTGGAGTTTCACCAAAATGATTCGGAGAAAAGTGCTTATACGCAAGCGAAGATTGATTGGATTGGTGCCAAGTATGATTATCGAGCAGAAAATGATTCTTTATTTTTATCGTTTGAAGAACTTTTAGAGGAGGTGAAAAATGATGAAAGTTCGATGTTGGTGCGTGCGGAACTGTGCAAATATTGGATGATTAAAGAGAATTGGATGGATCAGGAACCGTTTGAGTCGGAATGGTCAAAAAACATTCATTCTCAGATACCGCAGAAGGTGTTGACGTTAGCGGAGGAAGGAGTGAAAAAATATCCGAAGCATATCGCTGCGCCTTATTTGAAGTCGGTTATAGACAAGGTCAACCAGAAAAGTGTGGAGTTGGAATTGACAAACGAGAGTGTACAGTCGGGCGATACCTTGAGTTTCAAAGTGCAGTATGCGAACATTACCGATTTGACCCTCATTTTGTGTAAATATGATGGCGATTATTGGTCGCTTGCTCAGAAAAATGATAGGAGTAAGGGCAAGTTGTGCAAGGAGGTGGCTCGTTATTCGTTCTCGTTAGAAAAGACGAACTATTTCTTGAAAAAGGACACAGTTATAACGATTCCGAAGCCTGTAGATGAGTATGGATATTACGTTGTGAAGACCAATTTGAACGAGAAAGAAGACGCTAACTGGATAGAATTTTCCGTAACGGATTTGTATTGTCTGTCTTTCCAACGAACGTCAAAGAAGTTTGAGTATGTCGTTGTGAATGCGAAGACGGGTGAGGCACTCAAGAATGTTGATTTGGAGTCTCATTATCGTACTTTAGAACGAGATGCGGAATATAGTTCATCCAAGTCGACTAAGACGGATGCCGATGGATTCGTGGAGGTGAAATATGAGAATAGGGGTTATTACAAGACGATTTTCAAAAATGGGAAAGACGTTTTCCATAGTGAAAAAACGATTGGAATCTATGGAGATAAAGAAACAGACAATGGCTTTTACCATTGGAATAATGCAGGAGAAAGAGGAGAAATATTTGTAGATCGAGCCATCTATCGTCCGGGACAAACTGTTCATTTCAAGGTCGTTATGTATGACATTGAGAAAGAAAAATCGCATGTTTTGTCTAATAAAAAGGTAAGTGTGGTTTTGAAGGACTCTCATTATCAAGAGATAGCCAAGATAGAGTTGACTACGAATGAATTTGGTTCTGCCGCTTCTTCTTTTGTGTTGCCTGAAAGTGGTTTCCTGAACTATTGCACCTTGGTAGTTGATGGAAAATATGACAAACAAATTCAGGTAGAAGAGTATAAACGACCAACTTTTGAGGTAACATTTGAAAAGCCAACTGCCACTTTTATGTATGGCGATTCGGTAACCGTGAAAGGCAAGGTGGAATACCTGATGGGTGCGCCTGCGTCGGGTGCAAAGGCGAAATGTAAAGTGGTTCGTATGCCTTTGTTGCGATATTTTTATGGAGCGTCTGAAATGGAGACAATCGCTGAAACTGAGATAGTTACAGATGATGAAGGTATGTTCAATGTCTCATTCCTTGCTGAGAAAAGAAAAGATATTTCGGATCCATTCTATAGATATACAGTTTCAGCGGAGGTGACGGATGAGAATGGAGAGACGCAGAAGGGGGAGACTGATGTATATGTAGGAGAACGTTCCATTCTATTCTCTCAGAGTTTAGGAGAGCGTTTGACGTTTGATAAGTTTACCGTTTTCAAGTTCAGAGTCGGCAAATTGGATGGTTCAGGTTTGCCAAATCAGAAGGTGGACTATGAGGTGAGAAGAGAGGAGACGACGGTGACGAAAGGCTCGCAAGTATCTGATAGTGAGGGATATTTCTCATTGCCTGTAGAAACATCAAAATGGAAATCAGGATTGTATAATGTCATTTTGAAGGCAAAAGACGATAAAGGGCGAGAGTCTGTTGATACCTTGCAAACCATCTTGTATCGTTTGGAAGATAAATGTCCGCCAGTTTATTCACTAATGTGGACGGAAGGAATAAAAGACGTGTCATTAGCAGAAGGTGAGAATTACACAGTGAGAGTTGGTTCTTCTTTGAAAGATGCTCATTTACTGGTGATTACGACAGATGATAAGGCAAATTCGAAACGACAATGGTATGCTTTGAGTGATGAGATAAAGGAATTTAAATTCGCTTTGGAGGATTCGCAAAAAGAGTCGCTCCACGTTGAGTTTTATTTAGTTCACGATGGAAAGTTGAGTTCTGGCAAGATGACTATCTCACGAAAAAGAGAGTCGATGAAGATGCCTGTCAGTCTGAGTGTTTTCAGAGATAAAGTGGAGCCAGGCTCAAAGGAATCGTGGACAATCACTGTGCCAAAGAAATATGGTGCGGAGGTTTTGGCTGCAATGTACGATGCGTCGTTAGATCAATTTGGAAAATTGGAGTGGGCTTTCACTCCTGAATATCAAAGTTCAGTGTCATTCAATGATTGGAGAAGTGTGGCAAACCATATAGATGAGAATTTGTATTATGCGGCAGCCGTCAATTCTCGTGATTTCTACTTGCGTTTCGGAAGGTGGATTGATATGATGCAAGGACGATTAGAGCGAGAATTTGGATTTGGTATGAGGCTGAAAAATAAGTGTATGTTGGCTTCAACGATGGCGATGACGGAGTCTGATGATGAAAGCGTTGCGATAGAAAACGAGGTTGGAAATTCTGCAAATGTGATTGAAATGCCAACGGAAGGTGTCGGTATGATAAACACTGATTCGAAGGCGGCAGCCAAACTTTTGGATAATTCTAATAATAGAGAATCAGCGTCGAATCAAGAAAAGTTTACTGTGCGTTCGAACTTTGCTGAAACGGCATTCTTCTATCCACAGTTGCGTGCTGATTCGGCAGGAAACACGACAATAAATTTTGAAATGCCAGAGAGTCTGACTCGTTGGAACTTCCTCGCTTTCGGTCATACGAAAGATCTGCATTACGGTATGGTTGAGCAGCAAATCGTATCGCAAAAAGATTTTACTATTTCCCCTAATTTGCCTCGTTTTTTTAGGAAGAATGATAAGATTTCACTCACTGCTAAGATTGTGAATCTGTCGGATTTGGAGCAAGCAGGCGTGGCAAAGATTCAGTTCTTAGACCCTGTAACAGAGAAGGTTATAGCGGAACATTCAACGGATTTTATTGTAGAACAAGGTAAGAATGGTGTGGTCTCGGTGGAATTTGATATTCCAGAAAACTACGATGCCATCTTAGTGAGAACGATTGCACAAGCAACGAATTTCAAGGATGGTGAGCAGAAATTAGTGCCAGTTCTCTCCGATCGAACTGTCGTAACGCAGTCTATGCCGATTTATGTGCGTGGCGGTCAGACTAAAAACTACACTTTCAAGAATTTGGCAGAGAACACATCCAACACACTACGCACCAATTTCTTGAAGTTGGAGTTCTCTACGAATCCGATTTGGTATGCTGTGCAAGCCCTTCCATCTATTGCTGAGGTGGAGCATAAAAATGCGAATAGTCTCTCGGCAGCCCATTTCGCAACCGTCTTGGCAAGCCATATTGCAAAGTCTAATCCGAAGATTTTCAATGTCATCAATGCTTGGAAAAATCAAGGAGGCGATTCAAAAACACTGCTTTCACAGTTGGAGAAAAATCCAGAAGTCAAAGCCATTTTGCTCTCTGAAACCCCTTGGGTGATGGATGCGAAAAGCGAGACTGAGATGAAGCAACGATTGACAACTCTCTTCGACCTCAACGATTTGAATGGAAAATCTGAGAAATGGTTGAAGGAGTTAAGCCAATATCAAGATGAGGATGGCGGTTATCGTTGGTTTACAGGAATGCATTCCAACATGCACACGACGCTCTTTGTTTTGGATAATTTTGGAAGATTGAAAAAGGCAGGCTTGCTGGAAAACAATCAGTCGTTGGAGGAGAACATAGAAAATGCAATAGAGTATTTGGATGTCAAGTTGGAAGAGAATTACAATCGGCTGAAAGAATGGGATAAAGATTACAAAAAACATGCTACTATAGGTATGTATGAGTTGTATTATTTCCAAGTGCGAGGCATGTTCTCAGAAATAGGAAATTTGGCGGATAGCGATGAGGCATACAAATTCTATTATGGATTGATGAAGAAACAATGGACTGATTTCTCGCTCTTAGGCAAGTCGTTGGCTGCAATCGCCCTCTATCAGGGAGGTGATAAAGACATCGCGAAACAAATTGTAAAATCTCTTCGTGAATATTCCACCACATCAGATGAGATGGGTATGTACTGGTTGAAGAATGTGAGTGGCTATTTATGGCAAGACGCAGCTATCTCAACCCATACACGCATTATGGAGGCGTTGGCATTGGTGGATTATAACGCGGACGAGCAAGACAATCTTCGCTTGTGGCTGTTGAACCAGAAACGAACTCAGAACTGGGACAACCTCATTGCCAATGTGGATGCGTTGAACGTACTTCTTCTCTCAGGTTCTGATTGGGTTTCTAAAGAAAACGACGTTCAGATTGTTGTCGGTGGAAAAACTGTGGAGACGAAAAAAGAAGCTGGCACAGGCTATTTCACTAAGGTTTATACGGACGACTCCGTTACTCCGAAGATGGCAGAGGTGCAGTTGACGAGTGCCAAGGGTGGCAATATCTCGTGGGGTGCAATGTATTGGCAGTTTGAAGAGAACTATGATAAAGTGGCAAAAAGCAAGAACGCTTTGCATATCGAGCGACTGATAATGTTGCAACAGGAGAATAATGGCAAAAAGGTTCTTAAGAAGATTGATTCAAAAACAACATTGAAAGTTGGCGATAAATTGGTTGTTCGTATAACGTTGCGGACGGATCGAGATATGGATTATGTGGTCTTGAAAGATCAACGAGCAAGTTGTTTGGAACCAACGGTGCAGAAATCGGGCTATCATTGTGAGGATGGAATCTGTTTCTATCAGTCGCCTAAAGATGCTGCTCAGTATTATTTCTTCGATCATCTTGTAAAAGGAACGTTCGTTTTTGAATATCCTTTGTGGGTAACGCACGCAGGTGATTTCATGACGGGACTTGCCACTGTGCAATGTCTTTACGCACCTGAATTTTTGTCAAATTCAGATGCGGTGCAAATCCACATAGCGAAATAGGTGATTTTTTAATTCCTTTTTGTAAATTTGACAACTATTAAAAATTGCAGTTGTAAGTTTTAAAGTGTTTAAAATAAAAAAGTTAGGAAAATGAAAAAAAATTCTAAAAGCAAGATTTGGACTTTTGCGGCAGCTTGTTTGGTTCTCTTTTTCGGGGCTACGGGTTGTGTGGAAGACGAGTACGATCTTTCTGAACTGTCGACGGATAGTCTGATGGTTACAACGGCTCTCGAAGCACCACTGGCGAAGAGCATTATTTCTGTGGATGATGTATTTAAGCATCGAGGGTCAAAAGGTATCGTAGTTAAGTTTGATAGTCTGATGGGTGATTTAGACGCTATCTATGATTTGTCAAAATTCACGAAGGATGATCCCTCTGTTCTTCCAGGCTATTTCGTGATGGAAGATGGAATCGTTGCGACCGATACCTTGTTTGGCATTGATCTCGGTAATGCAATCGGCAAGGAAAAAACGGTTGATTCCATCTATGCAGCGGAGTTGACTTTCAATGTTGTGAATGAAGTTCCTTTAGGAGGAACGATTGAGTTTCGCTTCATGAGAAAGGAAACTTTGAGTGTGATGGGAATTGAGACGAGTGTTTATATAGAGGAGAAATCGCTCAGACGCTCGGTGGAGATTAGTGCTAGCACGTTTGGAACGGACAGAAAATTGGTATCGGCAGGAAAAAACACCTATACGGTTGGTTATGAAGGCGATGATGCTGAGGCATTGAATCGTGTTACGGACATCGAGATGATTTATAACCTCAACCCTGTATATGCTGAGGATGAGTATTATTTGTCAGAAGATTATAGAGTGACGATTTCTCTATCTGCTTATATAAAGGCTAAAGTATTATTGAATTATTAATAGGAGGATGATGAAAACGAAGAAACTACTTTTATTGGGTCTGTTTTTGTTGCAGACTGTTGTGTCGTTCGCACAATTCAGTAATACGCTTTATTTTGACAAGTACAATTATCGCCAGCATAAGGTGAATCCGGCTTTCCAACCTATAGGCAAGTTCTACATCGGGTTCCCGGCTTTGTCCGACATTTCGGTTGCTGCTGGTAATAATCGTTTCAGATTCAACGACATCATTCAGAATGTGGAGATCGATGGTGTGAAGAAGCCAGTTCTTTTCTTTGACAAACATGCAAAGTCTGACGGTATTTCCAACTTCTTGGATCAGTTGAAATTCAACGAGCGTGCGTACGCTGCATATAATATTGACATCTTGGATTTCGGTTGGAGAACGAAGAGAAATTCGTACATCTCGATTGCTTTGTCGAATCGTTTCGAGGCGATGGTGGTCGTTCCTAAAAAACTTCCAGAGTTGGTCTTCAAGGGAATGGAGAATGGAGAACGCTACAACACGAAGATTGACAAGATGGCTGTTCGGGCTTCTCTCTACTCTCAGTTGGCAGTGAGCTATTCTCGTCCGATCAACGATCAGTGGACGGTCGGTGCGACTTTGAAATATTTGTATGGTCACGGCAATGTCTCTTCTGATTTCAGAAATTTGGAGTTGAATCTTTCGGGTGATAAATGGTCTATCACGGGCGATGGTTCTGTTCGTGTTTCATTCCCTGGACTTCGTTTTACTCCAGATGAAAATAATCAAATCGACGACGTTGATGTAGATGATTTGGATGTCTCTATGGCTGCAAAACCACAAGGACATGGAGGTGCAATCGACTTGGGTGTTACCTATCAGGTGTTGCCTCGCTTGCAATTGTCTGCCAGTGTGCTTGACTTGGGATTCATCCATTGGAAGAATAATTTGAATCAGTTGAACAAGAAGAATGATTTCGTGTATGATGGTGTTGTATATGATATCGACTCTGATTCAACGGATTACTGGGAACCCTACGAGGATCAGTTGGAAAATATGTATGAGATAGGTAATTCGCCTAAAGCATACAACGCTGCTCTTTGCGCTAAGATTTTGGTGGGTGGTGAATACTCATTCTGGGAAGATCGTTTAGGTTTGGGCGTTTTGTCTAAGACTTACATCTACTGTCATTCCGCATGGGAGGAGTTCTTGCTCTCTGCTAATTTCCGTCCGTGCCAACAGTTCTCTTTGGGCTTGACTTATAGTATGTTCGATGGTCAGTGGAACAACTTGGGTTGCAGTATGAACTTCAACTTGGGTGCGTTCAATTTGAACTTCGCAGTAGACAATGTGCCGATGAAGTGGTCTAAGAGTGGAGACATTGCCTTCCCTTCAAACCAGAACAGTATCCGCGCAACTGTCGGTGTCGGTTTCATGTTTAAATATAGAAACAAAGACCAAGACAAGGATGGCGTTTTGGATAAGTACGATTTATGTCCTGACACGCCTGCTGGTACAGAGGTTGATTCTGTAGGTTGTCCAAAAGATTCAGATGGTGATGGCGTTCCAGATTGCATCGACCAATGTCCAGACACGCCAAAAGAGGCTAAGGGATTGGTTGACTCTATAGGTTGCCCTCTCGATAGCGATGGTGATGGTGTGCCAGATTATATCGATCAATGTCCAATGACTCCAAAAGAGGCTTACGGATTTGTTGATTCTTTGGGTTGTATCTTGGATAGCGATAACGACAACGTGCCAGACTATATGGATAAATGTCCGAACACACCTGCCGAGGCTCTTGGTACGATTGATTCAACAGGTTGTCCTCGTGATACCGATGGTGATGGTGTTCCAAACTATTTGGATAAGTGTCCAGACACACCACAAGAGGCGTGGGGCAGTGTTGATTCAACAGGTTGCCCAATGGATAGAGATGGTGATGGCGTTCCTGATTACATCGATAAGTGTCCTGACGTGGCTGGTACTAAGTCGAATAATGGTTGTCCAGAAGTGAAAGCCGAGGTGAAGAAGATCTTCAAGAAAGCGTTGACTGGAATCCAATTTGAGACGGGTAAGGCTGTCATCAAGAAATCATCTAACTCAATCTTGAACGAGATTGTGAAGGTGATGAAAGAGAACTCTGAGTACAAGTTGAACATCAGCGGACATACCGATTCTACTGGTAAGCCAGAAAAGAACTTGAAATTGTCAAAAGACCGTGCTGCTGCAGTAGAGAAGTACTTGACGACCCACGGCGTTGAGGCTTCAAGAATCCACTCTGAGGGATATGGCGACACGAAGCCAGTGGCAAGCAACAAGACTACTCAAGGTAAGGCTAAGAACCGTCGTGTAGAGTTCGAGGTTGAGTTCTAATTTGTGAAATAACAGTTAGTCCATAATGAAGAAGGGCGGTAGATAATGAGTCTACCGCCCTTTTTGTTTCTTACTTGTCTCGTTTCCGCTCGGGGTACTGAAAGTAGAATGGCGAATGCCCCTCCCTTCTTTTGAAGAATTTTCCAAAGGACGACTGATCGGAGAAATGCAACTCTTCTGCTACTTGTTGTACGCTCATCTCCGAACGACTCAACAATGCTTTTGCTTCTCCAAACAGCATCTCATAGATGAAATCGGATGGTGTTCTTCCAGTAACTTTCTTGACAATCAGGGTGAAATAATGTGCTGATAAATGTAGTTGTTCAGCATAAAAATCTACGTTGTGTTCTTGTTTGAAATTCTCAATGAGCAACTCGATGAAGGTACGCACGATCAACTCTTTGCGAGTCAAAGTGTCGCGTACCATACCTTCAGAAATTCGTTTTTCTATAAAATGACTGAGGTCCAAGTAGAAGGCGATGAAAGCATTCAAAACCATTTGCCGATAGTAATAATGGTCGGTGTCCGACAGGGCGAACGACAGATTGTCCCATCGATGTTTCAGACTCTCAACATTCTCTGCCGACATTCGTATCACAGGATTTCTGAACATCATCACCGAATATTTGGTTCTGATAGGTATCATCTCGGCAGGGTCGTAACGCTCCATGAAAGTGTGAGAAACGGAAAGAACCACACAACGGAAATCTTCCGATGCCTCTGTAATCGTGCAGATATGAGTCGATAAAACCACGACGCAACCGCTCGTCAGTTTGTAATGGCAGAAATTGGCGGAAAAATTTGCCTGACCCGACAACACTAAAATGGTCTTGTAGGAGTATAAATGGCTTCGAGACGTGAAAATCTGAAAGGCTTCTTCACTGCGATATTCTTTGCAACTCAACAAGGATTCGCCACCGTCGCCTCGATTTTCTTTAAAGTCTTGTATCTCATGTAATACTGCAAATTGATACTCCTCCATATCGCATTCGTTTTTTTATGATTGCACAAAAATACCAATAATTGTGTTGATATTTATGTCTTATAAGCACGTTTTTTTCTTTTTATGTCCATTTAAAACCAATTCAGAACATTTTGGGATTTGCCAAAATTGAGTTCATTCAGCGACCTTTGCAAGTTGATTAATTTGTATTATCCTAAAATGAAGAAAACAGTTTTATCATTTGTTTTTTTGGGGACTGCGCTTTTCTCTTTTTCCCAAGAGAATGTGCTGCGTCTTTCCATTCCGCAATTGTTTCAGTTGGCAGAAGACCATAGTCAGGAACTGAAGGTCTCCGAACTCTCTGTGCAAGCGTCTGAAGAGGATATCAAAGTGGCTAAGAACGGTTTATTGCCATCTTTCGATGTCTCTCTTTCTGCAGGCTATCTGAGCGACCTCCGCATCACGGATCGTAATTTCAGCAATGGTCAGACTATCAAAATGAAGAATTTCGGCGATCTTGCCAACTTCACCAACAGTTTGGCTGTTGAGGCTACTTACTTGGTCTACTCGGGTGGGGCAGTGCAGAATGGAATCCGCAACGCCAAGATGGCAAATGAGATTTCTCAACAACAACAGGTGCAGACTCGCCAGAATGTGCGTTTCCTATTGTTGAGTTACTACCTCGACCTTTTCAGATTGACCAACCAAGAGGAGGTCTATTTGAAAAATATCGAGCAGACAAAGATTCTTGTGGAGAACATTCAAAACAAGCATAGCGAGGGTATGGCTCTGAAGAATGATATCACTCGTCATGAACTTCATTTGCAATCGCTTGAACTTGCACTCAAGCAGACTCGCAATGCCAAGAGTATCGCCCAGAATAAACTTCGCACACTCTTGAAACTGTCTCCTGAAACTGTTATCGAAGTGGATCAAACTATTTTGGAAAATCTTCCGATCGCTGACAAGGAGCAGACTTGGCAGGAAACGGCAACCTCCTCTTCACCGATTTTAAAGATTTCAGACATAAAGACGAACATAGCGGAAAACAATGTCAAAATTGCGAAATCAGATCGTTTGCCTCATATCGCACTCTATGCCTCAGATCAGTTGAACGGTCCAATCACGATTGATATGGATGTGAAAGATAACAATATGAACTTGTGGACGGTGGGTGTCGGTGTAACCTATAATTTGGCATCTCTTTATAAGTCTGGCAGAAATATTCGTAAAGCAAAGACCGACAGTGAGATGGCAAAGGCAGAAAGGGAAACTGCGATGGAAAATCTGCAGATTGAGGTCAACACGGCTCACACGCTTTTCTTGGAGTCGTTCTCAATCTTGGAGACTTGCGAGAAGAGTTTGGAATTGGCAGTTCTCAACTATAATGTGGTGAACAACCGCTATGTCAACGACTTGGCATTGATCACGGATATGCTCGACGCAAGTAACTCAAAAATCGAAGCAGAATTGAATATGGCAAATGCAAAAATCAATATCGTTTTGAAATATTACAACTTAAAACGTGCTTCTGGTGATCTTTAATCTTTAACAAAAAATTGTAAAATCATAAAAATCATTCGAAAGATGAATAAGAATACTAAAAAATTGACATTCAATATCTTAGTTTGTTTGTTGTTAGCAGGTGCTTTGCTCTGGGTCGCTTCTCATTTCTTCCATTTCGGAAGGGTAGAGTTCACCGATAATGCGCAGGTGAAACAGTTGATTGTTCCTGTAAATTCTCGTATTCAAGGTTTCGTTAAGAAAATCTATTTTACTGAGTTTCAGTATGTTAAGAAAGGAGATACGCTTGCGACAATCGAGGATATGGAGTTCCGTTTCCGATTGGCTCAAGCCGAGGCAGATTATGACCGTGCAACTTCTGGCAAGGAGGTGATGTCTGCAACTATCAATACGACGACAAACAATATCTCTGTCAACGATGCTGCTATTCAAGAGGCTTCTGCACTCATGGAGAATGCGAGAAAGGAATATGAGCGTTATGAGAAACTCTATGCGCAAGAGTCTGTTACCAAGCAGGAGTTTGATGCAAAAAAGACGGACTACGAGGCTAAAAAGGCTCGTTTTGAGCAGATTAACCGCCAAAAAGAGTCTTCTTCATTGGTGAGAAAAGAGCAGACAAAACGTTTGGGACAGAATGTGGCAGAGATAAAATTGGCAGAGGCTGCACTTGAATTGGCTCGTCTAAATCTTTCATATACAGTGATTTTGGCACCTTGTGATGGCTATACTGGTCGCAAAAACATTCAAGAAGGTCAGTTGATTCAGCCAGGTCAAACCATTGTCGACCTTGTGGATGAAAATGACAAGTGGATCGTGGCTAATTTTAAAGAGACACAAACTCATCATATCGCTGAAGGTCAAGATGTTGAGATTGAAGTGGATGCTCTTCCGGGTGTAACTTTCCAAGGAAAAGTGCAAGCCATTTCAAAGGCAACGGGTAATAGTTTCTCTTTGATTCCACACGATTATTCTACAGGAAACTTCGTGAAGGTAGAGCAAAGAATCCCTATCCGAATAGACTTTTCGGACCAGAATGATGTTGAGACTTTGAAAAGAGTCAGCGCAGGTATGAACGCTGAATGTACTGTAAAATACTAAGATTCAATAGTTTAGATTATGGAGAATCATAATCAGCCGATGCCCTTTATCCCCGAGATAAAGAGTTTTATATCAGACAAAGTTAAACCGTATATTCTCATCTTCTTCGCACTCATTATTCAGGTTTCTGGTGGTGTCTATCTTTCCGTTTCTGGCGAGATGTCGAGTGCCACCTCCTTGATGAACGAGGATATCCAGATGGCTGGCTTTGCAGCGTTGATTGGTATGTCGCTCGATTTTGTCTATATGTTCAGAATCCGCTGTGCCGCTCCGTCGAAATACATACTCCTTCTGTGCTGTAGTGTGATAATCTGCGCAAATATCGCCACAATGTATGTTACGAACGTGCCTCTGTTGGTGGGCATCTGTTTTGTGACGGGCTTTTTCCGTATGCAGGCGATGTTCCAATGTATGTCCTCTATTCAGCGGTGGATCACGCCCAACCAGAATTTCGCGGTGTGGTTCTGTTGGATTGGTTTTATCGTCAACAGCATGCTCAGCGTTTCTGGATTGTTGGATGTGTTCGTTACTGATATTGCCGATTGGCGCAATGTGCAGTGGTGCATCATTGGTTTGGTGCTGGTGATGATGCTTATCGTGTGGCTCTGCTTTCAAGAAGTTCCACCTTTCCCACGGATTCCATTCTTGGGCATTGATTACCTTGGAATGTTGTTGTGGGGATGCTTTTGCCTCTGCATTCTTTTCGTGGCAGTCTACGGCGATTTCTATGATTGGTGGTATTCGTGGCATATCCGCACGGCGACAGTGTTGGCAGTGATTCTCTTCTGCCTGAACCTCTGGCGTGCGTCGTTCATTCGTCATCCTTACATTTTCATCTCTACGATGAAGCAACCCATCACCTGGCTCATCCCGCTCACTTACATTGCAGCAGATTTGCTTTTAGCTCCGCAGCATATCTTCGAACATACGTTGATGGAAGGTATCTTGGGCTATGATTCGTTGCATGTGGCATCACTCAACTGGGTGTCGTTGGCAGGTGCGGTTATTGCAGCCATTTTCTCATGGCAGACTTTCGGATTGCGGCAGTGGCGGTATCGCACGATGATCATCATCTCATTTGCGTGTTTCTCGTTCTATCTGCTCTATTTCTATTGCCTGATAGACTATAATTTGCCTAAGTCGGTGTTGGTGGCACCCATCTTCATCCGAAGTTTCGGATATGCTATTTTGGCTATTTCCCTTCTCACGGCGACGACGAAATTGCCTTTCCCATTTGGCTTTTTCCAAGGAATCACGATCCAAAATAGTTTTAGTGCAGCGTTGGCAGGTTCTATTGGTACGGCGGTTGTAGGTAGAGTGTTGAAATATACGATGGCAAGCAATTCGCAGAATATGATGGCGGCGATAGACCATGTCAATCCATGCGCACAACATCGCCCGGTAGGGGAGTTGCTGGGGATTGTGCAGCAACAGTCTGTTATGATCTCGATGAAGGAGATTTACGGTTGGCTCTTCATTTTAAGTTTAGTCTTTTTGCTCTTCCTCATCATCCGAAGAGGAGCATTGAGTGAACCTGTGAAATTTCATCCAACCTCGTGGGCAGAGTTAGGCAAACGGTCTTTCCTCCAACTGATGACGAGGATGAAAACGAAGTCTGAAATTTAGACGGTACAGTTAATTTGAAATTTTCCCGTATTCCTTGTTTTTATCCTCTTCCGCTGCCATGGTGTAGTTGTCTGCCATTGCTGAGAGGTCGTATTGGCGGACAGTTTGTGCGTCGTTAGGTTGGGGAGCAGTCCATTGTTTGATGATTTCCTTTCTTTGGTCTGCGTCGAGGATGAAGGGTTTTAGAATCATCTTGCTGGTTTTTGCCACAACGAAATTGGGTTTAACGTCTTTCCCAAAAACCTTTTTTAAGAATTGTCCTGCCTTCTCGAGGTTGATTGTGTTTTGCAGTTTCTCGAATTGGTTGTATTCGTTGAGGTTCTCTTCTGTTGGGCGACTTCGGATGATTTTTATGAGTTGCTCTTGGTCAATGCCTGTCGCCTCGCTGAGGGTTTGGACTTGCTGTTGCAATTCTCGGTCTTGATACTCGTAGATGAGGTCGTAGATGGATTTGCCGATGTTTTGCATGGCGTTGAGGTCCAAATCGCCGCTTTGAATGTCGTGTAGGATGATGAGTGCCGTGCGCTGGTCTTGTTGCGAGAGTGAGGCGAACGATTTGCATAGCACCTCGTATGCTTTGTTCGTCAGTTCGCTTTCTGGACCTTCGTCGTGGAGCATCTTGAGGTATTTCTTGAAGTTGGAGTTGACGTAGTCGGCGTTGATCTTGCCCGTGCCGATTTCGCTCACGAAGGTGTCGATGGCGATGTAGCCGTCTTCCTCTTCCTCTCCTTTGGGGTCGGAGTCTTTGCGGTCTTTGTTTCCTTTGTAGATCTCTTGGTAACGTTGGAGTAACGTGTTGAAGGTCTCCTCGTTGATTTCTACGGTGACGGTAACAAGGTTGGATTCAGTGTCGGAATTGGGGTCTTGGGACAGTTCATATTCATTTTTGTCCCAAGTGAAGCCTTGTAGTTTGGCGGCTTCGAGCAGGTGTGTCATCTCGGCGATGAGTTTGGCGCACATGTTTCTGTCTTCCTGAGCCTCTGGCAGTTTCTCGAAATTCTTGATTTCGTTGTTCTCGAAAATCTCCTTTATCTCTTCGAACTTTTGGTTGATGTTCTCCAAGTTAGTCTTCAGCTTGTCTACACATGCACAACTGAAATTAACATCTTGGTCGACATACAGATTGAAGGCATCGTCGATGTTCTGCTTCATAGTGAAGGGGAAGGTGTAGTATTTGATGGTGCCGAATGGTTTCTTATCCTTTCCCCCTTTGAAGAGGCGGTTGGTGCGCGAGAAGGCTTGGATAATGTCGGCATATTTCATCAACTTATCCACATAAAGGGTGTTGACCCATTGCGAGTCGTAGCCCGTGAGCATCTGCGTAACGACGATGAGGAGGTCGAGCTGCTTGTCGTGGTCTTTCTCGATGTCGAAGTAGGGGTTTTTGTGAGCCAAGCGTTTCGCCACGTCTTTCTTGTATTTGGCATAGTCTTTCAACTCGAAATTCATGTTGTACTTCGTGTTATAGTCGCCCAGCATCTCTAAAATGGATACTTCTCGATTATATCCTTTCCCAGGACTGTCGGCATTGTTATCTATGCTGTCATCGAAGATGGTTGCCACGTTCATTTCGGGATATTTCTCTTTGAAAATCTCGTAGTAAGTGATGGCTTCGGGGATGTTTTTGGTGGCGAGTATGGCGTGGAACTTGCCGTTTTTGCTCAGTTGCGTGCGACTTTTCACAATGTCTTCTGCCACTGCAAGGTGGTGTTTTTCGCTCTCATAGTATTTCTCTTCGTAGTAATGCTCCACACCGTGCAGGGTTTCGCCATCTTTCTTGTAGGTGTCTGCCATCTCCAACTCGTGCGTGAAGCGGTCGTATATCTTGGCTGCCTCTTCGTCTTCTTCCACCAACTGAAGGTACTCTTTGCGGTTGGTTGGCACGAAGTCGAGGTCGGCTTTCCTCACATATTTGTCTATCTGGCTGAAAGCGACATGCTCGCGGAGTTCCTCTTCCTTGAAGGTGCAGACCATGTAGGGGTCAAAGCCCAACACGTTCTCATCTGGAATGGCGTTGGCGATGGTGTATTTGTGGAGGCAATCGCCGAAGAGGTCTGCTGTGGTAACCTCTCCCTTTTTTGCGTTTTCGGTGAAAATTGGTGTGCCAGTGAAGCCGAAGAACAGTGCGTTGGGGAAGTTATTCTTGATGGTTGTCAGCATATCGCCGAAGACGGTGCGGTGGCACTCGTCGAGGATGAAGACGATGCGTTTCTTGCGGAGTGTGTTCATCACCGTCTCAGGAACGCTCTGTTGAGTGATCTTGCTCATCTTTTGGATGGAGGTAACGATCATCTTATAGTCCGAATCCTCGTTCTTGAGTTTGGTGATCAGCACTTGTGTATCGGCGGTGTCTTGTATGGAGTCGCGGTCGTCGGCAAAGCCTTTGTACTCCTCCAAAGATTGGATGGAGAGTTCGACGCGGTCGAGCAGGAAGACCACCTTGTCGGCGTCGCCCGAGTTGGCGATGAGTTGCGCGCTCTTGAACGAGGTCATCGTCTTTCCTGAACCTGTGGTGTGCCAGATGTAGCCGCCTCGGCAGTCGTGTTTCTCGTTCCAATGAGTCAGATGCACTTTGTCGCATATCTTGCTGACGGCGTAGTATTGGTAACTACGCAACACTTTGAGTGATTGGTCTTTATCGTCGGCGATGGTGTAGTTGCCGATCATCTGGTGAGCCATCGGGATGGCGAGCAGTGTGCGCACCACCTCTTGCCAGTCGTTGATGGCGTTGTTGTTGAAGTCTGCCCAATGAAAGAAATGCGTAGGGAATGTTTTGCCTTCACCTGGATTGGCGAAGTAGAGTGTCTTCACGGGAGTCATTGCCACGAAAATCTGTATCATCGAGAAGATGCCTCGTGTGTAGACTCCCTCGCACATATAGCGATGTATCTGTCCGCAGGCTTTTTTGATGTCCACGTCCGCACGTTTGAGTTCGATCTCGATCACGGGCATACCGTTGATGAGGAGTAGAACGTCGCCACGTCGGTCGCCTGCCCCTTGTAGGGTAGTTTTGAAAATAGGTTGGCGCACTATCTGATAGCGACTTTGCCCTGCAGAAATCTCTTTAGGGTCGAATATCTTAAGGTAGACGATTTTGTCGAAGTTCTGCACATCGTCTTTATTGTCGCGCTTGATGTCTATAAGCCGTTGGTTGATGAGTTGGTTCACGCCGTAGGGGGTACGTTTTTCGTTCACCTTCTCGATGATTTGGTTCATCTCTGTCTGCGTGAGCGGATAGTTGCCCAAGCGGTTGACATCTCTGTTGTTGCTGTAGATGATGTCTGCCCAGTTTTGGATCAACTTTTCTTCGGTAGGGTTCATGAGGATCTTCTCCTCCCATCCATAGCGGATGAGGTGTTGTGTGAGAGCCTCTTCAAAGTCTTGCTCTAATGTGAATGGAATATTGTTATTTACCATATTGTTGTTTGTTATATCTTTTCAACTCCTCACTGCCACATACCTCTGCATCGGACTATTCGGTGCTTCGGGGTGGGTCATCGCCAGATAGCCTTCTTCTACTAATTGAGAAATATATTTCTGGCGGTTTTTATGCTGGTTTGAAAGACCAAGGTTCTGCATAATCTCAGCACTTGAGCGGGGTTTCGCGCAGAAAATTACTACTTTTTGCTGTTTCTCCGTCAATTTCTGTCCGTATTTTATTTCAGGCTCGCTCAGTATGCTGTATTGAGACTCCGTTGGGTATTCAATTGACTTTGCTTGGTTACTAATTTCGTCTGCTTGATTACTTTGCTTGGTTACTTGCTTAGTTGCTTGATTATTAAACTCTGCTACTTGGTTACTTTTGTTCTCGTCTGGATTCCATTCTGGTCGACTGACTCGTGCCGTGAACTGGTCGCCCTCCTTGCTGTCGATGAACTCAATATGGCAGTTCTCGCTCAGAATGCGGGGAATGCCAGAGCCTAAGCCGCGGTAGGGCATCATCTTGGCGCAGAAATTCGCCATGAGCGGATTGCGGGCAAAGGAGTTGCCCAACATCACCTCGTCGAGGGTGTGTCCGCCTGCTATGCATCCAGGGTTGGTAATCTCCACACGGTTGTCGAACACGAGCAGGCGGATGGCTGCTGGCTTGAGCAGGTCTATGTGTACGAGTGCGTTTTGCAGCAACTCCTCCAACACGGGTTCTGGAATCTCCAACTTGCCGATGGAGTTGAATGACTGTCCGCATTGAGGACGGTGGAGGCACGACTGCACCCACTGCATGGCTTGTTTGTACATTTGGGGAATAGTGCCTTCGATGTCGCGACTGTCGCGGTATTCCGTGCCGGCTATGCTGTTGCCATAGAACCACACGGCTTTGATGACGAACAAGGGCTTGAATCGTTGTGGCTCTTGACCGAAGAAGAGCAATCCCGCCGTGGTGAGCCGCCCCTCGTCGTCGGTGATGTGGAGGTTGCGTAGCACACGTTCTTTGGGAATGTCGAACTCTTTGAGGGGCTTGCGGTAGACATTGTCGAAGAAGCGGTTGAGGGCTATCGAGTCTATGTCTTCGACGGAGGTGCCAGGAATGCCAGCCTCGTCGGGGTGGTACTCGCCCGACTGTTGGAAGAGGGCGAGGATTTCGGAGTTTTCCGTCACTCGGCGTTTGTCTGCGCCTTGTTTCACCCAGATGCATCCCGTGAGGTCTTTGTAGGGTTTGTTGCGACCTGGCAGGATGGTGGCGACGAGTATCATCTTGCCGTCTATCTCTGCCACGTCGGTGCGTATGTAGATGGTGGGGCGCACGTGTTCGTTGGCGGTGTTGCCTAATTCTCGGCTCACCTGCTGTATGGTGTCGAAGTCGAGACCCACCACGGCCCCCGTCTTGTCGTCCACACCGAAGAGAATATCGCCCCCCTCGCAGTTGGCGAATGCCACCATCTCTTCGGCAATTTGCCGTTGCGTGGTGAATTGGCGTTTGAACTGCACCCGACTCGTCTCCCCACATCGTATCTTTTTCTCTATCTCATCTTCTTTCATAATGCGATTTTCTCACTGATTATCAATTTCTTAACTTAGTTACTTTTGAGAATGGTTCTTTAATATTTCTTCCATTCTCAACGCAAAATTACTTCTTTTCCTTTGAATTTTTCATGATCTTGGTTACTTTTTTTGGTCTACTTAGTTACTTTTTTATTTTAACTTAGATATTTATTTCTTCTTACTTGATTACTTTCTTTTCTGCTTAGTTATTTTAAAATTTATATTTTTCAATATGCTTTCAATTTATTGCCCAATCTTAGATTTTCCACTCAAACTTTCCTCCCTCACACCATCATCCCCTCCAAACATGCTCCTTTCACCTTCTTCATCTTCTCTATCTTCTCTCTCACTAACCGTATCTGCTCGTCTATGTTCGTGAAATTCCGAAGCAAAAACTATTTAGATATACGTTTTTTACATCTTCAGTCAGAACTGAACACATTCCAACCTCCTCGGGAGTTTCAGAAGATGTATTGAAGAATAAATCACCCTTCCTGACTGCATTTTGCGATCTCTTTAGGGTCGAATATCTTAAGGTAGACGATTTTGTCGAAGTTCTGCACATCGTCTTTATTGTCGCGCTTGATGTCTATAAGCCGTTGGTTGATGAGTTGGTTCACGCCGTAGGGGGTACGTTTTTCGTTCACCTTCTCGATGATTTGGTTCATCTCTGTCTGCGTGAGCGGATAGTTGCCCAAGCGGTTGACATCTCTGTTGTTGCTGTAGATGATGTCTGCCCAGTTTTGGATCAACTTTTCTTCGGTAGGGTTCATGAGGATCTTCTCCTCCCATCCATAGCGGATGAGGTGTTGTGTGA
The DNA here is from genome assembly GCA_963648205.1 of Flexilinea sp. Classification (GTDB taxonomy): domain Bacteria; phylum Bacteroidota; class Bacteroidia; order Bacteroidales; family Paludibacteraceae; genus UBA1181. The sequence continues at coordinate 33,221 of CAVJCT010000072.1, forward strand.
GAGCCTCTTCAAAGTCTTGCTCTAATGTGAATGGAATATTGTTATTTACCATATCCTGCTTGTTATTTATTCCTTTTTGATCTTGGTTACTTTTCCGTCTACTTGGTTACTCTTTTTCGTTTACTTAGTTACTTTTCTATTAACTAAGTTACTGCTGTAAAAGATACAACTCTTTTTCAAGTTCCAATGTAGCCAGTCTAAATTTCTATTGCACTGTAGTTCTTTGATTGGCATAGCCCGAGTAGTAATAGAACCAATCGTAGGCGAGAAGAAGTCTCCAATAAGTATCTTCATTGCTTCTGTCTAACACGCTACTGTATCTCTTTACCTCGTCAGGAAGGGTGGAAAAATCGTCAGTACCGTATGCTTTCTTAAACCAGTCTGCCCTTTCTCGTTTAGACATTGTCTCTATTTGTGCCAAATCCATTTTTATTCTGCTCAGATGATACCACACTGAGCGGATTTCCTTGAGCGTATCAGAATTGAGTTCGTTGATGATTGCATCAAGATTGCCGTCGTTGCATGAAATGGTGATAATACCGTTGGCATCATATTTCACGTCAGTTTCTGCCTCTTTCATCAGCATAATTGGCATGATGATATTGCTGTCATGGGCAGCATTACAGCAACATCCTACGGATTTGAAAGTGTCTCTTGTTCCATTACAGGCCACGACTAAGTTTGACAATGCTGTGGTGTGCGGCATATGCGTCTCAAGGTCAAGGTCGTCAACCGCAGAAAAGTGTTTCCCTACAAATTCGTCTGCCATCATCACATGGTCGCGAAGGGCAGGAGCACAAGAAGCATAGTAGGCATACTGCGTTTGCCCTTTAGGTCCACTCAACGATTTCGGAATAACATGCTCGATGTTGGTGGTTCCCTTTGTGTCGTTGAGTCGTCGCATACAATAACAGCAACGGCTTGCCCCCTCAAACATTTGTTCCTCCAAAAGAAGAGGCTTCCAGCCACCCTTATATCGCTTGAACGACTTGAACGACCGCTCAGCCTCGGCAGGTGAAGGGTCAGGATGGCTTAGATTGCGTCTATACACCGATTTCAGATACCCGACATTCAGAGCCAGAGCCTGTGGATGCTTTATGTATTTGTCAATGTACCTCATAAGCCTTCGCCTTTTCCTTGAGTTTCTTTACGAATTCATGCTCAGGTCCAAACATTTCAATCAATTTTGAGATGACAGACTGAGCCTCTTTTCCCAAACCCAAAGAGCAATAGGTAAGATACTCTTCGCCCATTTTCTTCATCTTCGTATTACGTGAGTCACTTCCCATAAAGTCTCTGATCGCGGCATTGTAGTCAAGACCATAGATTACAGGCAATACATCGGCTTCGGTTTGACCATCCTGCATAAATACCACTTGGTTTGCTGGAACAGACTCTCCAGTTTCTGCATCCGTCACCTTTTCTGTTGTGTCAAGATTGGTAATGACTGCAGCGGAATGTGAAGTCATGATAAACTGCACTTGTGGAAATACCTCGCAAAGACACTGCACCACTTCCTGTTCCACCGCTGGATGCAAATGCAGATCAATTTCATCAATAAGCACAATTCCGCTTGACTCCTTATTACCATTGAGAATGTAAGCACGATAAGCCAATTCGAGAACTATCGAATACAAACGGCGGTAGCCAGCAGGAAGTTCGCTAAACAATTTGCTCTTGCCGTTTTTGAATACAACACTCAGTTCATAGCATTTACCTGTATTGACAGCAACTAAGTAGTTGATGTCATATTGTTCATCTGTAAGTTTTGGCAACCGTTTCGACATTCGAACCAAACGGCTTTGAACATATTCTATTTCATCGTGTGGAGTGGCGAAAGTTTCAGTATTCGTTCCGCGAGCGTATAATGAAGCAATCTGAGCCAACTTATTACACAACCTGATTTCCCAAATAGAAGTGCAGGCCGAATCCAAATTCCATTGATAATATCCAAAGTTGCGTTGTATCCTGTCTTTTAATATATTATTGATGGCAAAGGATGTTTGTTTGGTTGCTTTGTGAGGAAAAGAGTCTGAGAAGCACGCTATAAGTGGCAAGTCAGCTCCTTTGTTTTTCCATTCGTTCATGAAGGCATTAAAGGCTTCTTGGTATTTCGTGGTATATAGTGATGCGTTGGATGTAGAACGTTTATAGAGTTCCCAATCAAGAGTCGTACCATTGTAGTATGCAAGGCCCTTAACACTGGCATCTGGCGAAATAGTGCCTTGTTCTGAATCAAATCTGAAGTCGGTATCAGCAAATGAGTTGACGTTCAAGGACGGATTGCCTGCCGACAGAAAGTCATTCCCCAATTTCTTGTTGTTGGAAAAGACAAAACTGATTGCTATCTTTATAGCATCAATAAGTGTCGACTTCCCCGCACCATTACGACCTGTAATGATAGTCGTCTTGGGAGTAAAGTCAATCTTATATGTTTCGAAACATCTAAGATTTTTTATTTCCAAAGATTTGAGTTTCATGTCTTCCTATATTTATTTGTTCAGATTTTGCAAAGGTAAAGCGTTTTTAGAGATGTCCAATTTTTTTGACTCTATTGTTCTCTGCCTGAAAGTTTGCCATCTCATATATCAGAAGCCAGTCAGCAACAAGACCTGCGTATTTTTTTCACCTCTTGTTTCCTTTCTCATTCTGCAATCTGAAAAACTCTTTTTGTTGCTCGATTTCGCGGCGTAGTTCCTCTTTCGTTGGCATGTAGGTGAGGTATTTGGCGGCGAAGAGTTGGTCGTTGCCGTTCAAGCCCGAATAGTGGGCGACGTCATCGTCGGTGTCGGCGCAGAGCAGTATGCCGATGGTGGGGTTGTGACCGTCTGAGCGGACTATTTCATCGTACATTTTGACGTACATGTCCATCTGCCCGACATCTTGGTAACTGAGTTTGTTCGTTTTCAAGTCGACGAGGACGAAGCACTGCAAATGGTAGTTATAGAACACCAAGTCGATGTAGTAGTCCTCCTTTTCGGTGTGGATGTGTTTTTGACGATCTACGAAAGCGAAGCCCTTTCCCAATTCCATTAGGAAGGGAATTAAGTGGTCGATGATGCTTTGCTCTAAGTTGCTTTCCGTGTAGTTGGTATTGTTTTTGAAGCCGAGGAACTCTGCCACGATAGGGTTCTTCAAATATTCGAGTTTGTCTTGCGTGGACTTCGTGAGTGCCTTCATCTCATTTCTCACAAGGGCTTTGTCTTGCGATGCGAGTAGGCGATAGTAATATTGCGATGAGATGTTGCGTTGCAGGGTGCGGACACTCCACATCTCTTTCATCGCCTCGTTCTCGTACCAAGCTCGGGCATCAGGATTTGTTTCTTGCAAGATGATGCGGTAATGTGTCCAAGAAAGCATGATGGGCGAGTCGGCTCGGACGCTGTCTATCTCATTGTCATATTCCCCATTTTCAGAGTGAAAAATATTGGGCCATGCCTGAAAGAAGCTGATGTAGTTGTAGAGGTTCGTTTTGGTGAATCCCTTCCCATATTTGTTAGTCAGTTCTTTCGACAATTTCGCCACTGCTTGCTCTCCGTATTCCGCTCGCTGGTCTTTCAAAGTTTCCTGCTGAATGCGCAAGCCCAATAGCCAGTTTCGTTTGACGAGTGCCTCGTTGACGGAACGGTATGCTGAAGCCTTGCTTTGCTCAATGATATAGCACGAATCTTTGAACAATTCGCCATGTAAGAAAGTTATATCTAATTTGCTGAAGTTCAATAGATTATTATCTGTCATTGTTTTGAAAAATATTAATTTTCTTTTATTTATACATTAAATCATAGATTTTCCACTCACTGAGTGGAAAATGTGCAATTCTTCTTTTTTCTGTATTTAAAATTTCTTAACTCTCCACTCAAACTCTCCTCCCTCACACCATCATCCCCTCCAAACATGCTCCCTTTACCTTCTTCATCTTCTCTATCTTCTCTCTCTCTAACCGTATCTGCTCGTCTATGTTCGTGAAATAGGTGGAGAGGGCGCGCTGCTCGGCAAGAGTGGAGGGAATCATAATTTCACCTTTTAGAGCATCTTCATCACTGATATTCATAGTGTTTTTAGCACCTTTATTTACAAGTGGATGTAAATAATTGTTCAGTCTGAAATTTGGAGTGAAGTACCAATGGATATAGTCTGGAGAAATGCCTTCTTTTACATTGTAGACAGCGTATAAAACTGAGACAATTCCAGTTTCTCCTTTATTCACCTTTACTATTCCGTATGGTTTTGCCTTTAATGGAGATTTGGTGTAAACAATTTGGTTTGTTCTGAGAATATTATAATTGGTAACGCTTTGACCTGCGTAACTTCTTCCTAATAGTTCAATCTGATTTCTAACTCCTAATTCTTCGGAAACTGATAATACATCATTTTTCCCATAGAAATTGTCAAGGTTTCTTTCGGTACTGATTTCAAGACATTCAGAAAGTCTCACCTTCTTCCACTCCCCGCTAAACCCCTTAAACCGCACTCGCGGCTCCTTCTCGCCCTCCTGCGGAAAGAAACTCTGCAGACTCGCTGCCTTCACTTGCTGCAAACTCGCTAAACGCTCTCCCTCTAAGCGTATAGTCTCGTCGAGTAAAGTGAAAAAATGGGAGAGGCGGCGCTGCTCGGAAAGAGTGGGGGGAATGCAGAATCTTGAAGAAGAAACAAGATTCCAATCTGCACGAGGCATTTTTGAACCTGATGAAATGTTGGCAACTTGCATAAATGCAGCACTATTCACCAGTGTATAAAGCAAATTTGAATCTACTACATCAGAGTGAAGAACCCAAAAATCTCCGACCGCAACTCCTTTAAAATCTGCGTATAATATATTTTTCAAATATGGTCTGAGTTTCCCGAATAGAACATCTCCTTTTGAAAATAGTATTCCTTTTTTGCAACCATCTTTTTCAAATAGATTTTTATTTAATGTCCCTTCTCCCGAATTAATATCCTCAAATTCAACGTATGGAAGTTTATCGTTTGATATTTCGCTATTGGATCGTCTTTGAGCGATTTCAGAAAAATCCATCTCTTTCCACTCCTCCTCAAATTCCGAGAATCGTATTTTAGGTATCATCGTCATAGTGCGGTTATTTTATGAGGTTCAACAATCCTTGGATGGCGTAGGGGTCGCCTGTGAGGTCGGAGACGAGGGTCTGCATCTCGGCACGGGTCGCCGTCAACGCCTCGTCGATCTGGCAGTAGTTGGTGGCGTATTTCTTCTGCAGGGTGGCTACTGCTGCCTCGATGTCTGCCAACACTGCTTCTAAGGTCTGCGTGATGGCTTCTGCTACGGGCGCAATCCACTTCTGGTGCAGATAGTGCGCTGCCTCGTCGTCCGTCAGCGTCTGGATGGCTTGCTTGGTCTTCGTGAGCAACTCGTCGCGCTCTTTCGCCATCTGCGTTCTCTCGGTGGCTTGCTCGTCCCACAATGCGGTGATCGCCTTCAGTTTGGCAAGGGTCTCGCCGGGAATCTCCTTGCGTGTCTTCGGGTCTTTCTTGGTGGCGTCTTTCACCTCCTGCTTGATGAGTTTCTTGTCGAGCGTCTCCTCTTTGTCCTCTTCAAAATAGAGGGCTTTCTCGTCGTCGGTGAGGTTGTCGCGCTGCTCCTCCAACTCGGTGGCGATGGCTTCCAAACGTGCCTCGTGGGTGGCGATGGCGTCGAGTTCAGTTTTGAACTGCTCTTGCTGCACCAAGGCGAACGGCACGATGCGCCCTTTCTCGCCGTCTGGCACCTCCATCTCCTCGTCGCCTTTCTTCACCATCTTGTAGGCGGTCTCCACCTGGCGGATGGCGTCGTTGCCCTCCTGCTGTATGGTCTCGATGTCATCCACGATCTCTGTCCAGTGGTCTGCCAGCACTTGGAACGCTGCATAGCGGTCTACCAACGGCACCTGCTCGAAGCGGCGGAAGATGTCGCTTGCGATGATGTCTTGCGCCTTCTGCTCGTTCACCTCGGCGATATGCTCGACAAGTAGGTTGTGCAGCATATCTTCGAAGCCGTCGAAAGCGTTTTTGAATTTCTGGCGGAAAGCCACGACGTCGGCGTTCTGGGCGATGGTTTGGCGGATATCCGTGGTTTTGAGTGATGAGTAGGGGCGGTCAGCCTCGTGGGCGAAGAGGTCGTCGCGGAGGGAAGGCAGAGCGTCCCAGTAGGGTTGCAGGGCGAGGAGTTCCGCATCGGGGATGCCACCGAACATAGTGGCGTAGATGTCGAAATGCTCGGCTTGCTCTGCGCTGTCGACATAGCGGGGGATGTTGAGGTTGTAGCCGTTTTGGCGGATTTCCTCACGCTCCACAAGGCGCGAGAAGCCCGGGATGGAGGAGCGGTCGCGCACGCAGTCGGCGATCTTCTTCACGTCGCAGGCGCGCAGTTTGTTTTGTTTGCCGTCTTTGACGAAGCCCTTGCTGGCGTCGATGATAAGGACGTTGTCTGCCTCGCGGTGTTGTTTCAGCACCATGACGAGGGTTGGGATGCCTGTGCCGAAGAAGATGTTGGCAGGCAGACCTATGATCGTGTCGATATTATTCTTCTCGATGAGGTTTCTGCGGATTTGCTCCTCCTCGCCGCCGCGGAACAGCACGCCGTGGGGCAATACGATGGTGAGGATGCCGTCTGGCTTGAGGTGGTGCAGTTCGTGGAGTAGGAAAGCGTAGTCGGCTTTGCTTTTAGGGGCGACGCCATACTCTTTGAATCGGGGGTCGGAGTCGCAGTCGGATGGGTCCCACTGTTGCGAGTAGGGAGGGTTGCTGACCACGGCGTCGACGTAGAGAGGTTCGCTGGTTTGTTCGTTGCGAGGCCAGTCTTCGTCGAGCGAGTCGGCGCAGCGGGTTTCGATGTTGCCGGGCTTGATGCCGCGCATCACGAGGTTCATACGGGTGAGGTTGTAGGTGTTCTCCTTGAGTTCCTGGGCGTAGTAGTGGATGTTGTCTTTTTCGGCAGTATGTTTCGACACGGCTTTACCGATGGTGATGAGGAGTGAACCCGAACCCGAAGTAGGGTCGTAGATGTTGAGTGTTTTCTTGTCTTTGTGGTGTTCAGCCACGATTTCAGACATAAGGCTTGCCACCTCGTGAGGGGTATAGAACTCGCCCGCCTTCTTGCCTGCGTTGGCGGCGAAGTTGGAGATGAGGTATTCGTAGACGTAGCCCAGGACGTCGTAGTCTTGTGCGCCGTCGGTTGGAATATCCTTGATGAGGCGGATGAGGTCTTTGATGGTTCTTGTCTGGCTGCCCACGTCGCCCAATTTGGTGAGGTTAGCGCGGAGGGTGTCGAAGATGCCGCTGTAGATGGAGGCGGTGTTTTTGGTGATAGAGCGTTCGAAATCGCCGAGGGCGGCAGTCAGTTGGTCGATACTGAAATCGCTGTCTGGCCGGATCCAGTTTTGAAAGAGGTATTTGTAGGGGATGTAGTAGCCGCGCATTTCGAGGATGTCGTCGATTTGGTCTATCATATCTTCGTCGTCAGTCTCATCTTTAGCGACGAGGTCGGGGAGCATTTCGTCTTTCCACTGGTTTTTTTTCAGATAATTCACCTCGTTGTCGCAGAGATACTTATAGAAGATGAGACCGAGGATAAAGTCTTTATACTCGTTGGCGTCTATTTTAGAACGCATTTTGTTGGCAGAAGCCCAGATGCGGTTTGCTAATTGTTGTTTATTCATAATAAGAAAAAATAAGGAGTATAAAGGTAGGGAAAAATTGGGAGATGGGCAAGAGAATGTTGAAGCGTATGCACGAACTGCAAGACCGCTTTCGATCAATAAAGTGAGTTTATTCTCTTTCCCTCAAAAAACGTTTCAAAAGGAACGTCAAGAAATAGGGGAAGGTGTAGAATTTGCCGTTCCAGCCAATGTTGCGATAGCCGAGTTTGATGCCGTAGTGGATGTCTGGATAGGATTTCCACCCAATGAGGTTGTTGAGCGAGGCTGTCGCTCCATCGTTGGCTTTGACTTCGACGGGAATGAGCGAGTCTTTGTCGCGCACGAAGAAATCCATCTCTATCGCAGGACTGTCTTTTCTGTAAAAATAGAGTTGCTCATAGCCCGACTTGACCAACATCTCGCCGACAACATTCTCGTATATCGCACCTTTATATGTTCCGAAATTTTTGTTGGCTCGCAAATCTTCTTGCGCTTCTTCGTCCAACGAGGCTATCAACAGACCAGTGTCGTGGTAGTAGACTTTATAGTTGGTGGCAGTATAGTTCCCCTTCAATGGCAACTCCACATTCTCCAAACAATACGCCACATTGACGACTCCCGCTGCTCTAAGCCATTCCACACTGCCGATATAGTCTCGGCTTCTGGCATTCCGTGCTACTTTCGTAACTTGAAATTTCTTGTTCTCTTTAGCCAAAAATGTTGAAATATGACTATAAACCGCAAGAATCTTCGATTTATCTGTTTCTTTTGCATACTTGGTGATGTCCTCCTCATAATCCCTCAACAACTGTCTTTGGAGGGCGAGCGTTCCCCCGAAATGTCCATTTTCGATATAGGTTCGCACCACCTCGGGCATGCCTCCAACGATCATATATTCCTTGAAAATCCCCATCATCGTGTCCATCTCTATCTGCGAGAAAGGAGTCAAGGTAATCATGTTGGAATAGAGCTTTTCAATCTGTTGAGCAGAATATCCTTTTGCCCAAAGGAACTCCTCGAAATCCATTGAGTGCATGTCGTAGTCGTCCTTATAGCCCACTGCGTTCGACTCAATCTCTTCGTAATAAATGCCCATCAACGAGCCAGAACAGATAACGTCATACCGTCCGTCTATGCAAAAAGCCTTCAATGAAGTGGCACAGTCGGGACACTTTTGCAACTCATCGAAGAAGATGAGCGTCTTTCCAGGAATGAATTTCCACGAAGGTTCGAGCAACGAGATGTTTCTAATGATTGAATCCACCTCATACCCATCGTCGAAAATGGATCTGAACTTCTTTTGAAGCACAAAGTTAATCTCCACGACCGACTCGTAATTTGCCTTTCCGAATGCTCGAATAGACAATGATTTTCCAATCTGCCGTGCGCCTTTCACGATGAGAGGTTTGTGACCTTCTTTGCGCTTCCATTCTGAAAGTACCGTATCTATCTTTCTTTTAAGCAGTTCCATATTCTTATTTCACATTTTCCGTCCACAAAAGTACACTGATTTTCACATTTTCCGACTTGTTTTTCGTTAAAATTTCACATTTCCCGACCGATTTTTAGGCGGAATTTCACATTTTCCGACAAAATACAAGAGCGGAGTTCTCTTGTGATGTTAATTTACTCCCATAATGTAAGAGTGTTCAAGCACTTCTTCCAAGCATTTCCCGTTGATTCGGAGGTTATCCCAGATGTCGTTCTCATCATCGAATGAGGCGATAATGAGACCGTCGTCGTGAGTGTTTCCCTCACATTGCCACCTGATGAATTCCTTTGATTTATCACGAGGAAGTATCTTACACTCAATAGGATAGCGTTCGGTATGTATGCCATAGAAGGTGTCGTTATCCACATAATAAAAAGAGAGGTTGTAGCCAATCTCAACGATTTCATGATGAAATATTTTCTCAGAGACTAATGAACCTGCTTCTTTTTTCTCATAGTCTTGCCACCCCAATTGGTGTTTGTAGAGGTGCTTCCCAACTCCGAAAAAATTGGGAACTACGATAGGGTCAAGATTATTGATATAGGTCGCCATAGAAGATATTTTTTTGTTTAACTGCTCAATCCAAAGTTTCGCAATTCTCATACAATATTGCTATCAAATATATTGTGTTTTAAACCTTTTTATGAAAAAAAGTTTAAAATTTATCTTCTCTCACCCTCGTTGATTTTGGTACATCTCTCCGTAATTGATGTAATTAAATTTCGAGGGAAACACTTAAACTTGCATCGTAGAAAAAATAAAAGCGTATGAAAAAAGTTGTAAGTTCAATTCTATTGTTTTTCGCTATGTCGTTCTCTTTTATGGCGTGTGCGAAGGACGCAAATAACAGTCAGACGATGGAGAAGAGTAAGAAAGTGTTGGTGGTTTATTTCTCACGACCAGGTTCCAACTACAGCGTAGGAAACGTAAAAGTGGGAAACACGCAGGTTTTGGCAGAGATGATTGCCAAGGAGACGGGTGCTGCGACTTTTAAAATAGATCCCGAGAAGGTCTATCCTGCTGGATATGACGAGTGTACGAAAGTGGCAAAACAAGAGAAGACAAGCAATGCTCGTCCTGCTATCAAAGACGATGTGAAAGTGGAGGATTACGATGTCATTTTCATTGGTTATCCAAACTGGTGGAGTGATGCGCCAATGCCTGTCTACACCTTTATCGAGAAGCACAACTGGCAGGGCAAAATGGTGATTCCTTTCTGCACCCATGAGGGTAGCGGTTTGTCTAACGAAAGAGAAATCAAAGCCGCCGTCAAAGGTGCAACTCTTCTGAAAGGCTTAGAAATGTATGGTCACACTGCCCAAAATGACCGTGACAACGCTGCTAAAACAGTCAAGATCTGGTTGACTGAAATCGGCTTCTAATCTCTCGTAATATATTGATACTTAGAAATAAAGCCTCAACGGTAACGCTGTTGAGGCTTTGTTTTTTTGTCTGATTTTCTGTATTATTCATTTTGCATTATGCAAATCGCATAATGTGATTTGCATAATATTTTCTGTTGCTTTATATTTGCAGGAAATCAAATGAAATTGTCTATGGAGAATCCATTTATCATCACAGGAAAGATAAAACCAGCGTATTTCTGCGACAGAGTAAAAGAGTCGGAGCGAATCATACGGAAGGTGACGGAGGGCGAGAATGTGGTCGTCATGGCGGCTCGTCGAATAGGGAAGCGCAAGTTGGTGGATTTCTGCATGGACTCTCCTCTGATAAAAGATCATTTCATCACGATTTCAATCGATATTCTTCGCACGTCGAGTATCAACGAGTTTGCTTTCGTTCTGGGCAAGGCGGTGTTCGAGCAGGTGGCAAAACGGAGTCAGAAGATGCTACGCCAGGTGGTGGCTACGCTGAAATCGATCAATGGCTGTTTCGGTTATGATCCGCTCACTAACTTGCCTACTTTCAGTCTTTCATTAGGCGACATCTCCAATCCTCTCTACACAATAGAGGAGATTTTCACTTGCTTGGAGCAGGCGGAACAGAAATGTATTGTCGCTATTGACGAGTTCCAACAAATTTGCTATTATCCAGAAAAAAATATGGAAGCCATTTTGCGGACGCATATTCAGCAGTGTAGTAATGCCAATTTTATCTTTTTAGGAAGTGAACGACACCTCATTTCAAATATGTTCTCTGAGAAGGCTCATCCGTTCTATAATAGTGCGGATATAATGACTTTAGAGGTGATTGAATATGATAAATACGAAGAATTTGCAGAAAAATTATTTATTGAATTTAATAAGAAGATAGAGAAAAATGCTATTAAACGTGCCTACGATATGTTTGGTGGAAACACTTACTACATTCAGAAGGTGATGCACGAGGCATTTAGTCGCACAGACGATGGGTGTGAAGCCAATCAGACCCTCATAGAGGACATTGTGCAATCGATGGTGTTGGATAGTGACCATAAATACAGTGAGATGCTTTCCCGACTATCTCTGCCGCAAAAGGAATTGCTTTATGCGATAGGGAAGGAAGAAAAGGCTCAACAGTTGACCTCCTCGAAATTCATTAAAAAGTACAATCTTCGTTCTGCCAGCAGTGTGCAGTCTGCCTTAAAAAAATTGGTGGAGTATCATTTCGTCTCTTCTTCTCAAGGCACATATTATATCGATGACGAACTAATGCGGCTTTGGCTGAATGCATAATTTAGAGACTGTTCTCTGTCATTCATTCTCAAACAAATCCTCCATTGTTACTTCATTCTGGGCAATACTGCTGTACATGTTTTGGTGGATGCCGTAGGTGGTGATGAAGGTCAACTGAACGGATTTCTTTGTTTTCGTCTCGTCTCTGAATCTGCCGATTTTGTTCCGAAGCACGGTGTCGTAGTCTTTTGTGATTTCAAAGTCGCTTTCCGAAAATTTCATTTCGCAGAGGTTGATGGTGTTGTCGGCTCTTTCTATGACTAAGTCGATTTGCGCCCCACGCTCGTCCTCGCTCTTTTTGCTTCTCCAAGAGAAGGTGTTGGTGGCAACCCCAGCAATGCCCAAATGGTGTTTGATTTGCTGAATATGCTGTATTGCCAACACCTCGAATGAGATGCCTGCCCAAGCGTAAAATTGTGAGGTGTGCTGAATTTTGCTCCAATATTGTAGATCGCGAAACGAACTCTTGATGAGAAATCGGAAGTAGAAGAGGGTGAAGAAATCGACCAACTGATAGAGTGCTTTCTTGGTAGAACAACCGAAATTGACATATTTGCGGATAAAACCACACGCTTCGAGATTGTCCAAAATCGTGGTGAGCGACTTGCCGGTTTTTATCTGCGTGTTCTCCGCTATCTCGTTGCGAGTCATTCCATATCCCTTTTTGTTGAGACACTCCACCACTTTAATGTATGCCTCCGAATCGCTGAAGAGTGATCGGTAGAGCATGCTAAACTCGTTGTAGAGTTCTCCGTTGGGATTGAAGAGAAGTCGGTCGATGTTCTGAGCCAGACTGAGACGAGCATCCATCAGACTGAGGTAGTAGGGGATTCCGCCTAATATCATATAGGTCTCCACAATCTCATACCGAGAAAGTAGAAAGCCCCGTTTCTGAAGAAACTGTTCTGTTTCGCAGAGGTTGAACGGTTCAAGGAAAATTCGGTGGGTGAGTCGACCGTATAGCCCTCCGTGGTTGTTGATCAGTTTGTCCATCATCCACGAGGTGGCAGATCCGCAGACGATGAGGACGATGTCGTGTTGTGCCGAAGCCCAACCATTCCAGAAATGTTCGAGGGCAGTTACAAAATTTGCTCCGTAGGTGTCCATCCATGGCAATTCATCCAAAAAGACCACTTTCCGTTGTATTTTCAGACTGCTCAGATAGTTGATCAGCATTTCGAATGCGTCGATCCAATCTTTGGGTGTTTCGTTCACCGTGTTGTCGAAACGGCGCAGTGTGTAGTAGAAATTTCGCAGTTGCTCTTGCGTACTACTATTCGCCAAGCCTGAAAGTTGAAAGACCATCTGCTCCTCAAAATATTCGCGTACGAGGAATGTCTTTCCAACCCTTCGTCTGCCGCACACTGCCACAAACTCCGACTGCTCCGATTCGTAGATCCTTCGAAGCATATCTTGCTCTCTCTTTCGTCCTATTATATTCCCGATCATCTTTCCTCTGTTTTATCTCTGAGCAAAGATAATTTTGATTTTTCTGTTTTTGGCTACATTCTACCATAATTTTAGCCAAAAACAGTTCTGAAAATACATTTTGGGCTAAAATCTGCCGAAATTTAGCCAAAAACGGCTTTGAAAATATGATATTGGCTAAAATGTATATAAAATTTAGCCAATAAGGTGTTTTTGGGTTATTTTTCTTTTGAAGTATATTCGTTTTTGATGTCCATCCAACGAGGCACGTTTAATTCTACGTTGTAGTGTTTCTTGTAACTCTCTAACACTTTAGAAAGCCATTTTTCTGCCAAATGGTTCGTCTCGTGGTATGAGTAGATGGTTTGCTCTAATGCTGCTAAAAAATGTTCCAAAGATTTAAATGATGGAAAATCCGTTTTCTCGGAATACCAGATTGATGGTCTTATGTTTACGATGACGCTTTGTTTTACTTGCGCTTTAATTGGATAACGCTCGCTCGGACAGCAAATTTCCCATACTTTTTTCAACCAGAAATCTTCAATTGTTACAATACCGTCCTTCATTTTATATTTGATGAGGAGATATTGGGATTGTAGTTTATATGGTTTTTCGATGATGAGGTTGATGAAACTTCGAAAAGCTGCGATGTCGAAATTGGGACTACCTGTGAATGATTTGATTTCAAGCCAATCTTCATCTAAATTGTCAGGGTTAAGCCAAAAATCGGGTGATTCTTGCTTTAGGTTGTGGATGTTCGCAATTCCTTTGCTATCCATCCATTTTGCCAACCATTCTTCAAGAATATTGCCAATGATATTATTCTGCTCAACTGTTATGTTGAAATTTTTAAGATTAAAATTCACAGAGCCAGTAGCGCCTTCTAACTTGAAATCGTCTTTCAGTGCCTTATACAGCTGCTCCGCATGCAACTTTTTGATTTTCATATTGCGTCTTGTCGTTTTTTAATGTTTCAATAAGTCTATCACAAACGGATTTTATGACAGGAACAACAACAGTGTTGCCTAAAAGGTCAAATCCATCTTTCTCGTTAATATCAAATTTGTAATACTCAGGATAACCAAAAAGACGTAGTCCCTCTCTTAATGTCAGCGTGCGTAGCCCTCCGTTGTCTGCAACGAAAAGGTGTTGCATATCTGTTGCAACTAAGGTGGGGGCAACTTCGTTTGGTGAAAGGATTTTTCCCACTTCATAACTTAATTTCCCTGCAACGATATTGTAACCTTTGGGCTTTGTTGGGTCGCTGACTCTTCTATACGTTGTAACAACTTTTCCGTTTGGGGCAACGTGAGTCTGCTCTTCTTGTTTTTTAGGGTGTTCATATTTCACATACCCTTTTTCGACAAGATCGTCCAACATTTCTTGTAGTTTTTCGTGGTGATAGAACTGCTCGATTTGTTCTTTTGTGAGCGGCATTCCGTCCATCCACTTAATACCAATCAATTCTGCCCATTTTTTCTTTCTACGTTCTGTCATCAACAGATTCAAGAGCTCTTTCTGGTCTTTCGACACAGGCCCTTTTATTTCTAAATCCCAACTGTGAATGTTGGCTTTCCCACCTCTTTTGTCTTTTATTGATTTTCCTACTAAACTTTCTACTGGGTATAGATTCAAAAGGTGCTTTACAAATGGACTGTCGGAAACAGGTTTCCCTGACTCTAAAATGCATTTTATGGTACTTCTTTTGATAGGGAAGAAATTTAAACTGACTGCATTTCCGCTAATGTCTTTTCGTACTCCCGTTATGTATATTCTTTTTCTTTCTTGGGGTACACCAAAGTCCGACGAGTTCAGCAAACGGAATGACACATTGTAATTTGCTGAGTCTAAATTGTTTAGAATCACTTTTAAGGTGTTTCCTCCGTCGTGGGTGATCAATCCTTCTACATTCTCTAATATGAATCCTTTGGGCTTCTTCTCCCGAATAATTCTCTCTACATCGAAGAAAAGGGTTCCTCTCGTGTCTGCAAATCCGTCTCTATTCCCTGCTGCTGAAAAGGCTTGGCATGGAAACCCACCGCATAGAATGTCAAAATCGGGTATGTCCGACTCTTTCACCTTGGTGATGTCTCCCGTGATTGGATCATCAGGGTGGTTCTGTTGCAATATGCGTATGGCATGTGGTTTTATCTCAGATGTGAAAACACACATAGGCTCGAACCCTGCATCTTTTAGTGCCAGTTCAAGCCCTAATCGAATTCCTCCGATGCCTGCAAATAAATCAATGAATCGAACTATCGGTTTATTCATAAATAGTAGAGTGTATTTATATCCGTTACTTCACCACCTCGAATCCTTGCTGCTTCCACAATAGGATGCCTCCTTGCAGGTCGAATACTTTGAAACCGCGTTTCGCCATCTCTCGGGCAGCTGCGTTGCTTCGTTTTCCACTTCGGCAGTAGATGAAGTAGGTCTTGTTGACGTCTAATTTCTCTGCTTGCGCTTTGAATTTCTCGATGTCGAGCCAGTCGATGTTGATCGCTCCCTTGATATGTCCCTCGGCAAATTCTGTAGGGCGACGCACATCGAGGATGACTGCTGCCGTGTCTTTCTGCAACGCAATCTGAAAATCTTTGGGTGAGAAAATCTTGACGTTGTCGTTAGCCCAACTCATTGTGAAAAATCCCAGCACAAAAAGTGTTAAAAGTAGCAAATTTTTTTTCATCTTCTTGATTTTTTATTTTTTGCCAGTTTGATTGGTAACTCTCTTGCGAAGATAGAAAAAAATACCCTTAGAAAGTCGCTGATTTTTGCTATTTTTGCAACTCGAAATTAATTTGAGGTACGTCTAAAGTAATATGGCAGAAAATTCTTTATTAGAAAAGTTAGATGGATTAGAGCATAAGTTCGAGGAGATCGCTACGCTGATTACCGACCCTGCTGTAATCGCCGATATGAAGCGTTATGTGAAACTCAACAAGGAATATCATGACTTGGAGTTGATCGTGCAGGCTCGCAAAGAGTATGTCGCAGCCTTGTCTAACATCAAACAAGCCAAGGAAATCTTGGAAACAGAGTCCGACCCCGACATGCGCGCTATGGCAAAAGAGGAACTCGACGAGTATGAACCGAAAATTCCAGAGATGGAAGAGCGAATCAAAATTCTCCTCATTCCTTCTGACCCTGAAGATGGAAAGAACGCCATCGTCGAAATCCGTGGCGGAACTGGTGGCGACGAAGCTGCTCTGTTTGCTGGCGACCTCTTCAAAATGTATGCTAAATACTGCGAGACGAAGGGCTGGTCTGTTTCAGTCTCTTCTTTCAACGAGGGTACTGCTGGTGGCTACAAGGAAATCATCTTCACCGTTTCTGGCGATAATGTATATGGTACGTTGAAGTATGAGTCGGGCGTTCACCGTGTGCAGCGTGTGCCTGCTACCGAGACGCAAGGTCGTGTGCATACCTCCGCTGCTACTGTGGCAGTCTTGCCTGAGGCAGACGAGTTCGACGTGCAGATCAATGAGGGCGAAATCAAGTGGGATACCTTCCGTTCGGGTGGCGCCGGCGGTCAGAACGTCAACAAGGTGGAGTCGGGTGTGCGTTTGCGCTATATCTGGAAGAACCCTATCACGGGTGTTGCTGAGGAAATCTTGATCGAGTGTACCGAGACGCGTGACCAACCTAAGAACAAGGAACGCGCCCTCTCTCGCTTGCGTACGATGATCTACGACCGTGAACATCAGAAGTATATGGACGATATCGCTGCTCGCCGTAAGACGATGGTCTCAACGGGCGACCGTTCTGCTAAGATTCGTACCTACAACTACCCTCAGGGCCGTGTTACTGATCACCGTATCAACCTCACTCTCTACAACTTACAGGCTGTGATGGGTGGCGATATTCAGGAAATCATTGATAAACTGATCGTTGCCGAGAACGCTGAACGTTTGAAAGAAAGCGAAATCTAATAGAATACAGAAAGATAGTTTATTCTGAAACTATTTTCATATAAAAAAACTTATAAACAGCTGAGAAATTTTTCTTCTTGGCTGTTTTTTTAATATATCCATTACTTATTTTTGTGTTTGCTATGGTAGCAATTAATTAACGTATTTAGAATGATACAACTAATTTGTTTTTTTCGTGCTAATTAAATTTTTTCATAAAAATATGAGACAAAAATTTCTATTTTTTATCTCTGTGATGTTGGCTTTTATGCTTTGCCAGTGTTCTGACAAGGATAAGTCCACAGGGGAGTTTAACAAGTATGTTGCTGGATACACGTCGGGACAGGTGTCGCGAAGTGCATCGGTGTTATTAATTCTATCTGAAGAGGTTTCTGATGAGCAACAGAAAAAGGTGAGTTTGTCGGAGGTTATGTCGATTTCTCCTTCTGTTGATGGGTCTTATTCATTTTCAGATAGTCACACCATCGTGTTCCGTCCTTCTGGCGAGATGCAGTATGACACGGAATATAAGGTTGAGGCTGATTTGGAAAAATTGTTCGACGATGCCGACAAATTTGCTTTCTCATTCAAGACACTTCCTTTTCAGGTGAGTGCCGCATTGAG
The DNA here is from genome assembly GCA_963648205.1 of Flexilinea sp. Classification (GTDB taxonomy): domain Bacteria; phylum Bacteroidota; class Bacteroidia; order Bacteroidales; family Paludibacteraceae; genus UBA1181. The sequence goes on from CAVJCT010000072.1 coordinate 50,979, forward strand.
CGATTTCTCTGTCGAGGAGTCGGGCGACTATAAATACACTTTCCAGGTCAACACCGCTGATAATGAGTCGGTTGAGCGTGTGAAGAGTGTCATCGAACTGAAGCAAGGGGGTAGCAATGTGAGCAACCTCACTTGGGAGAAGAAGAGCGACCGTTCGTTCAATGTTTCTGCGAACATCAAATTTTCATCTTCAACTTTGGATGTCAACACAATCGCTAATTCGGAGTATGGCTTGGCTGCCGAGAATTTGGTTACCGTGGATGTGCCAAATCCTAATCAGTTGAGTGTTTTCGATGTGAAATGTGTGAACGGCGACACTCGCTATATCGAGGTTTCGTTCAACAAAATCATGGATAATAAACAAGACATGATGGGATTGGCTTACATCGATGACAATACTTCTATGGTGGTCGAAACGGAGGGTAACAAACTGAAACTCTTCCCCGATCTCTCTACGAACGGCGAGGTTACAGTGGTCCTTTCTGAGAATATCCGCAGTAAGGATGGTATGATTTTGGGGTCAAATATCACTCGAAAAGTTGATTTAAAATCTAATAAACCTGCTGTTGAGTTTATCGGTGATGGTGTCATCATTCCTCAGACAGACAAGTTGGTCGTTCCTTTCAGATCTATATATATGAAAGGTGTCCGTGTCAATGTCTTCAAGATTTATGCTAACAATTTCGCTCTGTGGTTGCAAAAGGCAACGTTGTATGACAGTGATCCGTTGCGCTTGTATGGTCGCCCGATTGCTGCTACGACATTCTATATGGATGAGACGGACGATTTGTCTAAATGGCACAACTACTCGATTGACCTCTCTAACCTGATGAAGGTGGAGCCTGGTTGTATGTATCGTGTGGAGTTGCTGATGGATTATCGTCTTTCTGCTTGGCCAGAGTGTGAGAACACTACCATAGACAAGACTGTTTTCGAGCGTGAAGACAAGGTGCGTCTGGCTACGATGAACGAGGATTTTGATGACGGCGACAATTGGTACAATATTCAAGAGGATTGGACTGGCTACTCTTGGAAAGAGTCGGAAGATCCTACCAAGAAGTCTTACTACATGGGTAAGTCGAAGGGCAGAAATGTTTTCGCTACGAATATCGGTTTGTGGGCTGTCGCACCAACGAGCAAGAGTCTGACTGTCGTTGCAACTGACTTGTTGACGGCAAAGGGTATGTCTGGTGTTTTTGTTGAGGCTTACAACCGTCAGAATCAGTTGATTGGAAAGGGCGAGACCAATGCGGATGGTCGTGTTGATTTCTCTTTCGATGGTTCTTTGGGTTCTCCTTTCATTGTTTTGGCGAAGAAAGACAACGATGTCTCTGGTTTGCGTGTGAAACGTGGCGAGGAACTCTCTACAAGTGCGTTTGAAGTTGCCGGAGATGTGGTTCAGAAAGGTTTGAAGGGCTATATCTATGGTGAACGTGGCGTTTGGCGTCCGGGTGACACTTTGTTCCTCTCTTTCATCTTGAATGACAGAGCGAAGACATTGCCTGAGAATCACCCTGTTGTGATGGAAATCAGCAATCCATTGGGTCAATCTTACAAGTCGTTTACAAAGACGGATGGTAAGATGGGTGTCTATGCTTTCGCTGTTCCAACGGAAGACAATATCGTAACGGGTAGTTGGTTGGTCAACGTTCAAGTGGGCGGAACAACTTTCAGCAAGCGTATTCGTATCGAGACTATCAAACCTAATCGTTTGAAAATCAACCTCTCTCTGCCTAAGGAATTGGTTGAGGGCGCACAGGTGTACGACCTTCAGGCGGAGTGGCTCAACGGTGCTAAAACACATAATTTGAAATACGAAATCTCGACGAGAGTGGTCAAGGGAACAACGAAGTTCGACAAATGGAAGGACTATGAGTTCGATGACTGCTCTAAATCGTTCGAGGCTGTTGAGACGGTGGTTGCAGAGGGTAAAACGGATGGCAACGGTGAGGCAAGTATGAATCTTTACATGCCTAAGACAACGGCTGCTCCTGGAAAATTGAACTGTAGTGTAACTACTAAGGTGTATGAGCCAAGTGGCGAGTTTAGCACGGATGTTCAGGTCGTTCCTTTCTCTCCATACAAGCAATATGTGGGTGTGAAAGCCCCTTCAATGGGTGATAAATGGTTCTTGGCTACAGGCAAGAATCAGAAATTTGAGGTTGCTTCTGTTGATAGAAATGGCGTTGGTGTTTCCACTTCTTTGACTGTCGAGGTCTACAAGACTGCTTGGTGGTGGTGGTGGAACAGCACCTCTGAGGGTGTAGCCGACTATTCTTATTCTTTCTACGATCAGCCTTTCAAAAAGGAGACTGTTAAGACGGATGGCAACGGTAAGGGTTCTTTCGTCTTGAATGTCAAGGATAAGGATTGGGGTGGATTCCTCATCAGAGTTACAGATAATAGAGGTGGACACACGGCTTGCATTCGCTCTTATTTCGATTGGCCTACTTTGACCGAGCGTCGTACTTCGGATGGTGGTTCTTTTGTAACAGCACTTTCTATTCAAACGGATAAAAAGGAGTATGTTGCAGGCGATAAGATGCAGGTAACAATTCCAAGTGCGCAAGGTGGTCGTGCGATCGTCTCTGTAAGCAACAGCGCAGGTATTCAAGAGATGAAGTTCGTCGATTGCAATGCCGGTAACACTACTGTGTTGTTTGACGTTACTGAAGAGATGTTGCCAAATGCCTACGTTTCTGCAACGCTCATTCAGCCATACAACCACACGAAGGACAACGATATGCCAATCCGTCTCTACGGTGTCGCGCCTATCTCTGTAAGTTCTGAATCCAGCAAGTTGACTCCTGTCATCGAGTCGAAAGATGAGACGAAGCCTTTGCAGACTTTCGAGGTGAAGGTGAAGGAAGAAAAGGGTAGAGCCATGGCTTACACTTTGGCAGTGGTCGACGAAGGTTTGCTCGACTTGACTCGCTTCAAAACGCCTAACGCATGGAGTGCTTTCTTCGCTAAAGAGGCTATGAGCATGCGTATGTGGGACTTATATAGTAATGTATGTGGCGCATTTGGTGGAAAGATCGACCAGATGTTCACGGTCGGTGGTGATGAGGCGTTGTATAATGGTCCGAAAGCCATCGTCAATCGCTTCACCCCTATGGTTTATTTCGGTGGACCATTCGTTGTGGAGAAAGGCAAGACTAATACGCACAAGATCGAGGTGCCAAACTACAGCGGTCGTGTCCGTGTGATGGTGGTTGCTGCTGACGGCAATGCCTACGGTTCGGCAGAGAAATCTGTCTATGTGCGCAAGTCGATGATGGTTACAGGTACGATGCCTCGCCAGATTGGTGTGGGCGACGAGACGACCATTTCGGCTACTGTCTTCGCTATGGATAACTCTGTGAAGAACGTGAAGACGACTATCTCCGTTTCTGGTGGATTGGAAATTGTTGGCTCAAATACGGTATCTACCGATTTCTCTGAGCAAGGTGATAAGACTGTCCAATTCAAAGTGAAGGCAGGAAACCAAGAGGGTACAGGTACGGTTACAATCAACAGCACTTGCTCTGGTGATAAGTCTGTCTATGCTGCCGAGTTGCCAATTCGTTCGGTTAGCGAGCGCATGGTGAACAGCGAGACATTCAAAATCGCTGCTGGCAAGAGTGAAGAGAAATCTATCAAGGCTTTGGGCAATGAGAAACAACTCCTCTCTGTCGAGGTTTCTCGTGTTAAACCTTTCAATGTGGCTTCTCGTGTAGAGTCATTGTTGGATTACCCTTACGCAAGTTCAGAGTGCATTGCCTCTAAGGCTTTGGGTCAAATCTATTTGATGGAGTTCTCTCAGTTGACGAAAGATCAAACGGCTCAAGCAGAGAAAAATGTGAAGTCGGCTATCGAGAGCCTCGCTGCTTACCAAAACAACGAGGGTGCTATGGCTTACTGGAAAAACTCGGGCTTCGGCGACCGTTGGACTTCTGCCTACGTTCTCCTCTTCTTGAAGAAAGCCTCTGAGAAGGGCTATTATGTGAACGATAAGATGCTCCGTTCGCTCACTCGCTATGTGCAGACGCAGGTGCGCAACTGGAAGTCTGGCTCTTCCGACTACGAGAAAAACTTCACCGCTTTCGGACTTTATGTTTTGGCTTCAACCAACAGTTCTAATGCTCAAGAGTTGGGTACGATGAACAGAATGAAGGCTGAAGTTGGCAAGATGGCTGAAGGTGCGCAAAACTACCTCGCTGCAGCCTATGCTTCTGTGGGTCAGGTTGCTGTTGCTAAACAGATCTTGCAATCTGCATCGGCTGATGCTTCTGCCTACCGTTGTCCAATCGCCTCTTCAAGAGTGATCGCTCAGACTTTGTGCGGTTTGCCAAGCGTTGAGCAGAGCGTCGAGGATATGCGTGCGGAGTTGAACTCTCAAAATTGGATGTACTGCACGGATGTTGTTCTCTCTCTCCACGCTGCCAGTGTCTACACGAAGAAGAATGGCACTGCCGACGAGTTGAATTTCGCTTTGTCTGTCAATGGCAAGGAGTTTGCTAACGAGAAGACTACCCAAACGGCATGGTCGGCTCAGGTGGCTAAAGATCAGCAACAGGTGAAGGTGAAAGTGCAGAACAAGAGCAAGGCTACAGCCTATGCTACTGCCTTCTTCGAGAGTTGGGCTACTCAGGCTGCCGTTCCTTCTTCTGCAAGCGGTTTGTTTGTCAAAATCGCTTATACGAAAGACAACGCAGCTATGAACTTGCAAAGTGTTGAGGCAGGTGCAACCTACAAAGCCGTCGTTATTGTAACCAACCAAACGGGTAAGGAGCAAGAGAATGTGGCTATTACTTACGTCGCTCCTTCCGGTGTCGAGATTCTGAAAGTTGCAAACGATCTTTACAACGCCAACATCGACCAACGTGACGATCGCGTTTATGTCTATGTCGACAACCTCAAGAAAGGTCAGACTACAACTACCACTTTGACACTCTCCGCTACCTACGCAGGAAACTACTATGTGCCATCCACCATTGCAAAATGTATCTACGACAACAATGTGATGGGCAACACAGCCAGTGGCACAATGGTTGTGAAGTAATCCCATTTTAGACTACTCAAGGTGGTCTGAAAGGCAAAATAGTTGCCGAATACCGTTACAAAGGAGACTTTTAATCGGTATTCGGCAATTTTTTTATATGAAACAAACCACAATCTTCCGTTATTTAAGTTTTTTTAAATAAATTTGTCGCGTTAAGTGCGTTAAAACGATTACTACACATTAATACTACTTAGAGAATTAAAAGATTCGTATGATGAAGAAAGTATTGCTCACCTTGATGGTGATTACATTGGGGATTTGCTCACTCTCGGCACAATCAAAGGATGTGAAAGTTCGCTTTGGTGTTGAGGGTGGTTTCAATATGACAAAATGGAATGGTGAAGTCCTTCCTGTTGTTGATATCAATAGTGTCGGCGAGATGGCTCGTGACCTTGATGATGCGAGCATTCAGTGTGGTTTCCACGCTGGTGTCTTGGCTGATTTGGTCATCCAGACTCACTGGTCAATCCAGCCTGAACTCCTCTTCACCATGGAGGGTTCTACACTTAATACTATGGTGCATGGCGATTCTACCAGCGTGGATTTCCCTGGCGATACTGCTACAAGTGAGAAGGTAAAGGCTTTCTACATTCGTATTCCAATCTTGGTTTACTATAACATCACCAATGTTGGTCCTGGTACATTGTCTCCAGGTATCGGTCTCTTCTTCGCAGGTGGTGTTGGCGGAAACGCTTTCAAGGGTGATAACCCTCTCTTGGATGAATTCGATTGGGGTTTGAATGTGAAAGTCAACTATGAGATGACGAAACATGTTTCGGGTCTCTTCGCTTCTGTTGGTTTCTCTCAAGGATTCTCAACCTCAAAATCAACAGGTTTGAGCGTCTCTGTAGGTTACAAATTCCAATATGCTAAGTTCTTGAAGAGAGCCTACAACACAGGTATCTTGGAGTACAACCCATAGTGAGTTGAAGCGTCTATGAGATTCAAAAAAATCTACGTTGAGATTACCAACGCTTGTAATTTCAACTGCTCCTTTTGCTTTCAGTCTAAAAGAAAGAAAATGTATATGTCGCCGGAAGTATTTTCGGCGATACTTTTTTCTATACGTCCCTACACCAACTACATCTACTTGCACGTCTTAGGCGAACCCCTTTCGCACCCACATATTGATGAACTCCTCTCGATTGCAGAGTCGCAAGGTTTCTTCATCAATATGACAACCAATGGCTCATTGTTGGCAAAGCGCAAAGAGATTCTCGTCCAACACAAAATTCGTCAATACAACATTTCCCTTCACGATGCCGAAGAGAATCTGCCCGAATCCGAATGGGGTAGTTATTTAGTGAATGTAACCTCATTCGCAAAGAGTCAGAATGAAAACAGTTACTTCTCACTGCGCCTATGGAACGAAGGTTCTGAAAGTTCCATCCGCTACAATCAAGTTTGTGAAGCCTTTCTGCAAGAAAAATTCGGTGTCGAGGTAACCGAAAATTGTCGCAATCTGAAGTTGGCAGATCATATCTTCTTGCAACGCTCCTCTCGTTTTGCATGGCCTGGAGGAGAAGACAAAGGAGTGGAGGAGCGAAACTGCTATGCCTTGCGCGATCACATTGCCATCCTTTCCGACGGCACGGTTGTCCCTTGTTGTTTAGATGCCGATGGCAACATGGCGTTGGGCAATATCTTGCAGGAATCCTTAGAGACGATTTTGCAGAAAGAACGTTCGCAGCGCATTGCCGAAGGATTTCGCCAACATCGAGTGGTGGAAAACTTTTGTAAGACTTGCGGGTTTATTATTTAAAAGAAATGTGCAGGGAAGTAGTTCAGTTTTCTTGATTTAACATCAACTTTTTATCTCTTTTTCGTTATCTTTGTCATTTGAAAGATAGATTTTAATAATGGTTAATACTAAAGATATGGGTGCAACAAAAACAAAGAAAGATAGAAAGGTCTCTATTTACGATTACCTAATCGCAAAAAAAGCAAGAGGAGAAAAACTCAGTAAACTTGCTGAATGGATGCTCTCTGAAGAGGGTAAAGAGGGTATTTTCGATATTGTTGATATGAAAGCTGTAATGAAATGAGGTATTATTTAGATACCAATATTCTCGCATTCCTTTTCTCGGGAAACGAAAATCAAATCTTAGAATCTGTCCTTGATGTTATTTTCGACTATGAGAGTACTCTTTTGGTCAGTTCAATGTCTGTTATCGAACTAACTCACATTATTCAGACTGGCAAATTGAATAATGAGAGAAAAAAATTCGCCCCTAATGCGAAAGATTTGCTTCCTTGGTTAGAGGAACGTGGCATCAAGATTCAACAGGTTTCAGAAAAGAATATTGAAACCCTTGCTTCTCTTCCCCTTCATGGCGAACATAGAGACCCTTGGGATAGAATGATTATTGCACAGGCAATATCTGATAAAATTCCGCTGATTAGTTCCGACCACTCCTTTCGTTTTTATGAGCAAGATGGACTAAAACTAATCTTCAATAAGAGGTAAAAGAAGAATGAAAGACTATGATGAAAGTTATGCTCTAAAGCATATCTGTAAAATATATTCCTAAAATAGTTTGTCTTAAAAAATAAAATGCTACATTTGCCCCCGATTTTGTAACAAAAGGTTGAATAAATAATTCTTTAAACAAAATAGAGATATGAAGAAATTTTTGTTAGCAATCGCTTCTTTGTTCGTTGTAATGGGAAGTGCAAATGCGTCTAATGTGGACAAGATCGAGTTCGCAAACCAAGGTCAGTTTACTTTGGGTGCTGAGGTTGGTATTCCTCCAACAGTAGACAATGCCAATATGCCATTCATTGGTGTTGATGGTATGTGGGGTTTGGCTGATGGTTTCATCCACACTAAGACTTTCGGTAACAACGGTGCTATCGATTTAGGTTTGCAGGTTGGTTACACTCACTGGGGTGACCATTTTGATGTAGCTCCTGGTGTGAAATATAGATGGAGAACTTGGGGAATTCCAATCAATGTTCGTGCTGGTTTCCACTTTGAGTTTGTAAAGCACTTAGATGTTTACGCTGGTTTACAAGGTGGTGTTGGAATTAGACATTGGAGAAATAACTACTCTCTTGATGATGATGTTTTGCAACAATATGTTGATGAGTATGATGGTAAAAAGGATTCAGATACTCACGCTGATGGTATTTTCGGTATGTATGTTGGTGCAAAATGGTACTTCACAGATGTATTTGGTGTAAAGGCTGAGTACTCTGGCGACTGGATTTGCAATGAGTCAAATGGTCACGTCAATGACCTTCCTTACTTTGCAGTTGGTGTAACTTTCAATTTCTAATCGAAAGGAAGATGATATAGAAGACTTGCGGCAGTCTTGTCGCAGGTCTTTTTTTATGTCTGATAAAAATAATTGTTGAGAAAAATACTATTTGTGTGTTTCTTTCGTTATACGAAGTAGAGATAACAAAGAGTGTCATAAAATTTAAAAAATGAAGAGAATAGTTTTGTTTTTGGCAGCGTTCGCAATGATTTGCGCCAACGCTTTCGCCGAGAAAGTTGATGAGATTGAGTTCGCTAACAAGGGTAAATTTGCTTTGGGCGTTACTATCGGTGCGCCAGGCCTTCGCTCTACACATGATGACCGTGCGAAGATGCCTTCTGTCAATGTGGATGGAAACTGGGGTTTGGCTCACGGCTTCATCAATTCACGTGTGTTTGGAAAAAATGGTGGTGTTGACTTAGGTTTCTACCACGCTATTTGTTTCTACAATAAGTGGGATGATAGTCATCATGGATTTATGCAGATTCCTGCTCTTGTTCGTGCTGCTTTCCATTTCGAGTTTGTAAAGCATTTAGATGTCTACGCTGGTCTTTCAAGTGGTTTGAACTTGTGGTTCCCTACTGGTTCTGGATGGTCTGGTGCTGATAAAGACAATTGGGATCATGTGAAATACGCTGGTGGTATGTTCACTGGTTGCAAATGGTATTTCACAGACGTGTTTGGTGTGAAGGCTGAGTTCCAATTCGACTGGGCAAGCCCTGGCTACGGAAACCTTCCAACCGCTATGGCTGGTGTTACTTTCAACTTTAGATAAGCCGTTGAGATAGTCTGAATATCATAAACCACACTTTTTGTGTCGTTATATCGAAAGGGAGGTCGCTTAAACCTCCCTTTTTTCATATATTTGCACCGCTTGAGATTTTTTCACTCTATAGTGTCCTCAAAAAGGTGTACAATATGTCAAAATATGATTTGTTAACGATTTTAGGTCCGACTGCCTCTGGAAAGACCAACTTGACAACCCACGTTGCTGATAAACTTATCTCCGAGGGTACGCCGACTGAAATCATCAGTGCCGATTCTCGCCAAATCTATCGCAAAATGGATATTGGTACGGGTAAGGATCTCTCTGATTATGAGATAGATGGACGAAAAATCCCTTATCACCTTATCGACATTGCCGACCCTGGTTACAAATACAACCTTTTTGAGTATCAACGTGATTTCCTTGCTGCCTACAAGGATATTAAGGCTCGCAATGCTTTCCCTCTGCTTTGCGGTGGCACAGGGCTCTATTTAGAGTCTGTCTTGAAGGGCTACAAGATGATGCCAGTTCCTCAGAATGACGAACTGCGCAATCGCTTGGCAGACAAGTCGTTAGAAGAATTGACAGCGATTCTTTCCACCTACAAAACCCTACATAACACCACGGATGTCGACACGGTGAAACGTGCCATTCGTGCCATCGAAATTCAAGAGTATTACAAGGAACATCCTGCTGAATTTGTGGAGTTTCCCGATATCAACGCCTTAATCATTGGTGTCGACATCTCTCGTGAGGCTCGTCGAGACCGCATTTCGCAACGCCTAAAATCACGCTTGGACGAGGGTATGGTCGATGAGGTGAAAAACATTCTCAACTCGGGTGTCTCTGCCGAAGATATGATTTATTACGGCTTGGAGTACAAGTACTTAACGCTCTACATCACGGGCGAGATGACTTACGAGCAGATGGTGGGCGAATTGGAAATTGCCATCCATCAGTTCGCTAAACGCCAAATGACGTGGTTCCGCGGTATGGAGCGTCGAGGTTTCATCATCCATTGGGTCGATTTCTCCTTGCCAATGGAGGAGAAGGTGGCAGAGATTCAAAAATTGCTGGAAAATTAACGTTGGTGCATACTAAAATCGTTTTCAAGCATACAAAAATGTATTGCGTTTGTATATGATATAAAAATATGAAAAAATTAATATTTTCTTTATTAATTGCAACTGCCTTCTGTGCGTGTCAGAACACAAGTCAGAATCAAGTGGTGGACGAGCAACAAGCAGTGAAAGACACTGTGATAGAGCAAGTTGCAGTTCGTGATAGTTTCTTAGGTATTGATGTGGAAGATCGTGAAGTGTTGCACGAGCGTATTCCGAACAACCAGACTTTAGGTGGAATTTTGGCACAATATGGCATAACTCCGCAGCAGGTTCACGATTTGGAAGTCAAGTCGTTGCCGATTTTCAACGTTCGCAAGATCAAGGGGGGCAATCCTTACCACATCATCCAGTCGTATGCCGATTCTGTTCACACCACCGACTATTTCATCTACGAGGTGAACCAGACGGAGTATGTGGTTTATGGTTTTGGCGACACCATTTCGGTGCAACGTTTCGAGAAAGAGTTGACGTATCGCGAGAGGGTAGTGTCGGGTGAAATTGAGACTTCTCTTTGGAACTCTGTTGTCGGTCAGGGTGTGCCTTTCGATTTGGCACTTCAACTCTCCAACATCTATGCTTGGAACATCGATTTCTTCGGCTTGCAGAAGGGCGACAAATATGTGGCTCAATATGTTGAGGTGTTGTGCGATTCTTCGTTTGTTCGTATTGACACTATCAAATGTGCGAAATTCACTCATTGCGGTGTCGATTTCTTAGCCATTCCTTTCACACAAAACGGTAGGGATGACTATTTCGATTGCGACGGAAACAGTCTCCGCAAAGCCTTTTTGAAAGCCCCATTGAGTTATTCTCGTATCAGTTCTCACTTCACGCACAGTCGTTTTCATCCAGTGCTGAAAATCAGTCGCCCTCACCATGGAGTCGACTATGCCGCACCAACTGGCACTCCTGTTTCAACAATCGGTGATGGTCGTGTCATCTTCAAAGGATGGACGAACGGTGGCGGAAACACTGTGAAGGTGCAACACAACGGCACTTACACGACGAGTTACATGCACCTCTCGAAATACGGAAAAATTTCTCAGGGAAGTATGGTGAAACAAGGCGAAGTGATTGGTTATGTGGGCAGTACGGGACTATCAACTGGCCCTCACTTGGATTTTAGAGTCTACGAGAATGGCTCTCCAATCGACCCATTGAAACTGAAATCGCCACCCGTTGAACCTATTGATTCTTGTAACCGCAAAGCCTTTTACGCTGTCCGTGACTCTTTGATGAAAATTTTGAAATAATTTTTCATGTAAAGTGACCGAGATAACGAAATAAGTTGTAACTTTGCGCTCACTAAAGAAATGTGGATAGATTTGACTGCTTGCAACCACAGAAAAAAATGCTAAAACGAAATCTTAGAGATTCGTCTTCATTTTATTTCGTTTGTTTGTGTGTCTTTTCGGCTACATTTCAATAGTTGAAAATTGAGTTGTTGTGTAGTTTTGAAATTTAGAAAGGACAAAATATTATGAGTTATTTTTTCACGTCAGAATCAGTTTCTGAAGGACATCCAGACAAAGTGGCAGACCAGATCTCTGATGCCATCTTGGATAACATTTTAGCGCAAGACAAAGATGCAAAAGTGGCTTGCGAGACACTCGTAACCACTGGTCAGGTAGTCTTGGCAGGTGAGTTGAAAACAACCGCTATCATCAACGAGCAAGATATTGTTCGTGGTGTCATCAAACGTATCGGTTACACCAAAAGCGACTATAAATTTGACAGTGAATCGTGCGGTATCTTGAATGCCCTTCATGGTCAGTCGCCTGATATCAACCGTGGTGTGGAGCGTGAAGATCCATATAATCAAGGTGCTGGCGACCAAGGTATGATGTTTGGTTACGCTACCAACGAGACAGTCAACTATATGCCAACGGCTTTAGACCTCTCTCATACTTTGCTTATCGAGTTGGCTGCCATCCGTCGTGAAGGTAAGGAGATGACCTACCTCCGTCCAGACGCAAAATCGCAGGTTACTATCGAATATGACGATAACAACAAACCTGTTCGTATCGACACAATCGTAGTCTCTACTCAGCACGATGAATTTATCGTAGATGAGAAAAATCAGTTGGCTGCAGATGAGAAGATGGTGCAACAAATCACCGAGGATGTGAAGAACATTTTGATTCCTCGTGTTTTGGCTAAATATCCTCAGTATCAGAAACTTTTCAAGAGCGAATACAAGTTGTTTGTGAATCCAACAGGTAAATTCGTACTCGGTGGACCATGTGGAGATACTGGTTTGACAGGTCGTAAAATCATCGTTGATACCTACGGTGGTCGTGGCGCTCACGGTGGAGGTGCATTCTCAGGAAAAGACCCTTCAAAGGTCGACCGTTCCGCAGCCTACGCTGCACGTCATATCGCAAAGAACATCGTGGCTGCTGGTTTGGCAGACGAGGCTTTGGTGCAGGTGGCATACGCTATCGGTGTGGCAGAACCTATGAATCTCTACGTTAATACTTACGGAACATCGAAATTAGGCATTTCAGATGGTGAAATCGCTCAGAAGATTCATTCAAGCAAAATCTTTGATCTTCGTCCAAAAGCCATCGAGGAGCGTCTCAAACTCCGTGCGCCTATCTACGAGGAGACTGCTGCCTACGGACACATGGGTCGTGAGCCTAAGACGGTTACCAAGACTTTCAAGGATGTGTTTGGAAAGACATTCACAAAAGAGGTTGAACTCTTCACTTGGGAGAAACTCGACTGTGTTGAGCCATTGAAAAAATTGTTCGGTAAATGAGCAAAAATCTGAAATACGGTGTTGTTGGAACAGGCGCAATCGGTGGCTATTATGGCGGTCGGTTGGCGAATATAGGTAAAGACGTGTATTTTCTCTACCATTCGGAGTATGAATGGGTGAAAACGCACGGTCTGAAGGTCTATTCTTGTAATGGCGACTTCTATCTGCCCAAAATCAATGCCTATCACTCGACCGAGGATATGCCTCAATGTGATGTTGTCTTGGTGGCTTTGAAATCCACTCAGAACGACAAACTGAAGGCACTTCTGACTCCCATCTGCCACAAAGACACGGTGGTTGTGTTGGTTCAGAATGGTTTGGGTTTGGAGGCTGAATTGGCACAAGATTTTCCCAATCTCTCCATTGCCGGCGGTATGGCTTTCATCTGCTCCTCTCGTGTGGGGCAAGGCGAAATCAACCACGCCGACTATGGTGCTTTGACGGTGGGCTTCCATCAACATGCGCAGATGGAGATTTTGCAACAGATGAAGGAGGATTTCGACGCTGCGAACGTTCCTTTTTATATCATAGAAGATTTGAATCTTTACCGTTGGCGCAAGTTGGTCTGGAACATTCCTTATAATGGCTTGACAGTGGCTTTGGACACTTCGACCGACAAGTTGATGCAAAATCCATCCTCTCGTCAGTTGGTGCAAGACCTTATGTGGGAGACGGTGCTTGGTGCAAGAGCCTGTGGAGCCAATATCTCAGACGATTTCGTCGAAAAGATGATGCTCAGCACTGACCAAATGAAACCCTATTCTCCCAGCATGAAATTAGACTGGGACAACCACCGCAAGTTGGAGGTGCGCGCTATCTATAGCAATCCTATTCAGGCTGCGAAAGCACAAGGCGTTCATTTACAGAAAGTCGAAATGCTGGAGCAGATGCTGTTGTTTAAGGAGAACGAAAGAGAGCAAAATCAGAAATAATTTGTTCTATATCAACATAGAACAGTTACAATTCTCATTGTTCGTTTTCTTTTCATATTTTTGTAAAAGGTGTATTTAAAATTCGTTTTAGAATGGTTCGTAAACTAATATCCTTTGTAATGATGCTTTTGTGCGTGGCTTCGTTGTGCGCTCAGCAAACGAAATCGCAGGTGAAGCATACCAATGAAGAAGATATTTTTGAGAAATTGTCTGCTCACGTCAATGGTCAAGGAAACGTGCGTATCACGCAAGACTCGAAGATGATTGCCCTTTTCGATAAAAAAATTATGGAAAACGAAGAGAAGCAATACATCACGTTCTTGGGCTATAGAGTGCAGGTCTACATGGGTAACAACCAGAAAAAATCTAAGTCTGACGCCATCGAACGTGAGAAGAAAATCAAGGAGGTTTTCCCTGAACTTTCGTCCTACCTTTCGTTCGCTTCTCCTTTTTGGAAATTAAGAGTGGGGGATTTCAGAACCCACACAGAGGCGTTGGTAATGTCTAAAAAGATTTTAGCCGCATTCCCCGAGATGAATGGCGAGGTATATATTGTTAGAGATGAAGAGACAAGAGATTTGTCATTAGAGGAGGCAAAATAATGGATCAGAAAGACGATTTGGAGTTCAAACCATGGGATTTGGCAAAATATCCAAGTAAGGAGATAACAGACAAAATCGCTCCGTTGGTAACTTCTATGTTGGAAGATTTAGGAGAAGATCCTCAGCGCGAGGGACTTCTGAAGACTCCTCAACGTGTAGCCAAATCAATGCAGTTTTTGACCTATGGCTATAAATTAGATCCTGCCGACGTGCTTCGTTCTGCCATTTTCGAGGAAGACTACAGTCAGATGGTGATTGTAAAAGACATCGAGTTTTACTCTTTGTGCGAGCATCATCTCTTGCCTTTCTTCGGCAAGGCTCATGTGGGCTATATTCCCAACGGAAAGATAACAGGGTTGAGCAAGATTGCGAGGGTGGTCGAGATACTGTCTCGTCGTTTGCAGGTGCAAGAGCGTCTGACGGTGCAAATCAAGGAGTGTATCCAAAACACTTTGAATCCACTCGGTGTGATGGTGGTCATTGAGGCACAGCACATGTGTATGCAGATGCGTGGTGTGCAGAAAGCCAACACTTTGACAACCACGTCCGACTTTACAGGCGCATTCAATGCGGCAAAGACACGAGAAGAGTTTATGAACCTCATCAGAGGTGAGTAATTGCTTTCATTTTGCAACAAAATAGGAGTAATTAATAACAAAAAGTTACAAAATGTATGCTTGTATGGGGTTAAATCAGTACATATTGTAATATAAAAAGCGCAAAATAAAATCTAAGGAGTAGGGAAATAATACTTTTTCTTACATTTTGATTATATATGTTTGGAGTGAATAGAAAAATATTCTAATTTTGCCCTAACAAATTATAGAGTGTTGAAAAACATAAAATTCTGATTATATGAGTGACGAGAAAAAACAATCAGATGCGTTGAGATATCACGCAGAAGGTAGACCTGGAAAGGTACAGGTAGTTCCTACGAAACCTACAGCAACACAACGCGACTTGTCGTTGGCATACTCACCAGGTGTTGCAGAGCCATGTTTGGAAATCCAAAAGGATGAGCACAAGGCATACGATTACACTGCAAAGGGTAACCTTGTAGCCGTTATTTCTAATGGTACTGCAGTCCTCGGTTTGGGTGACATAGGCGCACAAGCTGGTAAGCCAGTTATGGAAGGTAAAGGACTTTTGTTCAAGATCTTCGCAGACATCGACGTTTTCGATATCGAGGTGAACGAGAAGAACATTGACAAGTTCGTTGAGACTGTTAAGGCTATCGCTCCTACTTTCGGTGGTATCAACCTTGAGGATATCAAGGCCCCTGAGTGTTTTGAAATCGAAGACCGTTTGAAGGCTGAACTCGATATTCCTTTGATGCACGACGACCAACACGGTACGGCTATCATCTCTTCTGCCGCTCTCGTTAACGCTTTGGACGTTGTAGGCAAGAAGATCGAGGATGTTAAGATCGTCGTTAACGGTGCAGGTGCTGCCGCTAACTCTTGTACAAGACTCTACGTTAAGTTGGGTGCTCAGAAGAAGAACATCGTAATGTGCGACTCTAAGGGTGTTATCAACAGCAAGCGTACTGACTTGAACGAGCGTAAGAAAGAGTTCATCACAGAGCGCGACATCACTACTTTGGCTGAGGCTGTTAAGGATGCCGACGTATTCTTGGGTCTTTCTAAGGGTAACGTTTTGAGCCAGGAGATGGTTAAGACAATGGCTAAGAACCCAATCGTGTTCGCTTTGGCTAACCCAACTCCAGAGATTTCATTCGAGGATGCTCATGCTGCTCGTCCAGACATCATCTTCGGTACGGGTCGTTCAGATTATCCGAACCAGATCAACAACGTGCTTGGTTTCCCTTACATCTTTCGTGGTGCTTTGGATACTCACGCTAGCAAGATCAACGAAGAGATGAAGGTTGCTGCCGTTTACGCTTTGGCTGATTTGGCTAAACAACCAGTTCCTGAGGCTGTTGCTATCGCATACAATAATAAGAACCTTAAATTCGGTCCTGATTATATCATCCCTACAGCGTTCGATCCACGTTTGCTCGAGACTGTCGCTCCAGCTGTTGCTAAGGCTGCAATGGAGTCTGGCGTTGCTCGTAAGAACATCACCGACTGGGAGGCTTACAAGGCTGAACTCCGCGCTCGTATGGGCTTGGACAACAAGTTGATCGGTCAGTTGACTGAGGCTGCTAAGAAAGATCCTAAGCGTGTTGTCTTCACTGAGGCTAACAACGTGAACACTTTGAAGGCTGCTTCTCAAACTAAGAAAGACGGCGTTTGTGTTCCAATCTTGTTGGGTAACGAGGAAAGAATCGCTAAGATCGCTGCTGAGAATAATATCGACATCGATGGTATCGAGATCATCAACCTCCGTCACGACCGTGAAGAGGCTCGTCGTAACCGCTACGCTAAATATGTTTCTGAGAAGTTGGCTCGTAAGGGTTACACTTACTGCGAGGCTAACGAGAAGATGTACGACCGCAACTATTTCGGTGCAATGATGGTCGAGACAGGTGAGGCTGACGCTATGATCACTGGTTCTTACACGAAGTATATGGACGCTATCAAGCCAGCTATCGATATTATCGGTATGCGTGATGGCGTTAAGAACATCGCTGCAATGAACATCTTGAATACTCCTAAGGGTGTATTCTTCTTGGCTGACACTTTGGTGAACGACTCTCCAAACGCAGAGCAATTGGCAGACATCGCTGTTTTGACAAACCGTTCTGTAAAGATCTTCAACGAGAAGCCTGTTATGGCAATGTTGTCTTACTCAAACTTCGGCGCAGACACTACAGGCAACCCTTGCAATGTTCACGCTGCAGTAGAGGCACTTCACAAGGATCACCCAGAAATCTTGGTTGATGGTGAGATGCAAGTCAACTTCGCTTTGGACAAGAAACTCCGCCACGAGAAGTACCCATTCAGCACTATCGATGGTATGGATGTCAACACTTTGATCTTCCCTTGCTTGAACTCAGCAAACATCGGTTACCGCACTTTGTTGAGCCTCGGAATGGCAGAAAGCGTTGGTCCTGTTCAAATGGGATTGAAGAAACCAGTTCACGTTTTGGATGCTGAGGCTTCTGTTCGCGACATCGTCAACATGGCTGTCGTAGCAGTTATCGATGCTCAATTGAACGGCAAATAATATTTTATAAAATATTAGAATGATTATAAAAGGAGTCTGGGGCGTTTGCTTCAGACTCTTTTTTTTGTCTGTTTGAAAACGTTTTTTATCGGTTCAGATGTAAAAAGTCTGTTTGATAAATGAAAAAAAGTAGTGCGGATTTATTAAAATAGTTGTTTAAATGCTAAATTTGCGCAGTTTGAAAATATTTTAACGGAACGGCGTTTGTTGGCTGTTCGAAAAAATTTAAGACATGATAAAAGTAACATTCCCTGATGGTTCTGTACGAGAGTACGAAAATGGAACGACAGGTATGCAGATTGCAGAGAGTATCAGTTCACGTTTGGCACAAGAAGTTCTTGCGATTGGAGTGAATGGAGAGACACGTGATTTGAATCGTCCAATTAATGAGGACTGTTCAGTCAAGTTGTTCAAGTTTGATGATGAAGAAGGAAAGCACACATTTTGGCACACATCTGCCCACTTGATGGCGCAGGCTATCCAGATGCTCTATCCGAACGCTAAGTTTGGTATCGGTCCTGCCATCGAGAATGGTTTCTACTATGATATTGATTTCGGTGAGGAAGTCTTGAAAGAGTCTGATTTCGCTGCCATCGAGAAGAAGATGATGGAAATCGTTGCCACCAAGCAAACTTTGACTCGTGTAGACATCAGCAAGGCAGACGCTATGAAGATGTTCTCTGACAGAGGTGAAGTTTACAAGACTGAGTTGATCAGCGAGTTGGAAGATGGTAAAATCACACTCTACGAACAAGGTTCATTCACAGACCTTTGCCGTGGTCCACACTTGCCAGATGTTTCACCTATCAAGGCTGTGAAAATCACTTCTTTAGCAGGTGCATACTGGAGAGGCGATGAGAAACGCAAACAGTTGACTCGTCTTTACGCTATCACTTTCCCTAAGAAGAAGATGCTCGACGAGTATTTGGCTTTGTTGGAAGAGGCTAAGAAGAGAGACCACCGTAAGATTGGTAAAGAGTTGGAGTTGTTCATGTTCACTGATATGGTGGGCAAGGGATTGCCAATGTGGTTGCCAAAGGGAACTGCCCTCAGACTTCGTTTGGAGGAGTTCTTGAAGAAGATTCAGAAGAAGTTCGGTTACCAACAGGTAATGACTCCACATATTGGAAACAAGGAATTGTATGTAACCTCAGGTCACTGGGATCACTACGGACAAGACAGTTTCCGCCCTATCACCACTCCAGAAGAGGGTGAGGTTTATATGTTGAAACCAATGAACTGCCCTCACCACTGTATGATTTACAAGTGGCAGCCACGTTCATACCGCGACCTTCCATTGCGTTTGGCTGAGTTCGGTACGGTCTACCGTTACGAGCAGAGTGGAGAGTTGCACGGTTTGACTCGTGTACGTTCGTTCACTCAAGACGATGCCCACATTTTCTGTCGTCCAGACCAGGTGAAAGATGAGTTTATCCGTGTGATGGACATCATCTCAATCATCTTCAAGGCTTTGGATTTTCAGAATTTCGAGGCTCAGATTTCGTTGAGAGACCCTAACGACAAGACCAAGTACGTTGGTACTGATGAGAACTGGGCAAAGGCAGAGGCTGCGATTGTAGAAGCCTGCAAGGAGAAGAACATGCCAGCCAAGGTTGAATATGGTGAGGCTGCGTTCTACGGTCCAAAGTTGGACTTCATGGTGAAAGATGCCATTGGAAGACGTTGGCAGTTAGGAACCATCCAAGTAGACTACAACTTGCCAGAGAGATTTGGTTTGGAGTATGTTGGAGAAGACAACCAAAAGCACAGACCAGTGATGATCCACCGTGCGCCATTCGGTTCAATGGAGCGTTTCGTTGCTGTGTTGATTGAGCATACAGGAGGAAAGTTCCCATTGTGGTTGACTCCAGATCAGGTTGTTATCTTGCCAATCAGCGAGAAGTACAATGACTATGCAAGAAAAGTTGCCGCTTATTTGGATGACAACGATATCAGAGCCATTGTAGACGACCGAAATGAGAAGATCGGAAGAAAAATCCGTGATAATGAGGTGAAGAGAATCCCTTACATGCTCATTGTTGGAGAAAAAGAAGCAGAAAATGATGAAGTTTCTGTAAGAAAACAGGGCGAAGGTGACCAAGGTTCAATAAAAATTGCTAACTTTGCAGCCAATTTGAAGGATGAAGTTAACAAGATGATGACCAATTGGTAATCGCTAATGTTGCTGAAACTTCAAAAAAATAAATGATAGTCAGTAAGTTAAACTTAAAATTAGGAGGATTAAGTTATCGTAACGAAACCGTTTGTTAGGAATAATTCCGAAGTAAGAGGAAGTTCTAACACAAAAGAAAAGCATCGTATCAATGATCGTATCAGAGAAAAAGAGGTACGCTTGGTGGGTGAGAATGTAGAGCAGGGAGTTTACTCTATCGAGGAGGCTTTGCGCATAGCAGATGAGCAAGAGTTGGACTTGATTGAGATTTCTCCGAATGCGGTTCCGCCAGTTTGTAGGGTTGCTGACTATCAGAAGTTCCTTTACCAACAGAAGAAGAAGGATAAGGAGAACAAAGCCAAGCAGGCGAAGGTAGTTGTCAAGGAGATCCGATTCGGTCCTCAGACAGATGAGCATGACTACGATTTCAAGTTGAAGCATGCGATCGGATTTTTGGAGGATGGCGCTAAGTTGAAGGCGTATGTGTTCTTCAAAGGACGTTCGATTCTGTTCAAGGAGCAAGGAGAAGTGTTGTTACTCAGATTTGCCAACGATTTGGAGGAGTATGCGAAAGTAGACCAGTTGCCAGTGTTGGAAGGAAAGAGAATGACGATACAACTCTCGCCAAAGAAGAAGAAATGATTTATCATATTCATAATTAAATTTTTAGTAAAAATGCCAAAAGTAAAGACTAATTCCGGTGCCAAAAAGAGGTTTGCCCTTACCGGATCAGGAAAGATTAAGAGAAAGCATGCCTTCAAACGTCACATCTTGACTAAGAAGACTAAGAAGCAGAAACTTGCGTTGACTCACGATACAATCGTATCTTCAGCAGACGTAAGAGGTGTTAAGAAAATGCTTTGCATCTAATCAAACTTAATTATTAATCGATTGTTTAGCTTGAAGTTCACATTCATAACTGTAAGGTTTGGAAATGGGGCGCTAACGGTCATAAAAATTTAAAAAAATGCCAAGATCAGTAAATCATGTTGCTTCTAGAGCAAAGAGAAAGAGAATTTTGAAACTCACCAGAGGTTACTACGGTGCAAGAAAGAACGTTTGGACGGTAGCAAAGAACACTTGGGAGAAGGGTCTTTTGTATGCTTACCGCGATCGTAAGAACAAGAAGAGAAACTTCCGTGCTTTGTGGATCCAACGTATCAACGCAGCTGCTCGTCTTGAGGGATATTCTTACTCTCAGTTGATGGGTGCAATCCACAAGAGTGGTATCGAGATGAACCGTAAGGTGTTGGCAGATTTGGCTATGAACCAACCAGAGGCTTTCAAGGCTGTGGTTGCTAAGATCAAGAACGCTTAATCTGAAATTCTTCGATAGATTTAAGAGAGCCTTCCGTGGGGAGGCTCTCTTTTTTATGAACATTTAGTGTCATTTGATGGCACATAAATGTGATGAAATCAAGAATTATGCCAAATTACATTGCCTCGCAGTCCTTGATGAGCGGAATCAGTTCAACGAGCTTCTTTCCGTCGATCTCAAATTTTTCCAACACATCATTACCATCTTTAAACATTCTGATGATATTGTTGAAAGGTTCTGCGCATTGTGCTGCATAATTCGCTTCTGACATGAAATAATATTCCTTCTCATTGTAAGTAAAATACAAATCATAACGCTGAACCGCAAATTCATAAAAGAAAACCTCTTCTATGCCATTGCGATAGCCATGATATATATCTCCAAACTTTTCATAGTTAGGAGGATACTTACTATTGAAAGGAAAACCCAGTAGGTCGTTTTTTACGTATTCGTATGCCATATTAAAGATAGCTTAAAGTTTCGTAAAATAATTTTTGTAGTTGAGGATCGTTAGAAAGAGACTCCACGAAGTTCATTGGCTTACCATCTTTCCATAGATGATAATGCGGACTTATTCCATGGTGTTCTTCCGTGTGAATTTCAACTATTTTCTTGCAGTCTGGACCGTAAATGGCTATGCGGCTTAGTTTACGGCCTTTTTTATCCATCATTGCATAAATGGAATTAGGCGAATGACTTTCTTCAGGCAATTTTAACGGAGTATTGGTTTTTTTGAATTCTATTACCTTTACTCCATTAGAAAGAACTTCGACGGTTTTCCATCGACGGCCAGATTCTGTGGCAGTTAGCCCAGATGATTTACTTCCATTACCTCCCATGACGCAACAATTTAAGACGTTCATTCACATGATAGGAACTGATGTCCGTCATTTCTCCATCTACAGGTTGGCCATAGCGGATAATGTGTATCGGATGAAGTTCTTGAATTACAAATTCGTAGCCTATCTTCCAACGATACAGGGACAGACTCGAACTGTGTACCGCGTTGCTATTAATTGCGATAACAGAATTCGCTAAGTTCCTTTGACAGCTATAGAAGAAACTATCAGTTTTAGACCATGTAACGTTGGGATAAATGGTAACCCCTTTGTCTTGCAAGTAGGCTGACATTGTGACGTTACACCATGCATGGCGATACCGCATTTCTGCTGGCATATCCGTGTATTGTGATAAATCGGGTCCTACAACTCCTTTGCAATTTTTCAGAAAAGGCAGATACTTGCAGGGATTACAGAAAATCCTTGTGAATAGGCTGTCTGCTTCGAAAAAATGTATTATGCCTTCAGTGATTCCATAGCTATAAGCTTCATGGAAAGGTATTAGTTGTTCCTGACTAACACTGGTGTCATAATTAGGTTTCAGCACTGGCCATTTCATCTCACCCGCTGCAGGTAAGTAGCCATATATAAACTCTGTAAATATCCTCATAGCGTTCTCCATAGTACGTGTCATTCTTGCTGCGCGTTTGTCGAGTGAGAGGATATATTGTTCTGCTTCGCTTTCATATTCATTGTAAGAAGCAGAATATATAAAATTATTCATGCTCATATAATTTATATGAGCCCCTATGATAGTGTATTGTCAACCATCCTCAGGGCGTTTATTAATAAAATTTACTAACAACGTCACAATGATGGTCTTCATCGTCCGATGAGAAAATATGGTATCTCGCAGAGAGAATCGTTTTTCTTGCTTCGAACCTTAAGTCTAAAATGAAATTTACCTTTCGAAAGGGTTTTTCATAGTAAAGAAAACTATGAACAACTTTGTCGATGACATCCTCTTGCATTACTTCTCTGAACGAAGTGCTGTCATCTAATTTGGGACTACGAAATTTTAAAATCTCGTCTAATAAAAGCGCAGAAGAGGGACTATATGGTTTTTCTGGTGGAGTTAGTTTACATACTTTGTCAAAGAATTGCTCTCTGATTGCTTCGGTGTCAATATCAGACCAAACCAGAGAACTATAATAAGAATGTTGGCGCTTTTGATATGTTTTACAAAATTCCACGAACGTTGTCAACTCGTCGCCAGCGAGTTCGGCAATGTGTCGTTTGGCATTATAAAAATATGCCTTCAATCGACGGATGTGAGCGTCCGCCAAAGAAGCGAGCAGGTTTCCTTCAATGCATCTGCACGCAGTGTCTTCGATTTCTACGCCTTGTTCACGAGCGATTGCACGAATCGCTTCAATGCGTAGACCACTTGCCTTCATCACAACATCTGCTGATGTGGTGATTGGGGAGGTTCCAAAAAGCAACTGCTCCGCTATATTAGACAAGGGCTCGAGTTGTTTCATCTCTTTAAATTAATAATTTTTTATAAAGGTATAGAAAAAAAACTAAAGCAACAAATATGGATTGTGTCCTAACAAAATTGGCGACAACATTGATAAAATTAGTAGTTATTTATCGCTTTGCGGATTTTCCAACGAATTTTTTTAATTTTGTGAGAAAGTAGAAAAGTGTATGGAGAATAAACTGAAATTGGATGCTGGTCGTCCGACGATATTGATAACGAATGACGATGGTGTTTATTCAAAAGGAATAACGGAGTTGATAACGGTGGCTCGTGAGTTTGGAAACGTGGTGGTTGTCGCTCCGGATGGCGGTCGGTCGGGTATGTCGAGTGCGATAACACATACGAAGGAGGTGCATCTGAACAAGTTGCACGAAGAGCCTGGTTTTGTAGTCTTCGCTTGCGACGGAACGCCTGTCGATTGTGTGAAAGTGTCGTTGTTTGCATTGTTCTCAGAGAAATATCCTGATTTGCTTTTGTCGGGAATCAATCACGGGTCGAATGCCTCGGTCAACGCTGTCTATTCGGCGACGGTGGGGGCGGCGACAGAAGGTTGTACTAACAATGTGCAGACGGTAGCCCTTTCTTTGTGCGATCATGATGCAGATGCCGATTTCAGTTATGCGTTGGTAGAAATTCGAAAGATCATTGCCAGTGTGCTGAAAAATCCGTTGCCATACGCTACCTATTTGAATGTCAATTTCCCTGTCGGACCATTGCAGGGAATGAAGGTCTGTCGCCAGTCTGACGCGTGCTGGAGTGAAGAATATACCTTGAAAGAACACCCCTACAATCAGCAGTCGTATCAGTTGGCTGGGTTCTATGTGTGTAGAGAGCCAGAGGCAACCGACACTGACAATTGGGCGTTGACCAACCATTATGGTTCGATTGTGCCTTCGCAGATTGACAGAACAAATTATGATAGTCTCACCCAATTAAAATCTATATATGAGTGATTTTGATAAAATAGACAATGAGTTCGACCAAGAATCATCTGGATATTTAGAATTAGAAAAGAAAAGTTTCGATAAGTTTTTTATTGGATTTTTCTTATCCGCAATCATGACATGTGTTGTCTTGTATTTGCTGACGATGAATTACGTTGGTACGATAGAGGGGATGGAAGCGAAATTAAGAGCGATATATGCCCTGCCTAATTTCACGACATTGATGATTGGTTCGATTTTCCCGTCGATGTTTCTGTTCTTCTTCTTTTACAAAACAGATCGATTTCAGTCGGGCAAAGGTCTGATTGTGGCAGTGCTATTAGCGATGGTTTTTGTTGTAATGAATTAGAAATCAATGAAATACTTTATCATAGCAGGAGAAGCTTCTGGTGATTTGCACGCATCGAATTTGATGGCGGCCTTGAAGCGACAAGATGAGCAGGCTGATTTTTGTTTCTTAGGAGGCGATTTGATGCAGGCTCAAGGAGGCAAGATGATACGACATTATAAAGATATGGCGTACATGGGTTTCATCCCTGTCATCTTGCATGCGCGGACTATCTTGAAGAATATGAAAGACTGCAAGCAAGCGATTCAAGATTATCAACCCGATATTTTGATATTAGTTGATTATCCAAGTTTCAATTTGCAAATGGCAGAGTTTACGAAGAAAAATCTCAAGCAAACAGCTGTATATTATTATATATCACCAAAGTTATGGGCGTGGAAGGAGTATCGTTTGAAGTCTATCAAGAAGTATGTCGACAAAGTCTATTCCATCTTGCCGTTTGAAGTAGAGTGGTATAAAGAGCGTGGCTATGAGGTAGATTATGTCGGAAATCCTTGTGTTGATGCTGTGAGATCCTATCAGCAGAAGTATGCCAGCAGAAAAGAATTTCTGAGCAGTATCGGGTTGGAGGACAAACCGGTACTGGCATTGTTGGCAGGCAGTAGGATGCAGGAGATTAACAGTTCATTGCCTGTGATGTTGGAAACGGCTGCGAAATATGATGAGTATCAAGTAGTTGTAGCAGGCGCACCTTCGATAGAGCATAGTGTGTATGAGCAGTATCTGAAAGGATATAAAGCCAAGGTGGTGTATGGTGAGACCTACGAGTTGCTGAAGCATGCCGAGTTGGCGATTGTAACGTCGGGAACGGCGACTTTGGAGACTGCCTTGATGCGTGTGCCACAGGTGGTTGTTTATAAGATGGGTGGCGGAAAACTCGTGCATAAGTTTTTTGAAAAAATTCTCACGATAAATTACATATCGTTGGTCAATCTGATTACCAATAAACGATTAGTAACCGAGTTGGTGGTAGAAGAAGTGACGGTGAAGAGAGTAACCGAGGAGGTTGAGAAACTGCGAAATGCGGAGTATAGAGCCAGTGTTTTGCAAGGATATGACGAATTGATAAAGACGTTGGGAACAGAGCCAGTTTCTGAGAAGGCGGCGAGGATGATGATGCAGAATTATCGTTCAAAATAATTTTGTGATTAGCGCAGAATATTAAGATTCAGTAATATTGATTTTATAAAAAGTCTATATAGAAAGAAAAAATAAATTAAAATGCTAAAGATTTTTCAGACAATTAGTCGACTCTTAGCGAGCCATGCTTCGCTTTTCGTGATATGCGTAGCGGTATTTACATTTTTTTTGCCCCATACATTTGATTGGGTGCGAGGAACGTCGCAGACGGTGATTTTGGGAATCATCATGTTGACGATGGGATTGACGTTGACGACGAAAGATTTCAAGATTTTGGCGTCGAGACCCCTTGATATTTTCACGGGAGCGTGTGCGCAGTTTATCATTATGCCAGGAGTGGCGTATCTGTTGGTTCACGTTTTCAGATTAGACCCTGCGTTGGCGTTAGGAATCCTGTTGGTGGGATGTTGTCCTGGTGGCGTTTCAAGTAATATTATGAGTTACCTCTGCCATGGAGATGTGGCTTTCTCTGTGGGCATGACCTGTGCATCGACCATTTTAGCTCCTGTGATGACACCGTTTTTGATGGAATTAACGGCAGGGCAGATCATTGAGATTGATGCGGTAGGTATGTTTTTAAACATATTGATTGTAACGATTATTCCAGTCGGCATTGGCTGTGCGTTGAATTATGTATTCGCCAGTAGAGAAGAGTTCCCGACCATACAAAGTCTGATGCCAGGATTGAGTGTAATCTGCTTGGCGATGATTGTCGGCGGAGTGATTTCTACGGTGCATGATGATTTGGTGGCAAGAGGCTGGCTTTTGTTCTTGTGGACATTTATGGTAGTCTTCTGTCATAATAGTTTGGGTTATCTTTTAGGATGGATGGTAGGCAAGTTCGCCCATTTTAATACTGCGAAAAAACGAACTATTTCCATTGAGGTGGGAATGCAGAATGCTGGTTTGGCAACGGTTTTGGCTGGCAATTTCTTTGCGGCGCAGCCGTTGGCAGTGTTACCATGTGCGATTAGTTGCGCATGGCATAGCATATCTGGAACGATTTTGGCAGGCATCTTTTTGCATTGGGACAAACAAAAACAGGAAAATCAAGAAAAATAAGGTAACCAATGCGAATACAAGAGATAATAGATGCGATAGAGACGTTCGCACCCTTGAAATATCAAGAGTCGTATGATAACAGTGGATTGCAGGTGGGCGACCCGACTCAGGAGGTGAAGGGCGTGCATCTCTGCATTGACATCACGGAGGAGGTTGTCGACAAGGCGATAGAGGAGGAGTGCAATATGGTGATTTCGCACCATCCTCTGTTGTTTCATGGAGTGAAGAAAATCAGTCCGATAGACCATACTGGGCGTATTCTGATGAAAGCCATCAAACACGATATCACCCTCTATTCGTCGCATACCAATATGGATTCAGCTCCGGGTGGCGTTAGTTATCGCACTGCCGAGAAGTTGGGCATACGAGTAGAGAAACCGTTGGTGGCAAATGAGAAGAATGAGCAGTTTGGCTTGGGCGTCGTTGGAAAGTTGCCAGAACCAGAAGATGCGGTAGCGTTTCTGAAACGAGTGAAGGAGACGTTGCAGTTGGGCGGACTGAGACACACGCCGATTGAGAAAGGAAAGAAAGTGGAGCGAGTAGCGTTGTGTGGAGGGTCAGCTTTTGAGTTTTATACCGATGCGATAGCGGAAAAAGCGGACATCTATTTGACGGCCGATGTGAAGTATCATCAGTTTTTTGAGCCAGATGGAAAGATAATTTTAGCAGATGTAGGGCATTATGAGTCGGAACAATACACAAAAGATATATTTTATGAGATAGTAAGTGGGTTAGTTTCAAAAAATAATGCTAAATTTGCGTTGCATTTTTCGGGTAGTGAGAACAATCCCGTAAAATACTTATAAGAAATACATATAAGAAAACGATATGTCAGAGAAAGAATCAAAGGAAATTTCGGTAGAGGAGAAATTGAAATCGCTCTACGACTTACAATTGGTAAACTCAGAAATTGACAAAATCAAGACTTTGAGAGGCGAACTTCCGTTGGAGGTTCAAGACTTGGAGGATGAGATTGTTGGGTTGAACACAAGAGTAGAGAATCTCAAGGATGAGATTAAAGAAGTAGAGGCTGAGATTTCTGGAAGAAAGAGGGACATTGATAATGCTAATGATTTGATTGGCAAGTATCAAGAGCAACAGAACGATGTGAAGAACAATCGTGAATATGAGAATCTTTCTAAGGAGATTGAGTTTCACAAGTTGGACATTGAGCTTCACGAGAAGAAGATTCGCGAGGCGAGAAAGTATATCGAGACTAAGAAGGAAGAATTGGCGAAGACTGAGTCATACATTGAGGATCGTCAAGAGGACTTGCGTTTGAAGAAACAAGAGTTGGAAGAGATCGTCGGTGAGACGAAGCAAGAAGAAGAGCGTTTGCGCGAGAAGGCAAAGCAAATCGAGGAGAACATCGAGGAGCGTTTGTTGACAGCGTTCAAGCGTATTCGTAAGAATGCACACAACGGTTTGGCTGTCGTATCTGTAGAGAGAGACGCTTGTGGAGGTTGCTTCAACAGAATTCCGCCACAAAGACAGTTGGATATTCGTTTGCGCAAGAAAGTCATCGTTTGTGAGTACTGCGGTCGTATTTTGATTGACCCAGAGATGGCAACAGACGAGAAGAGCAAAGAGTAAAAAAGGAGATTGTAGATATAGTTAGGGCCAGTGGCGAGGTAATGCTTGCTGCTGGTTTTTTTTATGCTGAAAAACAGGACTTTAGGGATGTTGAAATCTGATGAAAGTCGAAATGGCTGTGTGGTTTCTAAAGGGAAATTTCCTTCAGACGAGCGAGTTGACGG
>CAVJCT010000073.1:0-50752 GCA_963648205.1 Flexilinea sp.
ATGCGACATTTCCACGACATTTCTGTGTACTACAATTCAACTTCCCGAGATGCCATCGCTGATTATCAGATAGTTACGTTTTAAATCAGGGCAAAATCAAGGCGAAAATCGGTGAAATTTCTTTTTTTCTGCAAAGTTGGGTTAATATTTGACTGACAATCATTATACCCCTTCTCCAAAGACTCCCGATTTTCACTATCCGAATCATTCAATGATTTTTGAGACATATACAAGGCTTGAGCAAGCATCTCCAATATTTTTTTTCTTGTCTCACCATCATAATACTGACAATTTGGACGTGACGTTTTCATTCTATCCAAACGTCTATGATCTTTTTCAAGCGCAGATTGCAAAGAAGACGCATCACTAAAAAAGCCAACTTTACCACTCCAGGTATATTCCCTTGACATTGACTCACACCAACCAATATACGCTTTACGGAACATTTCGTAACATTCATCCTCCGCATTTAGAATTTCATCATAAGAATCTATAATAACATCGGAGATTTTTCCGTACAAATTATTAAAATCCCATTCACCTTCCTCGAAAGCTTCCTCTTTCTTTTTTGCGAGATCTTTTCTATCTTTTTCCAGATCCTTAAGGATGTTGTCCGCACCTTCAATATAAGAATTGAACATTGAATCAATGTAATTCACTATATTTTCGGCATTATAAGAAGGAGCCTTTTCCCTTATCAAATTAAAGAGCGACTCCATTGAGTTTCCATTACTTGACACCATTTCATGAGAATCTGATGAATATGCAATCACATCCAAAGGCTGTACTTTCAAACTTTTTTGACAAGTACCCATTGCAGACTTCAAAATCTTCTTTATGTCAGCCGATGATTTTTTATCCATCTTGTTGAAAACAATAATCAATGGAAAATTTGCATCCGCCTCTTTTTCTGTCAAAACTTGATTTAGAAACTGAATATCATTACTTGATAATGCACCCGATTCAATGTCAATAGTCCAAAAGATAGCATCCGCTCTATTTAACGCTCTATTGGCATTATCTTTATCCGAGATTGCATTCTCAAAGTTAACACTTTTTGAATTATTGTAACCTGGAGTATCAATGAAAGTAATATGCTCAAGATAAGACTTTTTCGTTGGCACTGGAACATCCAAATACAAAGAGTCCAATACAGATGAAACATACACATTCGATCTATCTGAATGCTTGATAGCACCAAGCACTTCCGAATCCAACTTTACAAGGCAATCTCTCACATTATTTCCTACAACTTGCAAATTTTTCACCTCCTTAGTCGGACAAATGTAAGTGTTGATCATAGAAACTGGTTCTATACCAGTTGGCAATACACCATCGATATCCAAAAGGCTATTTACTAACGATGATTTACCAGAACTATACCCTCCAGCCACAGCTACTTCAATAGACCCATTCTTCAATCCTTCGTCAATGAAATTGTAAACATTTTTGACAGCATTCCAACAACCACTTTGCAATTCATTCACTCTATCGTGCGCCCACGATGCATTTTCCTCTGTGAATTTTTCGCCCAATTTTTGATATGTGTCAATATAAGGCTCAAAATATTTTGCCAGAATGCGCTACGAGATCCATCGCCTTCAGCGGGTCCTCGTATTTGTTGCCCTCGTAGACGGTTGATTTGCCACTCTGCTGAGCACGACTATTAATTTTATCAAAAGCCATTTTTATGCAGTTTTAATTTGATTTATCATTCCTTTGAGTTTCTCTACGACATCAGACAAAAGGGCAATCTTTTGGTTGCGTGCCTCTTTCGATTTCTGCTCTTCTTGCAAGATAGCGTTGATGTTGTCTTGGTATTTCTTGTTCTCGTCGTCAATGAGAGATTTGGCTTGTTGGTCAATCTCCGCACGTTGGTCGGTGATGGCTTTCTCGATGTTGCCTCGTAATGAGTTGACCACTTTGCCCACCAATTCAGTTGAGAATTTCACACGAATTTTTGCTTTCTGCTCTTCCTCGTTTGGTCCGATAAGTTTACCAACCAAATCGCCAATGAGAGATGGCAAAATCGTGGTGAAGAGTGTGGCAATCGGTCCGAGAACCGTACCCAACAAACGAGGCAAGAACGAAAGAATCGTAGACAAACCAACGTCCACTACTGGGACAATAGACTCACTGACGACAGTGGTGAGAGTCTCCACATTCGACTGATCTGTCTCGAAAATGTCTTTCGTAGAAGCCGAGAAATCGTTCACCGCAGAACCAATCACCTCCGAATATTCACCAATCTCGCGTTGCAAAGAGTTTGCCACAACAGGACGAATAGTAGACATCAACTGGGCATTCAAACCTGCCGTATCTTTCGGATTGCTGAAGATATAGTCCACAAAAATCTCCTCATTGTCGCGCAATGCGTCTTCCACATCGTTCAACACATCCTGCACAGAACCTGCAAGCGGTTGAGCCTCATGCGAGCGTTCTTGCAATGATGCAATAGCCGCCTCGTGTTCCTCTTTTAGTTTGGTTTGCTTCTCCAAACAGTCACTGTCGCTCGTGTTGAGCAAGGTGATTTGCGACTGAAGATCAGAGATATAGCCAGCAATCAAATCGAACACAGGTTTGCCGAAACGACGCTCCACCAAAGAATCAGCCTCCAAACTATTCAAGATGTCCATCACACTGTCCACCTCCTCGTCTACCGCAGAAGAAGTTACCACCTGCACATTCTTACCCGAGTGTGCACGAGCAATGATCTCGACTGTGCTACGGATTTTCTCCACTTCGGAAGACGATTTCTTGTCGCATTTAGAGAGGATGACGGAGATGTTCGCACCATACTTTTTCACCTCGTCGATGAAGTTGATGGTGGAGTTGCGAAGCGTACCGCTCTCAGCCTCATTCACCAACATGAAATGCGTGCCATCTTCCACATAGTGAAGAATCGCATTGTTGTGAGCCTCAACACCCGAGTCGATTCCCGGCATATCGACAATCACGATGTGGCGGTCGTTCAGACTCTTGACCACAGGATTGTTGATAAAGACCTTCACGAGGTTTTGCGGAGTGAGGTTGAGGTTGGAGATTTCTGCCAACGCCTTAGTGGCTTGCAGTTGGTTGTCCTTCCAAACTTCGAGTTTCTCGTCTGTTGAATAATAAAGTTCGTATGCGACAGCCGTTTCTGGAGTGATGTTGGTTGGCAACAACTCGTCCACTCCGAGGAAGGCGTTGATCAGTGAACTCTTACCTGCGCTGAAATCGCCCACGAACGGCACTTTCACGAAAGAGTTTTTCTGCAAAGCGTTGACGAGCAACTGCTTGTCTTGCTCAGCTTTCCGTTTCGACTCCTCATTGAAATACCCATTGGCGATGGCATACGCATCGTTCACCAATGAAATAAATTGTTCTGATTTCGTCATTATGTTTATTTTTATACTTATTAATTAAAATATATTCAAATAATAAATTCTGATACCGTCTATAAAAGGATGGAAAGAGATGTAATAATGATATTTACCATCGTCTTGCACACTCAGAACTTGACCTATACACAAATATAGACAGAATCTGCCATTTTACCCCCCCCATTTTATGTTTTACAACATAAAATGGATAACACATTGAGAATCAAAAGATTATAGGGGTACAGAATTTCATTTTTTGCTATTTTATAAGTTTAATAATCAATATTGATAAAAGAACAAAGTAATCATCAAAGAACTTTTATTGGAAATTTGATAAAAATATTATCGTTGTCAGAAATATTATCATATCTCACTTGAAGTTCTTTCTGCTCCTCCAGCCTCTTCATATACTCGGAAGGCGAAATAATATTCTTCTCTTTCAGTTTCTTCACATACTCTGAAGGGGAACCAAGAATATCAAGATTTTCTCTTATCACATTGGGTTTATATGGAGTAGGAGGAGTATCTTGTCCCTGAGATATCCAACGCACGCCGCCTTTTTTGAAAAGCAAATCCATGCCCTCGTCCAACGAGGTTGCATTCATCACAAACACCTCTCCGAAAGGAGTACCTGATTCATTCGCAAAGCCTGCAAAGACAACACCTTGCTCCCAAATCAACACCTTGGCAGCCTTATATGTCCTAAGTTTCTTTAGTTTTGCAAATAAATCTTCAAGACGAAGTATTTCAACATCTTCGTAGATGAATTTATTTTTTGGCAGATTAGAGACATAATCTATAAATTTATGCTCCGCATCATATTGAATATAAGTAGGAGAAGAATCTGGACATTCTTTTCTTTCCCGATCTGGCAAGCGCAAAATATTAGGATATAAAATCATAAGTCTATCATTTTATAACGTCTAAATTTATACCTCTAAAGAGTTCCAAAAGTCTCTCTGTCCGTTTTTTGTCTGGATCAATCTCTTCCTTCAACCCCTCCAAGTACTTTGAAGGATTATCAAGGACACCCACACCTTCTCTTATCACCTTCGGCTCATAAAGTTCTGGAGCCAAATTGCAATCATGAAAAATCACACGCACACCACCTTTTTTGAAGAGCAATTTCATACTCTCATCCAACGATGTCGCATTTATAGAGAGAACATTTCCAATGGCAATTCCTTCCAAATCCCCAAAACCTGCAAAAACAACTCCTTGATCCCAAAAGTACACCTTCGCAGCCTTCTCTGGCATAATCGACTTCAATTTAGCAAATAAATCTTCAAGACGAAGCACGTCTACATCCTCATAAACAAACTTCTTTTTAGGCAAGTTGGAAACATAATCTATAAATTTATGCTCTTCCCAGTTTTCAATACATGCCGGATGGATGAATGAGGGCATTAGATATTTCTTATCTACCACCCATGGTTTTAAAAACAAATCAACTAAATCCATATTTTTTCCTTTCCTAATTTTTTTAAATTAAAACACCTCTTTTATCACGAGGGCGATTGGTCCAAGGAAGCGTAGTAACATACCGAACTGGAGACATAGACAGAATATCCGCCTCAACAATCACCTCATCAGAACTATACTTTTCAAATATGGCGTTCACATCCCAGTTGAGAGATTGCGCAGTAATTTTAATCACGTCGCCGATACTCTTTCCGTCATCAAACCCAATGACAAGGAACGATGAACCACCCACAAACCCTTCTTTTCTGATACGTATCTTACCTTGGCAATCGCTTTTATAGGTTTTCAGTATATCGAAAAGTTTCTTTACGTCAAGCATGTCCACCGTTTCATAGTGAATATCATCAGGGAAGAAATGTTCAACGAAACGTTTGAAATTGATTCTTTCTGTACCTTCATCAGAAGCGTTTTCTTTGGCATCTGAAGTGTCGCTTTCAGGCTTTGGCAATCCTTTGATGTACTCTGAAAGTGGCATGGATAGGGCTTCGATATTCTCTAAAACCGTATCATTTCTAACATTATACTTTTCAAAAATTGCATTCACATCCCAGTTGACATTCTTCGCCTTTAACGCGATATGCTTACCAATAAAGCAACTTTCACGAGTGAAAGAAAAATAGACAAATTCAGGATTCACAATATTGTCTTTATCGCTCCAATCTTCCTCCACCTTTCTGCAGAGGGCGAAACCATCTGCATCCACAGGGCGGAATGGAGTCACCTTGGCAAAGAGGGTTTTGAGATCCAATGTTTCCACTTCTTCAAGGTGATACAAGGCTTTGTTGACTTTAGAGAAATCGACTGCAAGTCTTTCAATCGTTTCACAATACTGTTTTCTCTGTCTTGTAGCCTCCTCTTCATCTTCCTTTTTTTCCTGTTGAGGAGTGGTGAAACGCATTTCCTTGCTATTCACATTCGCGAAAATAGTGTCAGCCTCACTCGTTTTAATCTTTTCAAGGTGATAATATTCCTCTGGCATTTTTGAGAAAATCCTTGAGAATCTGGTAAACAAGATTCTTCTTGAAAGTCCCATTTCAACACTATTTGCGACTATCGACTTGGATTTCTCCATCAAATCCAAGATATTGTCATCTGCATTCAATTTGGGCTTACCAGTCTCATCATCAACTTCAACATAAATTCTGAGATCAGATTGTTTTTTTTCGGAAATGTATAATTTCTTCTCCAAAAAACAATCTGAAGGGATGTGGTAATTTCCTATCTTACTGTTCTTACCTTTTAGATGGTCTAACATTTTTTTCACATCTCTCAAGGTATAGTCTACATACCTTGAGATGTTATTTTTCGGGTCTAAGATCGTCGCCGCGGAATCTTCCAATATGACGAAAAAATCATTGGTTGGATTTGAAGCCATTAAAAGTAGGAAACTTCCATCCTCGTCAATCACTTTGTTGCCATCTCCGAATCCGACGAAGATGTAATAGTCTTTTCTGCCACCGATTCCCCAGACAAAGACATCTTTAGTTCCCTCAACACTGTACTTTTTTATCGTTTTATAGAAAGTATCAATTTCGAGGTCTGTAAAAGTTCCACAAAGCAAATTTTCACTTCTGCCTTTAAGAAATTTCTCTTTAATCAGAGTCTTAAAATCATCTATTTTACTCTGCCGAATGGATAACGGCACACCAAAACTGTATCTCATTGTGCTTTAAATTTTAAGATTCAAAATTAGTGTTTCTTTCCCTTCTTCTTTCCAAAACTATGATTTCGTTTTCTCCTCTCAGCCTCAACAGCGGAATCTTCTTCCAGTCTGTTTCTGATGGCATTGGCGATTTTTGCCTTGCGAAGGTTTTGCTCCTCTGCCTTCAGATTGTCGACTTCGGTTTTCTTCTTTTGAAGAGCGGATTTCAAATCGTCCAATGTGAAGCGTGTATTCTCATCGGCTGCTTTGTCTAAGAGCATGGAGAGAATCGCACCTTTGATTTCACGACCCGAGAAACCATCGATGAGGTCTGATGCCTCCAAGAGTTCGTCGTGAGTGAGGCGACGTTCCATCGGCAATTTTGAAGGAAGCATCTTGTCGATGATGGTGGCGCGTGCTTCACGGTCGGGCAAGTCGAAACGAATGTGAGCAAGAATGCGCGACTCGAACGCTGGATCGTAGTTCGTTACGAGATTGGTGGCGAAAATAACCACACCCTCGAACTCCTCCAAGAGGATCAACATCTGACTGCGCAGTGAGTTGACGGACTGTTCCGAACCTTGCGTTACATTCTGAATACGCTTTCCGAGGAATGAGTCTGCCTCATCGAAGAAAATCACCGAATCAGTCTGCTTGGCTGTCTCGAACGCCTTCATCAAGTTTTTAGGCGACTCACCCATGAACTTCGACTCAATATCCGCATAGTTGACGCAGAGGATCTTTTTGCCTAATCGATCGGCAATGGCATGCGCCGACATCGTCTTTCCCGTTCCTGGCAGACCGAAGAAATTGAGGATGCTCTTCGGCTTCGGATCCACCTCTGAAAAGCCCCAAGTATCGTAAACCAGATTGCGATGTTGGATGCTGTTCAGACTGTTGTAGATAGCCTGACGAGTGGTGTCGGGCAGGATAATCTGATCGAACGTGTAACGCGGTGTCTGTGGAATGAAGACAGTGGCAACCTCTTCTGGCGACTGACCATTTTTCTCATTCTGTTGCTTTTTCGCCTCTGCCTTCTGAAACTGCAAAGCCAACTCAACCGTTACCGTTTCAGAATCAAATTTGAAATTTCGACGAACATAATCGCGCACCACATTTCTGGCTTCCAAACTATCCTTTATCTCAAGATCGGCATTGCTAGTGAACGAAAATGGAGCATCTTTTCGATTCATCACCGTCCAAACAGGCGTTACCGCCAACGTTGGATAATTCGCCTTCAGATTTGGAATGTACCCCAGCAATTCCTTCTCGAAATTTTCGAGATAGCACAACTGCTCTTTGTTCAATTTGTCTGTCTTATAAATCATAATTATGTCATTTTCAAATAGTTAATAAAAAAAACACCTTAAACATAAATCACTTGACCCTTTTTAAGGGACGAACTTACACCTTCTTTTGACTCGATCCTCATATCTTCCAAATGTTTATTTTTGTTATCAAAGATTCCAACGTTCACTACGTTTTTCTTAGCCTCTTTAATCTGAATTTTAAACGCATCTGGATTTTCCTTTTTGACCGTATCTTTAATAGTGTCACTGGTAATTTTGACATATATCGTAACGGCAACCACAAAAAGCCCAATGATAGAAGGTACTAACCAAAATGGGAACATACGCTTTAATGTTTAATTTAACACAACGACCTCATTATCAGCCAACAACTTGAGAAGTTCCGCATCCAACGAATCAGCGGAAATAAAGACACCATTGACGATTTCATCATTTTTCTCATCAAAGACGGCACAGTAAACAACCACTTTATCGGCTTTTTCTTCAACAGAGGCTGGCAAATCTTGTATGTTTTGCGACTTAAAATAAGTCTTTACATGCTCTGCAACCACCGAGCCTTTGGCGATAAACGGAACGTCTTTTTTAGGATCCAACATCAAAGATTTGAACCATTCGACAACTGTGGAAAGCGTCAATTCACCCTCTACATTTTTCACCTCGTAACTTTTAAGTTTCTCAACAATTTCTTCCCGCTGTTTGTTACGGCAAACCAACCATATAGCAACGCCGACAACAGCAACAACAACCAATATCCAAACTACCGTATTCATAGTCATTCAATTTTAATTCAACACTACAACTTCATTATTACCCAATATTCTGCGAGTATCACTGTCGAGATCTTTTGCAGAAACCACCTCTCCAACGGTGACTTCGTCTTTCTGTTCATCGTAAACACCTCGGAAGATGCCCACATTCTTGACAGGAGCGTTTTTCAACTTCTCCTTAAAAGCTTTCTCATTAGCGATGAAAGGCACATCCTTTTTAGGATCCAACATAAGTTTTCTGAACCAGTTCACAACGTCTGCTGCAAAGTCCAACACCTTATTAATCACCTTAACAACCAAATTCTTAATGTAGGCGAATGCCGATTTGATTAATTCAATTAGTTCCATAATATTTTTTATTTATTTTGTTTAACACTAATAGTATATGTTGACAATAGGAATCACATAATACTATATTTTTAATTTTCGTTTATTACTTTGACAATTCTTTCAAATGTTTCACATACGCTACAGGATCAGCCAAGATTTCAACCTTTTCGATTATCACCTCTGGGTAACAATCAACGTATCCTTGAGATGACTCTCTGCTCAACATTCTCACTCCACCCTTATTGAACAACAGTTGCATGTCGCTACTCAAGTATTTGATTTTCACTGCAACAACATTGCCAATGGGTTCAGAACCATCCGTGAAGCCAGCATAAACAAACGTTTGATTTGGCTTCCGCTCTTTCCAGAAAAAGACTTCCTTTGCTTCCTCCGTTTTGATGGATTTCACTTGTTCGAAAAGGGAATCCATCTCGAGAGTTCCGTCTATCTCAGAGGAAACTCCACTTTTCTGTTTTTCCCTGACATACTTCTTAATTCTTTTTCCTTCATCAATCTTCTCTGCCCTTTCTTGAAAAATATAAGCAACTTTAGTATTTTTAAAAAGATCCAAATGCATAGGAGCACACACACCAGAAAGATGTGGAGCTATTTCATCAAACATCATACCGTCATCATTTTAAGATTACAATATCATCATCGCCGAATAGTTGAAGTACATCGGCGGTTACTGCGCTAGCTTTGATGGTAATGAATCGATTGGTTTGTGCGTCGATCAATTCGCCATCCTTACCGTAGGCAAGACTGATAATCACGTTATCGTCTTCTGTCTTTTTCCAAGCATAGACCTCGTCTGATCCTTCAACGATGTTCGAGGTTGCTATCGACATCAGTTTGTCATACTTGAGCAACTCCACCTCCTCTAAAGAGAAATTCTCTGGCGGTGTTTTTTCAATGTTCGATTGGAAATCACTCCACGCCTTTTCTGCGTCTTGTTTAATCTCCGCACCAGTATTCTTGAGCTCTGCCAAGACTGCTGGGATCACCTGTGTTGAGAGTGCTGTTACAAACTCTTTCACATACTTTAAAAATGCTGCTTGTCCTTCCATTTCAAATGTTTTTTTCGTTTAACATTAAGTTTTTATTCTCACCGTTCTTTCGTTCGGACACGACAAAGGAAAGGGAAAAATTCGAGGGGGGACAGAGAAATTTTCACAATAATCTAAAAAAATCACGATTGTTCAGCCTTGTTGTAAGATGATACAAAACAGGTGCAAAAATCAAATTTTGGGCAAAAAAGAGGGGAAAAACTTTGGTGTGTCTGCCGTTTAAGGAATAGTTGCTGAAAAATCCTCGTCTACCAACACAACATAACAAAGGCGCATTACCTAAGAAAGGGAATGCGCCTTTGATTTTTCACAAGTTAAAGTTTAGACGTATAAATAAAACTAACCGAACATTATGCTACTTTGTGTAATAGGTTTTAAGTAAAATCGTCTGT
Source organism: Flexilinea sp. (assembly GCA_963648205.1). Lineage (GTDB taxonomy): Bacteria > Bacteroidota > Bacteroidia > Bacteroidales > Paludibacteraceae > UBA1181. The sequence continues at coordinate 10,353 of CAVJCT010000073.1, forward strand.
ACTTTGCAGTTCCTCTTGTCTTGGGAACTCATTGTAGGATTCTACATCTGTCTTTTAATATTCAAATTCTACGTTAGGTCGTTCTCTAACGACATTACAAAGTTGCGATTTTCACTGTCAACCTACTATGATTAAATCGGCAAACGATAGTAAATATTGTGCAGATGCGAAATTATTTTACTGAACTTGGCAAAAATCCGTAAAAATCCTTGAATTTTCGGGTGAAATAGGCTGGATCTGAGAATCCTACGCTATAGGCAACCTCCGAAATATTCTTTTCTCTGCCATCTTCTTTCAGCAAAATCAACGCTTTATTGAGCCTGAACTCATTCAAAACCTCCACTGGTGCCTTGCCCAACAGTGTTTTGGTGCGCCGTGAGAGTGTCGACTGACTCATTCCCATTGAGGTGGCTATCGTCTGTATGGCAAGCGTGCTGTCGGCATACTGCTCCTCCATCTCTGCCATCAGTTTCTCCACAAATGGATTGAGTTTTTCATCAACTTTCGGCTGACGATTTTCTCCTGTTTCACGCTCCGAATTTTCAATTTCATCCGATTTCATCGGAGTTTTTGATGTTTCTGACGGTTGGAGATTTTCATAGAACTCCTTCAACAGACGCTGCTGCTGATTTTGTCTGATTCGCAAGATATTATTCACCTTCATCAACAACTCGCCCCGACTGAACGGCTTTGCGATATAGTCGATTGCTCCACTAAGCAAGCCTAACAGGCGGTCGGACTGTTCATTCTTCGCAGAGAGGAAGAGGAACGGCACGGAACTCATCCGCTCGTCTTGCGAAAGTTTTCTGCTCAGTTCGATTCCGTTCATCACGGGCATCTCCACATCACTCAACACCAAATCGACCTCGTGTTCTGCCAACACTTTGAGTGCCTCTTCTCCGTTCGTGGCAGTGTAAACCTCCATGTAAGGGCGCATGATGTCTGCCACATTTTGCAGGATTAATTCGTCATCATCCACCACAATGACGGTATTTCCGCTCAAGATTTCTTTATCGACTGAGTCTTCCATCTGCTTCTTCTCCGTCTCCTTGCCTTCCCAGTACGACTGTGAGGTTTTCTTTTCCGACTTAGGTAAAGTTACGGTGATGGCAGTGCCTTTGCCTAACTCACTCTGCACATCGAACGTGCCTCCGTTGCGCTCGATATAGTCCAAGCAGATACGGAAGCCCAAACCTGTCCCCTTCTCATTGTTCGTACCCACCGACGAATCGCAATAGCCCTGCGAACGCAAAGCCTCCAACGCCGTTTCGTCCATACCGACACCAGTGTCTACCACCCGCACAACAACGGATTGCTCATTTTCTTCCGCTTTCACCGTGATTTTTCCACCTTCGGATGTGAATTTGATGGCATTATTGATGAAGTTTCGGAAGATCGTACTCAACATTCGACTGTCGCCCCAGACACAATGCTCCACATTGACACTCTTTTCTAAAGTGATGTGTTTCTGAGCCACCATCGTCGAGAAAAGCGAGAAGATATTGTCCAAGCAAGATTGTATCTCAACATCCGACGGATTGAAGTCTATTCTTTCTCGTTTTGAACGAGACCATTCCAGCAGACGAACCATCTCCTCTTGCAGCGTCTGCGAAGCGGAGAGAACCTTCGTGATAACGCCTCGTTTCTCTTCCGTCGGCATAGTCGACTCTTTTCTGAGCCAACCCTCCAATGCGCCAACGATAGCGAACATTGGGTTTTTCAAATCATGCGCGATGACGGACAATACTCTGTCTTTATCTGCCAAAGCCAATTTCAGTTCGCCGTTCTGCTGCTCGATATATTCGTTTTTACGGTCCAACTCCTTCGTACGTTCATCCACCAACCGCTTCAATTCCGCTTGTCGTGCTTTCATCGTTCTCATTCTCAAATAGTAGAAACCGCCCGACAGAAGAAGCGTGATGGCAACATACATCACGATTGCCCACCACCGTTTCCACCAAGGAGACATAACGACAATCGGCAATTTCAACGTGCGTTCAACTTCTCCACTTCGTAACACCTTGAGATTCAGTTCAAATTCACCGTTTGGCAAATATGAATATTTGATGACACGATTGTCAGGCAGAGGTGTCCAAGTGTCCGACAAACCTTTCAACATGTAATAGGTCTCCACATCAATGTCGGCATAATCGACCATATCAACATAGACCTCGAGAGCGGAAAGATTATACGGAATTTTCACACTCTTCACCTGATTATTAGGCAGAATATCCACATAATCAAGACTTTGCTCCACATTTAAGTCGCCAACCTTGATACCCTTGAAGCCTAAATAGTTCACCTTGTGACGGTTGTCTTCGACCTCATTTTGGACGATAAAACCATTTTTCGTTCCCCAGAGAACCCTACCATTTTTCAATTGATAAGAACTATGACGGTGGAAATTTCCGAATGATTTTTTTCTTTGGTTATAAGATTTGAATGTCTTTTGCTGACAGTCAACGGAGATCAACCCCATATCGCCAGACGCCCGAAGCAGTCCAGATGAATCCATACAAACCGATGAATAACTGCCCTTCGGAATAAAATTCAACGTGTCTATCGTTCCTCCATCTGGAGAAAAGCGAATAATACCGACTGTGGTTGCAGCATAAACACCGCCTTCTCTATCCAACTCCAAATCGTTCACTATCAACGGATTATCACTATTCACTCTGGAGAAATCAGGGAGCAGTGGTTTCCGTTCCTCTCCTTTCACACGCCAAACGGAGCGAGAAGTGGCAATCCATCGTGTCTCGTCTGCGCCCTCAATAACCTTCTGAGGCCACATATCAAACTCGTGTTCTGAAAATTGAAGTATATATCGACTCCATTTTCCCGAGGTGTCTCGTTTATAAATGCCATCGCCTCCTGTGCAGACCCATATCTCATCGTTTTTCATCACAGCGACATGCAAGAAACAACTCAGATTGGAGTTCAATCCTTTGAAACGTTCTTGGCGGAACTGCTTCGTCTTCGGATTATACTCCATCACGCCTCCACCCCACGAGGAGAGCCAAAAATGACCGTCAGACGACCGTTGGATAGAGAGTACATTCCTGCTTTTCAAGCCATTAGCCTCGCCCAAGAATTGATTTTCCAAAAGATCTGACGATAGAAAATAGACACCGCCACCATCACTCGTAACGTAGACATTTCCTTCTTCATCTTCACAAAAATCAGAGACATCGCGTTTCGGAAATTGAAAATCTGAAGATAACTGCACACAATTTCTCCTATACGGACTTATCTCCCAAAGTCCTGAACTTTGCGCCCCCACCCATATCGTACCATTCTTTGCCTGCATGATACAATAGAGCTTCTGCATATACTCCGCATCGTTATTGGATGGCACAATATGCTCATAATGAGCGGTTTCCGACGGACTATTATCTGAATACCACAACCCATAGCCATCCGTAGTGTACCAAAAATGACCATGATCGTCACACAAAACATCATTCAGGTTGGAGAAGGGCAAATGCAATAAGGTTGGAGGATTAATCGTTCCATCAGGCGACAGTCTAAACTCATAGAGAATGTCGGAAAAGCAAGAAACGTATATCAACGAATCGGAAATGGGAATCACCTTCGAAGAGAAAATAGAAGCATCGCCATACGCCAAATCATACTTCTTAATAAGTGAACCATCCTTATTTAATAGGTATAAAACATTGAAGGAACTCACCCACAAACGTCCTTTCACATCTTCATAGAAAGAGAGCATATAAAGCTGCTGAAGGGTATCAGACAAGGGCGACCTCATCTCAAATCGTTTTTCCTGCTCGTTATAGAAATAGATGCCACCCGTAGTCAGTATCACATCCGTACCGTCTCGCATCTCAGTGATATCCTCGATGGGTTTGAAATAAGAGTTTTTAAACTCTGTCGGAGAATAATCTTCAAAAACATCTTTCACAGGGTCATAACGAACCAGAACGCCCTGCGCACCGCCCAAGAAAATCATTCCATTCGAGCATGTGTGGATATGCGACAAGTCGTTTCGACGCAATGAAGGATATGATTCGGTGTTAAAACGCTTGAACAACTCTCCATCGAAAACAGAGACACCCGCATCCGACGAAATCCACAAATGACCGCAAGTGTCTTGTCGGATTCTCATCACCAAATCGGAAGACAAACCATCCTCCGTAGTATATTGCGTGAACTGCTCATGTCTTTCCGCATATCTTTCCGCATAAAGTCTCCAACTGCAACAGAGCAATATTGCAATCAGACAGAAATACCTGCTTACGATTTGGTTAAACGTATTCCTTATAATAATATATTTCTTCGCCTCTTCCATGACACAAAATAGTCTTGGCTTGCAATGTACGAAATAATAAATGTATTGTGCAAAAAATCAGAAATAAACCCACAGAAAAAGTCCGAATTTTTTGTTTCAAGACAAATATTACTCCTAACTTAGCACAAAGAAAAATTCTTGTTTTGATTATGGATCCAGATAAAAAAGACGAACAGAAAATTAACAAAGTGGAAGTCCGCAACCTCAAAATCGAGGATTACGGACAGTTAGTGCAGTCTTTCACTCGTATCTACGGTGGCTCTGATGTTTTTTGGACATTAGACCAGATTAAAACGTTGATACGGATATTCCCCGAGGGACAAGTGGTTACCGTCATCAATGGAGACAAAATCGTGGGTTGCGCCTTGTCTATCATCGTCGACTATGACTTGGTGAAAGACGACCACACCTACGACGAAGTTACCGGTCACGAAACCTTCAACACACACAATCCGAAGGGCAACATTCTTTACGGTATCGAGGTGTTCATTCACCCCGACTATCGCGGACTGCGTTTAGCCCGCCGTATGTATGAATATAGAAAGGAACTCTGCGAACAGTTGAACCTCAAGGCAATCATGTTCGGAGGGCGTATTCCAAACTACCATAAATATGCCGACACGCTGAAGCCGAAGGAGTACATCGAGAAGGTACGTTTGCGCGAGATCTACGACCCCGTGTTGACGTTCCAACTTTCGAACGATTTCCACGTGCGCCGTGTCATGCGCAACTATCTTCCTAACGACGAGGAGTCGAAACACTGCGCCACCCTCTTGCAATGGGATAACATCTACTATCAACCCCCTAAGATGGGCTATGTCGACAAGAAGACGACCGTCCGCGTGGGATTGGTGCAATGGCAGATGCGTCCTTACGAAAGTTTAGATGACGTGTTCGAGCAGGTGGAGTTCTTCGTGGATGCGGTGTCCGACTACAAGAGCGACTTTATTCTCTTCCCTGAATATTTCAACGCACCGCTGATGGCTCAGTTCAACCATTTGGGCGAGGCTCAGAGTATCCGTGGATTGGCTCAATATACGGAGCAGGTGCGCGACCGTTTCGTGCAGCTGGCAATCAGTTACAACATCAACATCATCACGGGAAGTATGCCTTATATGAAAGAGGACGGCAACCTCTACAACGTGGGCTTTCTCGTGCGCCGAGACGGTTCTTACGAAATGTACGAGAAAATCCACGTTACACCCGACGAGGTGAAGAGTTGGGGTCTGACGGGCGGTAAGAGTGTCCGCACCTTCGACACCGACTGTGCCAAGATCGGAATCCAAATCTGCTACGATGTCGAGTTCCCTGAACTTTCGAGAATCATGGCGAACCAAGGCATGCAGATTCTGTTCGTTCCATTCCTGACCGATACACAAAACGCCTACTCTCGCGTGCGTGTCTGCGCCCACTCAAGAGCCATCGAAAACGAGTGTTTCGTGGTCATTGCCGGTAGCGTCGGCAACTTGCCAAGAGTGCATAACATGGATATCCAGTATGCTCAATCTGGTGTCTTCACCCCTTGTGATTTTGCCTTCCCAACAGACGGAAAGAGAGCCGAGGCAACCCCTAACACCGAGATGATCCTCGTGTCGGATGTCGACCTTGACCTCTTGAGCGAACTGCACACCTACGGAAGTGTTCACAACCTAAGCGACAGACGTTCAGACCTTTACGAGGTAAAACTCAAAAAGCCCCACACACTGAAATCTGAGAGAGAAGAAGGTCAAACGGAAACAAAATAAATCCATCATGATTAGAGACGTAAGATTGGAGGATGCGCAAGCCCTCGCCGACATATACAATCCGTACATCGTCGGCACCACCTATACGTTTGAATACACTGCCATCACAGCGGAAGAGATGAGGAGGCGTATTGAGGAGACGATTGTCAAATATCCCTACCTTGTCTATGAGGATGAGAACGGGAAAGTCATCGGCTACTGCTATGCGCACACTTGGCGGCCAAGAGCTGCGTTTCTTCACACCTGCGAAGTCTCTATCTATTTGGATCAGAATCATTTAGGACACGGAGTAGGCACTCAACTCTACACCGAACTGTTCGAGCGATTGAAGAAATTGGACTACCGCGCCCTCGTGGCTGGAGTTACTGAGGAGAACGTGAACAGTGCCAATTTTCACTTGCACTACGGTTTCAAAAAAGTGGCACATTTCGAGCAAGTCGGATGGAAGTTCGAGCGTTGGTTGGGATTAGACTATTACGAGTTGATATTGGAAAAATAAGCGTCTTGTAGTTGATTTTCCGAATATGCGAAGGAGTTCTTACAAGAAATAGATTCAAAAAGCGTATTTTTGTAGGAAGAAGCGTAAATAAATAGTAATGAAGAAATACATTTTAAACATGAGTGTCGTCTCAAACGAGCGTTTAGGCGACAAGCATATTTTGATGAAGCTGACAGACGAGTCGCCTTTGCCCGAGATGCGTCCAGGCCAGTTTGTCGAGGTCAAGGTAGACCATTCTGAGAAGACCTTCTTGCGTCGTCCGATCTCCATCCATTATGTGGACAGAGAGAAGAACGAGTTGTGGCTTCTCATCCAGTTGGTGGGCGACGGAACCAAGCAGTTGGCTGAGGTGAAACAAGGAGAAAAGGTGAACATCGTTCTTCCGTTAGGCAATGGATTTTCCGCACCTAAAGAGGGTCAGAAATCACTCTTGCTCGTGGGCGGAGGTGTCGGCATCGCCCCTTTGTTACTGTTGGGAACGCAGTTGAAAGCGCAAGGCTATGAGCCTACTTTCCTCTTAGGAGCCAGATCAGCAAAAGACCTTATCAACCTTGCGAACTATCAGCAAGTCGGACGAGTACTCATCACGACGGAAGACGGAACGACTGGCGAAAAAGGTTTTGTAACCAACCACTCCGCTTTAACGCAAGAGCATTTCGACAAAATCTACACTTGCGGACCAACACCGATGATGAAGGCGGTGGCAACCTTCGCTAGCAAAAACAAGATCGACTGCGAAGTGTCGTTAGAGAATAAGATGGCATGCGGATTAGGAGCCTGCCTCTGCTGCGTAACAGAGACCAAAGCAGGACACAAATGCGTATGCTCAGACGGACCAGTATTTAACATAAAAGATTTGACATGGCAGATTTAAGCGTTAACATAGGAAACTTGCAGTTGAAGAATCCCGTAATGACTGCATCTGGAACATTCGGTTACGGAACAGAATATGCGGATTTCATCGATTTGAGCAAGATCGGCGGAGTCATCGTCAAAGGCACAACGTTGAATCACCGCGAAGGAAACCCTTACCCTCGTATGGCAGAGACCCCTTCAGGCATGCTCAACTGCGTAGGTTTGCAGAACAAGGGCGTCGACTATTTCATCGAACATATCTACCCTGAAATCAAAGATTATCAGACGAATATGATCGTCAATGTTTCAGGTGCAAGCATAGAAGACTATATCGAGACGGCAGCCAAAATCAGTGAGTTGGAGAAAATCCCAGCCATCGAGTTGAACATCTCTTGTCCGAATGTGAAACAAGGTGGAATGGCATTTGGAACGACCTGTACGGGTGTTGAGAGTGTCGTTTCTGCCGTCAGAAAAGCATATAGCAAAACCTTGATTGTCAAGTTGTCTCCTAACGTGACCAACATCGCCGAGATAGCACAAGCAGCCGAGGCAAGCGGAGCAGACAGCGTTTCACTCATCAACACCTTGATGGGAATGGCAATCGATGCCGAGAAAATGAGACCACTTTTGTCTACTATAACTGGCGGATTGTCAGGACCTTGTGTTAAACCAGTTGCTTTGAGAATGGTTTGGCAGGTGGCTAAAGCCGTAAAAATTCCAGTTGTCGGATTGGGCGGAATCATGAATGCGACCGATGCCATCGAGTTCTTCTTAGCAGGAGCAACAGCCATCGAGATTGGTACTGCCAATTTCATCGACCCAAGCGTTACCGTCAAGGTGTCAGAGGGCATCAACGACTATTTGGAGCGTCATGGTTTCAAATCCGTCAAAGAGATTATCGGTGCTTTAAAAGTGTAAAAATGTAACGAAAAAAAGGAGACAGAGTGAGAAAACGATACATTATATATGCAACCATTATCATAGTCGCAATCGCATGCGTCTCTTTCTTCCTATACAAAAATTTAGGTAGTCTTACTTCCGAACGCAACATCGTAGTTGCCAAGACGACCCCCATCGAGGTGGCAGGTGTCGAGAAAAGTAAGATTAACTTCTCTCCCATCATATCAGCGACGCTTTATTCCGATCTGAAAGATAAAGCGTTGCCGATTTCTTTTTTTGTGCAAGTCTACATTTCTAAGAATATAGAAAAAGCAGACACCCTCTACGCCGGCTTTGAAAGTCAAGGAGAGCGAATAGTAACCCCTCTGACAGAGGAGAAAATCTGCGGAGAGACTGAAAATGGCACTCTCTACGAATATCTTTTCAGTTACGAGACCTCCCAATTATCCGAGAAGAAGAGAGTGGGCGTCAAATTGGACATTCTCTCATTTCTGAAGCAACTGCCCAATCAGATTGAGCCCAACATGCTGTTTGTTGGCGATAAAGAAGATGCGGAGAAATTCGAGTTGTTAGGTCTCTACTACGAAGAGAATCAACCCTAATTGACGAAGCAGAAAGAAGTATAAAAATCTGAGAATTAGATAGATATGATAAAAAATATTTTGTTCGACTTAGGCGGAGTTTTAATCGACTGTGATTTGCAAGCAGCCTGCGACAGTTTTCGAAAATTAGGATTGGAGAACATTTCCGATTTTCTGAATCTCTACTGTCAAAATGGTTTTTTCTATGGTATCGAAAGTGGAGAATACACCCGTGCGCAATTCAATGACAGAGTCAGAGAAGAGATTGGCAAATATGTATCCGACGAAGCCATCGACGCAGCGTGGAAAGCCATCATCAAAGGGGTGAACTTGGAGAAACTGCATTGGATTGAGAAAAATCGTCAGAACTACAAGTTTTACCTGCTCAGCAACTTGAACCCCTACATTTTCGAGTGGGCTGAGACAGAAGCCTTCTCTGCCGACAAAAAGCCATTGCACTGCTATTTCGACAAAATGTACATCTCCTATCTCATCAAAATGACCAAGCCCAACCACGACATTTTCAATTACGTACTGTCCGACGCGGGCATCAAAGCCGAAGAGACCCTCTACATCGACGATGGCACTAAAAACATCCAAAGTGGCAAAGAGTTAGGATTCGCCACCTACCAGCCCCAAAACGGAGAAAACTGGATTTCTGCCGTTGAGGAAGAGATATGTAGACACAAATAATGAAAATTAGGATAAAGGGGCAACTCTATCCACTATCGGGGGATTGTATATAAATAATTATTTTTAGTCTAATAGTGCGAGTTTCAGCGACTCGCATTTTTATTTTTGCGTTGATTGTTCTGCACAACAGTGAAGCAGGCGACAAAAAAGATAGATTAATGATAGAATAAAAAAACTTTTAATCTGAAAGTATGAAAAATAAAATCATTTTGATTGTTGTCTTGGTCATCGTGGCCATCATCGCAATTTTCTTTCTTATTTTGAAGAAAGATCCTCCGCAAACGATTGTCGACACAGAGGCTGTGGAGTATGGTTCGCTCACCAACAGCGTAACTGCGACAGGTACTGTCGACCCAGTTACCGAGGTGGAAGTCGGTACGCAGGTTTCTGGTACGGTTAAGAAATTGTATGTCGACTACAACGACCGTGTAAAGAAAGGTCAGTTGTTGGCAGAGTTAGACCGTTCTACCTTGACTTCAACGTTGAACGCAGCCAAGACCGACTACGAAATCGCTTTGAACGAGTTCAAATACTACGAGAAAGTCTACAACAGAAATAAGGCTCTTCACGATAAGAGTTTGATCAGTGATTCTGAATTCGAAGAGGTTGAGTATCAATACGTTCGTGCCAAGAACTCTGTTACCAAGAGCAAGTACGAAGTAGAGAAAGCGACTACCAACTTAGGATATGCCACTATCTACTGCCCTATCGACGGTGTAGTCATCTCCGTAGAGGTTGAAGAGGGTCAGACCGTAACGGCAACTATGACCACTCCTACCTTGTTCCAAATCGCTGAGAATCTGGAAGATATGGAGGTTGTAGCCGACATTGACGAGGCTGATATAGGTGATGTGAAAGAGGGTCAAGAAGTAACCTTCACCGTTGATGCCTACCCTAACGACCAGTTCACTGGAACCGTTCGTCAAGTGAGATTGCAAGCCACCACAACCTCAAACGTCGTAACCTACGAGGTGATTGTGGACGCTAAGAACCCAGACTTGAAGTTGAAGCCAGGATTGACTGCCAACATCTCTATCTACACCTTGAAATTAGACAGCGTAATCACAGTGCCTACCAAAGCATTGCGCTTCAAGATGGAAAAGCAGTTGTTACCACCAAACATGAAGGTTAAACCTTTGCAAGAGGCTGCAAGTCAATCAGTTTGGGTAGTTGTACAAGACTCTATCGCAGAGGAGAGAGCCATCGTTACAGGTGTCAACAACGGAACTCGCACACAAGTGCTTTCAGGCGTGAACGTTGGCGAGCGTGTCATTGTTTCATCTATCGAAACAGAGTCATTAGATCAGTCTGAGGTGAAGCAAGAAAGCGGAGAACAAAGTCCGTTTATGCCAAAGCACCCAGGACAAAACAAGAAGAAGAAATAAAAACACACCGCTATGCAGGACAACAAGCAAACCAATAGCAAGGATAACCGCAAGGTGATCATTGAACTCAAGGATGTCCGTCGTGATTTCCTTGTAGGAGACGAAGTTGTGCACGCATTGAGAGGAGTGTCGTTTGCCATCCACGAGGGAGAGTTCGTAACAATCATGGGTACGTCAGGATCTGGAAAGTCCACACTGCTGAACACATTAGGCTGTTTGGACACTCCGACCTCGGGAGAATATTACTTAGACGGTGTGGAAGTGCGCACGATGGGCAAGAACGACCGTGCGTTGCTTCGTAACCGCAAGATCGGGTTCGTGTTCCAGAACTACAACCTGCTTGCCAAGACCACCTCTATCGAGAATGTCGAACTCCCATTGATGTACAATCCTAACGTGACGGCGCAAGAACGATACGATCGTGCGGTGAAGGCTCTGATGATGGTCGGTTTGGGCGAGCGTCTCAACCACAAATCCAACCAGATGTCTGGAGGTCAGCAGCAGAGAGTCGCCATTGCCCGTGCCTTGGTGAACGACCCTGTCATCATCTTGGCAGATGAGGCAACAGGAAACTTGGACACACGCACCTCATTCGAGATTTTGGTGTTGTTCCAAGAGTTGCACGCCAAAGGAAGAACCATCATCTTCGTAACCCACAACCCCGAGTTGTCGCAGTACAGCAGTCGAAACATTGTCTTGCGAGATGGTCACGTCGTAGAAGACACCGTCAACAACAATATCTCGTCTGCCAAGGAGGCATTAGCCAATCTGCCAAAGACAGACGATTAGTCGGGTATCAAAAAATAGAATAAAATGAATCTTTCAAATCTATTCAAGATAGCATTAAAGGCCATCGGCAACAACAAGTTGAGGTCTTTTTTGACGATGTTGGGAATCATCATCGGTGTTGCGTCTGTGATTGCCATGCTCGCCATCGGACAAGGATCCAAGAAGAGCATCCAAGAGCAGATCGCAGAGATGGGTTCTAACATGATTATGATCCACCCAGGAAACAACGACCGTGGAGCAGGAGGTGTCAGAATGAGCATGTCGGATATGCAAACGCTGAAGAATGCCGACTACACCAGCATCGTGGAGAACTGCATGCGCTACATTTCATACGTATCACCAGTTTGTAGCAGTAGCGGTCAGTTGATCAACGGAAACAACAACTACCCTTCTTCTATGACGGGCATCTCACTCGACTATATGGAGATCCGAAAACTCTCAGTTTCAGAAGGTGAAATGTTCACTGCAGAGCATATTAAGTCATCCGCGAAAGTGTGCGTGATTGGTAAAACCATTGTCGACGAACTGTTTACCAACGGTGAAAATCCGATTGGAAAAGTGATTCGTTTGAACAAGATCCCGTTCACTGTCATTGGCGTTTTGACTGCCAAAGGATACAACAGTATGGGTCAAGACCAGGACGATGTCGTTCTCGCACCCTACACCACCGTGCAGAAACGTGTCTGCAACATCACCTACTTGAACGGTATCTACTGCTCTGCCAAGTCTGAATCGCTCACCAGCAAGGCTATCGAAGACATCACCGCGCAACTCCGTCAAAACCATAAACTTAAGGATAGCGACGATGATGATTTCTCCATCCGTTCGCAAGAGGAGTTGAGTTCGATGATGACCTCGACCACCGATATGATGACCATTCTTTTGGCTTGTATCGCAGGTATCTCATTGGTTGTCGGTGGTATCGGAATTATGAACATTATGTATGTTTCCGTAACCGAACGTACCAAAGAGATTGGATTGAGAATGTCAGTGGGTGCAAGAGGCATTGATATCTTGTCTCAGTTCTTGATTGAGGCAGTGCTGATCAGTGTAACAGGCGGTATCATCGGTGTAATCATCGGTGTAGGCGCATCATACGGATTGAAAATAATCCTTGGATGGCCTATCTACATTCAGGTATATTCAGTAGTGTTGTCATTCCTCGTTTGTACGCTGACAGGAATTTTCTTTGGATGGTATCCTGCCAAACGTGCAGCGGAGTTAGACCCTATCGAAGCGATAAGATACGAATAAGGTGCGAACCTTATTCGTTATCAAATTGGTACTCTAAATCGAGGATTTCTTCAACTTGAGCAGGCGTGATCGGCGTCTTCTTTGAGACTGCCTCTTGGATGAGAAGCACCATCTCACTGGTGTTGATTTCCAACTCATCATCATCATTGCCCACCAACTCATCGAAAAATCCCTTCGACTCGTAATAATTCATCATCTCAGCGATTACGTCATCGACGATCTCTGCGGTGATGTTTTTTTTGTTCTCTTCAGAAAGATTAGAAAGAATAAAATCAATCAATTCTTTATCATCTCCAAAATAAATATCATCCATACTCTTACGATTTTATATTATCAAACATAAAAATTATTTTATTTACACTCAGTTTTCAGTTTACTCAGCAAAACCTTTCAACATCTGAATTTCGTCGGGCCAAAGAGCCTCATCTGGCGTTTCCAGAATAAGCGGGATATTGTCGAAATGAGGGTTCTTCATCATCCATTCAAAAGCCGAAACACCAATTTCACCTTTACCAATATTCTCGTGTCGGTCGACCTTTGAGCCAACCCCTTTCTTAGAATCATTCAAATGAATGCCCTTAAGATATTGATATCCAATGACTTCATCAAACAGAGCGAACGTTTTCTCACACTGCTCCACCGTTGTCAAATCGTATCCCGCAGCAAAAGCATGGCAAGTATCAATGCAGATGCCCACCCGACTTTTATCCTCCACACGGTCGATGATGTATTTCAATTCTTCAAAACGATTTCCAACGTTACTGCCCTGACCTGCAGTATTTTCAATCACTGCACAGACACCCTTCGTCTTGTCTAAAGTGATGTTGATAGACTCGGCGATACGATCCAAACAAGCCTCAACAGAGATTTCTTTCAGATGAGAGCCAGGGTGAAAATTCAGCAGTTTCAAGCCTAATTGTTCGCAACGCTGCATCTCCTCTAAGAACGAACTGCGCGACTTCTCCAAGCCCTCTTCCGTGGGATGTCCTAAGTTGATGAGGTAACTATCGTGAGGAAGAATATGATCGGACGAGATACCCACTTTAGCACAATTTTCCTTGAAGAGCGAGATGTTCTGCTCGGTAAGCGGAGCAGAGTGCCACTGACGTTGGTTCTTCGTAAAGAGGGCGAAAGCAGTAGCCCCGATAGCAGCGGCGTTGAGCGGTGCGTTTTGAACACCACCCGACGAACTCACATGCGCACCAATAAACTTATTCATATTATCAGACATATCATTGATTACTAATTGATTAGGCGACACATCACCTAAAAACAAAGTTAAGAGAATTTTTCCATTTGAAAAAAAACGAATAGCCCTACTATTTTTTGTAAATTCGCACAAAATATACTTAATTGAAAGGTTAATGGAAAATAAGAAAAAAGGATTAGGCACATTATGTGTGCAAGGTGGATGGACGCCAACCAACGGACAACCACGCGTTTTGCCAATTTACCAGTCTACAACATTCAAGTATGACACAAGCGAGCAGATGGCGAACCTCTTCGACTTGAAGGAGTCTGGCTATTTCTACACTCGTTTGCAAAACCCTACAAACGACACCGTAGCCAACAAGATCTGTCAGTTGGAAGGTGGTGTTGCTGCCATGTTGACTTCATCAGGACAAGCTGCTAACTTCTACGCAGTTTTCAATATCTGCGAGGCTGGCGACCACTTCGTTGCATCTTCTTGCATCTACGGAGGAACCTACAATCTCTTCTCTGTAACGATGAAGAAATTGGGTATCGACTGCACATTCGTTGACCCAGATGCTTCAGAGGAAGAAATTGCAAAAGCATTCCGTCCAAACACCAAAGCATTGTTCGGAGAGACAATCGCCAACCCTGTATTGAGCGTTTTGGATATCGAGAAATTCGCACGTGTCGCTCACTCTCACGGTGTGCCTTTGATCGTTGATAACACCTTCCCTACTCCAATCAACTGTCGTCCATTCGACTTTGGTTGTGATATCGTAACCCACTCAACCACTAAATACATGGACGGACACGCAACCAACGTCGGAGGTTGTATCGTCGACAGTGGAAACTTCGATTGGGAGGCTCACAAAGACAAATTCCCTGGTTTGACAGAACCAGACGAGTCATACCACGGATTGGCTTACAGCAAAGCATTCGGCAAGGGCGCATACATCACAAAAGCAACTGCTCAGTTGATGCGTGACCTCGGTTCTATCCAAGCCCCTCAAAACGCATTCCTTTTGAACCTCGGTTTGGAGACACTCCACGTTCGTATGCCTCGCCACTGCGAAAACGCACAGAAGGTAGCAGAATATTTGGAGAATCGTCCAGAGGTTGCTTGGGTGAACTTCCCTGGTTTGAAATCAAGCAAATATCACGAGTTGGCACAAAAGCAATTCAAGAACGGACAGTCTTGCGGTGTCGTAACCTTCGGACTCAAAGGTGGTCGCGAAACTGCCATCAAGTTTATGGACAGTCTTCGTTTGGCTTGCATCGTAACCCACGTTGCAGATGCTAGAACCTGCGTGTTGCACCCAGCATCACACACTCACAGACAGTTATCTGACGAGCAGTTGTTGGCAGCAGGCGTTCGTCCTGACTTGATCCGCTTCTCTTGCGGTATCGAGGATGCAGAAGACATCATCGCAGATATTGAGCAAGCATTGGCTGTTGCATTCGGCAAATAAGATATTTCCACAATTATTCACTTGTCCTTATTAAATTTTTACGATGGATATCTTTTCAATCGTGCTGTTGGCGATTGGTCTCGCCATGGATTGCCTTGCCGTATCTGTAACGAATGGAATCGCACTGAAACGGTTTCAAGTGGGTCCAATCCTGAAAATGGCTTTCCTATTTGGCCTTTTTCAGGGAGCAATGCCCTTCTTCGGATGGCTTGCAGGCGTGGGATTTCAAGATTTGATAGAATCTTGGGACCATTGGTTGGCTTTCGGAATCCTTGCCTTTTTGGGAGTCAAAATGATTATTGACGGCGTTAAAGAGGGCAAAGAAGAAGGCGACGAAAGCAATGCGCAACCTGCATTACAGTGGAAGAAACTTATCATGTTGGCAATTGCGACGAGTATTGACGCTTTAGCAACCGGATTGGTATTTGTTACTACGCCAACAAAAATATTCATTATCGCATTGCTCACCATTGGTGCAGTGAGTTTCTTGTTTTCTGTTTTAGGGAACACCATCGGCATTCTCGCCCACAAACATTTGCCACTCAACATGCAAGTAATTGGGGGTATTGTTTTGATTTTCATCGGTGTTAAGATTCTTGCAGAACATTTGCAACTAATTTAATTTGAAACGAAATAAGGATAAATGTTTAAGAAACTAAGAAGAAAATGGAACCAATTTCTGCACAATGAAGAGTTGAAGCAGAAAATCTATATGATTGTGTACGACACGGACACGCCTTTGGGACGATTGTTCGATGTCGTACTCATCTGTTTTATTTTAGTCAGCGTGTTGGTGGTTATTTTAGAGAGTATCGATGCTTTTCCACCTGCATTCAAACTGTTCTTAGTCGTTCTGGAGTGGGTTTTCACAGGTTTCTTCACAATAGAATACCTTCTTCGTATCTATTGCGCGCCGAAACCCCACACCTACATTTTCAGTTTCTTCGGAATTGTCGACCTCTTGGCAACCCTTCCGACCTACTTGAGTATCTTCTTCCCGGGTGCTCACGGATTGCTCACGATTCGTATTTTTCGATTGCTGCGCGTCTTTCGTATCTTCCGACTCTTCTCTTTTTGGCGAGAAGGCCAGAATCTATTAGACTCGCTGATTGCCAGTTCTAAAAAAATCACCGTCTTTTTCGTATTTGTATTACTGTTGGTGATTTGTATCGGAACGGTGATGTTTATGGTCGAAGGTGGAATGGAAGGTTCAAGTTTTCAAGACATTCCAAGCAGTATCTACTGGGCAATCGTTACAATGACAACGGTTGGATATGGCGACATTACCCCAATGACGAGTTTGGGACGATTTCTGTCCGCCTTCGTTATGTTGTTGGGTTACACGGTTTTAGCCGTACCAACGGGTATCGTTTCTGCACAAATGATTTCTGATTCTAAGCAGAGGAAAGCCATTCCTTGTCCGCATTGCCACAAACCCGGCAACGACCATGATGCCATCTACTGCAAATATTGCGGTAAAAAATTGGATGAAGACGACATTCCTGACGAGGAAGAGCCAATCATCACAATGGATGGAGAGATAAAATAAGGGCTCTTCATCCGTAAGTTTTCCGTCTTACCCCACAAAACGGAGAAAAAAACAAGACATTAAGCCTCAAAAACAAGATTTTTCTATGCGGTTCTTTATTTCTATATTGCTATTTTTCGTCCTACAATTTTCATTGTTGGCGCACGAGTTGTCTACCTTCTACAGATACTCCAACAAAGACGGACTCTGCTGCAACTATGTGCATGCGATCGCACAAGACAAAAACGGATTTATCTGGGTAGCAACCGAATACGGTCTCAGTCGATTCGACGGTGTCCACTTCAAAAACTACTATGCGGAAGAGTGTCCAACGATCAAGCGCAACCAATTCGCGCACCTTTTTTTGTCGAACGAAAACCAACTTCTCATCGGTGCGGACAATGGCGTGTTGCTCCGTCATAACGACAAATGCGACACGTTCGACGACCTTATGCCAGAAGATTTCAAGACGACCTATTTCAAAGGAATCACCAATTTCAAAGAAGATAAAGACAAACATTTATGGGCAACCACCTCGAATGGTCTCTACTCATATAATGTTCAAAATCAGACATTTGAGAAAGAACCTAACATCACCGACTCCACATCGTCCATCTTCATCTCAGATATGGAGCGTGACCATCTCGGACGATTTTTCTGTGGCACATACACAGGGGTGGTTCTATTTGATAAAGACGGAACTCATCTGCAAGAATACGATCAAAGACTGAGGTTAGGCACAATGGTTTCCAAGATTATGGCAGTCGACCGAAACCACATCCTCGTTACCTCCTTTGTCGGAGGAATATGGCTCCTCACCATCGAAGAGAATGGAGAAATCATCGGTCCAAAACTCCTCGAAACGCCATTCAAGAACACGACGGCTATCATCCGCGACACCCGAAATAAATACTGGTTTGGCACGGCAGGCTCTGGACTGTGGACAGCCTACTACAACAACGGAAAATTTGATTTCAAGAAGATTGAAACGCAAAACACTCAACATATCGCCGAAGAACTGCAGAAAATCCACTGTCTGTATGAGGACACGGAAGGCGATATTTGGATTGGCACACAAAACGCTGGTATTCTGCGCTATAGTTCAATCCGAAACTCTGGTGCGATACACTCCACGGACATTGGCTTCCCTATCGTCGACGGTACTACATTCGCTGAAACAGAAAATGGCAATATTTTAGTAGGTTCAGATGGTCACGGATTATATTTGCTTTCTCATAATCTTCAGATTATCAAGCATTTTACGATAGAAGACGGACTATCCTCCAACAATGTGTTGTCTATTAAAAAAGAGGACAAAGACAATTTTCTCATTGCGACGTGGGGTGGAAGTCTCTGTAGAATCAACGTTGCGACACAAAAAATCGCTCAAATTCCTTACACTGGAATTTCGCAAACCTACAACACGAGCAAAGGCGTTTACCCTATGAAAGACGGTGAGATATGGGTCTCATTCTCGGGAGATGGCGTTTACCGATGCGACAAAGAGGGCAAATGGCACAGAAAAATCCTCACTTGCGAAAATTTCAAAGATAACGATATATGGGTGGAAGACATTGCAGAATCGGCTACTGGCATACGCTGGGTGATCACCTCGCGAACCGTGTGGCGTTGCGATGGCGACGAACTCATTCCGACCCTTCCTGACGAAGATTTAACCCCAATGCACAATCCGCTGAGGATGTTGCAGGGCATCTGCGACAACGACGGTAATCTTTTTGTCGTATCAGATCAAGGGGTTTTAAAAATCTATGAAGATGGGAAAAACCACGAATGGATGGATTTTCTTCCTAAGGGTCAATACTCCTCCATCGTAAAAGACAAAGATGGACGGTTTTGGACGGCAGGATCCAACGGAATCGTCTCCTTCAACCCCGACAAAAGAGAATATCAACTCATTCCCGTCAATGAGAAGACCGTCAGCCGAAATTTCTACACTTGTCGAGCCGCCTACATCGACTCGCAAAACGACATCTATTTCGGTAGCGCAGAGGGATTTGTCACCTTCGATCCGCAAAAAATCAACTTCAATGCAAGTGTCAACTATTTAGGCTTCTCCAATTTGACCATCAAAGGAAAGAAAATTGAAATCGGCTCTGAACGATTGCCTCTTCCCCTTTCGGAACTTTCAGAATTAAAACTGGATTACAACGAGACGAACCTCAAAATCAACATCGACGTAATAGACTTTTCAGGGCTTAACAACGTGCAACTGTTCTACCGTCTGAACGGCTTAGACTCTACTTGGACAAACTTAAACGACCGACGAGAAATCACTATTTCGCACATTCCTTCAGGAAACTACACCTTGGAAATCGAGGCACGGAGAGAGGGCGTACAAGACCAATCCAAATCCATCAGCCTCAACATTGTCGTTACCCCACCTTGGTGGAACTCGTGGTGGTTCTACACCATCGTCTTCACAACGGTTCTTCTCGCCTTCTATCTCATCATAACGTATCGTTTCAGACGAATCATGCGCCAAAAAGAAAAATTGGAGGTGGCAGTAAGCGAACGAACGGAAGAGTTAAAACACAAGAATGATGATTTGGAGACCGCCCTGAAAGAGAAAGACCAACTCATCTCCGTCATCGCCCACGATTTGAAGAATCCAATGTTCTCAATCGTTTCCGCACTCAGCACCCTGTTGAAAAACGAGGAAAAATTGGATGCCGAAACAGGGAAAACGCTGAACGGTGTCTATCTCTCTGCTTTCAATCTTCAAAACATTCTCCTGAAATTGTTGGAATGGGCAAGAGGAAAACGAGAAGACATTTGCTGTATCCCGCAAGATAAGAGTCTGAAAAAACTGACATCAGACGTAGTCAGTCTGTTGACACCATTAGCAGAAGAGAAACAAATCACAATCACCGTTTTTCCCGATGGAATCGGACATTTTTGCAAGATGGACGCACGAATGATTGGAACTGCCTTACGCAATATTCTTAACAATGCCGTCAAATTCACCGCTAATAATGGTGAAATCAAAATCCGATTGTTTGAGAATGACGACACGGTCGGAGTAGCAATTTCAGACAATGGCGTAGGAATGACGCAAGAGCAAATCAACAATTTCACACAAAGGAAAGAGGTAGACTCTACAAAGGGTACGAACGGAGAAATAGGCACTGGATTCGGACTAAAATTAGCAAAGGAATTTATAGAGAAAAACGGAGGAGCCCTGTCCGTAGAAAGTGTTTTAGGGAAAGGCTCTACTTTCACCATTTCTCTCCCGAAATCAGAAATTTCTGAGAGTCAAATCGAGCAGAAACATTATAATAAGGAAGATGACAAAGCAGAAACTGTAACCAACTGTTACAACATAGACACTAAGTCGCTGAATATCAACGATAAAACAATTCTAATTGTTGAGGATGATGAAAATCTGCTTCAGCACGAAAGTAACGTTCTTTCTCAATTTTTCAATATCATAACAGCAACCAACGGTGAGGAAGGATTCAAATCAACGCTGAAAAACAGTCCTGATATCATCCTCAGCGACATAGAGATGCCTATTTGCGACGGAATTGAGATGTACGAGCGGATAAAGAAGCAACCCGAACTGACTCACATTCCATTGCTCTTTGTCTCTGCCAGAAATGAGGAAGCCGACAAACTCAACGGTCTTAACAAAGGTGCGATAGACTACCTCACCAAACCATTCTCCGAGCAAGAACTGCTGATGAAAGTCGTCAACATTCTACAACTTCACAATCTCCAACAGCAAAGGTTCATCGGGAAATACCCAGAGGTGAGTCAAGAGGAACAAGAGAACGCAGACCCACTTCTGAAATCCGTGATGAATCTCGTAGCCCAAAGATACACAGACGCCAATTTCTCTGCCGATGATATATGTGCAGAGATGATGATGAGTAAATCAACCTTCTTCAGAAAGTTGAAAAACATCACTAGCAAGACGCCAACCGAGATTCTGACAGACTATCGAATGACGATGGCACGCAATCTTCTGCTTCAAAACAAAGACTTATCCGTGTCTGAAGTGGCTTATTCCGTAGGATTTAACGACCCATTTTACTTCAGTCGTAAATTTAAATCCTACTATGGTTGTAACCCATCAGACATAAAATAATCCACCTATAAAATTTTGACACACAAATCTTTAACAGAAGATTGTTCAAATAAAAAAGCAATGAAAAACGCCTTCAAAAAATGGAAAATCTATAAGAATGGAACAAAAATCCATTTGATTAGGAAGATATTTCATTGTCAACGGTGAAAAAAGGACTTATCTTTGCACCGTCAGTAGTTAATGAATATTGATATAAGTGTAATAATGGTTTTAATAACGTCTGGACTTTGACAATGTGGATTTCTACTGATGTTTGTAAAAATATAGAAAGGGTTCAGCGAAGCTTCCCTTTCTTTAACAAAGGACGCAAATTGAATATAATATAGAGAACCATAAAATCTTGTCAAAGAAATCTTAGCTATGAAAGTGAGGGCAGAGGACGCAATCTGCCCTCTTTTTTTGTCTATACTCAAACGTACCTCGAAGCATTTTTTCAAACCTTATTTTTCCCAAGCAATATTTTCTCACCTCATTCTCCACTAATTCTTTATTTATTAACACGGAAATTGACACGAAAAACGTACCTTTGTAGTAAACAATTGAAGCATGGAGAATTTTATCGTTTCAGCAAGGAAATACAGACCGTCCACCTTTTCTTCGGTAGTCGGACAAGAGTCTCTTGTCAACACTCTGAAAGGTGCGATTTCTAACGGAAAGTTGGCCCACTCATATCTTTTCTGTGGTCCACGAGGCGTGGGTAAAACAACTTGCGCCAGAATCTTCGCTAAAACGATAAACTGCCAGAACCTCTCGGCTGACTTTGAAGCGTGCAACGAATGCGAATCGTGCAAGTCGTTCAACGAACACCGCTCTTACAACATCCACGAGTTAGATGCCGCCTCCAACAACGGTGTGGACGACATTCGTATGCTGATCGAGCAAGTCCGCATTCCACCTCAAATCGGGAATTACAGCGTTTACATCATCGATGAGGTCCACATGCTCTCACAGGCCGCTTTCAATGCCTTTTTGAAAACATTGGAAGAGCCACCTTCTTACGCCATCTTCATCCTGGCAACCACTGAAAAACATAAAGTGTTGCCGACCATCCTCTCACGCTGCCAAATCTACGATTTCAACAGAATCGGCATTCCCGACGTGATCAAGCAGTTGGAGATGATTGCCCAAAAAGAAGGCATCACCACCGACCGCGAAGGTCTCGACATCATCGCTAAGAAGGCGGACGGAGCAATGCGCGACGCACTTTCCATCTTCGACCAAGTTACAGTCTGCACGAACGGTCAGGTTGTCTATAAGAATGTAATCGAAAACCTCAACGTTCTCGACTACGACTACTATTTCAAACTGACAGACAATTTCTTGCAAGAAAACATACCACAAGCGTTGCTGACCCTCGACACCGTTTTGTCTAAAGGTTTCGAGGCAGAACACCTTGTCAACGGACTTGCATCGCACTTCCGAAATTTGTTAGTCTGCAAGGACTCACAAACGGTCAACCTACTTGAAGTGGGCGAAGAAACGAAAAAGCAATATGAACGGCAAGCCCAAGCGTGCGACGCTGATTTTCTGATAAAAGCGTTGGCACTCACCAATCAATGCAGTTTGAACTACGGCATAAGTAAAAACAAAAGGTTGCTCGTTGAACTGACGCTTATCCGACTTTGCCAATTGTCGGACAAAAAAAAAATATAGCGACTTAGAAGAATTGCTGGCAGGGACACCATTCTCGCTCGAGCATTTCTTTCCAGAAACAGCCGCACCAACCTCACAGCCACAAAATGCACCTGGCACAATCGCCAGTACACCTGCGCAACCGTCGCAGTCTACCGCGACTTCATCAACTGCCTCAACAAGCGTCGCATCAAACAATGCTCCTCAACCTACAAGAACAGTAACCCCAATCCGTCCAACTGTCTCGGTGAAGGGTCACATCTCCATCGCCGACAGAATGAAAGCGAAAGAAGAGAAGACTGGAGAGCAAGAGGCTGTATTGGCTCAAATCGCTGCAAACACCCCATTCACTCAAGAAGAGCTGATCGCAGTGTGGAACAAGTACATACGTGGCATAGAGGCAGGCCGGCAAATCCTCATTAATACAATGGAAGGCCACAAGCCGACCCTCACAGACAAATTCGTGCTTGTGCAAGAAGTAGACAACGCGGCGCAAGAAAAGGCTATGCAAGAAGAGATGGTCGACCTGCTCAATTTCATACGCATCGAATTGAAGAATGGAAAGGTAACGCTCAACACTTCCATCGTTGAAACCTCCAACGCCGACGCGATTCTATCGCCACGAGACTACCTCAACCAAGAAATGGAGTCGAACCCTGCGTTGAAGGATATCATCCAAGAATTCAAATTTGAAATCGAACTATAACAAGCCACGATAAAAAGCAAAAGAGACGAACTTTCAATAGTCCGCCTCTTTTGTTTTTCTGAAAATGTTGGATGTGACGACCCAAAGGTTAATTCAATGAGATTACCAAACCCTTAAGACCTTGTTCTACCCCAACTGTGTAGAGGGAGTGAGCAAAATGTTCAATGAACGAGAGAGCAGCCTCAGACGGCTCACACTCTTTTTCCATTGTCATTGTTGGCAATTCATCTACAGTTACACCATTTTCTTTAGTTTCATTCGTGTAAGCATCTACCATAAGCATTCCTTTTTTAACGTTAAACTTCTGTTTTTTATCTCTATTTCCGTTATAACGCAGGAATTATGGTTTTATTACAGGGAAATTCGATTATGTCGATTTTTTTATAAATTCTCTACATCAGACGCAGACAGCCTGGTTACTTTCAAGATAACATCCAACGGCATATTCTCCATTTTCATCTTTCTCGCCATCTCCAATTTCTCGGATTTTCGACCTTCCTCTATGCCTTCTTCTTTACCTTCCCGTCTACCTTCCTCAATACCGATTTTGCGACCTTCTTCGACACCATCTTGTCTGACCCCATACATTACAGTACGATGCCAACTCACCTCATCCCAAAACTTATCATATCCAAGTTGCTCTTTTTTATTCAACGCAGATACTTTCAAGATACTCATAGCCTTGTTCAGAGGAGGGACTTCTTTCATTTCTTCCGGCATCTCGTCTGTACGCTCACCAATCTCCGTCAGGAAACGAAGCCATAGCACACGGAGTTTCTTCTCCATATACGTTTTTGGCTTGAATTTGGGGAGTTCGACCAAAACCAGATGAAACTCATCCAACACGATTCTGTTGTCCGACGTACTAATGCGGAGATGATGATAAAAATCTTCCTCCTTATTAGCAATGTCATCTAACAAACAAAGTCCATAAATAGGCTTCAAATCTTGATATCTTCCTCCTGCGTCCAACTGTTTGGAGTAGACCTTTGCCATGTTGAAAACCATCCGCTCATACATCTCCTTCCGCCAAAACATCTGCATCTCGACGATAAACTGACGACCCTCTCCGTCCTTGCATCGCACATCAACAATACTATCTTTCTGCTCCAGACCATCAGGTGTCAACTCTGGCGTAAGATACTCAATCTCAACGATTTCTCTATCATCCAAGGGCAACATCGCATTCAAAAAACTCTTTACGATGTCTGGATGCTCTCCAAACACTTTCTTAAATGTTATATCTGCTTTGGGATTAAGATACATACTATGCGATTTCTTTTCCTCAAAGTTATGCAAACATTTCATTTCCATAAAATTTTTCTTTATAACTCAAAAACACATTTTTCAAACAAAACTCAATGGCAAGTGCCTTTGCACTCGCCATTTATATAAGTATCAGACTATCAGTCTACTTCTCTTTCTATCAAAAGAAACGATGCCATTTCATCGTCCTTTGTACATCTCCTCGTAGTACTTTTCATACGCACCGCTTGTGATGTTGTCCATCCAAGCCTGATTGTCTAAGTACCACTTCACCGTCTTTTCGATGCCTTCCTCGAACTGAAGACTTGGTTCCCAGCCCAACTCTTTCTTCAACTTTGAAGAATCGATGGCATAGCGCAAATCGTGTCCAGCACGGTCTGTAACGTAAGTGATGAGATTCAAATCTTCGCCCTCTTCTCTGCCCAAAAGACGATCCACTGTTTTGATGACTACCTTGATAATATCAATGTTCTTCCACTCGTTGAATCCACCAATATTGTAAGTCTCTGCAATTTTTCCTTTGTGGAAAATCACATCGATAGCACGAGCATGGTCAACGACATAGAGCCAGTCGCGCACGTTCTCGCCCTTTCCATAAACTGGCAAAGGACGTTTATGACGGATATTATTGATAAAAAGCGGAATCAATTTTTCTGGGAACTGATAAGGACCATAATTATTAGAGCAGTTCGTTACAATCGTCGGCATACCATATGTATCGTGGAAAGCACGGACGAAATGGTCGCTACTCGCCTTACTTGCAGAATAAGGAGAATGCGGATTGTACTTTGTGTACTCGTGGAAGAACTCGTCACCGTAAACCTCATGGGCAGAGATTTCAGATTTCTTACCCTCTGGGCAGTTCAACTCCAAAGCGCCGTACACCTCATCCGTAGAAATATGGTAGAAACGTTTTCCTTCATATTTCTCTGGAAGAGACTCCCAATAAAGTTTAGCAGCCTGCAAGAGAGAGAGCGTTCCCATCACATTCGTCTTTGCGAAAGTGAAAGGATCTTTGATACTACGATCGACATGACTCTCGGCAGCGAGGTGAATGACACCCGTCACTTTCTCGTCTTGCATCAACTTGTAGACACCGTCGAAATCGCAGATGTCCATCTTGACAAACTTATAATTAGGCTTATCCTCGATATCCTTCAAATTAGCCAAATTACCAGCGTAGGTCAACTTGTCTAAGTTGATGATTTTATATTCAGGATACTTGTTAACAAACAACCTTACAACATGAGAACCGATAAAACCAGCTCCTCCCGTGATTATGATACTCTTCTGAGACATAGTACTTATATTTTTCTTTGAGTGAATTTATCTGAATGAAACGACACTCTTCGCAAATTTATAGTAAAATTTTTAAATCTATCTTCTTATTTGTTAACTTTGCGCTAAGTTGCTTATTTGCCCTAATTATGGGTATAGGAAAGCGACTTAGGCAATTTTTAAAATTGGCAAAAAATAAAGGTTATACTGTATATGAAACACGAATTAAGAAGCTCATTCAGTACGCAAGGACGTAGAATGGCAGGTGCGAGAGCCTTATGGCGCGCAAACGGAATGAAGGAAGAACAGATTGGCAAACCTATCATCGCGGTGGTCAACTCATTCACTCAATTTGTGCCTGGACACGTCCATTTGCATGAGATCGGACAGAAGGTAAAAGCCGAAATCGAGAAATTAGGATGTTTTGCAGCAGAATTCAACACCATCGCCATCGACGACGGTATCGCAATGGGACACGATGGTATGCTCTACTCTCTTCCATCTCGTGATTTGATCGCTGATAGTGTGGAATATATGGTCAATGCCCACAAGGCCGACGCAATGGTTTGCATCAGCAACTGCGACAAGATCACTCCAGGTATGCTCCTCGCCACCATGCGTTTGAACATTCCTACCATTTTCGTTTCTGGTGGACCAATGGAGGCTGGTCAGTTAGGCGACCGTCACTTAGACCTTATCGACGCAATGATTATGTCTGCCGACGATACTCTTCCTGACGATCAAATCCGCAAAGTGGAGGATTGTGCTTGTCCAACCTGTGGATCATGCTCAGGTATGTTCACAGCCAACTCAATGAACTGTTTGAATGAGGCTATCGGATTCGGTTTGCCTGGAAACGGTAGTATCTTGGCTACGCACAAGAATCGTGAGCAGTTGTTCATCGACGCTGCCAAGACCATCGTCGACAACGCATACAAATATTATAGAGACGGCGACGACAGCGTTTTGCCGCTTAACATCGCCACTCGTCAGGCATTCCTCAATGCAATGACATTGGATATCGCGATGGGTGGTTCTACCAACACAGTGCTTCACCTTTTGGCAGTAGCACACGAGGCTGGTGTTAACTTTACTATCGACGACATTGACATGTTGTCTCGCAAGACTCCATGTATCTGCAAGGTTGCTCCCAACACTCAGAAATACCACATTCAAGATGTGAACCGTGCTGGAGGTGTCATCTCTATCATGAACGAGTTGGCAAAGGGCGGATTGGTTGACACAAGTGTAAAACGTGTTGACGGACTCACATTGGGTGAGGCGATCGACCAATACTGCATCACCAGCAAGAACGTTACCGAGAAGGCTATCAAGAAATATAAGAGTGCGCCAGGCAACAAGTTCAACTTGAAGTTGGGTTCACAAGAGAACTACTACGACACGTTGGACACTGACCGTGAGAACGGATGTATCCGTGATTTGCAGCACGCTTACACCAAAGATGGTGGTTTAGGTGTTTTGAAAGGAAACATCGCCCTCGACGGATGCGTCATCAAGACAGCTGGTGTTGACGAGAGTATATGGAAATTCAGCGGGCCTGCCAAAGTGTTCCAATCACAGGACGACGCTTGCAAGGGAATCTTGGGTGGCGACGTTGTTTCTGGAGATGTTGTTGTCATCACATACGAAGGACCTAAGGGAGGACCAGGAATGCAGGAGATGCTCTACCCTACCTCATATATCAAGTCAAGACACTTAGGAAAAGAGTGTGCTTTGATCACAGACGGACGTTTCTCTGGAGGAACATCAGGATTGTCTATCGGACACATTTCACCAGAGGCTGCATCAGGAGGAAACATCGGATTGGTTCGCAATGGCGACATCATCGAGATTGATATTCCAAACAGAACGATCAATGTGAAACTCACCGATGAGGAGTTGGCCTCACGTCGCAAGGAAGAGGAAGCCAAAGGCAAGAACGCATGGCAGCCAGTGCGCGACAGAGTCGTTTCAAAGGCGTTGCGTGCATACGGCAAGATGGTTGCTTCAGCCGACAAGGGTGGAATCAGAATCGTAGACTAATCACTCTGCAGACAGAGGTTTAATATAAGGTATAAAATATGAAGGGCTCATATATATTAATGGAGTCGCTCAAGGCAGAAGGCGTTGATACTATCTTCGGATATCCGGGAGGTAGTATCATCCCCGTTTTCGACGCTTTGTACGACTATACAAAAGTTTTCAATTATCTGCTGATGCGCCATGAGCAGGGCGTTGTACACGCAGCAGAGGGCTATGCTCGCACATCTGGCAAGGTAGGTGTGAGCCTTGTAACCTCTGGTCCGGGTGCAACGAATGCCATCACGGGTATCGCAGATGCGATGATGGACAGCACCCCATTGATTGTCATCTCTGGTCAGGTTGGTGCCGCCGCTTTGGGTACGGATGCCTTCCAAGAGATTGATATGGTGGGTATCACGCAACCAATCACGAAGTGGTCATATCAAATCCGCAATGCTAACGAGGTGGCTTGGGCTGTGGCTCGCGCCTTCTACATTGCATCGTCTGGAAGACCAGGCCCAGTTGTTTTGGACTTCACGAAAAACGCTCAAAACGAGGAGGCTGATTTCAACTATAAAAAATGCACATTCTCGCGTGGCTATATTCCAGAGCCTGAGATCAACGCTGATAAGATTGCAGAAGCAGCAGACCTCATCAACAAGGCGAAGAAACCGCTTGCCCTCGTCGGACAAGGAGTTGTCTTGGGTGGTGCCGAGAAGGAATTGATTGATTTCTTGGAGAAAGCAGACATTCCTGCAGCCTCAACACTGTTAGGACTCTCTGCCATGCCAACCAATTTCCCTTTGAACAAGGGATTCTTGGGAATGCACGGAAACATCGGTCCGAACATCAAAACCAACGAGTGCGACGTATTGATCGCCATTGGTATGCGTTTCGACGACCGTGTTACGGGTGACCTCAACACCTACGCTAAGCAAGCGAAAGTCATCCACTTGGATATCGATCCAGCCGAGGTGGACAAGAATGTGAAGGCTACCGTCAAAGTGTTGGGAGATGTCAAGAAGACATTGCCAATGCTCATTCAGAAAGTAGCTGAAACTCGTCATACAGAGTGGATTGAATCCTTCAAGGAACACGAAGAGCGCGAGCAGAAGAGCGTCATCGACCATGCAATCAATCCGAAAGAAGGACCGCTCACAATGGGAGAGGTTGTCCGCAAGGTGTCGAACGCCACGAAGCAAGACGCAGTGTTGGTAACCGACGTAGGACAGAACCAGATGGAGGCTGCCCGTTATTTCCAATACAAACGTACTCGTAGTATTGTAACCTCAGGAGGATTAGGAACAGAAGGATACGGATTGCCAGCAGCCATCGGTGCGAAAGTTGGCGTTCCACATCGTACAGTATGCCTTTTCGTAGGAGACGGCGGTTTGCAGATGACCATCCAAGAGTTGGGTACGATTATGCAAAGCAACATCGGCGTGAAGATTATCCTCTTGAATAACAACTACTTAGGAATGGTACGTCAGTGGCAACAGTTGTTCTATCACGAGAGATACTCGTCTACCCCATTGGTGAACCCAGACTTCTGCAAGATTGCCGAAGCATACAATATTGCAAGTCGCTCAGTATCAACGAGAGAAGAGTTGGACGCTGCGATAGAAGACATGGTGAAAGACGACAACGCTTATTTGCTTGTTGCGAATGTTGAGGAGAACGGATTGGTTTACCCAATGACCCCAGCAGGAGCAACCGTTACCACCATTTTAACACCAACAGAATAACGGAAGAAGCTATGGATCAACAAGATAAAAAATTATTCACGGTAACCATCTTCTCAGAGAATCATGTCGGATTGTTGAATCAGATCAGTAATGTTTTCACGAGAAGAGGACTGAATATCGAGACGCTTTCTGTGTCGCCATCCGCATTGAGTGGAATCCACAAATTCACGGTAACCACTTTCTCTGACGATGACACAATCGAGAAGGTTGTCAAGCAGATTGACAAGCGAGTAGACATCATCAAGGCGTTCTACAACACAGATGAAGACCTTGTATATCAGGAGATTGCACTCTACAAAGTAGCGACCGACCAGTTTTTGAAGTTAGGCTCAGTCGAGGAGTTGATTCGCAAATACAATATACGAATCCTCGAAATGACGGAGAACTGCATCGTATTGGAGAAGACTGGACACTACGACGAGACCCAAGGCTTGTTCACCGAGTTGAGTTCAAAATTGACAGTCCTTCAGTTCATCCGTTCTGGAAGAATCGCCATCAACAAATCGAAGATTGAGCGACTTTCAGATATGTTGGCAAAGTTGGAAGCTAAAAACAAAAACAAATAAGAAACATTTATCATGGAAATTGTCGAAAGACTCCCACTCACCGTGCAACCCTTCGAAGTGGATTTCAGAGGCAGAATGACATTGCCTTTGATTGTCAACAACCTTTTAAACGTTGCAGGCACGCATGCCAACCGAAGAGGATTTGGCATCTCGCGACTGAACGAAGAAGGTCACACATGGGTACTTTCACGTTTGGCGTTGGAGTTGAAAGAATTTCCAAAAACAGATGATAAGATAATATTTGAAACGTGGGTTGAGAGTCTGATGAGGACTTTCACCCTACGTAATTTTTCCATCAAGAAAGAAGACGGCTGTGTTGTCGGCTATGCACGCACGATTTGGGCGATGATTGACACGACGACAAGAAAACCGTTGAATCTTGTCGGTTCAGGCATAGAACCCTACTTGACAGACATTGAATGTCCAATAGAAAAGGCTGGTAAAATTGCCATTCCAGACGAGTACGAAGAGAGCATCTTCACCGTAAAATACAGTGACATAGACATCAACCAGCATTTGAACAGCGCGAAATATGTGGAACACATCATGGATGTTTTCACCCTGCAAAAACTCAGAAACAGCAGCATTTGCCGATTTGAAATTGAGTACATAGACGAATGTTTCTTTGGCGAGACAATCAAAATACACAAGACTGAAATTTCAGAAACCGAGTTCGTCATCATTCTGAAGAATGAGCAAGACAAGGTAGTCTGCAAAAGCAAAATTCTATTTTCGGAGGCTGAATAAATATCCTTCAAAACTTACATTTTAAGAAAATTCAAGAGGGAGAAAACTGCACTTTAAGAAAATAAGAAGACCGAAAAATTGCATTTTAAGAAAATAGAAAGCACAAAAATCTGCATTTTAAGAAAATTCGGAGGTGCAAAAATTGCATTTTAAGAAAATAAGAACTCAGATTTATTTGATATTCAGACGATTATAAACTATCTTTGTTTTTGCAGAAAAACATAACCGTTCCTACAATCAAAAAATATGTAGACTATCTGCAACAAGCCTTTCTCATTCAGATGCTTTATAAATATTCATTTAAAAGCAAAGAAAGAATAAGAAACACCAAAGCCTACATTGTAGATCCAGGGTTACAAAACAACCGAGACAATGCCTTCGCCGCAGAAAACATAGGTTGGAGGTTGGAGAATGTTGTTTACATAGAACTGCTACGACGAGGTTCAAACAATTTCTTGAACATTTACTATTATAAGGCGAATGCAAGGGCAAAAGAGATTGACTTTGTGGTTTGCAATCAAGACAAAGCGGTAGAGTTGATACAAGTAGCATACGATATCAGTACCGAAAAGACTTATAATCGGGAAGTCAGTTCGCTGATCAAAGCCTCAACAGAATTGAACTGCGACAAACTCACCTTGATAGCCTTCACTCACAGTCGGACCATAGAAGAACAAGGCAAGAAAATTGAGATTTACGATGCGATGGATTGGTTGTTGCAAGGGTCGACCATAAAATATTAGGTCTACGATTCAAAAATCAGTGTGAATTTGCTTTCTTTCCCAGAAATCACTAAATTTAAGCATAATTTTTAAACGGATAAACTATGGCAAACGAGTTAGATGAAATGAGTGGCCCAGTAAACAATGAAGGGCGAGACATCAATGTGATTGAGAAGCGTATTCCAGTGGAGATCGGGATTGGTTCAACGATTTTCGAGGTTGCACTTTGGGTGTGCGGAATCATCCCCGGATTGATTTTCCAGTACAAAAAAGTGAAGGCAAAGAACTATTTGCAGCAGTTGCAACAGAAGATTCAAGCAGACGCATCCAACATAGACAATCTTTTGGAACAGAGAGTGCAGATTTTGCAAAACGTTGCTCCGCTACTTCGCGAGGCTATTGAGTTGGACAAGGACGTGATGAAGAGTGTTGCAGCCCTTCGTAGCGGTGGTCGCCTATCGGAGGAAGACCGTAACGCCGTATCTCAGAGCATCGATGGCGGGTTCGGAAGATTGTTTCCTCAGGTGGAGGCATACCCAGAGTTGAAGGCACACCAAGCCATCGCCGACGCTATGCAACAAAACGACTATCTCCAACGTGAGATTACAGCCGCACGTTCGCTCTACAACGACACCGTGGCTCAGTGGAACCGTGATATCTTCGATTGGCCAACAAAACAGATCGTTGCAGCACGCTCTGGCTACACCACCCGTATTCCATTCACGGCATCAGCTGCCACAAAGGCACGCGCCCGTGAAGTATTCTTCTAATCAACAGATAGTTGACTTATCTTGTAGACTGTGCAGACCTTTTTGCACAGTCTGTTCGTTGTATGTTTAACTGAAGAATAGCGCGAAATGGAAACCATCTACAATCCATCAGAAAATTACCATACTTACAAGGAGGAGTTTAGGAAAAACGCAGAGACTTTGTTCGACGAACTGACACAACGGTCGGGCGTGAACAAAGCTGCCAACCAGAAACTCTGCCAAGCCATTAATGTGCTGAACCTCAAGCGAAACACGCAAAGTAGCAAGCAAAACACTTTGGCAGTATGGCGTTTCATTTTGTGGGTTTTAGGTTTCGGTGGATTAGCATTGGGGTTCTATTTTGCCTTTAACATTCATAAGTTAGACGATTTCGGTCAGCAAGTTTTGTTCTCGATTGGCGATGCAGATTTCAATCTGATAAACGCCGGCATTTTGTTGGTCTCCTTCATTTTTCTCTATTTAGCCTTTGGACCATTGACGAAGAACATTCAGGAAATGGAGAAGATAATACAGAAATTGGACGCCGAGATCAAAGAGAAAAAGGATGTAGCCTATCAGCAGATGCAGTGTCTGAACCAGTTGTTTGGCGACGATATTCCTTTGAAACTGATTGAAAAGACCGTGCCGAAGTTGGAGTTCGACCCTTACTGCACGCGCGACAGACTGACGGAACTGCGAGACGATTTCGGCTATGTTGACAATAGCGACAGTTATTCATCAGTCGTCTGTGCGCAGAGTGGGCAGATCAACGGCAACCCGTTTGCGTTCGTCAGAAAGAAGATTTTCCATTGGGGAAACAAGACCTACGAAGGACATAAAACAATCTATTGGACTGAGTATGTGAAAGATAGCCAAGGTCACAGTCATGCCGTAACACGATCGCAGACCCTCACGGCAACCCACACCGCACCCTACCCCTACTTCAACAGCAAGACCTACGTCATCTATGGAAACGAGGCAGCACCCAACCTTTCGTTCGACCGTGAAGCATCCGATTTAGCCACGAGTGATGGAATCTGGGCGAAAATGAAGTACAACTCGAAAGTCAAAGAGTTGAAGGAGTTTTCGCAAGACCTCACCGACGACTCGGACTATACAATGATGAACAACGAGAAGTTTGAAGTCTACTTTGAGACCAAGAATCGA
This sequence comes from Flexilinea sp., assembly GCA_963648205.1. GTDB lineage: Bacteria > Bacteroidota > Bacteroidia > Bacteroidales > Paludibacteraceae > UBA1181. The sequence goes on from CAVJCT010000073.1 coordinate 44,259, forward strand.
GACAACGAGGTGGAGTTTCGATTGTTGTTCACACCCTTAGCGCAGGTGCAGATGTTAGAGTTGTTGAAAAACAAGATTGACGGATTCGGGGGCGATTTTGCATTTCGCAAACGGAAGAAACTCAATTTCATCTACCCAAAACACTTGCAAGACACGCCCCTCGAAATAAGTGCGAGTACTTTTTGCAACTACGACTACGACCAGTGCAAAGCCAATTTCCTGACGTGGAATTTGGAGTATTTCCGTGCCATCTACTTTGCAATGGCACCCCTACTCTGCATTCCGCTCTATCAGCAATATCGAACCAGAAAGACCATTTACAGCAGTCAAAAACGGCAATCGAACCAGTGGGAATGGGAGATGCTTTCCAACCGATTAGGCAAGGTGTTCGACCATATCAACTGCGTAACCGACCATATTTTGAAAACCCGACTTGTAAAAGATTTAGACAACGGGAAGGCGCAAGTGCAGGTAACCTCACACGGATTTTCAGGCACGAACCATACCTATTATGAGAGCGTATGGGGCGGCGACGGAAGAATGCACTCCGTACCCGTGGAATGGGTGGAATATAGAGAAGTAACACAAAACACCAACGTAACAATGTGCGACAAAGAGGGTGAAACGACCTACGCAACCGATGCCGACAAGTTTATGGACAAGCATCATTGCTGGATTGAAAGATAGGAAATCCACATTTCACCCAGATACAAATATTGTGTCAAAAACATTTTGAATAAAAGTGTTTATCAGCATAAAAAAATGATACCTTTGCACAAAATTTTGTGTCAAGCGTAAATTGTTATTTTTCAAATACTAAAAAGGAAGAATTGATATGAAAAATTTAGACAGAGACAGCATTGACTTTGGAAAGACCGATGTCAAGAAACTTTTTGTTAAGTTGTTCGTACCCACTCTTTTAGGATTAGTGTTCACAAGTGCGTTCAACATCATCGACGGTGTTGTAGTAGGACAAGGAGTGGGAAGTAACGCACTTGCAGCCGTCAACGTAGCCGCACCTATCTACTTGATAGCCAGTGCGATAGGCTTACTCTTTGCCACAGGTGTTTCGATTGTCGCAGCCGTGCACCTCTCGCAGAATAACGAGAAGGCAGCCAACATCAACGTAACGCAGGCTTTCTTCGTACCTCTTTTGATTTTGATACCCATCACGATAGCGATTCTCGTTTTCGCTGAAGAATTAGGTTACCTCTTTGGAGGGTCAGAATTGCTCTCCCCGCTCATCGTCGAGTATATGCGGTGGGCATGTATGGTGCCGATATTCGACCTCTTCGTCTTCGTTGGAATCTTCGTGGTGAGATTGGACGGATCGCCCAACTTTGCGATGGTGTTGAGCATCGTCGGAGCATTCCTCAACTCCGTATTAGACTGTGTGTTCGTCTTCCCACTGCAATGGGGATTGATGGGAGCTGCCTTTGCAACAAGCATCTCGTTGGGAGTTGAGTCGCTCATGGTCTTCATCTACATGATTTTCTATTCTAAGAAATTGAAATTCAGGAAGATAAAACTGACACCAACCTCTCTGACGCTCACCTTCCGAAACATCGGATACATGGCAAAATTAGGATTTCCGACAGCGATTGGTGAAGTGGCAATTTTGTTCATGCTCATCGTCGGTAACAATATGTTTATGAGCATGTTACACGAAGACGGAGTGGCTGCATTCAGCGTTTGCTGTTACCTTTTCCCTTTGGTGTTTATGTTTGGAAGTGCCATTGCACAGGCGCAGTTGCCTATCATCAGTTACAACTACGGACAAAGCAACTGGCAGCGCATACGTTCGACCTTCAAACTCTCGCTCGTCTACGCTGTAGTCTGCGGTTTAGCGTTGACCGTCTGGGGAATCTTCTTCAACTCGCCTGTCGTGGCTCTCTTCTTGAAAACAGGTACTGTTCCTTACGAACTCGCCACAACCGGATTGAGTTATTTCTCGCTCAGTTTCATCTTCTTCACTCTCAACTTGGTGTTGATTGGCTACTATCAGAGCATTGAGAAATCAAAATTCGCTACTGCGTTTATGTTGCTAAGAGGAGCCGTCATCTTGGTGCCTGTCTTCATCATCGTGCCTAAAGTGATGGGAGAACTCGGACTTTGGTTGGCAGTGCCTATCTCGGAGGCGATCACCTTTGTGGCTATGACCATCACCATGTTGGTCATCAAAGAGAACAATAAAAAGAAGAAAGAGGCGATTGAAAATGAAGCACCCCTTTCACAAAATTGACATTAATAAAGAGTGAAATTTCACTTTGAGTTTTCACTTTGCAATTCTCACTCTGACATTCCATCCGCAATTATTCAGCCTCAACGACTCATCGTTGCAGATTTGGTTATAGAGGAACCGCCCATGAAGGTCAACCACCTGAATGTGGCGGTTTTTCACGTTATAGAGCGTAATACCCTCCTTATCATACACCACGAATGGTTTTTCAGAAGCCTCAACAATCTCATTATCAGAGACATCCGTAGCGTAGTAAGCCACATAGCCATTGTCTTCAGAACCAGCCTGCACATCCAAATCGCTGTAGTTGATGACTGTTGAAAGAGACACACAACCGTAGAAAGCCTTCGTTCCGATACTCTTCAAAGTGGACGGCAAGAGAATGCCCACCAAACCATTGCCATAGAAAGCATAATTGCCGATAGTCTCCAAATAATTGCCCAATAAGACATACATCAATGAGGAGCAACCATCGAAAGCAGAATGACCGATGGATTTCAACTTCGTATCAGAGAAATCTGCAATTTGCAATTGAGTGCAATTCGAGAAAGAGTTTCGCTCGATCGACTCCAAGCCTGTACCCACAACCACCTCCGTCAACGAAGTACACTTGTCGAATGCACCGTCGCAGATTTTCGTCACACTGTTCGGGATCGTTACACTTTCAATCAATGAGCAACCTTGGAAGGCAGAACTGGAGACTTCCGTCAGACCATCCAACAACGTTACGATGCCACTCAATGCACGAGGAACAAAGAAAATCGACAACGGACTCTTCGTGTACATAATGCCGTTATCCGACTGATATACAGGATTTTCCGCATCTACAGAAATATAAGACAGCGCAGTGCAAAGCGAGAAAGTGCCAGTGCCAAACGTTGTGACGGAAGCAGGCAACGAGAGACTTGTCATCAGTTTGCTACCCGCAAAAGCGTTCGTGCCAATCTCGTTCACCGTGTAGGTTACCCCATTCCAAACCACTTCGGAAGGAATCACGACATCGTCCACATAAAGAGAATCGGACGTGAAATACATCCAATCCGACGTAGGGTCACCATTCTTATATCGGCACGTTACCGATGCCGTTTTTGCCGTCTCATTCAAATTATAATAGACATTATCAATCAAGACAGGTACGGACAAAGCCTGCAACACCATCAACATCAATAATAAATTCGTCAAAATCCATCTTTTCATACGCTTCAAAAATTTCGATTAGTACCTATTTATAGTAAAAATTCACACCTTCTAAGGTAATTTATTTCTTGATTAATCCCAAATCTCATTTTTAGAGATATTTTTTTCTAACTGATAATCAATTAGTTAGAAATTATTTTCGTATTCCATTAAAAATAACCTACTGACTTAGTAGGTTAGTATGGAAATAAGTTCTACATTTGCAATGTCAAACAAAAAGAAAGACATCAAACAGAGAAAAAATTAACAGGAAGTCGAACAAAATAAAAAAGAAAGGACCCAGATTATGTCACAGAAAAACTACAGATTTGAGACTTTACAACTCCACGTTGGACAAGAGACACCAGATAGCGCAACCGACGCAAGAGCAGTTCCTATCTACGCGACGACATCGTATGTATTTAAAGATTCGGCTACCGCAGCAGGCCGTTTCGGGTTATCAGTTCCAGGAAACATCTATAACCGTTTGATGAACCCAACGGCTGACGTTCTTGAAAAAAGACTTGCAGCTTTGGAAGGCGGTGTAGCAGCCCTTACGACAGCCACTGGCGCAGCAGCCATCACCTACGCAGTTCAAAATATCGCAACAGCAGGTGACCACATCGTATCAGCAGCCAACCTCTACGGTGGAACTCGAAACCTCTTCGAGCATACCTTGACCGAACAGGGATTGACCACCACTTTCGTAGATGCAACAGACCCTCAGAACGTTGAAAACGCCATTCAACCTAACACGAAATTGGTTTACGCCGAGACGTTGGGCAACCCAAACTCAGACTTGATCGATTTGCAAGAAATCGCCAACATCGCTCACAAGCACGGCATCCCATTCATCGTCGATAGCACATTTGCCACTCCATACCTTCTTCGCCCAATCGAATATGGTGCTGATGTGGTGGTTCACTCACTTACGAAGTTCGTCGGCGGACACGGAACAGTAATGGGCGGTATCATCATCGATTCTGGAAAATTCGATTGGGAGCAGAACGATAAATTTCCAGGTTTGACCAAGCCCAATCCATCCTACCACGGAGTCGTTTTCTCGAAGGCGGTGGGCGCAGCAGCATACGTTACGAAGATTCGTGCGCACCTCTTGAGAGACCAAGGAGCGACCATTTCACCCTTCAACGCATTCTTGCTTTTGCAAGGTTTGGAGACCCTTTCGCTCCGTGTTGAACGCCACGTTGAAAACGCTTTGAAAGTGGTCGATTTCTTGAAAAACCACCCACAAGTGGAGCGTGTGAACCACCCTTCATTGGCAACAGGAAAGCAAAAAGAGTTGTACGACAAGTACTTCAAGAAAGGCGCAGGATCCATCTTCACCTTCGACATCAAGGGTACGGAAGACGATGCCAGAAAGTTCACCGAGAGTCTCGAACTCTTCTCCCTTTTGGCAAACGTTGCCGATGTGAAGTCGCTCGTGATTCACCCAGCCAGCACCACCCACTCGCAGTTGAATGAGGCAGAGTTGCTCGAGGCAGGAATCCGTCCAACAACAGTCCGTCTCTCTATCGGAACAGAGCATATCGACGACATCATCGCCGACTTGCAACACGGTTTCGACGCTATCAAAAAAGGCAACTAAGACGATAGCAAAGGCGAAGAGAAAGGATTTTTCAGCAAACTTTTTGATAAATAAAAATCAATCAGTAAAGCAATTTATAAGATATAAATAAACCAATATTGTAGAATCTTTTTAATAAGTTAGTGTAATGGGAAAGATTTATACATCAGCAGATCAGTTGATCGGCAGAACGCCCTTGTTGGAGTTGGTTCACATTGAGAAAGAGAATAGTTTGGAGGCAAAGATACTTGCCAAATTGGAATATTTCAATCCTGCGGGAAGCGTGAAAGACCGTGTGGCACTCTCCCTCATCAATGATGCGGAGAAGTCGGGTAAACTAAAGGCTGGTTCGGTGATTATCGAACCGACTTCAGGGAACACAGGAATCGGATTGGCAAGTGTTGCCGCAGCCCGAGGCTATCGTGCCATCATCGTAATGCCCGACACGATGAGTGTTGAGCGTCGCCAGTTGATGAAGGCGTATGGAGCGGAGTTGGTGCTTTCGGAAGGAGCGAAAGGTATGAAGGGAGCGATTGCGAAAGCGCAGGAATTGTCCGAGCAGATTCCGAACAGTTTCATTCCCGGTCAGTTTGTCAACCCAGCCAACCCTAAAATCCACTTCGAAACGACGGGTCCGGAGATTTGGGAAGACACCGATGGAAAGGTCGACATTCTCGTAGCCGGAGTTGGAACAGGAGGAACCATAACAGGCGTTGGACAATTCTTGAAGAGCAAAAATAAGAATGTGAAGGTCGTTGCCGTCGAGCCAGCCACTTCGGCCGTACTCTCAACGGGTGTTGCAGGCTCGCACAAGATTCAAGGCATCGGTGCAGGATTCGTGCCAGACGTGCTTGACACAAAGATCTACGACGAGATCATCACTGTTCCCAACGAGGAGGCGTTTGCCACTGGCAAGTTGATTGGCAAGAAAGAGGGCGTTTTGGTCGGAATCTCCAGTGGAGCAGCCACTTGGGCAGCCATTCAGTTGGCAAAACGGCCTGAGAACAAGGGCAAAAACATCGTGGTTGTATTGCCAGACACAGGCGAGCGTTATTTAAGCACCGCCCTCTTCCAAGACTAAGACATCCACAATCCATTAATATTTTTAGCCGCAGATGCACCTGAATCTGCGGCTTTTCTTTTCACCAAAAGAAAGTGATTGAAAAAAAACGAAAATTTGAAAATTGCATCCATTTTGTATGATAGCACAATACGCATTACAAACGATATTTTTCCCAACAATTTTAAAAAATAGCACCCGAGATTCAGCGAAAGAGGTGTTAATATTGCAACGAATAAGACAGCAGAGGTCTTATAAAAGTAGTTTTTAACCTTAAAAATTTAACACCATGATATCTCTTTTAGTAATGCTATCAATCGTTTGGGTATTCGCATTTTGCACAGGAATGTATGTCTTTATCTGATTTTGGTTGACCCATAACAAAGTCAGATGATGTATCGGTTACACACAGAAAAGCAACGGAAATACTTCTG
>CAVJCT010000074.1:0-5800 GCA_963648205.1 Flexilinea sp.
CAAAGCGTCGTACTGAAAGAATTCATCCAAATCTTCATTGCCACATGTGAAAGAGTGACTCTTTGCTAAAATCTCTTCGTTCAGAGGAACGAAAATGCACTTGTCTAATAGAAAAGCCATAAAACAGGAATTTATGTAAACAAAAACAAAGCAAAACAAAGCAAAACAAGCAAAGCGTGTGCCTTCGTGTACACGCTTTATAATACTATCGCATTCCTGCTTTTTTAAGAATTGCTTGGCAAATCTTAATTTGTTCAGAAAAGTCGATTCTCGGACCGTTCTCTGTCTTTTCTGCTCGTTCAACAAAACGTCTCGCATCCTCTCCAGTTAGTGTAGGTGAGAATCTAATGGGTAATGATCTGTACTTTACTGCCATAATTGTTTGATATTTAAGTTGTTTTATTTTGGCAAAGGTAAGAAATGTATTGTTGTGGACAAAGAAAATTAACAACAATACAAATTAATCTGCCTTTTTCACCAGGGCAAGTAGGTCGAAGTACATCTGTTTTGTCTTCAACTTGTCAACTATAATACCTTTAGTGACCCGAATATATTCCGCTTCTTGCTCGTCGTTAGAGAATAGAAATTCGAAACCGTTTTTTTGATAAAACGCTAACGGAATTTCATCATTATAAGCGTCTATGGTAATGAAACGACAACCAGTTTTGTTTGCCTCTTCGACAAACCATGATTTTATGAATTCCAACAGTTCACTTCCGATGCCTTGATGCGCAAACTCGCTGTTAATGGCCAATCTGCCGATTAACACTCCAGGATAGCGATACATTTGTTTGGCTCGAGGAATCTCTTTCCTCACTTTTTTCTCCCTACTGTTGGGAAGCAAATCAGTCCTCAGACTATCGTTGGATAGCGTGAATGCACAGACAATCGTAGAAACTTCTGCCTGGTCATCCAACAGAAAACAATAACTCTTGGCAAGCAACTGCTGCCTATATAGCAAAGCGTCGTACTGAAAGAATTCATCCAAATCTTCATTGCCACATGTGAAAGAGTGACTCTTTGCTAAAATCTCTTCGTTCAGAGGAACGAAAATGCACTTGTCTAATAGAAAAGCCATAAAACAGGAATTTATGTAAACAAAAACAAAGCAAAACAAAGCAAAACAAGCAAAGCGTGTGCCTTCGTGTACACGCTTTATAATACTATCGCATTCCTGCTTTTTTAAGAATTGCTTGGCAAATCTTAATTTGTTCAGAAAAGTCGATTTTGGGACCGTTCAAAGTCTTCTCGGCTTGTTCTTCAAAACGTCTCGCCACCTCACCGGTTAGTGTAGGAATCGCTTTTATAGGTAATGAACTATACTTTATTGCCATAATATCAGATATTTAAATGTAGTTGCACAAAGATATAAAAAATTGAGGTGCGAATCTCAATAAATCTTGGTCATGTCAAAATTTTTATTTTGTCAATGAGGTTAGATCGAAATACATCAATCTTGTCTTCGGCTTGATTCCTTCCTTCAAATTGGTATATTCTGCTTCCTGCTCATCTGAAGAGAAAAGAGGCAAGAATCCATTCTTCTTATAATATGCTAACGGAATATCATCGTTGAAAGCTTCTACAATGAGAAAACGGCAACCCGTTTTATTCGTTTCTTCAACAAACCACGATTTTATGAACCCAAGTAGTTCGCTCCCGATGCCACGATGAGCGAACTCTTTGTTAATGCCCAATCTCCCGATCAATACTCCCGGATAGCGTTTCATCTGTTTGGCGTGGGGAATGTTCCTTCTCACTTTTTTCTCTCTACTATTGGGAAGTAGATCAGTCCTCAGACTATCGTTGGATAGCGTGAATGCACAGACAATCGTAGAAACTTCTGCCTGGTCATCCAACAGAAAACAATAACTCTTGGCAAGCAACTGCTGCCTATATAGCAAAGCGTCGTACTGAAAGAATTCATCCAAATCTTCATTGCCACATGTGAAAGAGCGACTCTTTGCTAAAATCTCCTCGTTCAGAGGAACGAAAATGCACTTGTCTAATAGAAAAGCCATAATACAGGTATAAATGTTAACAAAGAACGTTGACGATAGACGAGTGGAAATATCTCATCAACAACACCCAATGGACTATAGGTTATGTCAAAACATCGGATGTGGACTCTGTTTTCTGTTGTTTCTTGTTGCCTGAAGGTTTCACTATGCCTAATGGTCTTAATATGAAAGTGATAAAATCGTCTGTTGATAAAGGCGGCTCGAATAGCAGTTATGACTACCATATAGAGAAGTGTGCTACTATTACGGAAGCACGCTTCTTTTTTTTGTATCTTTGACGAAACAAAAATAGAAACGATATGAAGTACCCAGTCGGCATACAAACATTTCAAAATATCATCAACGGTGGTTATGTCTACGTTGATAAGACGGATTTAATATATTCTCTCGTTCATGAGGGAAATGTTTATTTCTTGAGTCGTCCACGCCGGTTTGGAAAAAGTCTTCTTATCTCCACTTTAGAATGTTATTTTCTGGGGAAAAAAGAACTTTTCAAAGGGCTATCAATTGAGAAATTGGAGACAGAGTGGAAACAGTATCCAGTACTCCTAATTAGTTTCGGTACAGGAAGGTTTAGCGAATACTTCAAGAATGCAATAGGTACAGACATCACAGTAACTACCCTCAATAAGTGCTTGCGCCGTGCTGATTTGGATAAGTTCAGAGCCGAACTCACTGCCTTCCTTTCTTCCATCCCATACACTATGCGGAACGCAAAAGCCACGGAAAAACATTTCCACTATACGTTTTACTTGATTTTCCGTCTCATTTCTACTTATCTCGTTTTTACGGAAAAATGTCAATCTCAAGGGCGAGTAGACTGCGTTATCGAAACAGACAAGTTCATCTATATTTTTGAATTTAAGATTGAAAAGTGGTTGGTGAGAGAGGAATAGTCCTATCACGGAAATCTATCCTCGACAACATTCTCTGGGAGAAAGACATTCTGCGTAGTGCCATCCAATGCGGGGCGTTTCAGAAACAGAACATAAACCACTTCTCGGCCTTGGATGAAAGGACATTGCTGTGAACGTTCTCGGAGGTTCTCGAACAACCGCTCTGCATATTCGCCTTCCGTCCACTTGCATTCTCCAATCAATATCTTTTTCCTGTCTTGCGACTCTGCCACGACATCGAGTTCTACGTTCTTTCCTCTTCCTACAGAACCCCACCAACGACTGGCAATATTCCACAATGTGCCGTTCAATAAATTGCCACTTACGGCTTGCCTGCATAGTATCTCCCATCTGGCTCCGACAAACGAGGGAAGTGATGTCTCTATCATTTTACAAACCGTTTCACTCCTGCCTAACGCTATCAACGAACGGTTGGGTACTACAAACTGATAGAAGAAACTCATGAAAGGGTCTGCTATGCGGTAGATGCTTCGCTTGGTGCTTCGTACGCTCTCGCCGAACGGAATCTCTCGCTCAACAAATCCTAAACTGATCAGTTTCCCTAACGGACGACTCAATTCCGTGGCTGGTTTTGCCATTTTCCCGGCAATTTCCGACAATCGATTCACCCCATTCCCTATGAGCGACAAGAGGGTGGCTGAAAGCGTCGTTTGCGACAAATCATCCATAAACAATCGGGCTGGCTCTTCGTATAATGTGCCATTCACGTCGAGTATGTGATAACGAATGGCATCGAACATCGTTCGTTCACGTTCACGAAGTTCCCAATAGCGAGGCACACCTCCCCAGACTGCATACTCTTCGATGGTGGCGACGGCATCTGTTTGCAGAATTTCCTGCATATATTTCACTTTGATAGGGGTGAGTTGGATGATGGTGTCAGCCCTGCCATAGAGTGGCTCTGCAGCATCCAATACCAATCCTTGCATCATCTGTTGCGACGAACCACAGAGAAGAATTGTGTATTTAAGAGTTTGTGTATCAATGAGTTTCTGTAAGACAGCAGGTAGAGTATTGTCCACTTTCACGAGGAAAGGAAACTCGTCGATACACAGGCAAAAATGTTTGTCTGTGCGGTAATTCAATTGGAGAAAGAGTGACTCCCAATCGGGATACTCTACTTTGTCAAATCCTTCAAATTGGACGCTCAATGCCTTTGATAGAAGTCTTCTCTGCTGACTTGCCTCTGACCCATCCGCCATATAATAGACATCTTCTTCTTGAAGAACTCTCTTGATAAGCGTGGATTTGCCAAGTCGCCTCCGCCCATACACGACAATAAGCGATGAGGGAGTATCGCTATGCATGGCTCTATGAAGCCGTTGCTGCTCGTCTGTTCTGTCTACAAATCTCATAAGTGCAAGAATTATGTTTTGCAAAAATAATGTTTTGAAAACATAATAAGCAATGAAATTTCAGGTTTTAGCCCTGATTTTTAGCAGAATTTGCCCAATGTTAGCCTTGACTTTTATTAAAAATCTATGCTATCGTATTGTGTTTCAGATGATTATAATGTTCTGTACATAAATTATGCTTCGCAAACATAATGTTTCCGGAGCATAATTTTATTTCTTCTTCTTGTCGAAAATCCACTCCATAAAGTCGGACGCGGCAAGGGCGATAGTCCACGCATCGTGTTCCGTGTCTTTGTACTCCATAAGGTCGGCATCGCAACCGTTGCTCTTCAACTGATAGTAGTCGTCGCGCACCACCGAGATAGGCACGATTTTGTCGTTGGCTCCGTGAAAGAAACGGACGGGCAGTTTCTTCACTTTCTTTAGTCGGTCGGGGAATATCGCTCCACCGATAGAAACGGCAGCCGTGAAGAGTTCCGAATGACGTGCCACCATATCGAGCGCACCGAAAGCCCCCATCGACATTCCCACGATGTAGATGCGCTTCGAGTCGACGTAGGGTTTCTTCATATAAAGTTCAATCAGTTTGGTGAGCATTTGGCAAGCGTGCGTCTCTTCAGGATTGTCGGGAATCTCGATTTCCCCATCATCCAAGACGTTGTAGTTTGCCCACGCATCCTCATACGCACATTGCGGGATCAGCACCACGGCAGGGTAGTAGTCGCGTATGGTCTGTTCCTTGTAAATCTTTCCTGCATATTTCAGTTGTAACAGATTGTCCCAACCACGCTCGTCCTCACCGTGCAAGAAGATGAAGAGCGGAAACTCAATGCCAGCGTCATAGCCGGCAGGGTAGAGGATGCGGTAGCGCAACGTGTCGCCATCCAATCGGTATTCTCTACCATAATATTGGTCGGTCTGGTATTTCGTCTGCTCTTTCTGCGCGAACATTGTCAGTGAACAGAAGAAGAGTGTGGCAACTGCCAACGTGCGGAGTATAATGTTTTTCATCATAATGACTTTTTTAGTGTATGAAAGCAAATTTACCAAAACGAAATACTTCTACAAAACGAATTTTGCGTTGATTCTCCTTCTCGAAATCCATTTCGTGAGATTTTTATCGTCCTAATTACTATGATTCTAAGGTGAAATATGAAAATTCTATCGTCTGAAGGAATAAAGCCCTTGGTGATTCTCATTTGATGTGTCATTCTAAAATGTTGATTATAAATAGTTTATGTATGATATTTCAATGCACCCTCTTGCTATATCATAAAAAAGAGCAAAAAACGTCAAAAAAAATGGCTGTGATGTTTGCAGATTCCAAATAAAGCACTACCTTTGCAACGCAATTCGGAAGAGAGTTGCACTGAAAGATTGAAATGAGTGAATGACTTAAAAGGTAAGTCTGAAAAGATAGCCTAAGAGATAACAAGGTGTGTTAGTTCAGCTGGTTAGAATACGTGCCTGTCACGCACGGGGTCAGGGGTTCGAGTCCCCTACACACCGC